>NZ_JAAVAU010000021.1 GCF_014803895.1 Lactobacillus sp. | reverse complement strand
ACAGGTTCTGTGAGTTAGGTATGAGACCTTTCGGACATCGAAAGCTAATTCTCTGTAAGATCCTAAACACTACCTGTTGTTCCCAGAAACTCGGGAATTCATTCCCGATGTAGTTCATTTTCGAAAATACCATAAAATAGAAAAGCAACTAAAAAAAGCTGGGTTCATCTCAGCAATAAATACTGAGTTTTCACCAGCTTGTATTATTATAAATAAAAATAAAAAATGGATTCGTATCATAACATACGAATCCATTTTGTCTTGAATATTTTAGTACCAACCGTGAGTTAACCAGAAATTCTTAGCATTTACCCATGAACCGTAACGAGACTTAACATAGTTGTTAGCAACACGTTCTTGGTTAGCTGCTGAGTAGTCACCATTTAAATAGGAAGCGGATAGTTGGTATTTACCAATATATTGACCATTGCGTGCATTGTAATTATTGCCAGATTCACGCATTGCAATCCAAGCTTTAGCAGCAGCTTCGGCACTGGTAGGAGCTTGAGAAACTGTTTTCTTTGTTGTTTTCTTTGTACTAGTCTTTTTAGTGGTTTTCTTAGTAGTAGTTTTCTTAGTAGTGGTCTTTGTGGTAGTTGTAGTAGTTGTTTTTTGGGCATTTTTAGCAGCAGTAGTTAATTCACCCATAACAATATCATCGGCCTTAACCCATTGGTTTTCGCCAATCTTAAACCACATATTTCCATTTGGATCAACTGCGGTACTAGTGTATGTGTAGTTGGCACCGTACATAGCAGTTTGTCCAGTAAAAGTACCCTTGTAGTAAGAAGTCCAAATCTTAGCACCGTCTTTTGAGTCGATAGTGATCTTCTTAGTTTTAAGTGTTGTTGCAGCTTCTGCATGGGAAGCAGTAGTAGTTGTATTAATAGCTACAACACCAGTGAAAGCAAGAGCAGCACCGGCAGTTAATTTAATTAAGACTGACTTGAACTTATTCAATATAATTCTCCTTATAATTTAAGTTAATAATTAGCATTAAAAATTTGTTCTTCGTAATTGACATCTTTAATGATACGAGGAGATTATTGCAATTTTGTTACAAAACAGAGTCGATAAGGTTATAAAGCTATGAAAATCGTTAGTTTTTTTGTAATAAAGAGTAATTTTAGGTGAAATCCGCTAAAATTTGAGCAAAATCAGGCTGATGATTTATTTGTGGAATCATGTGAAACTTATTGCTAGTGGTTTGAAACAAATTTCTTGTTACATAAGGATGACCTATTTTAGTAAGCATATCTTCATCTTGGATAAGTCCACCGAAACCGATACAGTCTTTCAAGTCAATTGCAAAATAATCAGCCATAATTTTCATAGCGTTTGTACGTGAGACATCTTTGGTAAGAATATCTAGGGTATTATTGTTAAAAAAAGATATAGTTAAGTCTTTAATCTGAACTAGTTCTTTTTGGATTTGAAGTAATTCATCATGTTCACCCATAATTGAAATTTTATGAACCCCCTTAAGTTCAGTTAAGTGTTCAATAATAGTTGGAAATGGTTTGACTTGAGTTAATTCGATTTGGTTGGTAACAAAAGTATTGTTAATATTTTGAGTTAGCCAATTATAGCCACTGTAAATATTCCAAACAAGTTTTGGATATTTTTCTACTATAGTACAAATTTTAGTCGCAGTTTCAATACTCATAAATTGTGAATTTAGTGGAGAGCCCATTTCGTCGAGGACAAGTGCACCATCGTAAGCAATAATAGGAGATGCAGTAGTAATTTGACCTACAACAGTCAGCATAGCTTTGGGCATTCTATTAGAAACAGGAATAAATAGGTTGCCATGAATAATTTGTTTTCTAATGGCAGAAATTGTTTCCTGACTTAAAGGATAGTTTGGACTAATTAGGGTATTATCAATTTCACTAAAAATAAGTCTTGGAGTAGTCATAAAAAGCCTCTTTTCTATGTAGAATTATAGCAAAAAGCAGAAAATAGAAAAAAGTTTAATTATTTTGTTGACAATTTATTTTAAAATTAGTATAGTATTAGATGTTGATTGGCTTAGCTAGTCAAATGGTAATTAAATTGAACAACAAGTAAAAGTTCAAGGAAATGGGTTATAGCCAAGTGGTAAGGCAACGGTTTTTGGTACCGTCATGCGCTGGTTCGAATCCAGCTAACCCAATATTTATAATTTGCTTTAATTTTAAGTGTTTCGATGCTTGATATTAAAGCTTTTTTTATTTTTAAAAAGTTATCTGAATTTATAATAAAATTAATTTAACTTATTCAAACGACTAGAAGCGTAAAGCTTGCTAGTCTTTTTTTGTTCCTGACTTAACACTATAATATAAATATACTTAGATAGAACAGAGGTTATTATAGTGGAAACAAAACATGGTAGAAACTCTTTCTTTGACGGTGGTTTATTTGCCTATATTGGTTGGAAAATATTGGGCTTTATTTTGACAGTTTGTACATTCGGAATCTGTTTCCCTTGGGCAGTATGTTTAGTATATGGTTGGGAAACTAATCATACAGTAATTGAAGGACATAGGATGAAATTTGTTGGAAGTGCCTGGGGCTTATTTGGGAACTGGATTAAGTGGCTATTACTATCAATTATTACATTAGGGATTTATACTTTTTGGGTAGGAATAAAATTGCGTGATTGGAAAGCAAAGAATACTATCTTTATTAGTTAAATTAGTTAAGATTAAACTTTCGTTTTACAGTAGTTAATAATAAAATGAACGTAGAAATTAAGGTTCACAGTTAGAACAGAAAGAGAGGGACTTTTATGAGAAAAGTTGCTGTTATTGGGTTGGGTCACGTAGGTGCTACAGTTGCATATACTTTATTTACACATGGTATTACCGATACTTTACTTTTACTTGATAAAAATCAGGATAAGGTAGAAGCTGAGTACAATGATTTACGTGATACTTTAGCTAGGAATGACTATCATGTGAACGTTTTAATGCAAGACTGGAACAAGTTAAAAGATATGGATATAGTAGTTACTTCTTTTGGAGATATTGCAGCTACTGTTAAGACTGGTGACCGCTTTGCGGAATTTGATATTAATGCTAAAAATGCTAAAGAAGTTGGTAAACAAATTAAGGAATCAGGTTTTAGAGGTATTTTAATTAATATTTCTAATCCTTGTGATGCAATTTCCACTATCTTGCAAAATGCTAGTGGTCTTTCAAAACAACAGGTTTTTGGGACAGGTACTTTTTTAGATACTGCAAGAATGCAAAGGATTGTTGGAGAAAAGTTGAATGAGGACCCACGTAATGTAGAAGGTTTTGTTTTAGGAGAACATGGTGCTTCCCAATTTACTGCTTGGTCGACAGTACATATTAATGGCCGTAGTGCTGATGAATTGTTTAGCAAGGATGAGGAAGAGGAATTAAGTGCTCAACCTAATAAAAATTCCATTAAGGTAGCTTTTGGTAAAGGATATACTTCATATGCCATTGCCACTTGTGCTGTAAGATTAGTACAGGCTGTTTTTAGTGATGCAAAATTGTTTGCTCCTGTTTCTGTTTATCTAGATGAAGTAAAAACTTATATTGGTTATCCTGCAATTATCGGTAAAAATGGAGTAGAAAAAGTTGTTAAACTTCCATTGAATGATGAAGAAGATAAAAAACTACATTCTTCAGCTGATCTTATAAAAAAACATATTGCACAATTAAAATAGATTACAAAGAGATTCATTATGGATCTCTTTATTTTTTTATAAATAAATTTTTTTTGATTTTTTTGAAAAATATACTTGCATTTTATTACTATGTTAGGTATTATAATTAAGTAATCTTTCGGAGGCCTAGCGAAGTGGCTAAACGCGGCGGTCTGTAAAACCGCTCTCTCTGAGTTCGGTGGTTCGAATCCACTGGCCTCCATTGCTGGATTATCCAGCTGGTAATTAGTTGAACAACAAGTAAAAGTTCAATGAATTGGGTTATAGCCAAGTGGTAAGGCAACGGTTTTTGGTACCGTCATGCGCTGGTTCGAATCCAGCTAACCCAATTTTCTTATTTTAAGAAACCCAACCCTTGAAAAAACGTCTTCAATTGAAGACGTTTTTTTGTATTTTATTATAAAATTAAAAATCAGATACTACTTCTCCATCCCATTCAAGCATTCCTCCTTGAATGTTAATGATATCTTGATAACCGTGAGTATTCAAATAGTTACAGAATTGGTTTGAGCGATTACCAGATCGACAGATAAAGTAGTATTTTTTATCTTTTGGAAAATTAAATTCGCTTACTTTTGCTAATGGAAAATTGATACTTTCCGGTATATGTCCAGCTCCATATTCCATTGGTTCTCTAACATCAAAAAGCTTGATTTTAGGATTTTGATTTATTATTTCCTGTAATTGTTTAGTTGTAATTTCTTTCATAAATACCTCCTTACTTAATTAAAGCAAAAATTTAACGAAGAGAGTAGAATATATTTTTGAAAAAGTAGAAAGGACACGATTTTAGTGACAAAACTTGTTAAAGTTGGCGCCCGTGGTAGTGGCGTGGAATGGAAAGATGCTTTAAAAAATATTCAAGCTGATGATGTGTTACTTTTAGAACCTGGCTATTATAAATTAGAACAAGGGATGCAGGTGTGTGATTTAACAATTAAGGGGACTGGTAGTAGCCCAGAAGATACCATTATTGATGGGAATTTTATCTTAGGAGGGGATTGTAGATTTTTTACTTTAGAAAATCTCTGTCTCCAAACCCATACTAATTATAATCCTCTCTTTGTAGAAGACGTTGCGGATACTTATCTTACTTTACGGAATATAGTGGTAGAAGGTGGGATAGATAATACGGCAGCAATTGCGGTAAATGGACGGTGTACTTTAGAATTATTTTCCGTAAAGATTTTGGGTGCAAGTATTTCACTTTTTGAAAATGCAGATTTTCGGATTACAATGAATGATTGTTTAGTGGATTATGATTCTGATAAATATTCAGCTATTGGAATTCAGGGAAAAGGAACTGCAATAATTTCTAATTCAATTATTAAAGGAAGTTTGAGTACCTATACTAATTCTAATTGTGAGGTAGATTTAAATAATTCAGAAGTAACCGTAGCATTAATTCACGGTCAAACTTGGATGAATATGCTCAATTCTAAAGTTATTAGTGAAATTGATTCAAGTTTTTATGTATCAGATGATTCGTGGGTAAATATTGTTAATTGCAGTTTTGCGGGAGGAGTATTTTTAGATAAAAAAACACGTACACTTATGCAAAATTCTAATCTTGATCGGTTGATTGTATGCAATGAAGCTAGATTAACTATTAATAATAGCTCAATTTCAAGTCATGCCGATTTTCAAGATCAAGCAGAATGTGATGCAACTAGAGTAGTTTTTTCTAGTGGAATAGATTTTAGATATTTTGTAGCACTTAATGGTTCAGCATTTATGCGAGGACATGATTTAATTATGGATCCTAATAGTTCTACTTTAGCTGTCCAGGATAATGCTAGGGTAATTTTGAACGTTCTTTCTGATAAAAATCATAAGATGTTAGAAGTAGAGTGTGATAATAAAAATAATATTAATATTATTGGTATACCATGGGAGGTTAAAACCAATAATTAATCTGCTTTACCAATTAGACCAATTTACTTATAATATTACCTAGATTAATTAACTCGGACCAGGGAGGCACTAAAGTATGCAAGAACCAATGTATATTAAAATTCATAATCAAATTAAACGTGATATTGAAAATAAAAAATATGTTGTAGGTCAAAGAATTCCTGCAGAACGCCAACTGGCTTTAAAGTTTAATGTGTCGCGGATGACTTTACGTCAGGCAATTAAAACGCTTGAAGATGAGGGTATTTTAGAAAGAAGACTTGGTAGCGGTACTTATGTTGCTAGCCAAAAAGTTCAGGAGAAAATGTCCGGGGTAATGAGTTTTACCGATATTACTCGCTCTAATGGACAAGTACCCTCAAGTAAGTTAATTTCATATCGCATAACTAAACCGTCACTATCAGAAAAAGAGAAATTGAATATTAAGGATACTGATAATGTATTACGAATGGAGCGTGTCCGTTCAGCTGATGATGTGCCGATTTGTTATGAAGTAGCTACTATTCCGTATGATTTAGTTAAAGATTTTTCAAAAGAAGAAGTTTCTGCAAGCCTATATGATACTTTGAAGAAAAAAGGTGGCTATGAGATTGGAAATGTAACTGAAAATATTGGCGCATCGGTTGCTAGTGAAAATGATGCTCGTCTACTTTCTGTTAGAAAAGGTGAAGCGTTAGTAACGCGTCGTCAAGTAACTGAACTTAGTGACGGACAACCGTTTGAGTATGTACGCGCTTCTTATGTGGCTGAAAGATTTGAATTTACCTTTGCAAAGTAAAAGCTAGACCATAAGGTCTAGCTTTTTATTTAAGATCTTTTTTTATTTTAGTGGTGGAGATACCTGGTGTACGAGGAAGATAAATTACTTGGCAATAAGGTTTTAAAAAGTCAAATTGTCCTCGCCAGTCGTCCCCCATTACGAAGGTATCGATATGATGTTTCTTTATATCGTCAATTTTTTGATCCCAATCGTTTTCAGGAATAACTTCATCAACATATTTGATAGCTTCTAAGATATACTTTCTTTCTTCATAATTATTGTAAGCTTCTTTATGTTTTTTAAATTCATTAAAATCATCTGTTGATAATCCCACAATTAAGTAATCACCAAGTTTTTTGGCTCGTTTGAGTAACCGAACATGACCATAATGAAGTAGGTCAAAGGTACCATAAGTAATAACTTTTTTCATAATTTTCTCCTTAATATTATCTGTATTTTATCAAAAATGACTCCTCTGTTAAAATATAGGAAGATAATTAATGTTGAGTTTAATAATTTTGAGTAATAAAAATGAATAAAGTAAAAGTATTAGGAATAGATTTTGATAATCGCTCTTTAGAAGAATTTAAAAATGAATTTATTGGTAGATTAAATAATCATCTTTCAACGATGATTGTGACTGCTAACCCAGAAATTGTGATGGCAGCTAATAAAGATAAAAATTTCAGGAATATTATTCAGCATAATGCGGATTATGTGACTGCTGATGGAATAGGAATTGTTTTAGCAGGAAAAATGCAAAAAACTCCTCTAGCTGAAAGAGTAACTGGATATGATTTATTTACTTGGTTTTTATATATAGCAAATCTAAGAAAACTAAAAGTTTACTTAATAGGTGCTCAACCTGATGTCATTGAAGCTACTAAAATCAAATTAGCCAAAGATTATCCTGAAATAAAATTAGTTGGTGCAGAAGATGGTTATTTTAAAGATGATTTAAATACTGTAGCTAAGCGAATTGAAGCAACCAATCCTGATATGGTATTTGCGGCAATTGGTTTTCCAAGACAAGAAGAGTTAATTTCTATTATGAGGAAAGATAATCTTCCAGCAATTATGATGGGTGTTGGCGGTAGTTTTGATGTCTTTTCTGGAAAAGTTAAACGTGCACCTGTTGCTTTTCAAAAGTCACATTTGGAATGGTTCTATCGTTTAATTACTAATCCAACAAGATTTAAGCGAATGATGGTATTACCACAGTTTGTCGTAGAGGTACAAAAAAATAAAAATTCTCATAAGTAACATTGAGGTAAAAGATGAAAATTCTCCATATTAATGCAGGCTTAGAAAAGGGTGGCGGTTTATTTCATATCGTACATCTTTTAAGTGAAGCTAATAAAGAAGGTCAAGATTTTGAATTACTGACTTTGGCAGAAGGACCGGTAACGCAAGCAAGTAGAAAAGCTGGAATTAAAACAAGTGTTTTAGGAACACGCAGTCGTTATGATTTAAAAGCATTAAGTCGGTTAGCTAAATTTATCAATGATGGAAATTATGATATCGTTCATACTCATGGGGCACGAGCTAATTTATATGTATCTTTAATTAAGAAAAAAATTAATGCTAAGTGGCTAATTACTGTTCACTCAGATCCTTTAAGAGATTTTGAAGGTCGAGGGATGTTAGGTGAAGTTTTTACTAAATTAAATTTAAGAGCTTTACGTAGTGCAGACGGAATTTTAGCAATTACGCAAAATTTTGCTAGTATTTTAACTGAAAAAATTGGTATTAAAAAAACAAAGATTTGTGTAATTTATAATGGTATTTTTTTTCATCCTAACAATGAAATTCCAACTAAGTATGGTCATCCCTACTTCAATATTATTAATGTAGGACGAACTGAAAAGGTTAAAGGTCAAGATATATTGTTGAAAGCAATTAAGCAATTAGATAATTCTAATGTTCGCTTACATTTAGTTGGTGATGGTGGTCAACTTAACAATCTTAGAGCATTAGCACGTGATTTAGGAATTAGTAATCAAGTAACGTTTCATGGCTTTTTGAGCCATTCAGAAATACGAGAACTATATCGTAAAATGGATTTGGCTGTTTTAACTTCTTATTCTGAAAGTTTTCCATTAGTTTTACTAGAAGCTAGCGATAATTTAGTTCCAATTCTCTCTACTAATGTTGGAGATATTGAAAAAATGATTCCTAACTCTAAGTATGGTTTTATAACAAAGATTGGTGACGTAGATTCAATTACTAAGCAACTTAAAGTAGCCATTAATATGCCTAAAGAAGACTTAGTTAAAATGGCTAAAAAAGAAAAAGAATATCTTTCTAGGACTTTCTCAATGCAAAATCAGCTTTTAGTTATAGTTAACTACTACAAATCGATTTTAGGCGAAAAATATGGCGACTAAGAGAAGAAATGTTAACTATTTGTTAGTGGGCGTAAGTATTATTCCACTTTATTTACAACTGATAGATATTTTTTGGAATGAATCAGCTTTAAATTTTATCTTGAATACTGCGTATGCCTTATTTTTAGTGTTAGCTTTATTTTTTAGTGATTTAAACGATATTGATCAGTGGTTTTTGGAAAAAGCTACAACTTGGTTAAGTTTTAGTTTATGGTTTTTAAATATAATTGATCTTAGCGGCTTAGTAAGTATTCGTACTCCAGAATTTATTTACCAAATAGGACTTTTGACAACTACAGCAAGTTTATATTTTTTAGAAAGACATTTTACTTTAAAAAATATTTTATTAATTATAATTAATTTAAATTGTTTAGCTTATGTTTTTCCACCTGCGGGTGCGTGGGGATTACTAATTACAGTTTTAATTATACTTTCTCTCTATTTAGAAAGGTTTGCTATAACTTTTACGGAACAGTTTCGTTTAAGCTTATTGATTGTTTATCTAGCTGTAGCCTTATGTGCTGTAGTATGGGTAACTTTAGAATGGCCAATGTTTTCTTGGGAAAATATTCCATGGGCTATTGAAGCCGCTGCTTTGCCAGTTATTTTAATAGTAGCTGGAATATTTTGTAAAGCACAAGAGAGGATATTGCCGACCGTTTATGTATTTTTTGCAATTGGGTATTTTACTTTAGTTAGTGAGATAGGACTATTTATTGGTCAACCAAGGAAGTTAAATATTATTTTCTTAGTATTTTGTTTAGTAATATATGTTAATTTGTTTAATGTCTTTGGTTCAATTTATCTGGATAGAAATCATCGCAAAATTTCAGTAATTATCCCTGCTCATAATGATGAAGATACGATTGTTAAAGCATTACAGTCAATTAGAACTCAAACTTATCAAGATTGGGAAGTTGTGCTAGTTGATGATGGTTCTAGTGATAAAACAATGTCATATTTTAAACGGTATCTTAAGTATAATGAAATGCCGGTTAAATATTTTTCTATAAAACATAGTGGTCGCCTTAATGCGATTAGATTTGGTCTAAAACATATTAGTGGAGATATTTGTTATGTCTTAGATCCGAAAGATGCTTTGTATGATTGTAATGTGTTTTATCGAGCTATGGCAAGCTTATGTAGTGAAAAATGTGATGGGATTTTTGTTGGAATACAGGAAGAAAGTCGATTAGGAAAAATTCATGAAATTATTCGTTCTCCAGCATATTATGATAGTCGTGCCACTGTAGTTAAACTTGCTTTATCAAAAGGTCAGGATTTATTTGTACCATATATTTATTGGCGAAGAGAAGTTTTTGAAAGTAGTGTTAAGAAAAATCATTTAATTAATAATTTGCCAAGTTGGTATAATGCAAATAATAACCTTGGTTTAAGAATGGCAAACGCTAATTTTATTGGTTTGCGTCGGGGAGATAAACTAGCTCCAAAATCAAAGGATTTAGCTGATTTTTCAGGACAATTGCGTACTTTGCACCATATTTTGGCTAATTTTAAAATTAATTCCTTTACTACACAGTCACGTATTTATCAAAAAATGCGTCGCCTACATCTTTCGAGCATGGGGTTAATTTTCTTTAAAATGGGGCGGACAAGTTTGAAAAATATTACGCCTCACTTAATTGAAAAAGCTAGGCAAAAAAATATTTATTTAGATACTATTACAAGTTTTGCTAAAAATTATCATCCTCAAAAGGTAATTAAAGTAGTTTTACCAAATAAGTTAAAAGTTTATGACGGGTGTGATATGGAAGAATTTGAAAAAGATGTTTCTAAGCATCAACTTGATGACTTTTATTTCAAATTTATGAATCAATTATCTCAAGGGCCCGGTATAATGTACGTAGATTCATCTCAAAAGAAACGATTAGCAAGAATTTTAGAGTTCTTTACAATTAAAGATTATGTAACAATAGAGGAAAAAAGATGATACCAAAAATTATTCACTATGTTTGGGTAGGAGGAAATCCTAAACCTAAAAATATCCAAACTTGTATGAAAACTTGGAAAAAACATTTAGGTGATTATAAAATTATTGAATGGAATGAAAGTAATTTTGATATTCACGAAAATAAATATGTTGAACAAGCTTATAAAGCTAAAAAATGGGCCTTTGTATCTGATTATATTCGAGCTAAAGTAGTTTATGAATATGGTGGAATTTATCTTGATACTGATGTTTTAGTACTTGATAATTTACATGATTTATTAAAAAATCGGGCCTTTGTAGGTTTTGAAAATAAAGATAATCCATTTACTGCAGTTTTTGGAGCGGAACCAAAGCATCAATTGATTAAAGATATGCTTGATTATTACGATGATCGTAATTTTAAATTTGATAAAAATAATCAGTTAGCGGGTGTTAATACTGTTTCTGTCTCTGAAATTTTAAAAAATAAATATGGTGCTAAGCCTAATAATAAAGAACAATGGCTACCATATGGAATTCACGTTTATCCCGATGGGGTTTTATGTAATCCTTCAAAAAGGTCCAAGACTATTCATATTTTTACAGGAACTTGGATGGAAGGCGAAAAACCTTTAAAACGAAAAATTGTAACCGACTTAAAGTTGCATATTAAAACGCCATTTGAAGCAGGATTATATGCTAAAGTATTTAGATAATTGTTATCTGAATAAGTTTGATTATAATAGAAACAAACAATATTAAAAATTATTCTAGTGAGGAAAAATGTTAAATAAACGAATTGACCAAGAAGATTCATTGGTCCTCCATACTGACTTATATGAATTAAATATGATGTACACTTATTTTAAAGAGGGAATAAGTGAACGTAATGCTGTTTTTGAATTATTTTTTAGAAAAGAACCTTTTGGTAATGGTTATGCAGTTAATGCTGGTTTAAGCCGAGTAATTGATTATTTGAGTAACTTGCATTTTTCAGAAAGTGATTTAAAGTATTTGCAAGAGCAAGAAGGTTATGATGATGATTTCATTGATTATCTGCGTAACTTTGAACTTAAGCTAACAGTTCGCTCTGCCTTAGAAGGTGAGTTGGTTTTTGCTAATGAACCAATATTACAGGTAGAGGGACCTTTGGCTCAATGTCAATTAGTTGAAACTGCATTGTTGAATATTATTAATTTTCAAAGTTTAATTGCAACTAAGGCTGCAAGAATTAAGGTAGCAGTTGGCGATGATAGTTTAATGGAATTTGGAACGCGTCGGGCTCAAGAAACTGATGCTGCTATTTGGGGCACACGAGCTGCTTATATTGGTGGTTTTGATGCCACTAGTAATGTGCGCGCAGGGAAATTATTCGGAATTCCAATTTCTGGTACACATGCTCATGCACTGATTCAAGCATATAATGATGAATATAAGGCTTTTAAGGCATATGCGCAAACACATAAAAATTGTGTTTTTTTAGTAGATACTTATGATACTTTACGCAGTGGTGTTCCGACTGCAATTCGTGTCGCAAAGGAAATGGGTGATAAAATTAATTTCCAAGGTGTGCGTATTGACTCCGGTGATATGGCCTATATTTCTAAAAAAGTTCGTAAGCAATTAGATGATGCAGGCTTTACTGATGCTAAAATTTATGCTTCGAATGACCTAGATGAAAAAACTATCCAAAACTTAAAAATGCAAGATGCCAAAATTGATGTTTGGGGTGTAGGTACAAAGTTAATTACTGCTTTTGATCAACCTGCATTGGGAGGAGTTTATAAGCTAGTTTCTATTGAAAATGAAAACGGTGAAATGCAAGATACTTTGAAAATTTCTTCAAATGCCGTTAAAGTCTCAACTCCAGGTAAAAAACAAGTTTGGCGAATTTCTGCTAATGAAGCTAAAAAGAATGAAGGCGATTGGGTATCACATTATGATGAAGACCCAAGAGACTTTGATGCTTTGTTTATGTTTCATCCGCAATATACTTATATTAATAAGGTTGTTACTAATTTTACAGCTAGACCATTACTTCAAACTATTTTTGAAAGTGGTAAACTGATTTATAATGAACCAAGTCTTCAAGAAATTAAAGAATTTACAGCAAGTAATTTAGATGGTCTTTGGGATGAATATAAACGTTCATTAAATCCACAAGACTATCCAGTTGATTTGTCGCAAAAACTTTATGATCACAAGATGAGTTTAATTAATAATATTCGTTCAAAAATTGTTAAGAGAGGTTATTAAAATGCGCCCATTACAAGAAAAAATTATTGCTTACGAGCATGTTTTGCCAGAAATTGATCCTAAAAAAGAAATTCGTAAATCTGTTGATTTCTTAAAAGATTATTTAAAGGAAAATCCATTTTTGAAGAGTTATGTTTTAGGGATTTCTGGTGGGCAAGATTCTACTTTAACTGGAAAATTGGCTCAAATGGCTATTGAAGAAATGCGTGAAGAAACTGGAGATAATAGTTACCAATTTATTGCAGTTCGTCTACCTTATGGTGTGCAAGCAGATGCCAGTGATGCGGCAGATGCAGTTGCATTTCAAAAACCAGATCAAGATTTGATTGTTAATATTAAAGATCCAGTAGATGCAATGGTTAAAGCTGTGGAAGCCTCTGGACAAAAAATTACTGATTTTAATAAGGGCAATATTAAGGCGCGTCAAAGAATGGTAGTACAATATGCAATCGCTGGTGCTAATAAAGGTGCTGTAATTGGAACCGACCACGCAGCTGAAAACTTTTCTGGCTTTTATACTAAGTATGGCGATGGAGCAGCTGATATTACACCATTATTCCGTCTAGATAAGCGTCAGGGTAAGGCTATGCTTAAAGAATTAGGCTGTCCGGAACATCTCTATAAAAAAGCCCCAACTGCTGATTTGGAAGAAGATCGTCCTTCTCTTCCAGATGAAGTAGCGTTAGGTGTGTCTTATGAAGATGTAGATAATTATCTTGAAGGCAAAGAGGTTAGTGTGGAAGCTGCTGAGCAAATTGAAAAGTTGTGGAAAAAGAGTGAACACAAGCGTCATATGCCAGTAACTATTTTTGATACCTTTTATAAAAATTAATTTTGTAAGCAAGACCTCTGGCCAGAGATGGACATTGGTCTTTTTTGTTAGAGGAGAAAAAAGTGTCTACAAAATATTATAAGCAGTCGATATCTGAAGTTGAGCAAGAACTAAAAACTTCTCTTAAGACAGGTTTATCAAAAATAGAAGCTAAAAAACGTTTAGAACAAGATGGTCCAAATACATTGGGAACTAGGAAAAAACGTGGCTTATTGATGAAATTCATTGATCAATTTAAAGATTTTATGATAATTGTCTTGATTGTAGCTGCTGTTTTATCCGGCGTTATTGCTCATGAATGGACTGATGCTGCTATTATTATGATTGTTGTTTTGATTAATGCAATTTTAGGTGTTTTTCAAGAAGCAAAATCAGAAGCAGCTATTAATGCCCTAAAAGAGATGTCGACTCCTGTAGCTCATGTACGACGTGATAATGAAATTTTACAAGTATCAAGTACTGAGATTGTACCGGGTGATGTTGTATTACTTGAAGCAGGTGATGTTGTACCAGCTGATATGCGTTTAGGCTTAGCTGCAAGTTTAAAAATTGAAGAATCGGCTTTAACTGGTGAATCTGTACCAGTTGAAAAAAATACAAAGATTCCTAAGGGCGACGAGGTTGCTTTAGGTGATCGTGCTGATATGGCCTATTCAAATACTAATGTAACCTACGGTCGTGGTGAAGGCATTGTTACAGGAACTGGGATGACTACTGAAGTTGGTAAGATTGCTACGATGCTTAATGAATCTGATGAAACTGATACACCTTTAAAGCAGAATTTAAACCAACTTGGTAAGACCTTAACTATTATGATTTTAGCAATCTGTGTAGTTGTCTTTGTTGTAGGTATCTTTACCAAACAAGGTAGTGAACCAATGAACAAGTTAATGATTGATATGTTCTTGGTTGCTGTCTCGTTAGCAGTTGCCGCTATTCCTGAAGGACTGCCAGCTATTGTAACGATTATTTTGGCTCTGGGTACACAAGCTATGGCCAAACATAAAGCAATTGTCAGGAAGTTACCTGCTGTTGAAACATTAGGTGCTACTGATATTATTTGTTCAGATAAGACTGGCACTTTAACTCAAAATAGAATGACAGTTGAGAAGCTATATTATAATTCGTCTATTCATAGTAGTGATCAAAAGATTAATAAGGAGAATCCGTTATTACTTTCTATGATTTTAGTGAATGATACTAAAATTGAAAATGGTGGTAACCTATTGGGAGATCCTACTGAAACAGCACTTATTCAATATGCTTTTGATCAACAAATTGATGTTCAGGGCTTATTAAAACAAGATCCTCGTATTCAAGAAGTTCCTTTTGACTCAGAAAGAAAGCTCATGTCAACGGTGAATAAATATAAAAATGGAAAATTTTATGTTGCTGTTAAAGGAGCTCCAGATGAATTACTTAAACGGGTTACTTCTATTGAAAATGATGGACAAGTAAGCCCAATTACTTCAAAACAAAGAGACAAAATTTTAGCTACTAACCAAGATTTGGCCCAAAATGCTTTACGTGTCTTAGGATTTGCTTATAAAGTTATTGATGAACCTTATAAGACCCCAGTTACTAACAATGTTGAGCAAGATTTAGTTTTTGTGGGTCTAGTGGGAATGATTGATCCAGAGCGCCCAGAAGCCAAGGCTGCTGTTGCAGAAGCTAAAAGTGCTGGGATTAGAACAATTATGATTACAGGAGATCATCAGGTAACCGCGGCTGCAATTGCTGAACGTTTAGGGATTTTAAATCCTGGTAATAATGATGGTGTCCTTACCGGAGCTGAACTTGATAAATTATCTGATGAGTACTTTATTGAGCATGTTGCTGATTATAGTGTTTATGCACGTGTATCACCGGAAAACAAAGTCAGAATTGTTAAAGCATGGCAGGCAAATAATAAGATTGTGGCTATGACCGGTGATGGTGTTAATGATGCACCAAGCTTGAAACAGGCTGATATTGGTATTGGAATGGGAATTACTGGTACTGAAGTATCTAAAGGGGCGGCGGATATGATTTTAGCAGATGATAATTTTGCTACTATTGTTGAAGCAATTAAGCAAGGCCGTAAAGTCTTTGCTAATATTCAAAAGGCAATCCTTTACTTGATGAGCTGTAATGTTGGTGAAGTACTAACTGTATTTATGATGACAATGCTTGGTTGGGATATATTAGCTCCGGTCCAATTGCTTTGGATTAACTTAGTAACTGATACTTTGCCGGCTATTGCATTAGGTGTTGAGCCAGTGGAAGAGGGAATTATGAAGAAAAAGCCGCGTGGTAGAAACTCCAACTTCTTCTCTGGTGGTGTAGCTAGCTCGATTATTTACCAAGGTATTTTAGAAGGAATTTTAGTGCTAGGTGCTTATCAATTCGGTCTTCACGTAGGTCCTCATGTAGGTGAAGGTGCTTTGCAACATGGGGATGCCTTAACGATGGCCTTTTTAACTTTAGGGTTAATTCAGTTATTTCATGCTATTAACTCTAAATTTATCCATAAATCAATCTTCCGTAAGCAAACGCTGGAAAATAAGTGGTTTAATAGAGCAATCATTGTTTCTGCTTTGATTATGGCGGCAGTTGAATTGCCATTTATGACAAAATTGTTCGATGTTACTGAATTAAATGGTACGCAATGGCTTGTTGTTTTGATTGCAGGCTGTTTAATGATAGTTATTGTTGAGATTGTAAAGTTTTTCCAAAGAAGATTACCTAATAATTAATCTAATTCGTCTTAGAGTTAGTTAATGGTCAACGAACTTCTATCCATTCCTTTAGCTTAAGGAAAAATTGGGGTGTGGTGTTGGAAGAAAGGGAATTAATAAATAAAAAGTTTCATTATTTGAAACTTTTTTTATTTTGTTTTCTAATATACTCAATCCAAGTAATATTGTTAATCGAAAGGCGGAGACTCCATGGATAATAAATATCTCCTTTCAACTTTAGCTAAAGCTAAAGAAGTAATAGATCTAGTTAACAAAGAGGAATCTGTCACACTAAAGGAAACGATGCAAAGTTTAGATCTTTCAAAATCTACTACTTTTAGATTGCTCTATTCTTTAGTAGAGTTAGATTTTTTAGTAAAAAAAGATAATCAATACTTTTTGAAAAATAAGTTTAGGTCCACTAATAATCCCAAGATTAATTGGACGGCGGTACCTATTCTGAAGCCGTTAGTTGATAAATATCACTTGAGTGCCTACATTGGTATTATTTTTCAAAATAAAATAGTCATTACTCAAGTAGTACCTGCAAAAAATCATCAAGAAGATTTTAGTCGTCTGGGTGAAAGTATGCCGTTAAATACCACGGCAATGGGAAAATGTGCATTGGCATTTTTAAATGATGATGAAAGAGAAAAGTTATTAAAGTTAGATATTTTTTCAAGAAAGACAAAATATACTTTGACTGATAATTATGCCTTAAAGAAGTCATTGAAGATCATTAGGGAACAAGGCTATGCGTTAGATGATGAAGAGAAGGCAATAAACTTTCGTTGTTTAGCAGTCCCAATTATGCAAGATAGTAATAGTGTAGCTGTTATGGGGCTTTCGGGTAGGCTTGATGAATTAAAACGCTGTGATATTAAGAAATTGGCTCATGAGATGAAGGAAAAGAGTATTGAAATTGAGATGAAATTTTTAGAGTGAGGAATTAAATGTTTGATAAAAAGAAAACAGCTTTATTAGTAATTGACATGCAAAATGATAACATGTCTGTTGGTGGAAAATCAGAAAAGAGCGGCGCGGTTGAACATGCTAAAAAGCAACATGTAGTTGAACATATTGCTTCCTTAATTAACATGGCCCATGACAATAACATGCCAGTCTTTCATAATCAATTTGTTGTTAAAGATGGTGCACCTGGTGTAGGTACAAATGCTCCAATTTTTGAAAGTATTACTGAAATTGGCAGTGTAGTTGATGGCAGCTGGGGTGGTAACTTTGTTGATGGAATTGAAGTAGCACCAGAAGATTTTGTTTTGAAAAGAACTAGAATGAGTGCATTCAATGGTACACAGTTAGATATTTTGTTAAAGAATCTTGGTATTGAAAATGTAATTGTTACTGGTGTTTGGACTAATATGGCTGTTGAACATACTTGCAGGGATGCTGCCGATTTTGGTTATAAGGTCACAGTAGTTACTGATGGTACATCTACAATTAATGATGAATGGCAAAAAGCTGCAATGGACTATGCAATGAATAATATTGCTACGAAAAAGTCTACTCAAGATATTTTGAATGAAATGAAGGCGTAGTATAGTAAAGCTACACAAGAAAAATAGGGAGTGTTTTAATGCACTTCCTATTTTTTAGTTAACAGGCTTATGATTTAAATTAGTCCATCTTCTATCTATATGAAAGTATTCAAATTGAATAAATTTTATCTATGGTTTTCCTGAAATCTTTTTTCTGCATTGATATACTTAAATTATTAAAAAATGAATTATAATACGAATAGTTTTTTGAAATAATTAATTATAAGAAGATACTAGAACTAGCAACAAGATAATTTATAATATTACGAGCTGGTGAAAACTTGGTAATTCATTGCCGAGATGAAACCAGCTTTTTCGGTGATTTTCTATTTTATTTAGTATATTTTTGAATTTGCTATAATTTTTGCGACGAGGAGGTGAAAAAATGTTAGCTGGAATTAAATTAAGACTCTATCCCAATCAAGTTCAAAAAGATAAGTTAGCCCAAATGTT
>NZ_JAAVAU010000020.1 GCF_014803895.1 Lactobacillus sp. | reverse complement strand
GGCGGTTTAGGTGTAATCCATAAAAATCTTTCTATCGCAGCTCAAGTTGATGAAGTTGTTATAGTTAAGTCAAAAAAGATTGACCCAAATCTTCCTCATCCTAGTGTTGATAAAAATAATCGACTGCTTGTAGCAGCAGCCGTAGGTATTACTAGTGATACATTTGAAAGAGCCAATTCTCTTATTGATGCAGGTGTAGATGCTATTGTTGTCGATACTGCTCATGGACACTCAGCAGGAGTTTTACGTAAAATTGCAGAAATTCGCAAGCATTTTCCAAAGGTTACTTTAATTGCAGGCAATGTCGCTACTCAAACTGGAGCAGAAGCTTTATTTGAAGCAGGGGTAGATGTAGTTAAAGTTGGAATTGGACCAGGTTCAATTTGTACTACTCGCGTAGTAGCAGGTGTAGGAGTGCCCCAAATCACGGCAATTTTTGATGCAGCTCAAGCCGCAAAAAAATATAATAAAACAATTATTGCAGATGGAGGAATAAAGTACTCTGGAGATGTTGTAAAAGCACTTGCAGCTGGTGGTAATGCTGTAATGTTGGGTTCAATGCTTTCTGGTACTACAGAAGCACCTGGGACTATTTTTGTAAATGAAGGAAAGAAATATAAATCTTACCGGGGAATGGGTTCAATCGGTGCAATGTCACAACAACATGGTTCCTCAGATCGTTATTTCCAAGGTGGGGTAAATGAAGCTAATAAGCTTGTCCCTGAAGGTATTGAAGCCTTAGTTCCTTATAAAGGTGATGTGAGTGACATTCTTTATCAAATTGATGGTGGCTTACGTGCAGGAATGGGATATGTAGGAGCAGAAGATATTTCCACATTAATTGATGAAAGTCAATTTGTTCAAATTACCAATGCAGGTTTACGTGAATCGCATCCACATGATGTTCAAATTGCAAAAAGTGCTCCAAATTATAGTAGTAATTTAAAGTAAGAAAGTATGGCACATACTTTCTTAGTACAATATACGGCATTAACAGCATTTGAATCTTGTTGTTAGTGCCTTTTTCTGTAATGATAATTATATATATTTTTTAGAAAGTAGGAAACTGCATGAGTAGAACAGAACCTGTAACCTTAACAAATATGTGTATGATTAAAAATAAAGATAAAATTTTAGTCTTAAATCGTAATGATCCAATCTGGCCAGGACTAACATTTCCCGGTGGTCATGTTGAAGCTCATGAATCATTCCATGATTCAGTTGTTCGTGAAATAAAAGAAGAAACTGGTTTAACAATTAAAAATCCTAAACTTGCAGGAGTTAAGCAATTTTATGATCATGAACAACATCGTTACTTGGTATTCTTTTATATCGCAACCGAATTTAGCGGAGAGTTACAATCAAGCGATGAAGGTCAACTTACTTGGATGACAAAAAAAGAATTACTAAATTCAGATTTAGCTTATAATTTTGACCATGATTTGCCAGTTTACTTTGATGAAAGTATCAGCGAACATATCTTAGATGGTAAGCGAGACGAGCTTTTTTAGTCTATTTTAGGAAGTGGCTAGGTTATCTTCTTCTGAAAGACAAAATATTAGGATGAATAAAAAGTTTGTCTTAAAGCAAACTCAAATAGCACCATATGAAAGCATTAAAAAAGTAACTCGTATTTCGCTAATATTTGATTCGCTAGAATATGGTATTTATTTTATCGAAAAATGCATCAAATCAACCTAAAAACTTAGATAACTATTATATTTATCGGATTTTTAAAGTTAATAGTACTCAACCTAAAATTTATAAGATTGTACATTCTTTTAAAAATGATAATATTGATTTGTAATCTATTACATATAAAACGATAGTATCTATCAAGTAAATTAATAGTAAAGGAGATAAACATGACGCACAAAGAAAAAATGAATCGATATTTTGCTTTCACTGTATTAGCAGTTATATTAGGAACGCTAATTAAAACTATAGGGAGTTCATTTTAAATCTTTAATTTAAGATAAACTTTGCGACAAAACATTCCGTCAGCACTTAACGAATAATACGTTGAGTGTTTTTATTTACACTGCACTACAAAACTACAAAAACAAAGATTAGACTAAAAGGCTTGACTTCGATATTTAATCAGAGTCAAGCCTTAATGAATTTTTATCTAACTTTTATAGCTCAGTACACAATTTGTTTGATAAAATGAGCTTTTTATTGGCTATTATAATCTATAATTTGAATTTACTGCATTATTGCTGCCATCCAGTACAACAAATTCAATGCTATCTACTGGTATATAAGCAACGTGGACGGCATATGGATCATAATTATAATCATAATCTTTTAGAAAAATATGTACTCGGTAATAATATTTACCTTTATATTTAATAATATCAGGGTCGTTCTCACCAATAGTCTTGTCCATTAAATCTTGAAAAGTATCTACATAGATAATTTTATTCTTTTTAACAGTACGTTTTTTAAATAGTGAAGTGCCTCCAACTGTTTCATAAAGTTCGTCCTCACCACGGGGATGTGGTGGTGATACTAGAATAGTAGTATCCTTTTTAAATTTAAATCCCATGTCTTGGTTAGACTTTAATTTTTTTAAAAAGTTATTATATTTATTTACATAATTTTTTACACCTTTATCAGTATGATAATTAAAAGGTATAACATCTGAGGCTTTTACTTCTGCATATTCATTGTCATAGTCATCATAACCATCCTCATCTTCATCCACATTAATAGTAAAGTCGTAATTTTTATCAAAAAGTGAAAATGTCACAGAATATTTAGGAACAAGATACATTACACCAGCTTTAAGTGTTTGAAATACTCGTTTACTTTTAACACCTTTTAATTTTATATTTTTTTAGGAATAATAGCATCTGCTTTTTCATAATCTTTTATACTGTATCCTGCAATCTTTTCACTATTTTTTGTGGTTTTTTTACTACTCTTCTTGGTAGCCTTTTTGGTAGTCTTTTTAACTTTTTTGCTTGCAGCTTGAACAACGCTAGGAGCAGAAGTGTTAATAGCCACAGAACTTGCCACAGGTGCTACAGCTAACAATGCTGCAACAATAGCACTAACTTTAACTTTTTTATCCATTATTAAATTACTTCCTACATAGTTAGATAGTTTATATAATTAGAGAATAGCACCATTTATTGTTTTTTGACTTTAAATATGCCAAGATGCAATAAAATACTTTCTTATACTTTTGTAGTTACGGATTTTCATGAGTTAATTGGGTTTGCCAACTTTCTTTCACTTGGTTACCCATTAGAAGCAATCTAAAGGCAGTACAATTTTATCATCATGTTTATTGTGATACTTATTTGGTAGGGACTGATAAAATAGTAGGTGTCTTTTTTAATTCCACGATTAGGTGTGATTATTCAAGCTGTTGTGCCACTAATAATGAACAAATATTGTTTATTATTTCTTTCATCATACTACGATACAATTAAACTTCATTTACATCTTGAATTATCTCTTTATTAAAATACAATCTGTAGAAAATAAATGGCCAGTTAGCAAGTTTATTCAACAAAACTTGATTATAGGGCATCTAAAAATTACAAAATATTACAAAAATACTAGCTACGCTTTCTTTTATTTTTGGGACAAATTTGGGACAAATATGATAATAGTATACTAGTATTAGAAATTAACTGTTTATTATTTATTAATTTAGCACTATAATTCTAATTAAAAGTAAGTAAGGAGATAGCTATGAACAAAAAGTATTTAATCACATATTATTCATGGTCAGATAATACTAAAAGGGTAGCTAAAAATATTGCTGCGCAATTGCCTAACAGCAACCTGGCAGAAATTAAGGTTGCACCTGATGTATTTTCTGAAGATATGTACGAAACATTTGATATTTCTAAAGAACAAATTGCTACTAATAACTATCCTGATATTGATATAAGTATCGACGATTTTAATCAGTATGATTTAATCTTGGTCGGTAGTCCTATTTGGGGTGGTAAACCTGCAACTCCAATTTATACTTTTTTGAAAAAATTAAATGGTTATAAAGGTAAGGTGGCATCTTTCTATACAGATGTCGGTAGTATTGAAGATTATGATAAAGTGTTTAAACAGTGGGCTGACGGTTTAGATGTTTTACCAAGTGGACACGGTGATAGAAAATTAGATGAATGGACTTTAACCTTACAATAGAATAAATATTTTTTAGAGTAAATTATATAGTTTGCAAAAAGCTACTCTGGAGGATTACCCTCTGGAGTGGCTTTTTTGTTGTTTTTGTTTATACATTGGTATATACTTTATATAGTAACCTTTAAGATTTGAAGGAGGAACTCTTAATGACTAACACAACCGAATTGAAAAAGTGGGGTAACTCACATGCGGTTCGGTTACCAAAATCGATCCTAACCCAAGCTGGTATTGGTACTGAACCGACAACATTTGACGTTACCGTAAACAGTAACAAAGAGATTATTCTAAAAAAGAAAAAAAGCCCTGAAAGTTTAAAAGAACTTTTTGAGGGCTTTGATTATAAAAAATATTGGAATGACTGGAATAAAGAGCACCCTAATGAATCTAAAGAATTCGATTTAGGGAAACCAGTTGGAAGAGAACTTTTATAGAAGTTTTTCCTGAAGGGAGGTGAATAGATGGCAAAAGATTTTTTGCATCAAGGTGACATTATTAAGTTAAACCTTGATCCAACATTAGGTCATGAACAAGCCGGATACCGTCCTGTATTAGTAGTGTCTAATGATGAATTTAACAAAATGTGTAATGGTTTGGTAAGTGTAGTACCCATTACTTCAAAGAAAAAAGATTTTCCGTTAAATATTGATTTACCAGAAAATCTTCCAATTGAAGGGCAAGCTTTATTATCACAAGGGAGAACAGTAGATACTACAGCTAGAGGCTATAGTTATTGGTGTTCGGTTCCTGATGATTTCAGGCAACAAATTGTTAAATTTATAAAATTTATTTATTAAAAAATAGCTTACAGTAGAGCTGAAGCTATTTTACCTATATGATGATGTTTAGCTAACAACATTATATAGGTCTTTTTTTATAGACTCAAGTTATTTAGAAATATTAAATGACCACTCGGGAGGATTTGCCTCTGGGGTGGCTTTTTTATTGATGCACACTTGATGCACATAAGCTATATTTGGGTTAATACGGTAAAATCACTTTATTGATATATCAGTTTTTACTCAAGTTTTAGTTATACGCATAACGTATACTATTATAAGATTTTGGCAATTTTTTATTTATATTTTTGGCACTATAATTCTAATTGAAAGTTAACAAGAGGAGATAAATCTATGAGTAAAAAATATTTAGTTACATATTATTCTTGGTCCGGCACTACCAAAAAAGTAGCTGAAAATATCGCTGCTCAACTACCCAATAGTGATTTGGCGGAAATCAAAGTTGCTCCGGATGTATTTTCTAAAGATATGTACGATACTTTTGATATTTCTAAAGAACAAATTGCTAACAGTACTTATCCTGAAATTAGCATCGATGTCGATGATTTTGATAAGTACGACCTAATCTTGGTAGGCAGTCCTGTTTGGGGGGGGTAAACCTGCAACTCCAATTTATACTTTCTTGAAAAAATTAAATGGCTACAAAGGCAAGGTTGCTTCATTCTATACTGACGCTGGCAGCGTTGGTGACTATGATCAAGTCTTTAAAGAATGGGCTGATGCTTTAGATGTCTTGCTAAGTGGTCATGGTGATAGAAACTTAGATGAATGGACTTTAGCTTTACAATAAAAGGAGATATTAATAATGACAAACGAAGTATTTAGTTTAAATAATGATGTAAAAATTCCAGCAATTGGTTTAGGTACTTTCCAAATGGAACCTGATGATGCTGAAAAGGCAACTTTAGAAGCAATTCAAGATGGTTACCGTTTAATCGATACTGCCAATGGTTACATGAATGAAAAGGCAGTTGGTCGTGCAATTGCTAAGAGTGGTATTAATCGTGAAGAATTATTTATTTCTTCTAAGTTATGGCCAACTGTTTACGAAAAAGAAACTGCAGTTGATGATACTCTAAGACGTTTGAGTCTTGATTACTTAGACTTGCTCTTCTTGCACCAACCATCAGGTGACTGGAAGGTTGGCTACCGTCAACTTGAAAAAGCCTACAAAGAAGGCAAAATCAAGGCAATTGGTATTTCTAATTTTGAAGGAAAAGAATTAGATGAATTGTTGACCTTTGCAGAAATTAAGCCACAAGTAATCCAATTTGAAGCTCACCCATACTTTACTGCTCAAAAAGTTATGGCAACTTTGAAACCTTATGACACTCGTTTGATGGCTTGGTACCCATTGGGTCACGGTGATAGTTCCTTGATGCAGCAACCAATCTTTACTAAACTTGGTGAAAAATATGGTAAAAGCAATGTTCAAATTATCTTACGTTGGCATGTTCAAGCCGGTCATATTGTAATTCCTGGTTCAACTAATCCAGCTCACATTAAGTTAAATCTTGATATCTTTGACTTTGAATTAACTGATGAGGAAATGGCAGAAATTGCTAAGCTTGATACTGAAAAGCGCTACTACAATCCAAATCCAGAGATGGTTGCTGGTTATGCAAAGATGGACATGGATTTTGATAGTCAAAAGTAGTCAAATATTTTTCTCTAAAGTCGATGAATAAACTTCATCGGCTTTTTTGATTGACTTTTTTAGCTTTTGATAAATAGGAGTAACAAGTTGTCGATCATTTTTTAAAAAACTTGCAAATAGAGGTAACTGAGCTAATGTACTAGAAACTGGAATAATTTTACGTTTAGTATTTTTGATAAAATGTGGGTCATCAAGTGCTAAGCTGCTTTTAAAAAGCGGAAAATCAGAATATTCTACCAATTCATTGTAAGAATCTAAATTTTGTTGATAAATAAGCTGGATATTAGGAATATTATTTTCTATTAGATTTTTCCATTCACCTAAATGTTTTAAAACAATAAATTCATTTCCACTTAGGTCAGCGAAAGAGACGCTCGCTTGTGAATAAAGACTATTGTAAGAAGTTAACATTACTGAGAGTTTTTCTTTCCCCAGATATTCAGAGGTAATATCTTTAGTTTCAATTGAATTAGAAGAAATAATTAAGCTGTAATGATGAGTTTTCAAGTTTTCTTTCACTCGGGCAGTGCTTAACATATTGTTACTAATCCGCACATCTTTTAGATTTAAATCTTGCAAGAGCTGAACTATTGCAGGAGTAGAGGCTCCAACTGTAAGCATTTGAAATTTTTGATAGTAATTTTTAATTACTGTAGGTAGTTTTTCTTCTTGATGTAAGATTTTTTCTACTTCTCTCACTGTGAATTTACCAATATCAGTTAGAACCAATTTTTGCGGTTGATGAATAAAAAGAGGAACACCTAACTGCTTTTCCAACTTTTTAAGACCACGACTAACACTAGCTGGAGTGACGTGTAATTGATGACTAGTTTCTTTTAAAGATCCTGTTTGAGCAAAAGTGACTAAGTATTGATAAAGGTAGTTTTCAATCATTTTTATTTTCTCCTTAGTTTACATTATACGTAAACTAGCATAAATAACTAGTAATTTTCAAGTCTCCCTTTTCTCTATAAACTATTAATGAAAGTTAAGCAAGAAGGGAGCATTTAAATTGGATACAAAAGCAGAAACAAATAATAAAACTGCATTTGGTATTATTTTGCCAATTGTTTTAATCAGTTACTTTTTAATTTTATTGAATAATTCATTAGTTTTTACAAGTACAGTTCAAATCGGGCAAGAGCTACATATGAATAATATCATGGTGGCTTGGGTCAGCAATGCCTATTCATTGACGTTCGGAGGCTTCTTAGCTTTGGGCGCTAGGTTAGGGGACATCATTGGTAGACGTAAGGTCCTACTTATTGGTTTAATTGTCTTTACAATGGCATCATTTTTAGTTGGTATTTCTTTTAATCCAGGGATGCTAATAGCAATGAGAGCTTTACAAGGAATTGGTGGTTCATTCTTGGCCCCAGCTACGTTAGCCTTACTAATGGATTACTATGAAGGAAAACAACTTACTAAGGCTATTGCATATTATGGAGCTACTGCTGGAATTGGATCAAGTTTAGGTT
The DNA here is from genome assembly GCF_014803895.1 of Lactobacillus sp. The sequence continues at coordinate 6,757 of NZ_JAAVAU010000020.1, read as the reverse complement.
TAATCATTGGTGGTATCATTTCTAGTTACTCTAGTTGGAGAAATGGTTTCTACCTTGATATGGTTGTGGGAATTATCTTAATTTTGATGTCAATTAAGTTTGTTCATCCCAAGCAAGAACTTGACTCTGATAGAAAAATTGACTGGTGGGGTGCGATTACTTCTGTAATTGGGTTTAGTAGCTTAGTTTATAGTATTAATGCTACAAGCTTTAGAACTGTGGCTATTATTTTGACGATTATCAGTTTAGTAGCCTTCGTTTTAATCGAAAATAAGATTGAAAATCCGCTAATGCCTTTAGTTATCTTTAAAGATAATCAAAGAGCTAGTGCCTTAGTTGCTAGATTTTTTATGTTAGGAGCCAGCATGGCGTACTTTTTCTTAATGCCACAAGCTATGCAAAAAGTATTTGGCATTACGCCATTACTTGCTGCAATTGGATTTTTACCATTAACTGTGGTGCAATTTATTATTTCATTATTTGTAGCAAGACTAAGCTTTAGATTTTCAAATGCGACAGTTTTATTCGTAGGTTCATTATTTGATATTGTAGGAATAAGCCTAGGTGCATTCCTAGGTATTAATTCTGGATATCTACTCGGCATAGCTATTCCAATGGTATTAATAGGCTTGGGCCAAGGATTATTAATGAGTCCAATGACTGTAGCTGGAGTTGCTGGTGTAGATGATGACATTGCTGGTGCAGCGTCAGGCGTGGTTAATACTGTTCACCAAATTGGTGGGGCAGTTGGATTATCAATTGTTTCAGGATTAGTAGCTTCGATTAGTAACCCGGTTACCAGCATTAATCACGCTCAATTCTGGATGGCAATTTTGTTAATTCCTGTGGTTTTATCCGCAATTAATATTTTTCGCGGGCCTCATGAATAAGATTTATGTATAAGATGAATGTTAATTCTAGCATTCATCTTTTTTATTTCATTTTACTATACACTTCATGTATAGCATCATCAACTTTTAGTAATTTTCTAACTAAGAGTAAGCAGATATACTTTAATTATCAACTTAAGAAAATAAAAAGTAATCAGAAAGAAGTACATATAAATGAATGTTATTTTAGCGCTTTTACCAGCAATTGGCTGGGGAGTTATTCCGTTAATCGTAAGTAAAGTTAAAGATAGCCATCCAGCTAACCAAATCTTAGGTGTTGGAATTGGAGCAACAATTGTTGGAATTATCGTAACTTTGACTCAGCATCCCCAAATGACAATGGGTATTTCACTATTATCACTTTTGTCAGGGATGTTTTGGGCAATTGGTCAAATTGGTCAGTTCGTATCTTTCACTAGAATGGGCGTAAGCAAAACAATGCCAATTTCAACCGGTTTACAACTAGTTGGTAATACAATTATCGGGGCCTTGATTTTTGGTGAATGGAGCAGTGTTAACCAATACGTTATCGGAATTCTAGCCTTGATTTTGATTATTATCGGTGTAGCTTTAACTGCCGTTTCTAATGATCCAAATTCCAAGAAGATGACTGGTAGAGATTTGCTCTTCTTATTAGTAACTACTATTGGTTATTGGGTCTACTCAGCCTTTCCTAAAGCAGTAAATGCCGATGCACAAAGTTTATTTTTACCACAAATGATTGGTATCTTGATTGGTGCGATTTTGTACGCTATTTTCACTAAGCAAGCCAAAGTATTTACTCAAAGAGCTTCTTGGTTAGATGCTTTTGCCGGCATTGCCTTTGGGATTGGTGCTTACACTTACATCATTTCTGCTCAAGCAAATGGTGTTACCAACGCCTTCATCTACAGTCAATTGAGTGTAATTATCTCAACTGTTGGTGGGATGACACTTTTGAAGGAATACAAGCACGGTAAAGAATTAGTTTCTACCTTAGTGGGGCTAGCTTTGATCGTTATTGGTGCAGTCATGTAGGAGAAGAATATGAATTTTTTAAAAAGGATTGCCTTATTATTGGGCTTTGTAGCTATTGCAGGAGGTTTAGCTGCATGCTCAAATAGTAAGAGTAGTACAAATAGCAGTCAATCATCTAAGAAAGTAAGTAAAGTGAATAAAACTTCTAAAAACAGTAAGACTTTAATTTTATATTTCTCTTTGAGTGGCAGTACTAAAGAAGCTGCTGAATATATTCAAAAAGAAACTGGCGCTGACATGATTCGTTTGCAACCAGTAAAAGCCTACAAGGGTTATGATGACGCCGCAAAACGTGGTGACCGCGAAAGAAGGAAAAATATTCACCCAGCTTTGAAGACTAAGATTCCTAATTTTTCTAAATATGAAAATGTAATTATTGGTTACCCAACTTGGTGGAGTAGACCACCAATGTTAATCAGTACTTTGTTTGATGACTACAATTTCAAAGGTAAAAATGTCACTGCCTTTACTACTAGCATGAGTACGCCAATTGGACCATCTGAACAATACATTCGTCGGATGGCACAGAATGAAGGTGCGGATTTTGTTAACGGTATTCGCTACGACAACAATAAATCTGAAGTAAGACAATGGCTTAAAAAGATTGGTCTTTTGAAAGAAAATTAGGTGAAGCCTATGGGAAGGATCTGGAAGCTAGTGGGCACATTAATCGCAGCGAGTGGATTATTGGGATGCAGTGCCAAATCAAATTCAAATAATGCTGCATCAGTCAAAGAAAATAATCCCAGTCAAACGGAAATTTTAACTTATCAAACTACGTATAATAATAAAAAGGTTACCAAGAAAGCTTTAGTCTACTTGCCTAAAAATTATCATAAAAATGCCAAGCACAATGTTTTGTATCTTTTGCATGGCTCAACTGAAGTAAAAGATGGTATTTCACAACTTTATCAAGAAGGTAATTTTAAGCAGGTTTTTGATAATTGGGATAAAAATACGATTGTCGTTTTTCCAACTTATTATCCAACGACTAAACAAGTAACTTCTAATTACTATAGTGATAATCCCTTGAACAAGCGTTTTGCTAAAACAGAATTAGTAGATGATTTAATGCCGGCTGTAGCCAAAAAGTATAAAACTTATGCTAAAGATGGCAGTAAAGCGGCTTTACAAAAGGCGCGCAATCATCAAGCATTTGGCGGTTTTTCAATGGGCTCAATCACCACTTGGTATGTTTTTCAATATGACTTACCATATTTCAAGTATTTCATTCCAATGGCTGGCGATTCTTGGACTGTAGAATCTGATGGTGGAGCAAGTGCACCTAAAGAAACAGCGCAAGTTTTGGCTAATGCGGTTAAGGAGAATAACGACTTATCGTTTGAAATTTTTGCTGGTGTAGGCTCTGGTGATGGTACAAGTGGCTCAATGACTCCGCAAATTAACGCAATGAAAAAGTTGCCTGAATTTAAGGATAAAATTCAATATTATATTGTCCCTGACGGTAATCATGATGCGCAGACAACGGCAAAAATCATTAGACATTACAATAGAAAAATATTTAAATAAAGGATGCAAGTAGGATTACATCCTTTATTTTTTGTATATCTATAGGTGATAAATTATGTTCAATCAAATTAGATATTTTATTTCAGTAGTTAAAAATAAAAATTTTACAAAAGCTGCTGAGGAATGTCATATCTCACAACCAGCCATTTCACAGCAAATTAAAGAGCTCGAGTCGGAATTAGGCGTCCAACTTTTAGAAAGAACAGGACGTAGCTTTACTGTGACTCGAGCTGGTAAGTATTTCTACAATCATAGCCAAGATTTATTAAACAATCTCAACGAGTTAATTTCTGAAACAAAAGAAATTGGCAATCAAAAAGAAGAACCATTTATTTTGCATGCTGGTTATTTGCGTAATTTTGGAACTAGTGAATTTTTGCGAGCAGTATCAGAGTTTTCAACAGAATTTTCTGATGTTCAATTAAAAATTACTAGTGGCAGTCACGAAAAACTATTTAACATGCTAGAAGAAGATAAATTAGATATTGCTTTTAGTGATTTAAGAAGAGCTCCTTCTAATAAATATGTAAACAAATTTTTAACTTCAAGTAATTTCGAAGTTTTAATTAATAAAAAACAAGTCGATGCCAATCAAACTAAAGTTGAAAGTCAAGCCTTGCGTGATTTGCCATGCATTTTAATCGTTGGGCCAAATGAACAGGGCGATGAAGAAAAATACTATCAAGATGTTTTAAATATCAGCGGTGATTTTGTAACTGCATCTACTTATGATGAAGCAATTATGATGGCAACTTTGAATCAAGGCTATTTAATTATTAATGATCGTGTTAAAGATACGATTACTTTGAATGATGATTTAGTTAGTTTGCCTCTGTACAATGGTGATCAACAGTTATCACAAGAATACTATGCCTTTTGGAAAGCAGATAATTCTGGCTACTACATTGAGAGCTTCTTTGATATTTTAGAAAAACAATTTAATAATTAATAAGTTTTACTTATCAAAAGACCTAAGAACAAGAAATTGTTCCTAGGCCTTTTTGCTTCTACAATAATAATTGAAATTTGAATTAAACACATGAGGTGAAAAATTATGACAAACGTTTTAATTATTGGTGCTACTGGTACTGTAGGTAGAGCAGCAACTGAAGCTCTTTTAGAAAATACAAATGATAATCTTACCTTATTCTCTCGTTCAGCTAACAGACTTAGCGTAGCTGATCCAACTAGAGAAAAGACAATTTCTGGGGATGTAACTAATCAAGCTGACTTGGACAAGGCTTTACAAGGACAAGATGCTGTGTTTGCCGCATTAAGTGGTAATTTAGGACGTTTTGCTAAGAGTATTGTTGAAGCAATGAATCGAAATGACGTAAAACGTTTAGTATTTATTACTTCTATGGGAATTTATAATGAAATTCCTGCTAGTGTTGGTGGTGGTAATTTGAGAACTAACCCAACTTTAAGAACTTACCGCGACGCAGCTAATGTTATTGAAGCATCTGACTTGAACTACACTATTGTTCGTCCTGGTTGGTTCACTGGTGGCCCCGTTAATTACGAAGTAACTAGAAAAGGCGAACCATTTGGTGGTCATGATGTTTCAGTTGCATCAATTGGCGATTTAGTTCAAAAACTAGTCGATGATGATTCACTTTATCTAAGAGATAGTGTGGGTATCAATACCCCTGAATAATAAAACATTAAGAGTAAAAAGTTTTGATTTTGGGTGCATTAAATTGATTTATTAAGGGAGAAAAATATGAAAAAAGAAGTAGTTGTTTTATTTGGTAGTGGATCAATTGGTGAAGCTATTGTTAGACGGGTTGCGAGTGGTAAAAAATTATTACTGGCTGACTACAATGAAGATAACTTAAAAAATGTGCAAAAGAGATTACAAGAAGCAGGTTTTGATGTAGAAACAATCAAGGCTGATTTATCTTCTCGTGAATCAATTCAAAATGTAGTTAAGAAAGCTCAAGAGTTAGGTAAAATTAAGCACTTAGTCAATGCAGCAGGTGTGTCACCATCTCAAACTACTCCTGAGCAAGTCTTGAAAGTGGATTTGTATGGCACCTCAGTTTTACTTGAAGAATTCGGAAAAGTTATTGCTGAAGGTGGGAGTGGAATTATTATTTCTTCTCAATCTGGTCATCGTTTACCCGCATTAGGTCAAGAGAACGATAAAAAACTTGCTATGACTCCAACCGAAAAATTGCTTGATTTAGATATTTTGCAACCCGATGTAATTACCGATTCACTTTTTGCTTACCAATATGCTAAACGTGAGAATGTGTTGCGTGTTGCTAGTGAATCAGTAAATTGGCAAAAGCGTGGTGCCAGAATTAATGCCATTTCTCCCGGAATAGTAATGACTCCACTTGCCTTGGATGAATTAAATGGCCCACGTGGTGCCGGCTACAAGAAAATGTTTGAATCGATGGTAACTAAGCGTCCAGCAACTTCGGATGAAATTGCTAGTTTAGCTCAATATTTAATGAGTGACCAAGCAGCTTTTATTACAGGTAGTGATTTTTTAATTGATGGTGGTGTTACCGCTCAGTATTGGTACGGTAATGTTGACGAAGTTAGAAATTAATACAAAAAAGCACTCAATATTATAGATTACTTTTTTATAAGTATAAGTAGAGATAGAGAATGAGGTACAATGTGTGACTGATGAACAACAAATAATTTCACTTTACCGCAAAGAAAACCAAGCTATAGTTGACAAAGACATTAACACACTTAACCAAATTTTAGCTCCAAGCATGGAACTTACTCATATGACTGGTTATATTCAACCTAAGATGGAATGGATCGACCAAATCCAAAATGAAGAAATGAAATATTATTCTTCTGATGAAGAAGCGATTGAAGATATTGAAATAAATGGCGATACAGCATCATTTATTGGTAAAAATCGTGTTAAAGCCAGAATTTGGGGTGGTAGTATTTCTACTTGGCAACTTCAAATGAAAATGTATTTTGCTAAAGAAAATGGTAAGTGGGTTATAGTTAAACAAGTTGCTAGCGTATATTAATCAGCGGTATACAAGGGTTTTAGTCTTTTTTATTTTTCATTTGAAAAAATCGAAATTTATACTTGCAATTAGTAAGTAACGTGTTATAATTTTTATAACAAGTAAATCAAAAACAACACACTAATACAAAAGGAGAATAAAAATGGTTTATTCAGAATTAAAAGATAAAGTCGCAGTTATTACTGGTGGTTCCAAAGGTATCGGTACTGCTATTAGTGAAAGATTCGGTAAAGAAGGCATGAAAGTTGTCATCAACTACCACTCAGATGAAAAAGGTGCTCAAGCAGCTGCTGATGCCGTTAAGAAAAATGGTGG
>NZ_JAAVAU010000019.1 GCF_014803895.1 Lactobacillus sp. | reverse complement strand
GTCCTTGTTGATCCAAGAAATACTTCAAGGATCTGTTCAAATTGCAATTATAACAGTAGTGAGAAACCACTAGAGATACGTGAATGGACATGTCCGAAGTGTAATGCTCATCATGACCGAGATATAAATGCGGCAGTTAATATCTTAAATAAAGCAATAATGAAGCCAACTGGTCAGGAACTGGCCTTGGTAAGATAGACAGGTTCTGTGAGTTAGGTATGAGACCCGAGAGACGTTCTCGGCCAATTCTCTGTAAGATCCTAAACACTACCTGTTGTTCCCAGAAACTCGGGAATTTATTCCCGATGTAGTTCATAAATATTTAATTGTGCTATAAAAACAAGAATGAATTGAGAAATAATGAAAAGTTTATTTTTTAGATTGTATTTAAGTGTAATGAAGTTTTTAGCTGGTTTAATGCCAACTAAGAAGAATGCAGTAGTAATCTTAAATGGTGCTGGAAGATCAGGCTCTAATGGATATATTTTTTATAAATATTTACAGAAAAATTATCCTAATCTTGATGTAACGTTGGTAGAACCTTGGCCTTCTTCTCACTTATCTTTCCTTACTTGGAAAAAAATTGGAGCTGCTAAATATATTTTTACAACGCATCAGCCATTTAAGATAAAGAGTAGTCAAATAGATGTTGAATTTTGGCATGGGATTCCTTTAAAGAGAATGGGATTGATGGCCCACAATACTTTACGTAAAGATAATCAACGTAATGAGAAGTTATGGTATACAAGTGCTGATATTGTGACTTCGAGTTCTGATTTATATGAGAGCTTGATGAGTGCTTGTATTGCAATTTCTACTAATAAATATCAAAAATTAGGATTTCCACGTTTGGATGCTTTGAAAAATCCGATTATTTCTAAAGAAAGATTTTTGCATGATTTATTTAAGACTTCTGATTCTCAAGCTAAGATTGGAATTTATATGCCAACTTTTCGTTATGAATTAGAAGATAAGTCCATCATGAAACAAATTGAAGATGGTAACTTTTTTGCATTTAAGGATTTTGATATCGAAAAATTAAATAATAAGTTGAAAGAGAATCATCAATATTTGATTGTTAAGCTTCATCCCTATGAAATGAAGATGTTTACAAACTTTGATAGTAAGTTGTCCAATATTGCATTTATGAATAATGATTATTTGTTTGATAATGACTATGATTTATATGAATTACTAGGATTAACAGATTTTTTAATGACGGATTTTTCATCGATTTATTTTGATTACTTACATCTTGATAAACCAATTGTATTTATAACAAATTTTTTGGAGCAATATGAAAAAACACGTGGTTTATTAATGGGGCCTTATGAAGAAATTGCCCCAGGTAAATGTGTTAATTCTTATAGTGAATTGTTAAATGTTTTAGATAATATGGATTCGCCTGCAATGAAAGCTAAACGACAATATTGGTTAAAGCTGTCTGATCAATTATCAGAAGATGAAAATTGTCGCCGTGTATGTGAATTTCTTAAGCTAAATCAGGTGAAGTAATGAAAAAAACTTTCTTAAATATTCTTTATAATGCGGTTTATCAAATTTTCTTAGTCTTAGTTCCATTAATTACGGTTCCTTATCTATCGCGTGTTTTAGGGCCAGAGAAGTATGGTATTTACAGTAGTGTAAATAATACTGTTCAATTTTTGATGGTCTTTTGTATGTTATCAGTGTCTTATATTGGGATGCGGACAATTTCGCGTGTTAGAAGTAATGAAGGACCAGAGGAATTGACTAAGGCTTTTTGGGGCCTATGGTACTTTCAAGCAGTTGCGGGTGCAGTAACGATTTTGCTTACATTTTTTATCTGTTCTGTCTTTAAGATTCAATATTGGTGGGAATTATTATTGATGGTCCCATTTTTGATTTCAGCACAATTTGATATTTCTTGGTTCTTTCAAGGATTGGCAGATTTTGGTCGCGTTGTTTTGAAAAATACAGGGGTTAAATTAGTAAGTGTAGTCTTAATTCTACTTTTAGTAAAAAGTCCTAATGATTTGTGGAAGTATATCTTGATTATGTCAGTTTCAACAATGTTAGGATCTTTTGTCTTCTGGTTTGATATTCATAATTATGTTGGTGGTCCAACTAGGAGCTTTTATCGGATAAAAGAGACTAGTAAGGCAATTATTACTTTACTTATTCCGCAAATTGCCACACAGATCTATACTTCTTTAGATAAGCCGATTTTAGGACTTTTCCAAAATTCAACTCAAGTTGCCTATTATGATAACTCACAGAGAATTTCTAATATGATTTTGGGAGTTATAACGTCGATTTCGTTAGTTATTATGCCTAAAATGGCTGGTGAAGGAAAAGATACTCAAAAAGTTGTCATGAAGAAATCTCTTGAAGCAACGGTAATGCTAGGAACGTTGTTTGCGGTAATCGTAATGGCTAATACCAAACAATTTGTGCCCTTCTTTTTTGGTAAGCAATATATTCCAATGACTCCGCTAATGTTTTTCTTTACACTGACAATTATCATGATTCCTATGGGTGGGGTATTTGCCAACCAGTTTGCCTTAGCTAACTCGCGAGATAAAGATTATGCTATCCCGGTAATTATAGGAGCCATAACAGAAATTATTTTATGTTATTTCTTGGATCGTCCATATGGTGCAGCCGGTGCGATGATAGCAATATTATTAACGGAATTTATTGTGTTAATTTTAAGGCTATGGATTGTTCGTGATGGTTATAATTTTGGTTATGTTTTTCATGATGTGCCATATTACTTTTTAATTGCTTTAATTACTTTTGGAGTAGGGATGATTTGGCCTAATTTTATCCACTCTGCATTTTTAAACATGGCAGTAAAATCGATTATGATGTTTATTGTCTATGTTGGAATTATGTTTGTGTTTAAACTGGATTTTAATCAAGATATTATTAAGCTTGTGAAGAATATTTTTAAAAATAAATTAGCTAGAAAATAAATTAATAAGGATTACAAGAGTTGGTCGTCCAAATATTGTGAGAATATTTGGACGATCTTTTTTGATAAAGTAAAGAAAAACAAGGGGGGAGAGAGTTAATTAAAAAATAAAATTAATTATTTTGTTGACGAATATTATTAATTCAGCTAAACTAGTTAGGTACATCAGTGAGAAAGCTGACTGAGATTAATTTGAATAAAAGGTTGACGTAGTATTCAATCTTTGCTATATTAATTAAGTACGCGGGCGTGGCGGAATGGCAGACGCGCAAGACTAAGGATCTTGTGATCGCTTTAGATCGTGGAAGTTCGAGTCTTCTCGCCCGCATTAATACAAGGAAGTCGGAATACGGCTTCCTTTTTTGTTTACCTTTTATTTTTTAGGAAGGTTATTAAATGATTCACAATAAAGTTCAACGATTAACGATTGCTGCAATTTTCATTGCGATTATTATCATTCAAGTTTTTGTTCCTTATGTAGGGTATTTTAGAATAATACCAGGCTTGCCAGCGATTACCACCTTGCCTTTAACATTAGCTATTGCTGGTAGTTTACTAGGACCAGGATTTGGCTTCAGTCTGGGCTTATTTTGGGGGATTTTGAGTATGATATTGGCATATACACAGCCAAGTAGTATGGTAACTTTGGTCCTATTTCAAAATCCATTAATTGCTATTGTGCCACGTGCAGTTGCTGGTGCAGTTGCTGGTTTTATTGGTACATTAGCTAAAAATAAAGATAAGACGAAACAAACTATTTTTTATATTTTGGCTGGTTCATTAGGAGCTTTGATAAATACCATTTTAGTAATTACTTTAAGTTCTTTAATTTTTATGATGCATCCCCAAACTTTGCTCAATGCTTTGGGACAAGCTCATAATAATGGTACATTGATTTGGATTTTATTGGTGGCATTGGGAGCTAATGGAATCGCAGAAGCAATTTTCGCAGGAATCTTTACACCTATAATTGTTCTGCCTTTGAAGAAAATAATGACTAGAAGAATACATTAATGACTAGATATTCGCGTAAAAAAAATAAAAATTTAAGATTGAAAAAATTTCGTGTAGTTGTGGCAATTATTTTACTAATTGCCGGAGTAGGATATGGGATTAAGAAAATTACTTATGATAAGTACTTAGAACAAGCTCAAACTGAAAAGGTGTATGCTGAGCAAACACCTGACAATTTTATTAAAGTGATTGCGCCGATTGCTCAAAAGGCAAGTAAGCCTTATGGTATTTTTCCAAGTATTACAATTGCTCAGGCTTGTGTAGAGAGTGACTATGGTCAAAGTAAATTAGCTAGGAAATATAATAATCTATTTGGTGTAAAGGGAACAAATCCTAACCACACTAAAGTATTAAAAACTAAAGAGTATGTAAAAGGACATTGGAAAATTATTAGTAGTCGTTTCCAAGTTTATGATACTTATAAAGCTTCAATTAAGGCTCATACTAAACTTTTTATAAATGGAACTACGTGGAATCCACGTCAGTATCGTCATGTGTTGAAGGCTAAAGATTATCAAAGTCAAGCTAGGGCATTAGTAGATGATGGTTATGCTACAGATCCTGGTTATGCTGAAAAGATTATTTATGTTATTAAGAAATATAATTTAACTCAATATGATTAGTATAAAATCGATAGTTTTGCTTGATGGTAAAATTTATCGATTTTTTAGTTGAAATCTTTCAAGGAGGATACTAGTTAAGTCTAGTATCTTTTTTGTTATAATAGTTAAGTCAATTTGAGCGTTTTTTATGTAGAAGTAAAGGAGAAGCAATGAGCGAAGAATCAATTCTTGCAGGATTAAATCCTCAACAACAAAAGGCTGTGCAATGTACTGAAGGTCCACTTTTGGTAGTTGCTGGGGCTGGTAGTGGTAAGACATCTGTTTTAACTAGAAGAGTCGCTTATTTAATTGAAGAAAAAGGCGTTGCTCCTTGGAATGTTCTAGCAATTACTTTTACTAACAAAGCTGCTACTGAAATGCGTGAACGTGTCCAAAAACTTCTGGGACCAGTAGCTGATAGTATTTGGATGTCTACTTTTCACGCTTTATGTGTACGAATTTTACGTCGAGATGCTGATAAGATAGGTTATTCTACTAATTTTTCAATTGCAGATTCTGCTGAACAGTTAACTTTAGTTAAGCGTATTTTAAAAGATTTGAATATTAATCCTAAAATGTATGATCCTCGTGCAATTTTAGGAACTATTTCTAATGCAAAAAATGATTTACTTACACCAGATGACTTAGAAATGCAGGCAGGTAGTCCTTTTGATAAGATTGCAGCTAAGGTCTACAAGGAATATCAACATCGCCTTAAGCGTGATGAGATTATGGACTTTGATGATTTGATTATGCAAACATTGGTTTTATTCAAAAAAGATAAAGAAACTTTGCATTATTATCAAAATAAATTCCGTTATATCTTAGTTGATGAATACCAGGATACTAACGAAGCACAGTATCAGCTTTGTCATTTGCTTGCAGCGCAGTACAAGAATATTTGCGTAGTGGGGGATGCAGACCAGTCAATTTATGGTTGGCGTGGTGCAAATATGGAAAATATCATGAATTTCGAAAAAGATTATAAAGATGATGATGTTCATACCATTAAATTAGAGCAAAATTATCGTTCCACTGGTCATATTTTGGATGCTGCTAACTCTGTAATAAAAAATAATATTAAACGTAAACCTAAAAAACTTTGGACTGATAAGGGTGCTGGTGAAAAGGTAAACTATTATCATGCTCAAAGTGGTAATGATGAAGCTCATTTTATTATTTCAAAAATTCAAGAAGAGATGAAAAAAGATAGGTATAAATATAGCGATTTTGCTGTTTTATATCGTACTAATGCTCAATCTCGTGGTATTGAAGAAGTTTTAGTTAAATCCAATATTCCTTATAAGATTGTTGGTGGCCATAAATTTTACGATAGAAAAGAAATTAAAGATATTTTAGCTTATTTGAAACTTATCGCTAACCCAGCAGATTCGATGAGTTTAAATAGAATTATTAATGTACCAAAACGAGGCTTAGGTCCTACGACTATGCAAAAGTTTAATGATTTTGCTAGCCAAAATAATTTCGGAGCTCTGGAAGCTTTTAATAATTTAGCTTTAGCACCAATTACTGGTCGGGCAAGTAAAACTTTAAATGAGTTTGGGACTAAACTTGCGGAGATGATTATTTATGCAAAAGATCATAGTGTAACAGGGATTACTGAAAAAGTTTTAGCAGATTTTGGTTATACTGACGCGTTAAAAAATGAGCATACCTTAGAAGCTAATACCCGTTTAGAAAACTTAGATGAATTTTTAACGGTAACTCAGCGTTTTGATGATAGATATGAACCAGAAGATGAAGATTCGACGCCTCTTGGTGATTTTTTATCAGAAGTGACGTTATTAAGTGATCAAGATGATTTAGAAAATCAAGGAGAAGAAGTTGCATTGATGACTCTTCATGCGGCTAAAGGACTAGAATTTCCGGTTGTTTTCTTAATCGGGATGGAAGATGGTATTTTTCCATTATCTCGTGCTTTAATGGATGATAATGAGTTGGAAGAAGAGCGTCGTCTGGCTTATGTGGGTATTACTCGTGCAGAGAAAGAATTATACCTAACTAATGCAGTTTCGCGTATGATGTATGGTCGTACGCAAGTTAATGCCCCCTCACGCTTTTTAGATGAAATTAATGCTGCAGATTTGAATCAAGTTAATCCTTCTGCCGGGAGTGGAGTTGGAAATAACTTTAAAAAGACTACAGTTCCATTTGTACGTAAGAATGAGCGTGCACACACTCCAGTTTATACTGCTAAAAAAGCAAGTGGTGCTGTAGGTGCAGATAAGAAAATATGGAGTGTAGGAGACCAGGTTGAACATAAAGCTTGGGGTCGCGGTGTAGTTAAAAAGGTTAATGGTGAAGGTGAAGATATGGAATTAGATATTATCTTCTCTAATCGAATTGGTGAAAAACGACTTTTAGCTGCCTTTGCCCCTATTAAAAAGATATAATTAAGCTTAAGAAGATTTTTTAGAGTAAAAGGATAATGAAATATGACGGAGTTATCACTTGAACAAGCTAAAGAACAGATTAATGAGCTAAGAAAGCAACTTGATAATTGGGCTGATGCATATTATGCAAAAGATGCACCAGTTGTTGAAGATGCTGTCTATGACAAAGCATATAATGAACTTGAAAAACTTGAAGGGGACTTCCCAGAGCTGATAACCACTGATTCAATTACTCAAAGAGTTGGTGGTGATTTAAAGAGCGAACTAACCAAAGTTGAGCATCCTATTCCTATGCTTTCTATGGGGGATGTTTTTTCAAAAGAAGAATTGAAAGATTTTGATCAAAGAATTCAAAAAGCTGTGGGTCAACCTGTTGCTTATAATGTTGAATTAAAAATTGATGGACTTTCTTTATCATTAGAATATAAAGCAGGTAAATTAGTTAGAGCATCTACTCGTGGAAATGGACGAGTTGGAGAAGATGTAACAGCTAATGTTCGTTATATTAAAGATGTTCCGTTAGTTTTGCCTCAGCCTTTGACTACTGAAGTCAGAGGGGAATGTTATATGGATAAGGAATCTTTTGCTAAATTAAACGAGCAGCGAGATAGTAAAGGATTACAAGTTTTTGCTAATCCTAGAAATGCAGCTGCAGGTTCTTTACGCCAACTGGACCCTAAAGTTACTAAAAGACGTAAGCTTAGTACATTTATTTATACTTGGGTAAATCCTACAGATAAAATTGAAAGTCAACATCAGGCAATAGAGGAATTGCATAAGCTAGGTTTTCATACTAATGAAACTGGTCGAAAGTTAGCGTCTCTTGATGAAGTTTTTGATTTTATTGATGAGTACACAGTGAAGCGAAATAGTTTGACTTATGGAATTGATGGAATTGTTTTAAAAGTAGATGACTTGGCTTTACAAGATAAACTTGGAAGTACAGTAAAGGTTCCAAGATGGGAGATTGCATATAAGTTTCCACCAGAAGAGCAAGAAACAGTAGTTCGTAATATTGAGTGGACAGTTGGTAGAACAGGTGTTGTAACTCCAACGGCGGTTATGGATCCAGTACAATTAGCAGGAACAACAGTTTCGCGAGCTAGCTTACATAATCCGGATATGTTAAAAGAAAAAGATGTCAGAATAGGAGATACAATTTTACTTCATAAAGCCGGCGATATTATTCCGGAAATTTCTGAAGTGGTTCTTTCTAAGCGTCCAAAAGATAGTCAACCATATAGTATTCCAACTACTTGTCCATCATGTGGAGAAAAGTTAGTTCATTTACAAGATGAAGTAGCACTCCGTTGTATTAATCCAATGTGTCCAGCACAAGTAGAGGAAGGTATCATTCATTTTGCTTCGCGAGGTGCAATGAATATCATGGGACTGGGTCCTAAAATTGTTAAACAATTAATTTCTAATGGATTTATTAAAGACGTAGCTGACTTATACCATCTTGATGAAGAAAAGTTAAGTCAATTAGATCATTTTAAAGATAAGGCAATTACTAATTTGTTAACTTCTATTGCTAATAGTAAAAATAATTCAGCTGAATTGTTGTTAAATGGTTTAGGAATTGACCATGTTGGTGCGAAAGCAGCACGTTTAATTGTTGAAAAATATAAAGACTTAGAAAAGATTAGTAATTTAACAGTGCCAGAATTGATAACAATCGATACAATAGGAGAGACGATTGCTGAATCAATGGTGACCTACTTTAATCAACCATCAGCTCAAAAATTACTTCAAGAACTTAAAGATAGCAATGTTAATATGAAATTTTTAGGAATTAGTGACCAAGAAGCACCCGAAAATTTTTTCAAGGATAAGAAGGTAGTTTTAACAGGTAAATTAGAACATTTTACTCGGAATGAATTTACTAAAAAATTACAAATATTAGGTGCTACAGTTACTGGATCAGTTTCTAAAAAGACAGATTACTTAATTTATGGATCTGATGCAGGTTCTAAGAAGATAAAAGCTGAAAAATTAGAAGTTCCTATGCTCACCGAGACAGAGGCAATTGCTAAGATTAACGAATAAGTAAGAAGGATAAAGTAAGTTGAAAAAAATATTAGGAATGGTGGCATTATTAGCTACCGCGCTCAGCTTAAGTGCATGTGGTAATTTGAAGAATTCTGATTTAGCTAATAATTCGACTGCTTCTACAACCAAGAAAAAGGGCTACCAAACTACCAGTACAGATAAAGATGGTTATAATGTTTTATTAAAAGATGGACAATATGTAACGAGTCCAATTTCAGGTTTAACTGCCAATACTAGTGATAATGATGTAGATGAAAGAGCGTTAGAATCCGGTTTAATGACAATTTCACAATCTAATTTTTCTACTACAAAGTATGTTTTCCAAGAAGGTCAAAAGTTATCTACTAGTACTGTAACTGATTGGCTTGGACGTAAATCCAAGAGCAATCCTGATGGCTTAAATCCAAAATCAACGGGGACTAAAAACTATACACCTATTATTTTGGATCAAATTTTAGAGCAGGATTTTCTTACTAAGTCAGGAAATAGCTATAAGATTTCAGGAATAAGCTTAGGCTTGGCTTTGAATTCAGTTGATTACTATACGAAAGGTAAAAGTGAAACTGAATATCATAAAAATATATCTCGTGCTCAACAAACAAGTTTTGGTAAAAAAGCAGCTAATGAAATTGTTGCAAGATTACGTAAGCAAAAGGGTCTAAAAAATGTTACATTAGTAATTGGTTTATTTAGTAAGACCGATAAAGATTCACTTGTTGGTGGTAACTATTTTACATATGGAATTGCTAATGCAAATAGTAGTAAAATAAATGAGTGGAAGACTATCAATAATAGTAGTCAAGTACTACCAACTGTTGGAAGCGAGAAGGCAATTAATTCTACTGATTCATCAGCATTTAGTAATTTTAAGAGCTCAATTGAAAATTACTTCCCTAATATTAGTGGTGTAACTGCAACGGTTTATTACCAAAATAAGAAGTTAAGTAAGATGAGTATTAAGATTACTACTCAATTCTTTGGTTATGCACAGATTGAAAGTTTTGCTAGTTTGGTGGAAAGCTCAGCGAAGAAGTATTTGCCTAGTGATGTTCCAATTGAAATTGAGATTAGCTCAGTAAATGAGGTGCAGGCAATAATTGTTAAGAGTTCTGCAGATGATAGTTACTACAAGCACGTCTTTGACGGTGAATAGGAGGGTTTAATAGTGGAGATTACCAAGGATACGATTACTCACGTTGCTAAGTTATCTAGACTTGCATTTAGTGATGAAGAGTTAGATAAATTTACAAAGCAAATGGGCGATATTATCAACATGGCTGACCAATTAGGTGAAGTTGATACTACTGATGTTCCAGAAACTGTTCAAGTAGTAGATCGTGATACTGTCTTCAGAGAAGACAAACCTGAACATTGGGAAAGTAAGGAAGAATTAATGAAGAATGTTCCAGAAAAGGTAGATGGCTTCATTAAGGTTCCAGTGATTATTGATAAGGATGATAATGCCTAATGAATTACTTAAATGAAAATATTGAATCATTACATAAAAAATTAAAAGATGGTGACATTACAGCTGAAGAATTAACTCAAGATACTTTAAAGACTATTAAGGAGTTAGAACCTAA
This sequence comes from Lactobacillus sp., assembly GCF_014803895.1. Next base: position 14,389 of record NZ_JAAVAU010000019.1, on the reverse strand, counting down.
GCTTAATGCAATGATTACTATTGTTGATGATGCAAAACCTGCTGAAGATTTAGATTTATCTAATGAATTAGCCGGTATTCCAATTGCAATTAAGGATAACATCATTACTAACGGTATTAAGACAACAGCTGCTAGTCACATTCTTGATAACTATATGCCTGTTTATGATGCAACTGTAATTTCTAAGCTTAAGAAAGCTCAAATGACCATTGTATCCAAGGCAAATATGGATGAATTTGCAATGGGATCATCTAGTGAAAATTCATATTACGGTGCTCCTAAAAATCCTTGGGATTTAACTAAAGTTACTGGTGGTTCATCTGGTGGTTCTGCAGCAGCAGTGGCTGGTGGTGAAGTTGTGGCAGCTTTAGGTTCTGATACTGGTGGTTCTGTAAGACAACCAGCAGCATTTAATGGTATTTTCGGTATTAAGCCAACATATGGACGTGTATCACGTTGGGGGCTGATTGCATTTGCATCATCACTTGATCAAATTGGTGTTATGACTAAGCGTGTTGCAGACTCAGCTAAAATCTTGAACGTAATTGCGGGTGCAGATGATCATGATTCAACTGTTTCAACTCGAAAAGTACCTGATTTTACTAAAGCTTTAGGCAAAGATGTTAAGGGTCTTCGTGTAGCTGTTCCGGAAGAATATTTTGGTGAAGGAATTGAACCTGAAGTTAAGGATTTAATTAACGAACAAATTAAAATCTTGGAAGATAATGGTGCAATCATCAACAAGGTAAACTTGCCACATACTAAATATGTTGTTCCAGATTACTACATTATTGCTTCTAGTGAAGCTTCCTCAAACTTACAACGTTATGATGGTATTCGTTATGGTTACCGTGCTAAGGATACTAAGAACTTACTTGATGTTTACGTTAAATCAAGAAGTGAAGGCTTTGGTGATGAAGTTAAGCGTCGTATTATGCTAGGTTCATTTGCTTTATCTGCCGGATCATATGATCGTTTCTTCAGACAAGCAGCTAAAGTTAGAACTTTAATCTGCCAAGATTTTGATAAGATTTTTGAAGATAATGATGTTATTGTTGGACCAACTACTCCAACACCTGCATTCAAGATTGGTTCTTCTATTAAAGACCCACTTAAGATGTATGCAAATGATATCTTGACTATTTCAGCTAATATGGCTGGTATTCCAGCAGCAAGTGTTCCAGCTGGTCTTGTAGATGGGATGCCTGTTGGTTTCCAAATTATGGCTAAACGATTTGATGAAGAAAGCATCTTCCAAGTTGCTGACTTTATTGAACGTAAAAACAAGTTCTATGAAAAGAAACCAGCTGGATTGGAGGATTAATTAATGAATTTTAAATCGACTATCGGACTTGAAGTCCACTTCGAATTAAAGACCAAGAGTAAGATTTTCTCTCCATCACCAGTAAGTTACGGTGCACCTGCTAACACAGAAACTAACGTGATTGATTGGGCTATGCCTGGTGTCTTACCAATGGTTAATAAGGATGTTTATCGTTTAGGGATTATGGTAGCCTTAGCAACTCACTCACATATCTTGCCAACTACCCACTTTGACCGTAAGAACTATTTCTATCCTGATAACCCAAAGGCTTACCAGATTACTCAATTCTTCCAACCACTTGCGCGAGATGGTTACATTGAAGTGGAAGTTCATGGTAAGAAGAAACGTATTGGTATCCACGAAATGCACATCGAAGAAGATGCTGGTAAAAATACTCACGGTGCTAACGGTTATTCTTACGTTGACTTAAACCGTCAAGGTGTACCACTTCTAGAAGTTGTTTCTGAACCAGATATGGAAGATCCTGAAGAAGCTTATGCTTATTTAACTAAACTTCGCCAAATTGTTCAATTCACTGGTGCTTCAGACGTTAAGATGGAAGAAGGTTCCATGCGTGTAGATACCAATATTTCTATTCGTCCCGCAGGTCAAAAAGAGCTTGGTACTAAAGTGGAAATGAAAAACTTAAACTCATTTGACCACGTACGTCGTTCACTTGCTTATGAAGAACAACGTCAACAACAAGTTTTGCTTTCTGGTGGACGTGTGCAACTTTCTACTCGTCGTTTTGATGAAGCTACTGGTAAGACTGTTTTGGAACGTGTTAAAGAAGGCGATGCAGATTATCGTTACTTCCCAGAGCCAGATATTGCGCCTGATCATATCAGCCAAGAATGGATTGATGAAATTGCTGCTAGTTTACCTGAATCACCATTTGACCGTCGTAAACGTTATGTAAATGATTATGGTATCAAGGAATATGATGCAGATGTTATTTTACAGACCAAGGAATCTAGTGATTTCTATGATGAAACTGTAAAAGCTGGTGGAGATGCCAAACTTGCTGCTAACTGGTTAAATACCCAAATCAATGGTTACTTAAATGAAAAGCAAGTTGATATTACTGAAATTAAATTAACCCCAGCAAACTTAGCAGAAATTATTAAGATGATTAAAGACGGTACTATTTCATCTAAGATTGCTAAAAAAGTTTTCCAAGAAAGTATTGAAAATGGAACTGATCCTAAGAAGTATGTTGAAGAAAAGGGTATGGTTCAATTATCAGATCTTTCTATTTTAGGACCTATGGTTACTGAAGTTGTTGATAATAACCCACAATCTGTTGAAGATTTCAAAAATGGTAAAGATAGAGCTATTGGTTTCTTAGTGGGGCAAATTATGAAACAAACTCGTGGTAAGGCTAACCCTAAGGTTGTTAACCAATTATTAAATAAAGAATTACAAAGTCGTTAATCGTTAAAAGAAAGGTGAGATGGCAATGACAAAGAGAGCACGATTGATCTATAATCCTGTATCTGGGCACGAGCAAATGCTTGGGAGTGTGGCAGGAATTTTAAACATATTAGAACAAGCAGGTTTTGAAGCCAGTGCCTATCAAACTACTCCAGAGCCATTGTCAGCTCAAAAAGAAGCTACGCGCTGTGCTTTGGATGGATTTGATTTAATCGTCGGAGCCGGTGGTGACGGTACGATTAGTGAAGTTGTTAATGGGGTAGCTCCTCTTGAAAAGAGACCTAAATTAGCTGTTATTCCTGCGGGTACCACTAATGATTTTGCGCGTGCTTTAAAAATTCCGCGTGATGATTTAGTTGATGCAGCTAAAGTTATTCTTAAAGGTAAAACTAGAAAGATGGATATTGGGCTTGCTGGAGATAAATATTTTATGAATATTGCAGCAAGTGGCTCAATGACTGAACTTACATATGGTGTTCCATCAGAATTGAAGTCTATTTTAGGTTATAGTGCATATTTGTTAAAGGGAGCAGAAATGCTTCCACGTATTAGTAGTCATAAAATGCGTTTAACCTATGATGAAGGTGTCTATGAGGGAGAGTTATCCATGTTTTTATTGGGTATGACTAATTCCATTGGTGGATTTGAACAAATTATGCCAGATGCCGAATTATCAGACGGATTGTTTCAATTGATTGTTGTAAAAACTGCTAATCCAGTAGATGTCTTACGCTTAATGGCTATGGCCTTAAACGGAAAACATGTTAATGAACCTAAAATTATCTACACTAAAACTAAAACCTTAAAGGTAGAAGTTTTAGATGACTCGAAAAAAGAAATTCCAGTTAATCTGGATGGCGAAATTGGTGGTTACTTACCAATTGATTTTAAAAATTTACAACAACATATTGAGTTTTACGTTGGTTAATCAAAAAAGGGTATCACATTGAATATTGTGATACCCTTTTTATTTGGAGGAAAAATGAAAGAAAAAAAGAATAGATTTAATCTAACTGCTCAGGAAAAAGAAGAGCTTGATCAAATGAGAGAAAAAATGATCAAAAGACAAAAAGAAGAACCTGCTAAATTAAGCGAACATTTACAAGCTTTTAATGATGCAGTTATTGCTATTATTATGACAGTTATTGTTTTAGAGATTAAACCGCCTGTTAATGAGGTTCATTATGAAAAATTTTTAGCAGATATAGTAGTGTTTTTAATTACGTTCTTTATTATTGGTGACTTTTGGTATGATTTACATATTTCTTTTTCTTATTTTGTAAGAAAACCAACTAAAATTACGGTAATTTTGGATATGCTCTTTTTAGTAGATTTGGCTCTTTTTCCAGTAATGACAGAATGGATTATGAAAGAGCATTCAACTTTTGCAATGATTAATTATGGTGTGGTATCTTTAATTGCCCAGTTATTAAAGATTGCAGTTGAGTATTTTGGATCTAAATCTGAATTTAAAGATTCGTTGGTCATGAGTATAGTTTTAATGAGACATTCTGCATGGAGAGTCATTTCAATAATAATAATTAATATATTTTTGATTATTTTATCTTTCTATAAGCCAAATATTGCAATGATTTTATATTTAATGATTCCGCTAGTTTCTTTGATTGCACCTACACGTAATCGTGGAGTTAGATAAAAAAGAGGACCAGTTTATGGTCCTCTTTTTTATAAAATATTAATCGCGGTTGCTAAAGCCAAAAATTTGTAAGAATTGTAAGAATAGGTTTACAAAATCTAAGTAAAGCTGTAAGGCCCCAGCTACTGCTAATCCATTAGTAGAAACATCATCACCATATTGAAGATAAATTTGTTTCATCTTTTGAGCATCCCAAGCAGTTAAAATTGTAAAGATAATCACTGCAATGAATGAAAAGACATAAGAAACCATTGGATTCTTTAAGAACATATTGATAATCATGGCTACAATTAACCCAATTAATGCAGCAGATGCATAGGAACCAAGATTATTTAAATTCTTTTTAGTCATTGTACCAATTACAGCCATTGTAATAAATACAGCTGCTGTTGAGAAGAAGGCAGAAGCTATATTAGCACGAGTATAGGCACCCGCAATCAATGCAAATTCAATACCATAAATAATTGATAAGATCATCAACATTACAAAACTTGCAACGGGATTTCGAGTAGCTCTAAAACTGATACCTAATGCTAAAAAAATAGGAACGATCAAGACAACCCAAGTTAATGCTTGATGATTAGCAAAAAAGGTTAATACTTGTACTCTAAAAACGGTCATTGTTAAGTAAGCACTAATTGCAGAAACTAGTACTGCTAAAGTCATCATACCGTACATTCTAGTTAGGAAACTATTTAATCCACTAATATCGACAACATGACGACGTTGAGGTTCAAAATTATCCACTTATCTATTTCCCTCTTTCTATAATAAATAAACTTACTGGTTTATTATAAGTTAAAAAAATTATTTTGTCTTATCTTTCGCCCATTTTAGGCCAATTCCTGTTAGTCCTGAAAAAATTGAAAAGACTGGTGAGAGTAAGCTAAAGAAAGCAAATGGGAGAAAAGTAAGGACTGGAACGCCTAGGGTAGAAGCAGCAAAGGATCCAGCAACTCCCCATGGAATTAGATAATTTATAACACTACCTCCATCTTCAAGAACACGACTTAGAGCTAGTGGCGATAACTTAATTTTGTCATAAGCTGGTTTAAAAGCACGACCAGGAAGGATAACTGAGAGGTATTGTTCTCCAACAAATAAGTTAATACATATTCCTGAAAGAATAGTAATAGTAATTAAACGACCAGGAGTTTTAAGTTTTTCAACCAGAGGTTCCATAGCATTTTGAACTACGTTAAACTTCATTAATAATCCTCCTAAGGATAAGGTGGAAATAATTAATGCTACTGTGCCCATCATGCTTGAAATACCACCGCGAGTAAGTAATGCATTAACAGAGTTATCGCTAGTCTTAGCAATAAAGCCATTCATAATTAAATTTGTTAAGCTTTGAAGTGATTCGTGTGGAGTTTGAATAAAAATCATTACTATGGTTAACGTAATATTTAAGAATAATGTGGGTATTGCAGGAACTTTTTTCCACGCACATATGATCATTAAGATAATTGGTAAAATAGCCCACCAACTAATTGAAAAGTTAGATTGTAAGATATGTGAAGTGTGTTGAATTTTACTAATATCCATTTTTCCACTATTCCCTAAAAGCCAGAATAAGAAAAGGGAAACAAAGAAAGCTGGAATAGTTGACCACATCATATTTTTTATATGAGAAAATAACTCACTTTCAGCAACGGCGGAGGAAAGGTTGGTAGAATCAGATAAAGGAGACATTTTGTCACCAAAAACTGCCCCAGAAATAATTGCGCCAGCAAGAAGTGCCGGGTTAAGATTCATACTTACACCAATCCCGAATAGGGCAATCCCAACAGTAGAAATTGTAGTAAAACCACTACCGATTGCAATTCCGATTATTGAACAAACCACAAATACTGATGGTACAAAGAATTGAGCATTAATTATTTTAAAACCTAGCACCATGATTGAAGGAATAATACCAGCTTTTATCCATAAACCAATTAAGGCACCGATTAAAATAAAGATAAAAATAGGAATGATTGCAACTCCGATGCCTTCTTTAATTCCGTTTTGAATTTCTTCCCAAGAAGCACCGCGGAATTTCGCCCAAAATACTAATAGACAAACAGTGAATAAAACAGGAACTTCTGGTGAAAGTCCAAATTTAATAACTGAGATACCTAAAATTCCTAGGAGGATGACTAAAATAGCCACAGCCTCAGCAAAACCAACTTTCTTTTTCATAATAAAATAATTCTCCTAACAAAAAATCCCGCTGATTAATAAAAATCAACGGGACGAATAATATCGTGGTACCACCCAACTTAGTGAAAAATAACTCACACTCATATCAGGTGATAAAGGCACTGACTAGGGCCTAATAATGTGATAACGCTGTAATTCATCTACTTCGCCTGACTGGTTCGCACCTACCACCAGCTCTCTGACGCTTAACGAAGCACCTACTATGACGTTTTGTTGCAAACAATGATAGCAAGGTTAAAAAAATGTGTCAATGGGTTAATCTGAAAAACTTATATTTTCTTGTTATAATTAATTATTAGAATAATATTTTTTAAAAGGGAAATAACCATGCAAAAAAATCAAATTGTTGACTTAGAAATTACCGATCTTTCATATGAAGCTATGGGGGTAGCGCATCTTGATGGTTTAACTATTTTTGTTACTAACGCTCTTCCAGGAGAAATTGTTAGCGCAAAAATTTTAAAAGTGAAAAAGAATTTTGCATTTGCAAAAATAGAAAAGATAAAAAAAGAGAGTCCTGATAGAATTAATGTGAAACTACGCCAATGGGTTCAAACTGGGTTGGCTTCTCTTGCTCACGTTAAGTATGATAAGCAGCTTGAATTTAAACATCAACAAGTAGTTAATTTACTTCAAAAATCTCATCTAGATGATATTAAAGTTGAACAGACTTTAACCAGTCCAGAAGAAGTAGGATATCGTAATAAAGCGCAAGTTCCAGTAAGAAATATTAAGGGAAAATTGGAGATTGGCTTTTTTAGACGGCATTCACATGATTTAGTACCGTTAACTAATTTTTTTACAACTGATCCTGAAATTGACCGTGTGTTAGTGGCAGTACGCGATATTTTAAGAAAAAATCATGTTCCAGCCTATGATGAGATTCATCATAAGGGAGAAGTTCGTTATCTTGATGTACGTCGTTCTAAAGCCACTGGTGAGATTATGGTAATTCTAATTACCCTTCACAAGGATTTTCCTCAACTTAAGAAAATTACCCAAGAAATAAGTAAAATTGATGATGTAACTAGTGTTATTTTGAATCATAATCCGCAAAAGACTAATGTAATTTTAGGTAAAAAAGATTATCTTCTTTGGGGAAATGATTATATTATTGATAAGATTGGTGATGTTAAGTTTAAAATTTCACCACAAAGTTTCTTCCAAATAAATTCTTTGCAAACTCCACGCCTTTATAATTTGGCAATTGAAAAAGCTGATTTAAAGCCAGATGACGTAGTAATTGATGCATATTCTGGTATCGGTACAATTGGACTTTCTGTGGCAAAGCACGTTAAGGAAGTTCGTGGGATGGAAGTTGTTAAGCCTGCAGTTGATGATGCTAATAATAATGCTCGTTTAAACGGTATCACCAATGCTAAATATGTAGTTGGTAAAGCTGAAGAAGTAATGCCCCAATGGGCAGCTGATGGCTTGAAGACTGACGTGATTTTTGTGGATCCTCCAAGAAAGGGATTAACTCCAGAATTTATTGATGCAGCTGTAAAAACTGCACCGAAGAAGATTGTTTATATTTCATGTAATCCTGCCACTATGGTGCGCGATTTACAATTATTCCAAGAAAAAGGCTACGATTTTAGCTCTATTGATCCGGTTGATATGTTCCCACAAACTCCGCATGTTGAAGGAGTGAGTGTATTGGAAAAGAAATAATTAAAAATGACTAATCATATATTTAGTGATTAGTCATTTTTGTTATCTAATAGTTTGAAGCCACTGAGTAAATTGGGTAGCGATAATTTTTATTGTTGAGCATTAGAAATAGTGGCTTTTTTATTACCTGTTTTTGATACATGGTAGCAATAATTGAGGAATCGTGTAAGGCTATTGACAGTAAAAAAACTATTCAAAAAACACGAACAATATATATTACAATAAATAATATAATTAATAAATTAAATATATTTTTAGCGATTTTTGATTACAAAACCACTAAATATGTGTTAAAATCTTATCGTTATCAATTGGAAGGATTAAAATTATTATGAATAACGATATTGAAACTATCTTATATAGTCAAAAGCAACTTAATGAGCGCATGGATGAAATTGGAGCACAATTAACTAATAAATATGCTAATCAAATACCTCTTGTTGTGCCAGTAATGACTGGAGCAATGGTCTTCGCTAGTGATATGCTTAAACGAATGAATTTCAAGTTGAACGTTGATCCAATCAAAGCTAAGAGTTATGTTGGTGCGAACTCGACGGGGAAGGTAGAATTAGTTCAGGACGTGAAGTCAGATGTTAAAGGCCGAGCAGTAATTTTAATGGAAGACATTATTGATACTGGCCATACTTTAAAATATCTAAAGCAATTATTTCTTGAGCGTGGAGCTAAGAGTGTTGAAATTTGTGCTATGTTAGATAAGCCAGAAACGCGTCAAGTTGATCTCCATGGAGATTATATTGGTTTTAATGCACCGGATGAATTTTTAGTTGGTTATGGTTTGGACTATAATGGTTTTTATCGTAATTTACCTTATGTCGGAATTTTAAAACATAAAGTTTATGCAAGCTAAGTTATAATAAGTTAATAAGGATGATAAATAAATGAGAATTAATGTTTTACAACATACCCCTAATGAGGGTCCGGGAGCTATTAAGTCTTGGGCAAATAAAAATAACCATGAGATATATGTTTATCATCCTGAAACTTTTAATCATTTACCAACTGTAGACGATACAGATTTGTTAGTGATTTTAGGTGGTCCAATGAGTCCGAACGATGATGTAGATTGGATTATACAAGAACGTAAGTTAATTAAACAAATGTTGAAACTATGTAAACCAATTTTTGGCGCTTGTTTTGGTGCTCAGCAGATTGCTAAAGCTCTTGGTTATAAAGTTTTAGATGCACCCCATAAAGAAGTTGGATGGGCACCAGTATATTTACAGGATAAGACTATTCCTGATATTCCGAAAAAATTAACTGCTCTTCATTGGCATCAACAAATGTTTGAAATTCCTAAAGAAGCTAAATTATTGTTTTCTAGTGATTTAGTCCAAAATCAAGGTTTTCTACTTTATGATAATGTAATAGGATTGCAGTTTCATTTTGAACCTGAAGAAGATGATTTGCGTGAGATTGCTATTAACGATCAGGAATATCCTGAAGATAAAAATGATTTGAATCAAACTTATTACGATATTTTAAAGCACGGTGTGCCAGTAGAAAATAAAGATGTAATGTTTAAGTTATTAGATTTTATTACTAGTAAAAATAAAAAGTAATAATAAATAAGTTTTTGTTTTTCTGCTTATGATAAAAGGGAGAAGGATTAGAGTGAGTTTGACTATAAATCTTTATTACACTGGTAAAAATGGTAGTGCCCAAAAGTTTGTTCGTGAAATGGAAGAAAGTGGTTTAGCAGATAAAATCCGTCAAGAACCGGGAAATGAAAAGTATGAATATTTTCAACCACTTAATGATCCAGAAACTGTTTTATTGATTGATTCTTGGGTAGATCAGGCTGCAATTGATGCTCACCACAAGACGACAATGATGCAAGATTTGGCTAAGTTGCGTGATAAGTATGATTTGCATATGAAAGCTGAGAGATTCATTTCAAATGATATGCCAGAAACAGATTCTCGTTACTTAAGAAAGTAAGTCTTTTCATTTTGCTACTAATAAAAAATAATTTATTATTATGATATAAGTTCTAAAGAGGGTAGATTATCATGAGTAAAATATTTGTTATTGGTGGATCGGGAAGAGTAGCTACTGACTTAATTAAGTATTTGATTGCTGATGGTCACACTATCAAGGCTGCTGCACGTCATCCGGAAAATATTATTAAATTAAATGGTGTAGAGACTGAAAAACTGAATTTGCATGCTAGTGTTGATGATATTGCTGATCAAATATTAGGTAGTGAAGTTATTTACTTTACTGCTGGATCACGTGGTAAAGATTTAATACAAACTGATGCGCTGGGTGCAGTTAAAACTATGATGGCTGCTGAAAGGGTAGGGATTAAGCGTTATATAATGCTTAGTTCAATGTATAGTTTAAATGTTAATAAGTTTAGCTCTATTCCAGGACTTGAGGATTACTTAGCAGCTAAATTTTTTGCGGATAAATTTTTAATGGACTCAACTAATCTTGATTATACGATTCTACAGCCAACTAATTTAATTGAAAGTGCTGGAACTGGTAAAATTGCATTAAATAATAACGAGTCTTTAGAAAACCCAATTCCTGATGTGGCACGCGTTTTAGCAGATATTATTAAATATCCAAATACAAAAAAGAAAGTTATTGAAATTACTGGTGGAAATACACCAATTGATAGTGCTTTAGCTTCAATTAAATAATTCCTAAATTTTTATAATGTTATGAGCTGGTGAAAACTCGGTAATTCAGTCCCGAGATAAAACCGGCTTTTTTAATAACTTGCAATTATTTCATTTTTCCTTTTTAATTAACTTGAATTGGAGGAAAAATCATGAACAAAGATAAGCTCACTTTTTTAAACTATCCCTATTCATTATTAAAGATGTTTATTTCAGGGATAATTTTATTATTAATTTACGTTTTTGCAGGAAGAATAACTCTAATTAAGAGTATTCCTCAACCTTGGAATAGACTCTTATATATGTTCATTGCTCTAGCTGTGGCAAGTGCATGTGCTTATTTCTCTGAGACTACAACTGTATTAAAAAATAGACCTAAACAAGGAAAGTTAGCAATTTTATCAGCTATTTTAGTTGTTATGCTAGCTTACGTTTATCTAGCTAAGGCCTTAGGCTGGGTCATGATCTTTAGAGAAGGATGGATGATGACCTTAATTTGTTTGGCAACAGCAATTGGTGCAGGTTTTGCAGAAGAATTTATTTTTAGAAATTTATTTTTTAATGCATTTATAGGTGTTTTTAAAAAACAAAAATATACTTTGTTATTATCAAGTATTTCAGTTTCTGCAATTTTTGGTTTAATGCATCTAGTTAATTTGACTCATCAAACTTTAGCAGCTACAAGTCAGCAAGTATTTTATGCTTTTGCAATTGGTATGTTATTTTGTACGATTCATATTTGGTCCAATGCAATGGTTATTCCAGCTGTAATGCACTTTTTGTTTGATTTTTCACCAGTTATAAAGTCAGCAACTACTGTTGCTGTATCTTGGATAGGAGTATTAGTAATTTTTTTACCAATTCTTATAGTAAGTTTACTCTGGATTTTTCTTTATAATAAAAAAATAAATAATTTAGAATAAAAAAGCTCAAAGATATATCCCGTATATCTTTGAGTTTTTATTTTATTAGTTTTTATTAGCTTTGTTTATGGCATCCATTATAGCGTAACGGAAGCCATTTTTTTCTAAAGCCTGTACCCCTTTAATTGTTGTACCTCCTGGTGAACAAACTTTATCCCTTAGAAGAGCAGGAGCAAGTTTTGTCTTATAGGCGAGTTCAGCACTTCCTTTTACCATGCTGGATGCTAGTTGATTAGCGGTATCTCGATTAAGACCGTTTAATACGCCCGCATCCCCTAATGCATCTAAAAAAATATCCACAAATGCAGGACCACAACCGCCAATTGTGCCAACAATACTGAGTTCACTTTCTTTAACAGGAATAACATCTCCAAGTTGTTTTAAAAAATTGATGACCCTGGTTTTAATTTCTCCGTCTAGATCCTCTTCGCAACTAAAGCCGATTGTTCCAGCATTTACTGAAACAGGGATATTAGGAATAATACGAACAATATCTGATTGGGATAAGAATTGTCTAAATTCTGCTATTTTAATACCTGCAGCTGCAGAAATAATAATTGTTTGGTTATTTAAATTTCGTAATTGATTAGCTACCCTTAAAGTAATTTCAGCGGGAGTAGTTAAAATAATGATTTCAGGATTTTGACTTTGAAATTCGTTAATGTCATTGAATAAAGTAAAATCTAATTCTTGGGCCAATTTACTTACACGAGGATTGGCAGGATTTTGGGCAATAATTTCATTAGTAGAATTTATTTTAAGTCCCTCAATGATTGCTGTACCCATATGACCTACGCCAATAATACCAATTTTCATAATAATTTCCCTTTCATTAACTTTTTCTTATAGCTTACCAAATTAAGTAAAAAAATTATACTTTTCAAATTTTAAAAAAAGGACTAACATATACATGTTTAAGCGTTGATTTTAAGCGCTTTGTGGATAAGGAGTAAGTTATGAATAAAAAGCAGATCACAATGGTAACTGTGGCATTAATGCTTGGAAATGTAATGTCAGGCCTTGATAGTACAATCACCAATACTGCAATTCCAGCAATTGTTTCAGCATTACATGGAATTCAATTTATGGGATGGATTGTAGCTATTTACCTGTTAGGGATGTCAATTTCAATTCCTATTTGGACTAAAATCGGTGAAAAAATTACTAATAAAAAAGCATTTGAAATTTCAATTGTTCTTTTTATTATCGGATCTGCTCTCCAGGGGATGGCACCGAATATTATTTTCTTTCTGTGTTCACGCTTAATTATGGGAGTAGGCGCTGGTGGTATGGGGTCACTTCCTTACATAATTGCGGGATATGTTTTTAAAAATATTAAGAAGCGCACCCAAGTATTAGGCTATTTGACTGCTAGTTTTAACGGTGCAGCAATTTTAGGTCCACTAATTGGAGGATGGTTAATTGATGCCTTATCTTGGAATTGGGTATTTTATATTAATGTGCCGATTGGTCTGCTTGTCTTACTTATTTGCTTGATTTATTATAAGCCAGTCACGCCTAAATCTACTGCAATTTTTGATTTGCCGGGAGCGGGTTTTCTAATTGTTGGTTTACTATTATTTTTAGGTGGGGTTCAATTATTAGGAATTGCAAATAATATTATTGTATTTGGTTTAGTAAGTTGTAGTTTAATTTTTCTATTTTTATTTTTGGAGCGAGAAAAGAGAGCTAAAAATCCTATTATCCCTTTATCTATTTTTAAAAAGCACGATTTAAATGGTGATTTTCTACTCTTTGCTTTTACATGGGGTGCTTTTATTGCTGTCAATACTTATTTGCCAATGTGGGCCCAAGGACTTTTAGGCTTATCTGCACTTCTTGGTGGGATGACGTTAATCCCAAATTCAGTTGTAGAAATTATTGCTTCACAAACTGTGGCGACTATTCAAGAGCATTTGAGAACATTTTCTTTAGTAATGATAGGAATTATTACCATGATGATTTCTGTTGGTGGGATGTATCTTTCTACTTTGTCAACTCCAGTTTGGCTTTTAACAATATTAGCTGCTTTTTCTGGAATCGGTGTAGGATTTATCTTTGTTGCTTTACAAGTTAAGGTACAGGTTGATGCTGGTAGAAAAGATATGCCCACTGCAACTTCTACTTCATACTTAATTAGAATCTTAGCTCAAACTGTGATGGCTGCAATTTATGGGGTAATTATGAATCTTTCTTTGGAACATGGAATTGCTCATAAAACTAATATTACAATGACTATGATGAATAAGTTAAGTGATGCTGAAACGGCTAAAAGCTTACCACAACAGTTAGTACCAGAAATGAGAATGATCTTTCATTCAGGTATTAAAGAAATTATGCTAGTATCATTTATTTTATTAATTGTTGCAACTGTTTTTAATTTTTATTATAACTGGAGAAAATCTCCTAATGAACTACATCGGGAATGAATTCCCGAGTTTCTGGGAACAACAGGTAGTGTTTAGGATCTTACAGAGAATTAGCTTTCGATGTCCGAAAGGTCTCATACCTAACTCACAGAACCTGT
>NZ_JAAVAU010000018.1 GCF_014803895.1 Lactobacillus sp. | reverse complement strand
TCACGGAGGAGATCACCGGTTCGAGTCCGGTAGGGACCGTAAAATGGCTCGGTAGCTCAGTTGGTAGAGCAATGGATTGAAGCTCCATGTGTCGGCGGTTCGATTCCGTCCCGCGCCATGTCTGGAGGCCTAGCGAAGTGGCTAAACGCGGCGGTCTGTAAAACCGCTCTCTCTGAGTTCGGTGGTTCGAATCCACTGGCCTCCATAAAATAGGGATATCGTATAAAGGTAGTACATCGGTCTCCAAAACCGCTAGTGTGGGTTCAATTCCTACTATCCCTGTTTATTATGATATTTAATATCATGGCGGAATTGGTGAAGGGGTTAACACACCGGTTTGTGGATCCGGCATGCGTGGGTTCGAATCCCATATTCCGCCCTAACATTGGAATATAGCCAAGTGGTAAGGCAATGGACTTTGACTTCATCATGCGTTGGTTCGAATCCAACTATTCCAATTTGTTAATATATAGAATCAGAAGATGGCGGCGTAGCCAAGTGGTAAGGCAGAGGTCTGCAAAACCTTAATCATCGGTTCAAATCCGATCGCCGCCTTTGCCTGGATTTTCTGGTTAATTCGCAATTATGGCGGTGTGGCGGAATTGGCAGACGCGTCAGACTCAAAATCTGGTGTCCCCTGGGACGTATCGGTTCGACCCCGATCACCGCTATTTTATTCAGACATTCTGGCTGAGATTAAGACGCAAGGTGCATTCCTTGCGTCTTTTTTTTGTATCTAAATTGCAACAAATTCCTTCTAATTTTATAATAGAAGAAATATGGAGGTATATATATGAACATTGGGCTATTTACCGATACTTATTTCCCGCAAATTTCCGGCGTGGCTACATCTATTCAAACATTAAAAAATGCGCTTGAAGATCAAGGCCACTCGGTGTTTATTTTTACAACTACTGATCCACATGTAGCTAAAGGAACTATTGAACCTAATGTATTTAGATTAAGTAGTGTGCCATTTGTTTCTTTTACAGATCGCCGAATAGCATTTAGAGGCTTATTTCAAGCAACTAAGTTAGCTAAAGAAGTTAAGCTTGATGTAGTTCATACACAAACTGAATTTTCTTTGGGAGCAATTGGAAAATATGTAGCCCATAGCCTGGGAATTCCTGCAATTCATACTTATCACACCATGTATCAGGATTATTTACATTACATCTTGAATGGACGTGTATTAAAGCCTTATCATGTTAAACAATTTTGCCGAGCATATTTACATAATATGGAAGGGGTAATTGCGCCAAGCTTACAGGTTAAAGATGTTTTAGAAGGATACGGAATAAAGATTCCAATTCGTGTTATTCCAACGGGAGTTGACCTAAAAGGAATAAATGATAATCCTAAGCGCGATGTTAGAAAAGATTTAGGATTGGCTGAAGATGATATGGTGTTGCTTACATTGAGTCGTGTGGCTGCGGAAAAGAAAATTGAGCATATTTTAGATGTGTTACCTGAGATAATTCAAAAATTTTCAAAGGTAAAATTTGTAATAGCTGGTGATGGTCCAGATATGGATAATCTAAAAGAGCAAGTACACCGATTGAAATTAGAAGATTATGTTATTTTTGCTGGCAGTGTTGAACACACTGATGTTGGAAATTATTATCGAATGGCTAATTTATTTGTTTCTGCAAGCGATACTGAAACTCAAGGTCTAACTTATATAGAAGCTTTGGCTGCTGGTACGCCAAGTATTGTTTATGATACTGACTATACTGAAGAAATTTTTGATAATCCTCGTTTAGGCGCACTTTTTAAAACAAAGTCTGAAATGCAGCAACAAATCGAAAATTATCTTAAAAATAAAGACTTTGTTATTCCAGAAGACTTAAAGAAACAAAAATTAAATGATATTACCGCTGCTAGTTTTGCTAGTCATGTTGTTGATTTTTATCAAGATGCAGCTAAAAGTTTACAAAAATGAGGTAACTAATGATTAGAATAAATATGTTCTCACAGGCTGATAGTGTTCAAGGTCAAGGGGTTGGGTCTGCATATACTGAATTAATTCAACTCTTAAGGAAAGATTTAGTTAATGATTTTTATGTCACGATTAATAAATATGGTAATTCGGATTTGACTCACTATCATACAATTAATCCAACTTACTATGCTAATAGCTTTTCTAAAGGACGAGGTAGAAAGATAGGTTATGTTCACTTTTTACCTGAAACATTAGAAGGATCAATTAAATTACCGGATTTTGCTAAAAATATTTTTTATAAATATGTGATTGATTTTTATGATCGAATGGATCAAATTGTAGTAGTAAATCCTATGTTTATAAAAAAATTAGCGAGATATGGAATTGATCCTGAAAAAGTGAAGTATATTCCTAATTTCGTATCTAAAAGTGAATTTTATGAACAAACAAAAGAGCAAAAAAATGCTTTTCGTAATTCTTTAGGTATTCCTTTGGATAAAATGGTAATTTTTGGTGATGGTCAGGTACAAGAAAGAAAGGGTGTTGATGATTTTGCTCGTCTTGCAAAAGCAAATCCAGATATTCAGTTTATTTGGGCTGGAGGCTTTTCTTTCGGAAAAATTACCGATGGCTATAATCACTTTAAAGAATTAGTAGATAATCCTCCGAAAAATTTGATGTTTACTGGAATTGTGGATAGGAAAGATTTAGTTAATTATTTGAACATTGCTGATTTATTTTTATTACCTTCATTTGATGAATTATTTCCAATGTCGGTTTTAGAAGCGTTTAGTTGTAATACACCTGTTTTACTGAGAGATTTAGATTTATATAAGGCCATAATTGATGGTTATTATATGCAAGGACGGGATTTTGAAGCACTGAATGCTCAAATTCAGCGCATTAAAGATAATCCTTATATTCTGCAACAATATAAACAATTATCAAAAGAAGCTAGCGATGAGTATTCCGAAGAACATTTAGCCCAAATTTGGCGTGATTTTTATTTGGAACAATATGATTTAGGGAGAAAATTGGGGCAAATAAAACTATGAATAAAAAACATCTTTGGGGGATGTTAGTTGTCCTTCTGATTAGTGGCTTTGTAATTTTTCACGAATTAAAAGATACTCCTATTCAAAAAATATGGCAGGCTGCTAAAAATTTAAATATTCTTTTCTTAGTTTGTGTATTAGCAATTATGATTTTGTCTTATATTTGTGAGGCCGCCATTATTGCTATTTTAGAGAGAAGAAAAAATGAACCACATCATTCTGCCTGGTCGTTTTTTAGAATTCCTCTTATTCAAGCCCTTTTTAATGCGATAACGCCAATGTCAACCGGTGGACAACCATCACAATTGGTAGCAATGATTCAAATGGGGATTGAAGGTGGGAGAGCAACATCTATTTTATTGATGAAATTTATCATCTATCAAATTTGCGTTCTATTTGCTTATGTAACGACCATGATTTTTGGCTTCCATATTGTAATGACAAAGTTTAGTGGGTTAGCCTTATTTATTGCGTTAGGTTTTGTTATTCACATGTCTTCAATAATTTTCTTGCTAGCAGTAATGTTTGCCTATAATTGGACTAAAAAGGCAACTAATTGGTTAATGAATTTGCTAGGAAAGTTTATTTCTGAGGATAAAGTGGAGAAATGGCGTAAAAGTACTATGGAACAAATTGATAGTTTTTATACTGAAGGTCAAAATCTAAAAAAAGAGAAAAAGAAATTAATTTTAGCCTCATTATTTACGATTGGTCAACTGCTCTGTTTTTACTCAATTCCATATTTTATTTTATTAGCGTTAGGACTTACACCGTCTTGGGTAAAGGTTACAGAAATGAATATTATGATTATTATGTTCATGGCTATTGTTCCTATTCCTGGGGCATCAGGTGGGGCAGAATTTAGCTTCCAAACGCTTTTCTCGACTTTTGTTCACTCTAATATTTTATTAGTTTTAGGGATGTTTTTATGGCGTTTTACTACGTACTTTTTGGGGATGCTTTTAGGATTATTTGGCTGGTTATTTAAACCTAGAAAGATAACTGATAAAGAAAGTTAATTTTTAAAAAAGAATTTTATTATTTCACTTTCAAAAGATTTTTAGTAGTATCATCATCTAAGAATATGTGAGGAGAATGTTATGTCGCGCCTAAAAACTATTTATAAGTGGTTTACACAAACAAAACTAGGCTTTTTTAGTGTAGTTATTATTCTTTTTTGGATAAAAACTTATTTAACTTACATTACTAAATTTAATTTAGGTGTAAGTGGAGCAATGCAAAATTTTTTATTGTTAATCAATCCGCTACCTGCAGCTATTTTATTAATAGGTCTAGGTTTATTTGCTAAAGGTAGGAAGTCTTACTGGATAATAGTTATAATTGATTTTTTATTATCTCTGTGGCTTTTTGCTAATGTATTATACTACCGGGAATTTTCCGATTTTCTATCAATATCAATTATTAAGACTTCAGGCTCAACGTCAGATAATCTAGGTAAAAGTATTGCTGGGATAACTAAGCCCACAGATTTCTTAGTATTCTTAGATGTGGCAATAATTATCTTATTGATAGCTTTTAAAGTCTTTAAGATAGATGTTAGACGCTTAAAATTAAAAATTACAGCTTTAATTGAAGGATTAGCAGTAGTTTTACTGGCTCTTAATCTAACAATGGCTCAAAAGGATCGTTCAGGTTTATTAACTAGAACTTTTGATAATAACTATATTGTTAAATACTTAGGGATTGATACTTATGCGGTTTATGATGGTGTAAAAACTGCTCATAATAATGCGGTTATGGCTAAGGCTAATCGAAGTGATTTAAAAGCGGTACAAGCATATATCAAGAAAAATTATATTGCTCCTAATCCTGAATACTATGGGGTTGCCAAAGGTAAAAATGTCTTGGTTATTCACTTGGAAAGTTTTCAACAATTTTTGATTGGATATAAGTGGAAGGGAAAGGAAGTAACTCCTAATTTAAATAAAATTTATCATGCTAAGGATACATTGAGCTTTGATAATTTCTTCAATCAAGTAGGGCAAGGAAAGACATCGGATGCAGAAATGATGATTGAAAACTCTTTGTTTGGTTTACAATCTGGATCTGCGATGTCGAGTTATGGAATTTCGAATACTTTTCAGAGTGCCCCGGCTATCTTAGATCAAAAGGCAGGCTATACTAGTGCAGTGATGCATGGTGGTGCAGGATCTTTTTGGAATCGGGATAATGCGTATAAATCATTTGGTTATGATTATTTTATGCCGCTTTCATATTATGAAAATAAAAAGGGCTATTATAATGGATATGGTATTAAAGACAAGCTTTTCTTTAAGCAGTCTGTACAATATATTGAAAAATTACCTCAACCATTTTATTTAAAGATGATTACGGTCACAAACCATTATCCATATGATTTAGATAAGCAGAATCAGACAATTTCTAAAACTAATACCGGAGATGAAACTGTAGATGGTTATATTCAAACAGCTCATTATCTTGATCAGGCAATTGGTGAACTGATGAAATATTTGAAGAAATCAGGTTTAGATAAAAATACTTTGATTATGTTTTATGGTGATCACTATGGTATTTCAGGCAATCACCATAAGGCTTGTGCTGAATTGCTAAAGAAAGATGAATTTACTGATTTTGATAATTTGCAGTTTCAACGTGTACCATTAATGTTTCATATGAAGGGGTTGAAAGGTGGTATTAACCACACTTATGGTGGTGAAATTGATGTGCGACCAACCTTATTTAACCTCTTAGGTATAAGTGATAAAGGAATGATTCAATTTGGTCATAGTTTACTTTCTAAAAATGCACCTCAGATTGTAGCTCAGAGGAATGGCGATTTTATTACTCCTGAATATAGTAAGGTAGAAGGAACTTATTACTATACCAAAACTGGAGCTAAAATTACTCACCCAGATAAAAAGGTAAGAGAGAAATTAGAGTCAATTTCTAATACAGTTACAACGGAACTTTCCTTGTCTGATCGTGTAATAACTGGAAATCTATTACGTTTTTATGAACCGTCAGGGTTCAAGGCAGTTAAACGTAAGAATTATTCATATGATAAAAAGGATGCTTTAAAGAAACTTGATGCAGAAAATAAAAAGTATAAATCGAGTTTATGGTATAAAAATGGTAAAAAGAGTACAGAAAGTCTATATAAGACTGATGCACCAGAGTTAAAAACTAAAACTAAATAGAAGAAAGATCGTTAAATCAACACTTTTGTTGAATAACGATCTTTTTTTACAAAAAAAGGTTGACTAGAATAAAAAAATCCTGTAAAGTAATGTACGTCGCTTGAGGAGGTAAAGAAAAAGAAAAACTTTTTCTTGCAATACTAAAAAAGTGATGATATAAT
>NZ_JAAVAU010000017.1 GCF_014803895.1 Lactobacillus sp. | reverse complement strand
CTACTTCGACCGGCTTTTTTATTTTGGATTTTATCCAAGCCCAAAGTTTCAATATTTTCACCTCTTTTCCATTCCATAATTATTTACCTCCTTTCTCTTTCAACCTTCATTTATATAATACCATATAAGGAAGTAAAATACAATAGATTATGCCCAAAAATATGCATAAAAAATACCACTAAGGTAATTCGAACTTTTTTCGAACAAAATAAAAAGTCTGCTGAATTTCAGTAGACTTTTTATTTTGTTTAATTATTTTCTTTAATATGTACTAATATTTCAAGATAGATAATGTACAATGCTTTGCTGTCTTCAAAGCTTTTATTTTTCCAATCTTGCTTTATTTTAGCTTCAATTTTCTTTTTGCTACTGTCTAAGTCTTCGTAAAGTACTACAGGCTTTACACCTAATTCACTTGATACAAAGGTATAGGAGCCTTGTTTCTTTTCAAAATAGCCATAGCGTTCATGATCGCCAAATTTATTCTTTACATATAAAGTATTATTCTTTTTGTATTTGATTTCTAATTCTTCCATTTTTAGTACCTCCATATTACTTTATTAATGCGTCATTAATTAAATAAGCAGCTTGAAGTAATTTCTTGGCTTGGTCTAAGTCAATTTCTTCGTCTATAATTTTGTCAACCCATTCATTATAGAGTTCGTTGAGCTTAGTATCTTTATCTTCGTAGTAATTTGATAAGCTATCAAAAG
Organism: Lactobacillus sp.; assembly: GCF_014803895.1. The sequence continues at coordinate 128,842 of NZ_JAAVAU010000017.1, read as the reverse complement.
TATATGCAATATCTTCTAATTGCTCTCTAATTTCTTCTGGCATTTTGATTACCTCTCTTTTTACTTCGTTATTTACCTTACACATATACAATATAGCAATACGCTATAAAAGCTAAGCAGTTTTGAAAAAAGTTTAAAAAAGTGTACAAAAAAGACCACCAAGGGAACTAGTCCCCTGATGGTCTTTTCTAATCCTTTCGGATTACAATTGTGCCTTATTACTATAGCACGATATATGCCCTGTTTCCAGTCACATATACAACTTTACCTTTATATTTATCAGATAATGCTAAGAAACGCCCACTGCGTCCACTGAACTTGTACTTAGCACCCTTTTCAAGAGTGTAGACTTTGCCAGCGTCAGCCTTTGGAGCATCTAGTACATGCGTGTGATCCAACATGACTTTTAAAGTACCGCTCTTGTAGTCGTCATATGCGATAGGGTTGGACTTGGTAAAGCCTGCTCTACCATCGAACCATTGGTTCTTTCCTACCTTAATTGCACCATTCTTTTCATCAAGAACTACATAGCTTGTGTTTTGGGCACGTGTACCAATTGATTTCTTTAAGTCGTAGTTATCATATAGTGTAGCACCAGCTTTGTTAGTTACTACAAAAACTCGCTTAACGTCATACTTAACGACAGGGTGTACAGTTACCTCCATCTTTTCCGATAGATTTACTGGTGTAGCTGTTTTTTGAGCTGTAGAAGCCTTAGTTATATCAATCAACATAACATTGCCGTCTACACTTAAACCTTTCCAGCTATCAGTAAATTGCCAAATTGCAACGCCGTCCATAGATGGAAAATAATTAAAGTCTGGTGTAGTACTTGCACCGCTAGTTGGATAAGATGCAACCCACAAAGAGTTTGGATACTTAGCCAAAATGCTAGCGGTATTGATATTATTTCTTAGCAATGACGCACCAGAGTAAAGCATAGGCTTGTATCCTGCTGCTGCAATAGTATCCATAAATACGAGAATTGCACTAGCACTCGCATTAGTACCGCCAGTAATATCATTTCCGTCTCCCGTTTCCCAATCACACGCAAGAACAGTACCTTTGGGAAGACCAACCGCAACTGCATTCTTTATAGCAAAACTAGCTTCACTTACTGCTACAGTGGCATTTGCACCAAAAGTAGCAAAGTGGTAACCCATTTGAGTCATACCCTTAGCTTTTGCGTTAGCAAGCTGTGCAGCGGCATTTGAGTTTACATAGCTGGTACCTTCTGTGATTTTTACAATGGCGAATTTAGCCCCTTCATAGCTCATATCTTTCTCTTGAAAAGATGATACATCTACACCATAAATTTTAGCCATTACTTAACCTCCTTTGCGGTTTCTTCAACTTCTACCGCAGTTGGTGATAAGTTTTTCTCATCTTCCGGTACTTCTTCAGTGATGACATCAATAGTATCAGAAGTGGATTTCATAACCTTCACACTTTTTTCAATCTCGCCTTTGATAAAGCTCTCACCGGGATTAGGTAAGTGGGCTAGTGATAAGGCAGTATCAATAGCGTTAATTACAAAATTTAGCTTTTCATCACCAGAACCACCATTTTTCTCTGCTTGGTACACAAGAGATTGAGCATGTGAAGCGATGTATTTAGTGGCTTTAGCAAAGTTATCGCCCTCTTGTGCTTTCTTATCAATTGAAACTTTATTTTTCACGTAGTACCCCACGAGGGATGCACCAACGATTCCCAGTACAACCATTACCACATCAGTAATCTCTTTAATTCCTGTTAACATCTTTTTCCTCCCTTAATTTATGAATTTCATTTAGTAGAGTATTTATTTGCTGCGTTTTTTCCTCTAGCTCCTTATCTTTCCTTGCTATATCTGCCCGTAAAGAGTCAATAATGCCTTGGTAATTATCGGTGATTTGATCGAAGCCGGCCCGCTTGTTTTTGCCAAAGGCGAGCCAAGTAGTACCAATCGCACCTATGACCCCACCTATTGCGCCTATAATCGCGCCTATGTACTGCAAGCGAACCACCTCACTCAAAATATGCACAAATATTTACTAGCAAAAAGAAGCCGATATTACCTATGGTTGAGTGTGACATCTTTATAGCGGCATCGACATTAGGCATCCCTGATAAGTGCCAAAATTGTACAAACGCAAGTGCCATGAAGATACACCCAAAGGCAATTAAAAAGGCTTTTGTGACTAGCTTATTTCTTTGCCCCCATATCAGATAAATGAAGAACATCAGACCAATGATGATAATAAAAATGTCTATACGTCCATCGTTCTCAATCGTCTTGATACTTGGAGGGTAAAAGAAATAGCCTCGATCAAACAAGAGACCTGCTCCCGTTGCTGTTACAACCAGCGATAGTAAGATTTCACAAAGATGAAGAAGCTTTTCAAATAGAACTTTATAATCCTGCTTCATAATCAACGCCTGTAATATTTTTAAAAGTTTCAGGACTAAGCTTCTTCCACTTAACCCAGTCAGCAAGTGTTTCAGTGGTGTAGAACCCCATGTTGTAATAAATTTGAGCGATATTAGCCCAAAGTTGTTCGTTAGCAATCATTATTCTTCACCTTCTTTCACATCATTAGAAACAGGTGTATTAGCCATAGCTAATAAGCTAGCTAAGTTCGCATTAGCTTGGGCTGATTCTGCAGACTGCTTACTTAAGTTATCAAATGATTCTTGAAGCTTTAACATTTTTTGGTAAGTGTCTTCTTCACCGATTTCTTCCCACTGAAAAGTTTCCCAGTTATACTTTGGATGCTTTAACCCTTTTGGCTCTTCCACTACAAAAGGTCTAACGGTGTAGTCCAATCTTGGGAAAGGCACAGGCACACAATCAAACTGATCATTTGAAATGTATACCAGTTGCTTATATAGCGGATTGCTACCATTAAGGTAAGTGTTTTTTACATCTTCTTTAGCTTGTTCTAAGTCTACGGTTTGACCGGCTGCATTTTGAACTTCTGTTTTTACTTCTTCTGTCATTTTTTACCCTTTCTGAATACTAAAAAAGACTTTGACCACACTTGTGATAAAAGTCTACTTAACTTTTGATTTTAAATTTTGCACATCTTGTTTTAACTGCTTTATATCCTTTAAAGCTTGGTTGTGATTGAGGATTGCATCATACAACCCTTTTCCATTCGTGAATCCATTGCTATCAGCAAATCCAACCCATGCTGAAGCTGTACCACCATCTATGGTTCTAAAGTAAAACTGACCTTGAGCTCCTACAAAAAATTGTTGCTTCCAACCTGGCCATACATTCGGATTATTTAGAGTAATGACTTGTCCTGACGCTGCGTTACCCAAAATTGAAAACATATAAACAGTTTGTATTCCCTGTGGTAAATTTTTTACCGTATCATCACTTGGTTTCTTTAAATCAGCACTAGAGTAACCAACACATGAATTTAGTTGCGTATTAATTTCATTCTTTAAACTCGGAATAACCGTGTTAGTTATATCGGATTTAGAAAAGTAATCTTTTTCAACTTTACTAGAAGTATCATTAAGCTTATTTGTAATATCGCTAAGCTTATCTGTAACTGTTTGTGGGATATCAGTTAATACTTTCCACGAATGCCACTTAGCATAGTTATCTCCATATCTATACCATATCTCTCCATTGAGATTAAAAATAAATTGCCAACGCCAACCAGCACCAACCAATTTTTCGGAAGGGTTTTGTAAAGTAATAATGTATCCATCCCTAGATGTTCTATCACCAATTGAAGCTTGTCTTGAGCTAATCTTACCAATCGAAGTACTTAAATCATCTAAATCCGCAGCAGTTAGAGTTTTGGTAATAAAGTTTGAATTGTCGATTAATGCCCCTTTTAATAAGTCATTAATTTTCGTAGATGTATACATATCCGGCTTACTATTGATGTGTGACCAATCTACCGTACCAGTGTAGACACCAGAAGAGTTAATACCTGCTTTTTCAGCGCCATTCCATCTAAAAGAAATGTGATTAGAATTATCATCTGTTAAATTTACAGCGAAATCTAAATTATCGTTTGCATCATTATCGCCAAAGACTTCAATATAATCACTTGCAGCACCCCACTTAATACCACCAATTTTGCCGTCTTTAGCAGCAGTTGTCGAAGTATTACCATTAAAGTTAATCGTGGCATTTTTATTCATTATTCCGCCAGATTTTGGCAAAGCATTATTAGCAGTATTAGTCACGGAATTAATTTTAGTTAGTAAATCATTTATATCTTTATCTACTGCTATTCTATGCCAAGTACCATAATCATTGTGTTCCCAGTACCTCACAGCACATAAATAAGCTGAACTTCTTGGATCATCACCAACTGGATACCATACTTGTGTTTTAGCATTGCCATCAAAATTATAAACGATTAAAGTACCACGCTTATCTTTAAGGAAGCTAGGAGTATTAGTGTTATTTTGATTACTTAAAATATATAGCCCTTGAGTAGTAAGTGTGTTTACATCAACAGCAGTATTATATTTTTGGCTACCGTTAAGGGTATTGAGGGAATTAGTAAGTTGATTCCTTAGAGATGGGATTTGTGTATTAGCGATTTTGTTTATTGAATCGCTTAACTCACTATGTGCCTTATCTGCGTCAGTTTTATTCTCTTTAGTATTGATGGAGTCTTGTAACTGTTTATGTGCCTTATCCGCGTCAGTTTTATTTTCTTTAGTATTAATAGAGTCTTGTAACTGTTTATGTGCTGATTCGGCATCAGCTTTATTTTCTTTGATATTGATGGAATCTTGTAACTGTTTGTGAGATGAATCAGCAGCAGACTTGTCTTCTTTAGTATCAATCTTACTTTGCAAATCCTTTTTAGCAACCTCCAAGTTACTATTAATTTTGTCCTCAATCAGTTGTAGCTGACTTGTAGTAACTACTCCTTGCGGATCAATTACTAAATCAATATCGACATCATCATTTACAGTTAATTGAAGATAGTAGTCAATTGCAATCGTTGCACCATTATCACTTGCATCAGATGGGGTTAGTTCCCCTCCATCACCAGAAGTAATTGTAGATAAAGCAAAAAGTATTTCTGTATTATCTGCTTTTTTAGCATACCAACCCACAACATTATAAAAAATATCTGACGTTACATCTTTATTAGTAAACGTAGCTCCCAGTTTAATAGTCTTTTCAGGCAGTTCTATTACTGAAATTGGCACCTGTTTTCTAATGTCGTCAAGCTTTACAATATCGCTTATATCTTCTTTCTTAGTTCTGAAATCAATTCTATGATCATGCACGTAAGCCATAACTGCATTAGTATAAGTTATTTTTTCTTTACTTCCTGCTGCATCTAAAATTAATTGTTTTCCTGCATCAGTAATAAACGTTGGGCCTTCCATGTATCACTCCTCCTTAATTATGTTTAAAAAATGCTTTATGACTTGTAGTAGCGGCTTGTATTATTAACTGCTTACCCGAAACACTTTCAAAGATGAAGTTGTCTAGCCAAATACCTAAAGCTGTAAGTTGTGAAACACTTTTTATAATGATTTTTTGAGCATCACTATCTTTAAAATCTTCTAAGGGTAAACTTATTGAAATGTGGTGAGTACCTGTCTTTATAATTTTTACTTCATCTGTTGAGTTCAAAGCAGTATTTGCAATATCTGCAATTTTAGGGAAAGTACCGTCAGCTTGACCCAATAAAGTTTTGATATATACAAGAAATCTAAATAGTTCATCATCATTACTATTTCTAATGGTATTTCTGTCTCTTCCCATTAAAGTTAAAGCATTACCCTTGGCTTCTTTTATAGAACGCTGTTCTGCGATACTTTCAGATTCTGTGGCTATATCAAGTAGTGGCTGACTAAATACATCAATTACTTTATAAAGATTGCTATCTTTACTTTTCGCCCAATGATCTGAAATTTCACGCATGATGTCGTCAGTGCTACTGTACCTCATCAGTTACCACCTCAATATTTGCTACTTTTGATACTGGAACTTCAAAATCACTAGTTTTAATATCATCACTGCCTAAAGTATCTGCGCTTTCACCAATTTCAATTTCTGCATCTTCAATGCCGTCATACTTGTAAATAATTGGATAAAGCTTTGTTAAGTGAGCAGTGGCACCCATTTGTAAAGTATTGATTTGGTTTACAATGTCGGTCTTCATGTCTTCAATATCATCACTATTAAAGTCAATATTCGTAGACAGATTGACCTTCACATAAATTTCTTTGTCGGCAGCATTATCAAAGCTTACATCTGATAAATTCCCCATCTTATCTTTAACTGTATAGGTTTTACTACCAGTTAAAGAAATGCCAGCAGCTACATTATTAGCTAGTGTTTCTGCAACCTCTTCATTATCACCTCCTAAAACGTAGATATGAACGGTATAAGGCGGATTACCATATTCGTCCACATTCCCACTAGGATTTTGTACAATCCCTACCTCACGTACACCAGAGACTCCAAGCAATGCACTCCTGATGCCATTTAAAGTAGGGCCTGGTGATGATGTCATACTTTGAATAATTCTCGTTCTAAAGTTAGCATCATCTTCATAATCTTGGCCACCGCCCGCGGGTTCAGGATTAGTTACACTAAGAATATTTTCATCCGGGTCAGAGACGATTGTAATCGTATCAGCTAAAACATTTGTACTTGTCCCGCTCTCATCTGCTTCAACATTACCTACACCCTGATAAGTACCATCATCTTGCTTTTTCGTGGTCACATCATCCGTCAACACAAAGGTATATCCATCACTTGTCATAAACTCTTCACCCGCTTCGATTAGATACTCCTCAGCGGTTGTGATCACGATGGTAGCATGTGATGGCATTGCAACCTTTCTAAGAACATTGTAATTGTGCCCCATTCTATCAAGAGATGTTTCAGTAGCTGTTGTAGTAAAGCCAGAGTAATAATCTTTTTCAAGCTGTTTAACGAGTTCGTATATATACCATGACATAGTGCGGGCAAGCATCCCAAAAACACTATTAGCAGTTAAAGCAATATCATCCCCAAATTTGGTTTGAAAGTCACTTTCTATACTATCTAGCAACTCCTCATAAGTAGGTGATACAAAACCACTTTCTGTTACACCGAATTTAATCAACTGCAAAGTCACCTTCTATCTTTTGTTTTTGCCCGCTATCATCAACGATAGCAGTAAAAGTAATCAATAATTTTCTGCGTGGTAAACGTTTAAAAGTTATGTCAGTTACACTTTCTACTTCCGGAACAAAATTAGTAATTGCACTTTGAATATCTGTACTTGCGCTTTCTTGATCGAATTGCTTACCCAAAATACTATGAAAGTCACTACCCATTTCAGGGGCAAGATTTTTCATTTCACCATATCTAATCTCTAAGGTAGCCTTAATTCTTTGGGTTATCTCTTCAATACCTTCAACCGTCTTTAAATCGTGAGTCACAGGGTCAACTACTAAATCCCCATTTTCATCAACTAATAAATCTTTAGCCATTACATCACCCCAATAATCATCGCATCATTGATACTATGTAGCCGAGTAGTATTAGGCTTAAAATTATTGCTACCTTCCCAGTTATCATGATTCTTATCCATAAAGACCACTAAAACTACAGCTCCCTTTTTCATAGCGGGCTTAGAAGGAATGCTAGATAGCAAGCTTGTGCTAATTTTTGGATTGTTATCAAGTGTTCGATAATCAGATTTAATCTTTTCTAGATACTCATCAAACTCATAGCAATTTCTTGAAACTGGGACATCTAAAAGCTGGGCAGAAACCTCACCCTCACTTGAAGTAACTAAAGGCACAATATCCGCTACATGTTTGTTTTTGTTGTAGCTAACTACTCGTGCTAAGCAAGCAACTTTAATAGATAATTTAATTGCATGAATTATTGCTTCCACTGATTCATAAGGTATTCTTTGATTAAAATCTTGTGACATACGTTCCTCCTTAAATTGTTACTAAAGTACATTGAGTTTCTGGATTTTCTCCATCGCTTGTATGTTGACCAGCTTTAACGTAAAATTTTCCCTTTAAATATCGGCTATTCATCTTAATTCCCACATTAACAGTAATTTCAGGAACTAGTGGAATAGTAATTTCCCAATTCCCTTTGCTACTATCATCATCTTCACTATTAAAGGTTGGAGGTGTAATTAAATCTTTATCGTCAATTTCATACCATGTTCTTTTAGTATCTTTGGGATTAACTATTTCTAAATTTCCTCTAACATATGTCATTTTTGAACCAGTCGTTTTAACCAATGATTTGAGTAAAGTTAAAGGCTTACCCTTTGCGGTGTAAGCCTTTTTCATTTTCGGATTTTTAGCAAGTTGAATCTTAGCAATTTTAATTCCACTTTGCTTTGCAATGCCTTGGATAACACTTTTGGTAGAAGTACCCACTCTAAATGTCTTATTTACTTGAACAGTCTTCGTTTTTGTCTTTCCTTTTTTGCTCTTTGTAGTTTTCTTTTTTGAAACTTTCATTTTAGAAGCTGCTACATTTGTATAGTCAGTCCCCTCAGTAAAAGTTAACTGAAAAGTTTCCGTCGTACCATCAGATGAGTTACCTTGCATTTTACTGATATATCCTTGCGAGATTATTTTTTTACTTGTACCCCAGTTAAAGGCTAGATAAACTTTCTGACCTTTTTTATAAAAATCTCTATGCTCCTTACTCATATTGTACATAGTGACCGTATTTACCGGTGGTGTAGGGGTATCACTAAAGTTAGCTTCAAATGCTACTGGGTAGTTATGTTCATACCTTTCGTTATTATAAACTATTTGCTTCTTCCCCTTATCATTTGTAGCCACAAACCATGTATGAGGGTCTTTAGTAACTATACTCATTTTTAAACCTCACTATCTGTTAAATCATCATCCGTTTCATTCGGATCATAGCCAAATGGTGTAGCGCTTGGATCATCGGTTTCAGAACCATTAGGGTCTACTACATCAAGATAAAGTCTTACATTCTCTCCGAAATTTAGCATCCCTTGGTCAGTAGCTTGTACGGTCTCATCCATCGTTCTTAAATCCACTTTAGGCAAAGAAGCATTTGGAATATCACCGCCTACTAAGTTACCTAATAGCAGTGGCTCTCGATTTAACAAAGTTTCACCATCTTTTTGAATGGTTAGAGTGTAATAATCCGCAACTTGGTTATAATCCACTCTCATCGTAAAAATATCACCTGCTAGCTCTATTTCAAAAATATCTGGTAAATCATCTTTATCAATCGGAATGTATTGCCTCATACTTCTCTCCCTAAAATAAAAGAAGCACTATAACATAGTACTTCTTATTTAACCCTTAACTTTTTACCTGCGTAAATTAAATTAGGGTTTGATATTTTATTTACTTTTTGTAGCCAAGAGACAGATTTTCCATACTTTTTAGAAAGTTTATATAAAGTATCTCCTGACTTAATCGTAATTACTGTATAGCTCTTATTTCTATCACCCTCAGTAGTCTTTTGAGACTTAGAGGTTTTACTGTGATTTTTATCTTTGCTTGAAGTAGTTACCTCTGCCGCATAAACAAAAGTGAACGTTATATTAACTTTAATGTCTGATTTATAGCCCGAGTAACTTCGTTCAAGGTTGGTGATAATTAAATGCTTTAGGTAAATATTCCCTTTATAAGTCAATTCATAATGCCTTGAGTTCCAAGTTCTAAGAGTATCATATTTAGCTAATGCCTTAGTAGAACCGTCAGTTAAGACACCACTTAATGTAACTTGTTTACTTGAAATTCTCGCATAATCTGACCTTGGGCTACCTTTATCCACAGCCCAACTAGTGACATTACTTGCAGTCGTTACACTTTCATTATCTGTTGGGTGCAGGTAAATAATTGTGCTGTCATTTCCACTACTTTGAAAAATACCAGCTTTACCTTCCGGTGCCCAGTTTTTCTTTTTTTGAGTATTAACTTTTTTAGTTAACTTATTTACAGTATATTTTTTGTCACTAGATATAAGCTTATCTAAATTCTTTTTAGCCTTATCTTTTGCAGCCTTTTGACTATCTAATTTTTTCTTAGCACTATTCCAAGCTGGGTATCTTGCATTAATTTGCTTTTGATATTTAGCCTCTGTAACCTTATTTCCCTTTTCTCGTGCCTTATCCCTTTTCTTAGCTAATGCCTGATAAACTTTATCCTTAGATTTAAATTTGGAGTTAGCTTTATCGTAATTAGTTTTGGCTTTATCATAAGCTTTTATTGCCTTCTTCTCAGCCTTATTAGAATTTGGATTTTTCAAGCGTGCCGAAACTATTGTTAAATCTTTAGATTTAGTAGTCTTTTTGCTACTTTTCTTTTTGGCAGTAGCCATTTAGCCACCTCCATCTTCATATAAAACCATGAAGTCCTCCTTAAACATATTCGACATCTGAGCCAAATGCATCAGCCATTCGCTCAATAACTTTACTTACTTCTTCCTTAACCTTAAGTGCAACATTTTGGGCATCTTTTGTAGATGAAATTGATCCATTAATGTTGATATTAATAGTTGGGTTGATTTGCTTGGTTGGTTTGGCTACGGGTTTAATCTTGTCAACGATTCTTTTCAAAGTAGAACTTATACCGCTCTTTTCAGTAATTTCTTGTCTATCCACTACTGATTTTGAAGTTTTCAAAATATTCTTTACGTCACTAAGTTTTCGCTTAGTTTCTTCATGAGTATCAACCTTAACTGGACCATCAGCAGTAATTAATTCAGGCCCTTGTTCCCCTGCGATAAATGGAGTACGAACAGTAGGACGACCACCCTTGGCGTAGCCATGACCTTGACCTAAATAGTAAAGAGACGGTCCATATCTATGCTTAGCATAATTTAACCCTGCATAAATGGAATCAGGACCATTAAAAATGTCACTATTCGCAGACCTCTTATAAGTATCAAAAGTAACTCGTTTAGTCTGCATTAACCCCATTGCTGGACCTGAACCGTCTCCGTCTGGATCAGCACCAGCTTGCTTAGCTCGTGGATTACCAGAAGATTCGGTATTAATTTGACGTAAAACCCTATCTACCATTGATTGCGATGTTGATAAGTTCAGCATTCTAAGAACTTTTTTAACTGTTCCTCGCCATCGTTCAACACCTTCACCGCCAGGATTACCACCTAAGTCACCGGAATCCCCAAGATTATCTTGAATCCATTTGATTGCTTTACTACCAAGTTGATTTTTCGCTAAAGTTTTGAGACGGCTATCCTCCTTTAGCTTTTTAGTATCATTACTGGTTGCATCGTGTAGTCCTTTAACTCTAAAGTACTCATACCCCATAGATTTAGATTCATCAATTGATGATACAAGTGCTTTTCCGTATCCACCGTTAGCATTGAACATCATGTGAGTCTTTGGATTAGAGATGATACCAACGTGTCCTGCAGCACCAGTACCATGACCAAATACTACAATATCCCCGGGTTGAGTCTTAGAAATATCTTGGCCAAGTGATTGCACGCCTTTGCTAGTTTGCATATCTACTGTTGAACGACCAATATCAATGCCAAAATGTGCTAAAGCTTGTGCGACCATTCCTGAACAGTCGGTAGTGGCTTTACTCATTGCTCCCATCGCATAAGGAACACCTGAGAATGTTTTTTCAGCATATTTAAGAAAGGCTTCACGTGTTCCACCTTTACCTTCTGCACCGCCACCAATTGCATCATTAATGACCGACCAAATAGCATTATCCCATGGAACACCATATTGGTTTGCGCCGTTTCCAGCCATGGATATGACACCTTGTTTTAGGTCGGGACCCTTTGGCTTAACATTTGAAAGAAAACTATTCTTAAAATCTTTGGAAGGATTTTTTTGCCCTGCTTCTGCAATCTTAATAAGTTTATCTTCATCAAGTCCCGAACCTTTAGCAAAATGGTGTACATCTTGTTGAGCTTGTTGAACTTTTTGTGTTTGTTCTCCGTTAAGAACGCCCCAGCCAGCAGGAATCATCATAGTGACATTATTACCTTGAGGGTAATAAATTTCATTCTTGTCAGATATTAAAGCTTCCTGACGTGGTCCACTTTGAGCATCATTAACCATTGCTAAAGTGTTTTGAGTCAAACGCCCTTCACTATCAGTACCTGTAGCAAAATGAACTGGTTTAATAACTTGGGAATTGCCACCAAATTGACTAAGAACTTTATCAATGCTGCTGATACCATTGTTTAATTGACTAATGGTATCTTTCATTGCATCTTGGGCATAGTCAGTCATTTTATTTAAAGCTTTACCAAAGCTCTTAGAAGTACCTTCTGCGCTATCAATTACACCGTCATGCAAATAATCCATTTGCTTTTCAACGTTCTTGCGCATATTGGTGTAATCTTTTTCAGAATTTACTCGAATTTCATTAGTTTCCTTGCTTACTTTAGAAGTAGTTTCTTTAAAATCATCGTAAGTATGACGATAAATTAAATTAGTTTCCTTCTCAGTATTCTTAGTTGTACTCTTGAAATCCTTATTAGTATTTTGACTAAGCTTAGTAGTTTCTTGCTTAACTTTTACTGTAAGATTCTTAAAATCCTTATCCGTATTTTTGTTAAGTTTGGTTGTTTCCTGCTTAACATTTACAGTAATAGTCTTAAAATCTTTATCTGTATTATTACGTAAAGTATTAAAACTATTTGTTTTTACAACAGGTGCCGTAGCAGGCTGTGGCAAGTTTTGAGCTTTATTTTCTTTTAGGGTGGTTGTGCCATTAGCATATCCTTTAAGGATAGTGCCACGACCCAAACCGCCATTCATTACCTTCTTAGTATCACGAGCGTTTAAAATACGCTCTCCACTATGGACTCTTTCAAAGGCTGGACCATTAGCACCAAGTAAGCGTACTTCATTAGCATATGGCTTATAAGCAAGTTCTGGCCCTTCCTCACCAACTAAGGCGCTATGACTTTGAGTAATTGCCCCACCATTAGCGTGAGCTTTTTTATATTTAGTGCGTGATCCACCAAGCCAATAGTTTACTTCGTTAGCAACATCAACGGCTCCGTTTTTAGCATTCTTCCCTAGGTCTCCCACACCTTTTTTAAGACCGTCCCATTTTTTCTGGACATCACTAAAGAAGCCCTTTAAATTATCTCCAAGTCCGCCCCAAAACTTACTCCAGCCTTCTGCAAAGCCTTTAGAAAATTTATCCCAGCCATCTTGGATGCCTGTTCCAACATCTTTAATCCACTTATCAGTATGATCTTTTGCTTTACCAAGATTAGAGGGTAAATCAGCAACAAACTTCGTTACACCTTTTTTGCCAGTTTCCCAACCTTTTTGGATATTCTTACCAGTATCACTAGTCCACTTATTAATATCTTTCCTAGCTTTACCTATCTCGCCAGGAATACTGGTAAAGAACTTACCTACATTTTGCTTGCCGGTATCCCATCCCTTTTTAATGGATTTGCCGGTATCATCAGCCCAGCGGGTTACGTTCTTTTTAGCCTTAGTGATGTTTCCCGGGATACTAGTAAAGAACTTGCCTACATTCTTCTTTCCTGTATCCCATCCCTTTTTAATAGACTTACCAGTATCATCAGCCCAGCGAGTTACATTCTTTTTAGTTTTATTTATATTGCTAGGTAAATTTTTAAAGAAGTTGTGACCAGCATCAGCGGCCGTGTTCCAACCTTTATGGATATTTTGACCAATACTGTTAGCAAATTTACCTACATTTTGCTTAGCACTATCAAAGTTTTTAGGGAGATCCTTAAAGAAAGTAGTTGTACTCTTCTTGGCACCGTCCCACATTTTTTCGGTAATTTTACCAAAATTTTGAACATTTTTGACTGTGCCATTCCAGTTTTGACTTATGGATTTACCAGTATTATTAGTCCATTTATTAAAGTTAGAACCTTGTTGACTACTCCAGTTACTAATTTTATTAACCGTATTAGCAGTAGACCAACCAACATTATTCCAAGACCATTTATTGGTAGGGGCGGTACTATCTTTTTGATAAGATTGCCACCCTTTAGTTGCTTTATCGGCTGCACCACCAGCATACTGCCCGACTTTTTCGCCAACATAGCCACCAACCATTGAACCTAGTGGACCACCAAATAAACCTAATGCTCCACCAATAGCTGCACCGCTAGCGCCACCAATATCTTTACTTCTTTGAGTAGCATTATCTTTGTGCTGAATAGCACTAAATATATCTGATCCCGCATCTAAGGCAATCCCTGCCACAGAAGCTACATGAGCCACTTTACCGACTGTGGATAAGTTTTTAAATCCTGATACAAGACCACTTGTTCCAGCTACTTTATTAGAATGTCTTAAAGTTTCTAATGGTGCGCTATACCATTTTTTAGGGATGCTAGTAGCAACATCTGCGCCTTCTTCAACAACATCTGTAGCTACTTTAGAACCACCTCGACGGAAGATTTTCTTAAATATTCCGCCTTTACTACTCGTCGCTACATCAGCTGCGGTATCAATAGCTGTAGAACCAATTTTGTTCTCTACACTATGACCAAATAATTTACCAATTCCGCCGCCAATTTCTTGTAAGATACTGCTACCGCCTTTTAAGTCAGTAATTGCAGTTTTTACATCCCCAAGAAATTTAATAAATTTAAGTCCCTTACTTACTGAGTAAGCAGCTAAAAAACCTCCCGCAATCCACTTTACTTGGGTTTTATGGTTTACGCCATAGTCTACCAAGTCTATTACAGCAGTAGATACCTTCTTAATTGCACCTACTACACCTTTTTCAAACTCTTGGCCATCTTTTGATCTAAGAAATTTACTCATTCTTTGGGATGCTTCACCTAATGCAGGCAGTAAAGCTTTACCCATTTGCATTTGTAAATCTTGCATAGCCATCTTAGATTGTTGAATGGACATTTTAGCCGTACTTGAGTTTTTCTTAGCTAATTCGGCTGCATACGTACCACTTTTACCAGCCTTATCAGTTTGACCAGTAAGTTCCCTTAATTCTTTAGTATTAGTAGCTAAAATTTGCCCAGCTTGTTGACCCGTAGTTCCGAAAATAGACTTAAAAAAGCCACTTTCTTCTACTGAGTTCTTACTATGAGCCTTAATATGGGCGTATACAACATCCATTGCATCTGCCAAGCTTTTTAAATTGCCTTGGCTATCAAGCATTTCTTCTTTTTTTATGCCTAATTGGCTAAAAATAGAATTTTTGCTACCAATGTTATTAGTTTGAGTAACTAAATTATTGATAACATTTCGTAGTCCTGTACCAGCCTTATCACTTTCAAGTCCTGCATTTGAAAGTACTCCCATAGCGGATGCAGTTTCACCAAGTTGTAAATGATTTTGATGAGCTGTGGCACCAACATAAGATAATCCAACCCCTAAATCACTAAATCCAGTTGAAGTTGCATCTGCCGCATAAGCTAACTCATTAACAACTTTTTTAGTGTTTTTTAGCATCCCTTCAGTACTTTTAGCTTTTAAGCCAAAGGACTCTAGCGCTTGTGATGAAACTTTAGTCACATCTGCAAAATCATCCCCTGATGCTACAGATGCTTGAACTTCGCTCTTTAAAGACCCTAAAGCTTGTTGCGAGGTATAGCCTCTTTTTACTAAATCTTCATAGCCTTCTGCAATTTCTTTTTGTGACTTGCCGTACTGTAAAGACATATCACGTCCTTGAGACTGCATATCTTTTAAAGATTTAGTTACTTCGACTTGCTTTTCACCACCAAGGGTAGCTAAGTTATTAATTTCTTTATATCGTTGCTCTAAGTCTCCGTATTCTTCTGCACCTTTTATAGAAAATGCGCCAACTGCACTAGCTGTACCTACGGCTGCCATAGCAGGAGCTTTTACAGTATCAAAGCCGCTTTTTAGTAGTGATTTTAGTCTTCCTACTCTACTAATAGATTTATCAGCCGCACTAACTAATCTATTAAATCCAGTAGGTCTAATTTTTTCTATTGCACTTTGCGTCTTTTTGATTGCAGAATTTAACTCAATCTCTTTAGCTTTAACTTCATTAATTTTAGTCTTGGTACGAGTATAAGCTTCACTACCTTGATCAAGCTTTGACAGTTCGCTTCTAAGCTTTGATTCCTCAGATTGAGTACGTTTAATCTCACGTTGGTATTCTTCAACTCTGAGTTTATTAGCTTGCCAAGCAGTAGCATTAGCTTTAACTTTGTTCCCCTCAATTGTATAAAGTTTAGTTTCTGCTTCTAAACGCTTGATAGCAGAAACATTTTCCTCAACAGAGAGTTGCATTTTATGAAAACCAGCATCAGGCATATCTTTAAGCAGGTTTTCAGTTTGACGTAAAGCTATTTTGTAGTTATTTAAGCTGGTAATCGTTTCATCAAGCTTAGCTTTCTGATCTTGATAAGCTTTACTAGTAGTTCCTTGAGTCTTTCCAAGAAATTCAAGCTGATTTATTTGTTCCTTAGATTTACGAGTTAACTCGCCTATAGTGTCCTTGTAGGAAATGGTTTTAACATTTAAAGCTTGAATTGAGGTTTCGTAAGCTTTGGCACTGTTACCATCTTGTGCATACAAGCGAGCAGTTGATTCCAACCGCTTCATATATGACTGGGTAGCATTATCTAAGCTTTGAATACCATTTAGAACACCGTTGGGCATTTTGAGGCTAGAAAAAGAGCTTTGAATGGTCTTTATCTTACCTTCAAAGCTCTCAATTAATTTATTTGCCTTTTCAATTTCTCCAACATCAACTTTAGCTAATATATTGAAGCCTTCTTGCTCCATTCTACTTACCTCCTTCAAATAACATTGCTATACCTTTTGCTACAGATACTGAATCTACTTCTATTTTTTCTTCGACATTTCGCTTATCAATTTCTTCTAAAACTCGCAAATCATCTACTGTGGCAACATTAACAATGTCTTTAGGAAAGCCATGAAGAATTAAACGCAGTTGACGTTGTAATATATCAGCTTCTTCATCTATTTCTTTATTAGATTTGCGTTTAGTTAAGCCGTGCTGTAAGAAATTTAACTACTTCCGCTGCAGATTCATAAAATCCGCGGTGAACATTCCAGAAATCAATACTGTTAATTTTTGGATACACGATGATTCCCGCATTAAGGGCATTTTCTAATACTGCTGGCCCCACAATATTTCCTACACTATCTTTTGTATCAGATTCTAATACTCTCCAAGCTTGGGCTACTCCGGGAAATCTAAGCGTTAATTCATAAGGACTAGATCCTTCTGGACGAATAGTGACGGTCTCAGTTTGACCTTGAAGAGTTGGAATTTCACTTTCCTTGGCAAGTTCTGCTGCGTTCTTGCGCTGCTTCAATACCTTTTCTGCCATCTTGGTTGATTTGTTGTTCTTAGTTGCTGCCATTGTTCATTTCTCCTTTGTAAAAATAAATAATCTAAAATGCACTTAAAAGCTTTGAAACTTTTAAGTGTAAAAAAAGGCGATTATGAGTCGCCTAATAAACTTTCAATAGTTCTGTCTAGTACCACGATTAACCATGCTGAAGTTCCTGCTGTTTCAGCAGTAGTAACATTAGGGTGCTTTTCAATGTAGCAGTGTTCACTATATACGTGAGAATCACTATTGCGGTAATCAATTGAGAAAATCTTTCTTTGATCTAATAAATCAGTCAATACTTTATTACATGGTGACATTTGAGATAAGTTAACTGTTAACTTACCAGTCCCCTTGTGGTTAATTGAAATATTAGCTGCACCTTGTAAGTCAACAGTTGAAGAAGCAACTGCATTATCATCAGCATATTCAACTGCGGTTGAGCCTGACGCAAAATCAAACATCAACACGCCGTTAATTACTAAGCTAAGGTCGCCAGAGTCATAAGGAGGGTCAATGTAACCTGTTTTTGGATTGTTAAAGTTTGCCATTATTTATTAATTCCTTTCTAGTTATTGGTTAAAGTGTCGCTTTCGATAGTACCAGCAACCTTTACAGTATCAATTGCACCGCTGCGGTGGTAAGTAAATGAAACACCACCATAGTGACGCTTAGATAAATCAGCTTGTGGTTGGGCACTTCTTGGAGTTGCAGTAACTGTGTAGGAACCCTTATTAGTGGTTTCATCCTCCAAGATAATGCCTTGTTCATAAGCTTTTTGGAGTACACTAGTAACTTTTGCTGAAATTAAATTAATTCCTGTAGAGTCATATGGAATCTTGTCATAAGACTGTAATAAGCTTTGCAATTCGCTTTCAATATTAGTCTTAACCCAAATATCACCATGCAAACTATCAATATAGTCACCAGACATAACAGTGCCATCAGTAGTTTCACCTTGACCATTAATAGTGATATAAGCAATCAAGTGGGCTGTTCTAATTTGTGAAAGCTCACCACTAGTCAACTCATCAGGGGTAATGCCTTCTAATTCACGGAACTTCCAGTTAACCGAACCAACTGTTAGAGAAGCAGTAGAACCAATTAATGCGGCATCCATTGCTTCACTTTCATCATGCTTAATACCGATGGTATAGTTTTGGCCAACAAACTTTTCAAATGCATTAATATCATTTCGTTGAATTAGTAAGAAGTGATCTTTATTGGTTTCAAAGATATTAGAAGCTAATTGAAGATCATCTTCATTAGTTGAAGTAGTAACTGCAAATGTCCAGTTATTAAACCAAAATGCCTTTAAAGCATCTTGTAACTTGCCTTGTGGGTAACTCAATACAGCCACACGATCACTTGGGTTAGTTTGCGCAAAATAGCTTGCTGCCTTGGCATATACTGGGTTGTCATAATCTTCATCATAATCATCTAAAACAGCGTCTGCGTTAGCATATTCACGATATACAGCGCCACTAACTGAATCAGTTTTGTCCATTAAAAGACCAGCTACTTTTGTTGCCCCTGATGGAGTATTAGTAGCTGGTTGAGTTGCTGAACTATCAGCATTTGAATCTGCTGAACTGGTTGGTGTTGTTTGAACAGGTGCTAATTCATTCAAAATTAACATATTGCCAAGCCCAATAACTGGACGTGGCTTTAAAATAGTTAAAACAACATCAACATCTGAAGTTTTAGAAAATGGTGCAATTCCTGTCATTTAATCTTCCTCTTCTTTCGTTGAAATGGATTCGATGGTTAAGTCTTGTCCATCGAAGTTTAATTGATTTACGTCTTTTGCAACCCCTCTTAATAGTGAAAAAGTAACATCAAACCCAAAACGATATTGATAGTTTCCAGTTACTAATGCTGTTCTATTACTAGTGTTTCCTAGTGTTTGAGGTGTTATATCAGCTTGTGTGAAAAATATTCTGTATTGACTGGATTTTAAACCTTCCCATAACTTTAATATCAATTCTTCTGCATCAAGCGGGTTATCAGAATATGCATCCACTTGGAATTGAGCTTTATATGGTTGATGTTCTTTTTGCCAGTCGAATGTTAGGTCTTCTTCTAAGCTAATAAAGTTGTATGTAAAAAACGGATATTTTTCTTGATTTAATGTTTGGCTTTCATAAATTAAGGGACAGTTGCAAAGCCTTTTAATCATCTGTCCCAGTATATAAATAATTAATTTATGGTCACTTAGTAATTTAGTATCCATCTTTACTTTGACTATCCCCCTCTAGTTCGTATTTCACTAGTGTTGCATAGTCCAAATAATTAGATTTACTTTTAACTCGGTATTTTTGACCATGAACATCTACTACTGTGCCAATCTTGTAATCCTTACTTGAAAGCCAAATAAGGCTATCAGAAACGATTGTGCCACCACTAATGATATTCGCCAGTGAACCACCATTGGCAGGATAAACAGGTTCGTGCCTGCTTTCCCACTTATCTAGTGAGTCTGAAACTTTAACACCAAAATCATCATATTCCTTGTGGAAAGGCTGAACTTTCAAGTCAACGCCATATTCATTCAGCATATCTAAAACATCTAGCTTCATAACTTGCCTCCAGTTGGAATGATCTTATAAGTAACCCTTTTTTGTAACTCACCAGTATCTACCAGTGGGTTATTTGAGCCTTTTCTTTCGACAGTAACAGGAGCATTAGATGGTTTAGAAAGCTTTATTGATGCCTTGCGTATATCACTAGCCGCAGTTTCGCCTAATTTTTTTAACAGCTTCTCTGCAGTTCCGTTTTCAAAGCAAATACTCTCAATACCAGATTTAATAAGGGATGCATACTTACCTTTATTTTCTATCCACGCCGTACGGATAAAAGGGCGTGCAGGAATATCAACAGATTTAACCAAGTAGTACATCACTACCAGCTTTCCATCCCTGTTCACACATAAAATATTTTTACCTTTCGGTCTAAAAAGTCCTTTTATTTCTTTGGCGCTTCTAGGTAAGCCATTATCCCCATCTTCTGCTTCCTTAGTAGGTATAGTAAGCCACTGACCATTTTTCGGCCTTATATGTGCCCCATACTCGTTAGCTCTGACTATAGTAAGTAATCTGCTATCTCTTTCACCAAAAAAGCCGATAGCTACTTGATAATTGTTCAGTTTTTTAAGCTCTTGTATAGCCTTTTTCCAATGCTCTACTTGATTACTCATACTCAATTACCATTAGTCCTAAATCACCTGCATAGCGATTGTATAAACGTAAATACATACGCCCATATGGAGATAATTTAAGCCAATCTAGTCGGCTCTTATCTGAGTAGTGTTTTTCAATAACATCCACCTTTTCAGAGATGACGCTTTCACTTGAAGCTACACTTTGAGTTGTAATCAAGTGTAGTGCTAAATACCTAGCAGCTAATTCCTGAATGGGAACATTATTAACTGTCTTAGGAAAATCATCAGCAATAACTTGAATTGAAGCATCTTCAATTAAAAGCTTTAAAGTATCATCACTAATTCCATCAGTTAAATCACTAGAAGTAGCACGTACTTTATCCACAGTAGTAAGGCTTAAATTATTGTTCATCATTTTCTTTAGGCAAAATGTTATTTAATTGCATAATTGCGTTAGGTTTACGGATAATCACGCCACCTAAGCGTTGCAAATAAGGGATTTTAGTAACCATATTTGAGTATTCTACCGGCTGACGTGTTGGTGCCATTGCATCAACAATTTGACCAGTCGTAGAATCGGTAAACATCAGCAACCCCATGCTACTCTTATTTTTACCAATATTTTTGCCCTTAAGTGCATCAGTAAACTTAATGTCAGCAATGTCATCTTTTATCATGGTGTATAAAGTTTTGTCTGGATTGTAGTCATTATAGATACGCTTTAAGTAATGCTTAGCTCTCTTTGGTAAAACCAATGTAGGCTTCATATTTTCATAGCCGTCAAGTGTAATCTTATCTAACATCTCATTAAACCAATTAACGAATTTATCAGTTTCAATCGTTGATAAGTCGGCTGGCATATCTTCTGATTGGTATCCAACTTTTTCAGCATTAGAAGTTAACCCATAGATATTCAATGCTGAATTTGAATTAGATTCACCGTTAAAAATGATCTTGTCTTCACGTTCAGCAAAAGCACGTGCGGTTTCCTTTTGCTTATAGTCAAGTAAGCTAATATTTGACTTTTGAGCCTTAGCTAACTCTTCATTTGAGTAAGTGGTGGCAAAAACAGAACTAGTGATGTAAGCTGCATGCTCAGTAATGTTTTCATCACCAGTAGGAATGTTTGTCATCCGGTTAGTGTACTTAATAGCTTGACCAGTTGTTTCTACTACGTAGTACTTAACAAACTCGTCCCATGCACCAACCTGCATATGGCCAAAAAGAGAACGTCCGATTAAGGGAACGTCATTTGCTGTATACAATTTGTTATCTAAATAAGTTAAAGTACGCTTATTTAGAATGGTTGTATTATCTGGAATTGGCATTTAATTATTGACCGTCCTTTCCTTGAGTATCTTGCTTAACAGATGATTTATTATCGGCTTGGGTAGCAGTAGCATTAGCCGAAGTAGAGTTATTAAATTGAATTCTAGTTTGTAAGTTAGCAGTTGAGCCTGCATTACCTGAACTTAGGAAGACACCTACTACATCATCACCTGATTCTGCAACTTTAAACTTTCCATCTGCATCTACTGCAGCAAAATCATTAACATCTACATCTGAACTGATTAAGACTGAAATAGTTCCATCTCTTAAAACTCCAAGTGTTTCACCAGTATACCAATGGTCTTCTGCAACGTGATCACTAATAAAGTCATCAGTCATAGAATATGTGCGCTTTAAAGACACACCAAACATCTTGCCACCCTTAGCTTGAACCACTTTTCCATCTTCAATAGTGACTGCTGAGCCAAATAAAATATCGCTCCCTGCAATTTCTCCATTAACTGTTGATGGTTCAGTAGTAGCTACAGTACCAGCGCCTAAATTACCATCGTGATACATCACTGCATCTGGAATTCCCACTTTACTACCTCCTTTTTAAAATCCATATCTCTTTTTACGAGCTTCAATTACCGCCGCTTCATCTGATAGACTATCTGCACGATTAGATTTGAAACCAACCACACCAGAAGTACTTTCAGTAGGTTTAAGCCCATCAAAAAGACCGCTGATATAGCTTTCATCTTTTCCTTCCGGATTAAATGAGTCATCAACGGTCTTAATTGCTGCAACTTTAATTTCTCTTTCGCTTTTACCTGAAAAGTCATAAGAATCGCCTAAAAACTTGTTAGCTTTATTGCGTAACTCTACAGCGGCTTCAATCTTTTCATCAAGTGCATCCCCTTTAAACTCTTCAAGCTTTTCTTTGAGAGTTTTATTTTCTTCTTCTAGCGAGTCAGCTTTTTGCTTATCCTTTTTAGCTTGGTCACTAGTCTTTTCAGAATCACCTTCAAGATCTTTAATCTTTTTCTTTAAAGCTGTAATTTGTGCATCTTTATCCTTCCCAGCATCATTTGCGCCAGTAACAATAGCTGCATCTTCTTTAGCTACGGTAATATCTTTACCATCAAGTCTTACAGTTGTATATTCCATCTGCTTACTCTCTTTCTTTTTACTATCTAACTTATCCATTACCAACTCAGCAGAATCCCCCGTTAACCGCACCGTATGGCCAGCACGTCCACGCTTGACTACAGCCAAATGATTTATACGGATATGTTTTTGAACCGTATCGTATTTTGTACCTTTAAATTCTCCTGATTTTGGAAAAGTATCAGTAGCAAAGCCAATAGAAAGCTCCTCTTTCCCGTATTCTACTTCCTCAATCAAGGCGCTGTCCGTTAAAGTGACATCAACCTTAATCTTTCCATCTTCTACATGGGCATTCCCAGAAGTGAAGCCCTTAAGGTATTGCGTAGAATTTTCAGTATTTACACTTTCTCCGGGGTGGTCATCCGTCAAAGCTTTATTATTAGCTGAGTTGACTGTATCAGGATTTAATAAATCTTCTGGTAACTTTGCCTCCATGTGATAGCTACCGTCTGCATTGCGATATGGGAAAACTCCCACGCGTGCAATTGGTACATCTTTAAAAGTTAAGTATCCGGAAGTTGGATCCTTATAAAATTTTTTATTCTTTATAGGTGCGCTATCATATCGAAGCATTTTTACTTACCTACAGGCACATTGATTGGTTCTTTAGGGATGTAGATAGTTTTACCAACTCTTAAGTTTCTACCCGGTCTAATGTGGTTAAAGTAGCGTAACTGTTGCATTGCTACTAAGAACTTTTGAGCAACTGAAAATAAAGTATCGCCTTCTTGTACTTGATATGCTACAGCCTTTGAATAATCAAACTCACCAGTTGGATCTACTGCTGCTTTCTTAGTTGCCATAGGCTTCTCACCTCCTTTCATATTGATTCTTGTTTCAATGGGTTTAGTAGCCTTAGGGGCTACCTGAGGACTTACACTATAAGTGCTAGATACTTTGGCCACACTTGCCACAGAACTTGTTGCACTAGCCTTAATTTCACTAGAACTGCTACTTTGATTACTTGCTCCGCTTTTTACATCTACCATAATTTTTCCTCCTAATTTTGGGTACAAAAAAAGACGCTATACTTAAGCGTCTATTAATCTTCAAATACTGGGTCAGCTACGCAACGACACCTTATAGGTTCGCCGGGTAGCTTCCCATCATCTCCACCATGTGGGTCATCATATGCAAAAACCTTGCCATCTAACTCACGGTGCTTTGGTCTAACTCTTTGGTCTTCCATTGACTGCCATCTATACTTTTCCGCACCTGCACTTTTTGCACGATAAGCATTTACTTGGCTGATAATCGTGCCTGTTTGGTCAACAGCAATTAATTTAGCTCGTTTGACCGCCATATTTGTACGCTTAGTAAGATTTTCAGTAATGCTAGTTACACCACCACCATCAGTAATACTGCGATAAATATCACCTTCTAGCCTTTTAGAATAATCATCACGAAAGCCTTTGATGAGTTGGACATTTTCATGAATCTTAGTTTTAAAGTAGTTATCTAACTTGGAATTTTTTTCAATTGGGTTTAATCCTATGATTTTCATCTGGATAAGTGAATTGTTGTAACTAAAGTTATCCACAGCCTTTATAAATTGTTCAATCGTTATCTCAAGAACATGATCACTCTGAGCTGTTTCAATAGCTGTATCCAACAACTTTAGAGACTCAAGTATTCTATCTAAAATATCGCCATCAGCATCTAATTTAAAAGTACTACCACCTTTGATATAAGGATTTATATAGTTCTTTAGATAATATTCTGCATCCCTCTTCCAGCCTTTTATAAAGCTCTGAAGAGTCTTAAAATACCAGTCTTCAATCTTGATTGGATACCGAGTAGGAGGAATTTTAATTTCTTTACTCATTGTTTATATCTTCTAATATCTTTTTGTACTTATCTAACTCTTCTTTACTATACTCTGGTTCTTCTAGTGAGTCGTTTTTACTCATCTGCATCATATGAACGGAATTATTATCTTGACTTTCCAGCATACTTGCAGCTTCATCAAGCCCAATAATTCCAGTAGTTACAAGAGTTGATAAAGTATTAGCATAAATCCGAAAGGTTTCAGCTTGTGTCTTATTATCATCAGAATATAAAGGATTAAACTCAATTTTCCAATCTAAGCTTGTTGGATCTTCACTTATACCACCAATGTCACTAGACCACATCAGCATCTCAACAATTTTTACTAGCTGAGGCTTAATTACTTCTTCCTGCAAGCTTTTAACCATCATGTAGTAATTTTGTACATCAACACTCGCCCCGGCTAATGTACCTGCTTGCTGACCAATCATAATAGACTTAGGAATTTCACTCACAGCAGTTAATTGCTCCCATGAGTGAGTAAATAAATCGTTGATACCACTTAAGGTAGGAGATATATTTTCAAACCTATCTTTATCACCAGCAAGTAAAAAAGATTGATTCCGTAAACCTTTTTCAAAAAGCTCCATTAGCTTTCTTTTTTTACCAGCTTCCAAATTTGTCACATTTGAACTGAAATAAGCCCTCGTATTATAAGTTTCTAAAAATTCATTAGTTGACTTAATAGCGCTGTCTAAAGCATCCACTTGGTCTTGACATCTAACGAGAATGGAGTTCCCAGTTTCGTCATCTTCCATCTTATCTAACGAAACATGGAAGTATCTGCTTTTATCAATCACTATTTTTTCAGTAGTCAATGGTTCAAACTTAATATTACCGTCTTTATCTACTGATTCACCGTTACTAGTGATATTCACGACTACAGCCGACTCATTACCGTAATCCTCACTCATAGGATTATCATTTACCCTAGTCTGAACCACATTAATTGGAGAAAAAGCATTAACATATTTAACATTTTTTATATTATCTGCCATCAAAGGGATGTCAGTCCTCGTTTTACTTATCTCATCAATACCAAAAGTTATATAACCATCACCATATAATCGCTGATAAATAATTTCTTGTGAGAAAGCAGCTCTTAAATTAAGGGCACTAAGCGCCTGCTGATATACTTTCTGCTTTTTCTCATCCCCATTTATCACTAAACGCCAGCCATTTCTTGTAGCATCTTCTGCTGGCTTAGCTACCAGTTTTCTTGCAATTCCGTTAGTATGGTAGCTTTCAGACAACTTATAGTAATCGGTAGTATCTAATCTTGGCGTACTATGTGCAACACCGTAAGAATTATTTATGTACTCTAAGGCGTCTGTTTTTTCTTCTATTGAGTCATTTTTAAACATCTTAGTAAAAAAATTAACCATACTTCCCCCTATATACCATAAAAGTTAGAGAATATATCTTCACTCTGCCGTACTTTAATGTTATTGAGTGCTTGGGTCATCGAGTCTACACGGTCATCATGTGGACCATTAGGGAACTGAAATATTTCTTGTAGCCAGTCCTCTATTTCTGGTCGCCATAAGGGATGCGGAACATAAACGTTTCCTGCTTCCCATAAAGGAGATACAGCATTAGCACGAACTTCCTTACCTCCCTCGGGTTCAACCGGTATAATTCCACCAATTTCATCTTTTAATGTATCAATAATTGCTGATCCATTAGCCTTATCTTCGATGTACTTGGCATTTGCCTGTGGATAACGTGCTGTCATTTCTCTGATAGCTGCAAGGGTTTCTGTAAAGGTCATACGTTTATGCACATCACCCGGCATAAGATAGTAATTAGCCTCACGTCTAGCCCATACTTGCCCCGCAACAAAGTCATCATTTTCCCCACTCTTAAAAGTTGCATCCCATGACTGTGCTACTTTATCTAAGTGTCTTGGTAAAATTGCTACTTCCTTTTCTGTTAGTCCCAGCTTAGCCATGGTTTCTTTATCAGGTACATAGTACTTGACCCACTCACGCTTGAAGATATTACCACCCTCAATAGTTGGACTTTGCTGATACAGTGCATTAAACCGCTGTGTACCCATATTTTTCTTTTGTCTTAGCAATGCCTTTAAAGACATACGCTCTTCAGAAAGCGGGTCACCATTAACTCTGCCTAACTCATCGGTTTCACCTAGTGGAATATTTTCTGCAATTGCAGGAAATTTTATTTCTTCCCATGGAAAAGCCTTTTCTTGAAGCAATTTACCTGCTAAATCATCTGTTTGCCATCTAGTCATGATTACAATCACAGATGATTTTTTACCTTGCACACGGGTAGAAAATGTATCAGTCCATTCATTCCAAATACGGTCTTTTATAGTTGGCGAACTAGCCTCAATTGCATTTTTCACTGGATCATCAATAATCAAGAGATCAGCACCCATACCTGTTGCACCACCAGTCATAGAAGTAGCATGAAATTTACCTTGATGTCCTGCAATCTGGAATTCATCCGCTGAATCAACACTTGTTGTTAATCCATACAGTCTAGGTGCCCACTCTTTAAATTTTCTACGCTCATCCCCTGAAAACTGCTTATATAACTTTTTTGAATAAGCTGTAATCATAACTTCACGTTCGGGGTATTTCATCATGTAGTAACTAGCAAAGGTTTTGGTAATAGCTAAAGACTTACCATGTCTGGGCGGCATCTCGATAATGTAAAAATGCTGCTCACCATCTATAATTTTTTGCAATGCATCACAAATAACTTTTATGTGTGGGTACATCTTAGCTGTTGGATTAGCAAGTAAAAAGTAATCGGCATAGCTTCGTCTGGCTAGTTCCATCTTTGCTGCTTGAACAATGCCTTGTCTTTCTAAAAGATTAAGTTTCATCTTCTTCATCGTCCTCATCTGCTAAATGTGTTAAAGAGATAAGCTGTTCAGTAGTTAAATCTTGCATCTTATCTAATGCCTTGCCTGCTACTTGGTCTGTCTGTTCTACCTGCTTCTGTAGCAACGTAGCCTGTATTCTTTCTCGTTTAGCTCTGGCTCTTATGAGCGAACTATTGGCTCTCTTTTCTTCAAGCTTCAATTCACGGTCTAATATATAGCTTGACCAGCTAGGGTCTTTTACACTCAAAACTTGCTTAGCAATGTTGGCTTGTGCCTGTGCTTTAAGCATGTTTTGCCATGCTTTTCTTTTTGCCCGAATATCCGGGTGGTTTCTTTCATAGTCATTCCAGGTGTTGTATCCAATTTCAAGCAGTGTGCAAGCGTCTTTGAGCGATAAACCGGCGACCATATACTGCTTCATTTCATTAACTATTTTGTCAGTAATTTTCGGGGGTCTTCCTGCCTCATTTTTCTTACTTGTCACGCCTAAAATTCACCACCTTTTTTGCAAAATAAAAAGACTAGTTGTTGCTAGTCTTCTATAAATTCAGCCTTTTGTCCTGTAAATTTCTCCCAACGATCAATAATTACATCTACATATTTTGGATCATATTCCATTAAATAAGCATTGCGTCCATTTTGTTCGCAAGCCATTAATGTAGTTCCCGAACCGCCAAATAAGTCGAGAACAATGTCTCCCGATTTACTGCTATTTTTAATTTGATAGTCAAATAAAGGAATCGGCTTCATAGTTGGGTGAAGATCACTTCTTAGTGGTTTATCAAAGTGCAGTATTGTAGTTTGTTTTCTGTCTGAATACCATGAATGTGATCCATCTTCCGCCCAGCCATACAAACTATTGATTAATCAAGAGGATATATTAATGAAAATATCAAACCCCTCTTACGAGGGTATGGCAGTGGTTGGACTCGAACCAACGAACTCGATGAGAACAGATTTACAGTCTGCTGCGTTTGCCGCTTTGCTACACTGCCTTAAATCGTCCGTGCTATGTTGAATTTATTGCTTTAAGAAGGAAGTATCCTCCCTTCTTTATAAGATACGGACGATAATGCGAAAGGCCGGACTCGAACCGGCATAACCTGGGACCTAGGTGCTACTACCTTTTGAGCTACTTCCACATAACCCGGGTGTTGTGCCCGGTAGATAGTAGTTAAATTATTGGATATATCTCTAATGCTACTTTTCAGTAGCAACGGAGCCAGAAGGATTTGAACCTTCGCACGATAACATTAACTGCATCGTCTACAGTCTTAGCAAGACCGCCCCTTAAACCACTTGGGTATAACTCCAAAAAGCCAGCGGGCAATGATAACCAATTTCAGATATAAATCTTAATTGACATGCTGGCTCGCTCGCCCTATTTTGTAGGGGTCATCGCTTTTGTTTTTATTGACATACTAGTACAACTATGTACTAGCTAAAACTTGCCGGGGAGTCCAACCCCAGTTGCTGACAATGAATAATATTATGTTAAACATTTTGGAGGTGTCTTTTTGCAAGCAGCGTGCCAAGTTAGAGCCGTTTAACACGTGGCCTTATTGCCATAGCCGGAGTCGAACCGACCTATGGAGTTCCTACCTTACAAGGCATTACTCATGGCAACTCAAAAAATCCACTAGAGGATCATTCCTATTTGAAGAAAAATTCAAAAAGTAATCAGTCATTTTCATTGCGCATCCGCTGTAGGGCTCCTACCTAAAAACCCTACGATACATATTTAAACATCTTTCAAGACACTTAATACGCACTACTTTGGCAAAGAAATTGCAGTCAAATCGCACTCAATCCGCACTTTTT
This sequence comes from Lactobacillus sp., assembly GCF_014803895.1. The sequence goes on along the minus strand of NZ_JAAVAU010000017.1, from coordinate 99,463 downwards.
TTTTCTATCAACAAATCATGTAGACCTTCACAATTAAATTTTACTTTTGCGGGTATCATCGCTTCAGCAAATTGGCAAAATGCACGTTGTTTAAGCTTGGTAATGCTTCGAGACTGGTATGGTACTTTTTGTAGTAGTTGAATATCCGAGTAATTCTCAAAGCAACTGTACTTAAGGATAATTTGACTAGTCATATCACAGCTACGATATGCCAAGCCTACTGCCCTTAACACATTCTGTGCATATTCCATTTTTTGGAAAGCTCTCATCATACTCTTCTCAGAACTATTACTACCTGAATGGGAGGATGCAACTCCCAAAGTAGGGCTAGACAAGTCGATTTTAATCACCCCGGCAACTCTTCTATAGTGATCAACCTCATACTTTAAAAAATATTTTGTTAAAGCTGCTGTAGCTTGTCTATCAATTTCTACTCCTTTAAATTCCATTTGCTTCATCAATTGCATCCCTCCAAGAAAATCATTTAATGCTCTATTCCGTATCTTTCAAAATCATGTCTTGCGATTGAGTCAATATAACCCCTTCTATATGCTGCTTGTTCCAGCTCATACAAGTCTTTTACTGTCAATGTAGCAGTGTCAAACTTACTAATAATTGAAAGCTTTCTATAAGGTCCTAACGCCCCCCAGACGGCGTCTTCTTTCATCATTAGTCATCATGTGATTTAGGCACCTCCTTCAATACCATTCTAATAACATCAACTAAGCCATTCTCATCAATAAATTCTGAGAAACCCTTGTTGATTTCTTTAAATCCACCTATTGCCATAATTTCACATAATAGACGTGAATTATTTTCAACTAATCCTGCCAGTTGGTAGCAATGTACCGACTCCAGATACTTCTTGATTACATATTCAACCGTAAACCGGTCAGTTGACTTCAACATATCTAAACCCCTTTAAATCTCATGAAAATACTTTATATCTTTCGAAAGTTCCATTTAGCATCATTAATTTTTCTCCTATATTCTCTCAACTATCCAGATAACTAAGACAATCAAGCCAAAGTATCCGAGTAATAATGCTACTGTTTTCATTCCTTGGTATTTCCGTAAGCTAGATACAAAATCATTGATAACTGTCTAGGATGGGAAAAGAAGAAGGGAAAAGCCCAGTCTTCAAACTTCTTAGTTATAGGCATCCACGGCACAGTGGAAAACATTTCCCACTCATGTCTTATCTTTGGTGTATCTTCAAACAAGAATTGCACCTGACCCCAGAAAGATACAGACACTCCGCATACTTCAGGATTGGTATTTTTAATAACCCAATCTAAACGATCCTTAACTTCCTTAGGAAAATCGAATTTAGGAGGCTCTGCTTTTCCATCTTTGACTGTCCAAGCTATTCTTGAAAATTCTCGCATCCATTTTTCGTTGTCAGTTGACTTATACTCTTCATTTTTTCTTGTCATAGTAAATTTTCTCCGATTATTTTTTATGCCACTTAACGGCTTCTAGTATTTCACTAACTGTAGTGTCGAAAGTTTTGGCATAAGTTTTCAGACGCAAGTCTCCAATTTCACGCTCTCCACTTTCATACAGCTCGATATCAGATGTGCTGAATGGTGTTCTATGCGCTAATTCTTTAACGCTCCAGCCTTTACTAAGTCGCATCTGCTTAAATACCTTACCCAAGGTTCTAACCCATTCAGCATGCTCTATTTCAAATTTCTGGCGACACCGTTCAGTATCGTAGAGTATTTTTTCCTCTTCCTTTTTCTTTTCAAGTTTTTCAATCTCATCAATGCTTGTAACTTCTTTGATATCCTTTAGGTCCAGCTTAGTAGGCTCCCAAATACCAAAATCTTTAAAATCACACGTTATTAAGTAGCCTTTTTCACTCACTTCTTTCAAAACATCTTCCTGATGTGTAGTTGTATAAATAATTTTCCCTGAAGTAAGAACCACGGCAGCATTTTGGACTAGCATATAGTCTTCAACATGCACATCTTTTGTTCTAGGATTACCGGGATGGTTGTCGGTATGCAAATTAAGCTTTATCATGTTGATGCTCCTTTATATAGTCCGTTGTAAACGATGGAGACGGTGTATTGTCTTCATTAGGCTTTATAAAAACGCTCCATCTAGTGTGACCACGTTTATCTCCCAGAATTGGTTGCTGTCCTACAGTTTCTAAAACTTTACTGTGTGGGATATCAGTATCACTCCACTTAAACAGTAATATTCCATCAAGTCGCAATACTCTCATGCATTCATCAAAGCCGGCTTTCAAATCAGCTTTCCAATTATTTTTATTTAAAACCCCATACTTTGCAGCTAACCAACTTGTTTTACCCGCTTTAAGTAGATGAGGTGGATCAAATACTACCAAATCAAATTGATATGAAGTAAAGGGTAAATGACGAAAATCAGCAATTAAATCTGGCTCTACCTTCACTTTGCGTACATAATCGCGGTCCCTGACTTCCTTAACTTCTCTTCTTATATCAATAAAAGTGGTATGTGACTCATGTTTTTCGTACCAGAACATCTTAGAGCCACAACATGCGTCTAAGATTTTCATCAATTTTCCTCCAGTTCCTTGCTCAAGTTATTAGCAAAATTAGCAATCAAACTACTATTGAGATACAATCCCCACTCCGTAAGAACAGCTAATTCTTTATTCAAACTACCTAAATGCAACTCAGCTATTCTGTTTGCAGCAAGTAAGCCATCAACCTTATTATTCTCATAAGCAGCTATGATGAATTTATTTCCGGCCTGAGCATTTTCATCTATTAGTTCATCCCTTGGACATACCTTGTCATAGAGACCGAAGCAGAACTTAACTCTTTTTGACGCTATCTCTCTTGCATCTTGTTCTGTAAATTGTGCATCCGCTCCGAATACGATGCTCATCATTACCAAAGTACTACCTTCAGCAATTGCTATTCCCAGCATATGACTCGCTTCATCGTAAATTGATTCTTTGTTATATTCAGCAATCTCATTAAGTAACTTCAAACCTTGAGTAAAGTCACTTTCATCTACCACATTCCAAAAATCACTTGTTAATTGATCTATATCTTTCGTCATTAATCTTCTCTATGAATTTTCTAGCAAGTACATAGCCTCATGCTATTAATACCAACCAATTCTTTCCTTCTCTTCTTCACTCATGCCAGCTAACCTTTACTCTAACCTCTGGGCTAGCTCCGTACCGCTTTTTAATTGAACATGCGGTTACTTGACTGTCATCTTTATAAACACCGTCTAAAATCGTCATTCTGCGCTTCTTTTGCCCTTTGGATCACCAGGAATTACAAAGGAAAAAGATTTAATCGTCACGGCTTAATCTCCTATCTCCATGCTTATCTGCTTTGCCTTTTTCAAATTGCTCAATCATGTCTTCGCACAGGAGGTTTGTTCTACGAGTAGTGGCACAAATCCCCGTGCGAATGATTGGAACAAACCAGGGTCCTAACATTTTTTCAATTGTTTCAAATGGAGACTTGGCACTGATGTAAAAACTCTTATGAGTTGAGTAACCCAACTTATACGCTATCTGCAAAGCTTGATGATGAGCATTGCTAATGTACTCAGCTTTGAAAAAACCGGCACTTCTTAATTTGTTAATTCTATCTATTTCTTTTTCTGTGCTATTCACGGCTTAATCTCCTTTAATATTTCATCGATACTATTTTCAATTTTCTTTTCAGCTTCACTTACTTTGGTATCTTGTAGTTTAGCTTTAAATTCTTCGATAGATAAAACCATTGCTAGTCCTCCTGTTTCTTGCCTTTTTCTAGCTTCCTCCCGCACATTGGACAATACTTAACAAAAATTGTGTATTGTGTAATCCATCTATCTGCAGTTGGATCTTTTAAATCAGCGCAAATGACATAATTCCCCTCCAAATTTACTAAAGCCATTACACTATGTCCCCAAACGCTTACGGGTAATATATCTCCATGACAATACGGACAATTCTTTTGCTGCTTTGTCTCGAGTTGCAACAGTGTATCTGGGCTATCTTCTATGCCTTGCTTTATCATGTAATAAGCGAGCGCTCGCTTCATTTTCTTTGTCATTTCAGTTTCCATTAGTTTCTCCTATAACTTTTATCTTAAGGGCCTCATTTACTAGCTCCATACTTTCGGAAAATCTCAGCAATTTTTTCTTTAGATAAATCAGGTTCGTCACTTTCCGATTTTGGATGATAATTATTCCAATCAATGCTTTTAGTAATTTGCTGTGGTTGCATTTTATTCGTCTCAAGATTGATACTATCTAGGTCTTGCAAGCACTTTAGCAAGTAGGCAAATGGGTAATCACCCCTTTTAAGTGCAATTTGAGTAACTTTTTGTATCTTTAAATTTATATCGCTATTTTCAACTAGATCTAACTTATCAAGTGTTTTAACTAACTTAGACTTATCGGTTTTAGATAAAGATTTATTAGCTTTGCTGAATGTATCAATAATTAAATCAAGATTTTCTTTTACTACTGGATTAATAAAATCTCTCTCCTCTCTCTCGCTAGAGAGAGATTCTCTAACCTGACCTGACCTAACCTGACCTGACCTAACCTGAGGCAACCGTTTGGATACCACTGGTATACCATCGGTAACCCGTTGTTTTTTTGCGACTTTCACCGATGTTTCGTGACTAATTTTTTCGGGTGTAACATCTTTGGCTAGTAAATATTCTCCGTTCTCACCAGTAAGTAATTGGGACTTATCTTCTTGAAAGGCTGTTCCGTTATATCTGTCTTTTCGAATGTAGTTATGAATGCGCCAATGTCTAATAACCATTGCTCCATCTTCAAAAGCTAAAAGATATTGCTTAGCAATCAGAATTTTTAAATCATCATCGCTTGCGTTAATCATGCGCTTAATGGTTTTGGGATTGCTAACAAACCCATCATCATCAGCGTATATATTTAAATAGAAATACAAAACTTTAGCACTAGCTGGTAAATCCATGAAATTATCAGTATCAACAACTAATTTGCTAAACATTCTTCTCTGTGCCATAGCTACTTCACCTCAGTTTTAAATAAATCAGTTATGTCATCTTTAATATCAACTTTAGATTCAGGAAAAGGATCTACTAACTCATCCTCTTTTTTCGGAGTTGATTTAATCCTATCTAGCGCTTTCTTTTTTTCTTCTTTTTTGGCAATTGTAGCGGCCTCTGCGGCTTCCTTTTCTGCCTTCTCTTTAGCTTTACGGTCAGCTTCTCTCTTCATATACTTCTCATCAAGTTGCTTAATAGCACTAGTTGTTCGATAATTGTGTTTTCTCTTACGAATCCATTTTTGAGCTTCTTCAACACCCTTAACCGCTTCATCGTAAATATCTGATAATTTAGACTTTTTGCCGTTGTATAGAACCTCATATTGTTCTAACTGTTGAGGGGAAAAGGTGTATACTTTCTGATTTGATTCGGTTTGACGTCCATCATCATCTTCTTCACTGGCAACTCCAAAAATTGAACTAATTGAATATCTCTTAGAGTAAGTGAGGGCTGCACCTGCATCTTGTGGTGTTCTACCTGCTGGCAGCAAGAATGCACCAAAGTTAATGATTGCTCCTGCTCCATTAAAAATGTAGTTGATAACCCCGATTGCATTACCGTATCTAACAGGTTTTTGCCAAAAACCTATGTCTAAATCTTTAGAAGCATCAATGATTGATTTCAGTACAGCATCTAAAGTGGCATACTTATAAGAAAATTTACCTCCATTACCTGCCTCTGCATCTTTTTTAGGCGGAGTAATAGCATGCTGAACTTGGGCAAATGTTGATAATAATTCGATTTTTGCTTTAACTTGGTCTGCAGCTTCCATTTTTTTATCAACTACTTCAATCACAAGTCCTTGTAAAGGATCAGTCGTTGGTAACATTATTTACTCACCTCTTTACTTCCTAAAACCTTAATACCCCAATCCTTCATGAAACTAGCTAGTGCTTTCATTTGTGTAGTAGTACCTTGAATTTTCAACAAAGCAATCTTTATGTCATCAACAATTTCTCCCGTTTCAGGATTAATTGCTTTATTACCATGACTAGCCAAAGAAGCCTGTTCTTTCTTTTTTGTTTCAGCCTGTCTCTTAGCAGTCTCAACTACAATTTGATGGTCCACATTCATCTGATGTAAAACATCGGCAAGAGAATGTTTATCAAGCATTTCAATGTATCTATCAGCAATTTGATTAAGCTCATCGGCTTTAACTCTGATAGTATCCTCAATCTCTTGACGCTGTTTTTTAGTTTGAACAACATTTTCCATACGTTCACGGGCGCTATTTTCAATATAAGTCCACCCAGTAGACTTATTACTCCATTTGTCGTCATACTCAATCTCGGAAATATCTAGCCCATAGCCGGTAGCAATTTTAGATAGACGCTCTAAGTTATGCTTCTTTTTATCTTCACGAAGCTTCTCATCATAGAATTTGATACCTTTGTTCATCTGATCAGAAACATCTTTAATCTCTTTAACTAACCCATCAATTTGCTTTTTAAATTCGTCGATTGGCTTCGAAGCTTCACGATTGATTTGGATTCTACGTTGATTTAAGGACTTAGCAAGGCGATTTAATTCCCTCTTGGTTCTCTTGTCTGCATCAATGCTTTCAGCCGTTACAACGTACCCTTTCCAATCATTGGTTAATTTATCAACTCGCTTCTTTAACTCTTCATAACCGGGGAAATCAATTTCTGCGGCTTGGATACTAATTGGGTAGTCTTGATTTTCAAATGCAATTAAACTTTTCTCCATGGTTAACCTCTCTAACTTATTTTGACCCTGACCTTCAATGTGCTATAATGTAGACATTGAAAGTTTTAGTTAACAGTTTTCTCTGAGCGCTGACGTCCGTAAGTCGGCGCTTTTTTTGTGCAAAAATTGAAAGAAAGCTGTTCTAACAATTCTTCACCACCTATGGCATTTGATGCTATAACTAATTTTTTCGTTGTTTCTTCACTCATTTTCATCACCTCCTTAAAGTGCTAGACCTGCTAAAAGCCCAATAAATGCGGCAACCAACACCCAGCCAATCATCTTTAAATCTTGTTTGTGCTGCGCCTCTTCAATTGCGGCTTGCTGGTCTTGAGCGCGTTTCAAGCGTTCACTTGGACTTTGTCCAAATGCATCTTCAACCAAAACTGTGTCTTTTTCTTCGATTTGTGTAGTTTTATTTTCTGATGACATATTTTTTCTCCTTAAATTACTCTTTCATTCCAGTCAATGTAATGCTGATGTTCTTGCATCCATTCACTTGCTTCTTTAGCAAAGATGATAGTCTTACGTCCCTTAGGGCTAGCACGTGGATTAACCACCCAGCCACCATTGTCAAAGTCTACTTCTGGATAACGATCAAAAATCTTTTGTCGTACCCACTCTTTAGCCTTGCCACCGCAGTACTCTTTGCGGAATTCATCAATAGTAAGTGTTCTACCAATTAACTTTTTTTGAGCTAATCTTCTTTTAACAGCGGCATCAATTTTTACATCAATATCTTTGTCATCTAAGATTAGTTGCATCTTTATCACTTCTTTTCTCTTGAGACTAACTATTAATCCAGTCATTTATGAAGGGCTTTATTTCTTTTGAAATTAGCTCTTTTTTTGTTTGCTTTCTCTCTTCGAAGTCAGCTTTTTTCATATCCCGAACCAATCCAAGCGCACATTTGATGTTGTACCTTGCTTCGTCTACCTCATTTTTATTTAAATTCTCTTGCGCTTCTGTAAGCAAGCCTTCTACTTGATCGTATTTTGTGAATTCTCCCTCTTCTTTTGATGCTTGTTCAGCTTTTGGAATAGCTTCAGGCACATATACATCACTCATGCCTAGCAAGTCGCAAATGTTAGCCCCGATTTCGTATACATCCTGCTGCAATTCCTTAAAATTCATATCGTGCCAATCCGTTTCGTTATCCGGTCTTGCTTTAGGTCTGGATTGTGGATTAGCTAAGGCCATCAACACATTTAATGCTTCTCTAACGCTGTCAAACTTCATAATGTTTACTCCTTTATTTTTGAAATCTTAATATCTACGCTTTCATTATCTTTGAGGTCTTGTGAATAGATTTTGCTGATATGACCAACTGTATAAGCTAGCAAACTATCTAAATCTTCAAGCTCCATAGTTAGCGATATTTTGTACTTGCTCATTACTTGCCACCATCTAACAACTGCAATTGAGCGTTAACTGACTTAATTTCTTGTCTCAATTCATAATCCGGAGACCAGTTATCAATAAAATCAATTGCAGCTTTGAAATCTTTTTTCTTCAAAGTTCCATACTTAGTAACTCCGAAATGGCGCTTGAAGTATTGAAACATTTGAGAATACAACTTACGTGGTGCATTTTTTGTTTTGTAGAAATTGCTTTCTTTACCGCCACACAATTTAACAACTCTACGATTTCTATGAAGTTCTAATTGAAACTTCTTATCTTCCTCAATTTCAGAATTATCTTTCAAAAAAGTGACATCTTTTTCCAAGTTATCCACACGCTTAGTTGTTCTAGTCATCACTTTCATCGTAAGTGCTAACTGTTCTTCAGGCGTTTGTGGGAGCTGCAATGCCACTTGCTGTTGTCTGAATTTCTTTTCAACTTCAATGAAGTATCTTCTTACTTCTTTGCCTTTTTCCGTGTGACTCATCATGCAAATTTCTTTTGCAGTGTCCATAGTCAATACGTAATCTTGAAGTTCAATGCTTCCACGATTTTCTCTAGGTGTACTTCTAAGTACAGGTTGAAAATCTGTGCCTTTTTCAAAGTCTTTTGAATTTTGTTCCCACCAAGCTGAAAATCTTCTTTTAATTTCTAATCCTTGGTATAAGTCTCTTGCTGAAACTAATTGCTGGTTGTTCTTTACTTGAACTGGAATTAATGTATTCATTTTGTTCTCCTTTTTATTTTACTCGTTTCGCGTAATTTTCTTTTAAAAAAATATCCGCGGATATTCCTAATACACTTGCTACTTGAATGGCAAAGTCTGCATTGAACTTTAATCGGCCATGTAATCTGTCTCCTAGTTGACTAGGTGACAGGCCGAGCTTGTCAGCAAGCCATGTTTGCTTGATGCCGTGACTCTTCAAATAATTTTGAAGAACTTCACCAGCATCATTTTTTACAACTGTTGGCATTTTGTCCCTCTTTCTTTTTATTCATATTGCGTAATCAACTTACAAATATATAATACCGCATTGTGCGTAATTGTCAATATATTTTTACGCATTTTGTATAAAAATGTTTTCATTTTGCGTAAAAAGAACTAAAATTAACGCAAAAGGAGTAATAAATAAAGGAGTGAATGTAATGACTTTACTTAGTAATAGGTTGATTGAACAAAGAGAAAAAATGCACTGGACTAGGAAACGTGCTGTATCAGAATTACACATACCTTACTCCACTTATTCTGGATATGAACAAGGATATAGAGAGCCTGATATAGATACTCTTAAAACAATTGCTACGGCTTATGAAACTTCTATTGATTATTTAACTGGAAATACTGATGACCCATCCAAACCTTCAAAGTCTTCTAATAATGAAGAAGCTGATCAATCAAATGTAGACTTGGATAACTTCCACGCCTACTCTTACCGCGGTTACAATATCCCTGATAAGTACATGAACATGATTAAGGGTCTTATGGAAGAAGATATTAAAGAAGGTAAGGTTACTAGGCATGAATGAAAATGACCGTAATCGTGAGGAACTGATACGCTACCTTTTAAATTATGCCTTCGATCACGGCTATTCTTATCGCTTAATCAAAGCTGAACCACACGACCCTTCTGTGTCAGTCAAAAGGTTTAATTATATGGTTATCAATACCGGTTGGCATGATATTAACGAGATTCCTTTCATTATTAGTCATGAAATTGGACACTTAGAATTGGGAGAACAAGGTGTCATGTATTATACAGGGTATTCAGGCTCTATCAGTGAAGAAATACAAGCAGATGCTTACGCCTTAAAGATGCTCTATGAGTATGCTAAATCTCATGGACACTACTTCTATGAACCGATACGCTTCATGCAAGTTTACGGCATCCCCTTTCGTATGCTAGGACTAGCTAAAAAGCTTTTTGAAGCAGATGGGCGTAGCAAATATCTTACATATTAAAAAAGCACCCCTGAGGGTGCTGGAAAGGTTATATATTATATCAAAGTCCACAACGCCAGTGACTATAAACCTAAGGTAGATTTATTTTGGAGGAATTATTTTGGCAAAAGAGATTAAAGGTGAAGATGGAAAAACCTATGTAGTAAATGAAAAGAAGCCTAAAAAGCCTTGGTATAAGCGCTGGTGGGTTTGGTTGATTATTGCTATCGTAGTAATTTTTGTATTTATTATGGCTGCTAGTGGTGGTAGTGATGATGATTCATCTGATTCAAGTAGTAGTAATACTACCTCAACTACCCAATCCAGTAGTAGTAAGAATAAAGGTTACGTTACTTTAGATGGTGAAGATATTTACTATACCCAATCCAAGGACTTTAAAGTTAATAGCACCGATACTTCTTGGAAAAACGCAACTGCAACCGTCGATTCTGCCACTGTTTATAAAGTAAAAGATGGATATACGTATGGGACAAAGAAGAACAGAAAAACTGTTCAGGGTATTTTAGCTGTTACTGTCTCAGTTAAAGCAATTAAGGATATACAAGTTTTAATGAATATCGGTACTATCAGCATCCCAAGCATCAATGAACAATCTGATGTCAGCGTTAAAGACGATTGGGGCGATCTAGATAAAGGTATGTCAAAAACTGGTACTGTATATATTCCTGTATATAACTTAAAGAATGTTAACGACATTAAATCATTTAGATTTAAGTTTGATTGTCAATTACAAGATACTGATGATAGTGATGATGATAGCTTATCTGACTATGACCACACATATGACATGACTATCAACTTAAACGAATAATACAAAATTCAGCCTTAACAGGCTAATTTTAACTTATGCCTGCCCTGCTGAGGGTAGGCTTTTATTTTCCTCATATAAAAACAAAGGAGATTTTATGGTTTACATAACACAAAGAAATGGCGGTTGGCTTGCACGCGCAACTTGGAGAGATCCCTATGACTTAGATGAAAATGGAAAGCCTATTAAAAAGCAAAAAAGTAAGCAAGGCTTTAAAACCAAACGCGAAGCTAAAGCTTGGGGTACTGAGTATGAGTTAAAAGGAACCCGTGGATTAATCCAACAGCCTAAGACACCCAAGTTTGCCGATTACTTTATAAAATGGGCTGAGACTTATAAAATTCCTAAAATAGAGCCTAGATCTGCCGAAAGATATTACGCCTTACATAAACAAATACAAAAAGAATTTGGCATCCTTACCATGGATAAAATCACTAGAATGAGGTATCAAGAGGCTTTAAATAAATTTGCAGCTAATCATGCACAGCAATCAGTCAACCACTACCTATCTATTACAAGATCATGTGTAAACGCAGCAATTCAAGATGGTGTCATATATAAAGATTTCACGGCTGGAATTTATGCTAAAGGTAATAAAGATAGAAAAATGAAAATTATCTATCCCAGCGTCTCACAAATTCAAGCTCTTCTTAAACTAGTTACTGAAACTAGAAATCCTACCCAACCTGAAAATTATATGATTATCACAGCAATTGCTACTGGAATGCGTGTAGGTGAAATTGCAGGATTAAGATGGAATAAAATAGATTTTACTCATAAAACAATCAAAATTGATAAAGCCTTTAACTATCACCGCATTAAGAAAACTCCAGAATTGCTTAAAGGTCTTAAAAATGACAGTTCATATCGAACTATAAGAGTAAATGATGAGTTACTAAATATCTTGAAAGAATTAAAACCTAATAAAAATGATTTAAATTTAGTTTTCGGTTATCCTAAACAGCCGCCCTACGTTCCTGCCTCAAAAGGTCTTAATGAGCTTCTAAGAGAGTATCTTAGTCAATTAAAAATAGATTTAGGTGATTTCCACTTTCACAGCTTACGTCACTGCCATGTAGCCTTACTTCATCACCTTTTTAAACAAAACAATTTACCTGTTGATTGGTACTCAATCAGTCATAGACTTGGTCACAAAAATTTACAGACCACTTTAAGTATCTATGCATATCTTGCAGATGAAGACAAAAAAGATAGTGATGATAAATTTGAATCATATTTAAACAACTTTATGAAAAAATAAAAGCCGTGCAACGAAACGTGCAACGACTTTATAATTATTAACGATTATCAATTATCAAAATGCTTATATATCAACGTTTATAATCGCTAATAATCACTAAAAATAATAAAAAACACCACATTCGTGGGGAATACAGTAATTAAAGCCCGTTGTTATAACCTTCCTAAATGTTGATTCTACCCTTTTCAATTAGTTTTTTCAATAAGTCTAATACAGCACGTGCATCAAACAACGCATGATGAGGATGCTGATTAGTTATATTATATTCTCTTAACACTGTACTTAATTTATAATTATCTAAAAATATATTTGATTTTTTAACTATCGGCAATAAATCTTTTAGCTCATTCATAAAAATTTTTCGATGCAACTTTTTATATTCACGAACCAAAAAATTATAGTCAAAAGATAGATTATATCCTATTACTAACTTATCTCCAATAAATTTTCTCAAATCAGTTAAAGCATCCCCTATCCCAACTCCTTCACTAACTAATAGTGCTTGAGTTAATCCAGTTAGTTTAGAAATTTCATTAGGAATCTTACAATTTGATTTTATTATTCGATAAAATTTTTTATAATCTTTATTCTTCTGACTATACTTAACTGCACCAATAGATAGTATGGCATCTTTTGAAAAATCTAATCCCGTAGTTTCTATATCAATTGATACTACCGAAGAAAAAATATTATCTATTCTTACATTTTTTCTATATTTTCTAGCTTGATGATACTGAGACACTTTACTAAAACCGTATTCATGAGCAATCGGCTGCATTTTTAGTTGCTTCAACAAAGGTATACCATCAAAATCAATGATCTCTTTATCTTTTCGTGTAGTTTTAAAGGTATATCCTAATTCATTATTAGTACTATAAATTAAAGTAGCCTCACCTTTACCTATGTTAGATAGGATTCTCTCCCACAATAAATCGCGAATTCGTGCATTGAAGTTTCCAACATAGACCCCACTCTGAACTTCTTGACACCATTTTGTCAAATCTCCACGCAAAGATTTTGGAACTTTAGTAAGGGTAATAACTATCATGACTCTACCTCATGATACTGAACGCCGAACTTCTGCAACCCTTCTCTATCATCCCATAAGCTCATAGAAACTTGAACTACTTCACTATCTTTAGCAGCATCCCCTAATAAAATACTTTTTAAATCTTTAACCATCTGAGTAAGTAATTTACCACTACGAAATGCATCTCTCATCGCAATTCTAGTGTGAGTCGCAATATCATGGTCTCCATATTTAGCGGTCGTCTTAAAAGCAATTGGAATTGAATAATCTGCTTTGTATAAATCCGCAAAATCATACACAAAGGATAAATCATGACCTGTATGAATAAATCCTAATCCTGGCGAAACACCCAAAGCAGCAATTACACTATAACTTAATCCATAAAGTGCCTGATGAGCTGCTGTTAGTGCTTTATTAATAGCTGTACCATCTTCAAAATTATCAACCTTATATTCTCGCTTTGTCCAGGCTACACCTGTCAATTTAGATTGCTCTCGATAAATCTTTCTAACCCGCGAACCTTCTTTACCTCGAAGCTGTTGCATAGTTAAATGAGTAAAATCCTCACCTGGAAAACGTATTTCATACATTTTTCTTGCCACAGCTAAGCGGCTTCTACGATTAGAAACTAGCTTTGCCTGCACTTCGAGTAATTGTGAAGAATGATTAAGCGCACAACCATGTGCATACTGACGAACCCCCCATTCTCCTACCCACACAACTGCAAGCCCAGAATCTCCCATCAATTCCATAGCTCGATGGGTAACATCTACACCTGGCCCTAACAACAAAACACTTAACAGCGCTACCGGAATATTAACAATTCCCTGACTATCAGAAACTTGAATCGCACTATCTTGCCTATTAATTCGAGCGTGTTCTAAATACAAAAAACTTATTCTATCAGAAACTCTACCTAGCTCTTGTAGCTCTGGTTTTTTCGCTCCAAAATTTTTCTCCATTTTAATCTTCCAATGGAATTACTGTTAATAATCCCATGCCATATGCTTTCTCTCTACCGATACCATTAATAAGAGCCTCTTTAAACTTTTCTAAGTCAGTAATCTCTAAAACTCCTTCAAAGGTTACGCGGCTCAGTTTCATTCCTCGACTATTTCCTTTTCGACGAAGTAATGGCCAATCACGTGAAGTAACATCTAATTTATAGATGTATTCTTTTTGATCTAATACTTCTCTGTTTTTAATTATTTGATAAGGATGTAGATTCTTATACTTAACTACTTCAAAGCCATGCTTATCCATCCGGTCTAAAAGCCAGTTTATTTGTTGCAAAATCGTGATGTGTGGTACCACCCTTGACTTACCCGTTGTAGCATTAGTAATGCGGTGCGTAGGATTGGCAGTTAGTCTAAAGCGATATCTTTTTCCTTCAATCAAATTATTAAGAAATTGATCATAATCTTTAGTTGCAGCAGTGCCTTCAACGCCATACTTTTCTAATTTATCTAAATCAGGCTTTTCTTTACTTAATACTAAAAGGTAGTTTTTATTACCAACTGAGTCAATTCTCCATAAATGACGTAATCTTTCTTTATTTTTAATTTCATCAGGAAAACTTTGCTCAATCCAATTATGATAAGCGCCCAAATGAGATAAATCACTTATTTTTTGACGATTCTTAGTATCAATTTTAACTCTCGATAGATACATAATTATCCTCCTAAATAGCTGACCAATAATCTAAATCACTACGAAAATGTTTTTCTTGCTCATATTCAAGGTTTTCAAGTTGAACTTTCTTTTCTGTTATTGCGCGATATTTATGATATCTATCTTTTTGATTAAACGAACCTACCTTATCCTTGGTAAAAATCACTTTACCATCAGGAATAAGGACAGCATCTGCGATTATTTTAGCTGTGAATTCTTTTTTAGGGAATTTTTTCTGGTACCATTTAGAAGCTTGCCAAGGTAAATCTTCTAAAACTTGGATTGGATTTTTATCTTGAAAATCATCAACTTTCAGCGGTCCTGCAGGTGGATTAGATCTTCTTCCTAAATAAAGTTGAAATTTAGGATGTTTCAAAGCGTTAATTAATTGATCAATTGCTTGATTATCATTACTGCCAATTGCTACCACAAAAACAGCATCTTGCAAAAACTGACGATAAGTTAACTTACGAGCAGTTTTAGTTGAACTTTTATGATATTCTACCGTTTGAAATTCAGTCATCATTTTACTCGGTTGTTCAATCCGAACGGCTACTAGTAATTTATTTAATTCTTCAATTCTAGAATTATCCCTTTGATAACCCAATGCTGCAGCAACCATACCAATAATTGCACTCTTTGTTGGATAATAATTCGTCGTTCTCTGATTAAAATCAGCCTGATTTCCGTACGACTGCAAGGGCGCAGTTAATCTAATCGTTGCTGTCTTCATCTTTTAACTCCTGACCAATAAACTCAGTAGTTTGATTAATCAAATCATCAATATTTTGGGCTTCATTATCAATCTTAGATTCTTTACTTGTTAAAGCAATACTAAATATTGGCTGATCAACAAATTTTAAGCTATTCTTATTTTCCGCTTCTAATCGCTTAATTGAAGCATTTACATATCCTCCATTTGAGTTAACCGGCGTTTCAAAAGCAGATACTAAGTTAACTGGTGTATCATCACGTACATTAATCAGCACGTATTGTGGCAAAGTCTTGTTAGCATAGCTATTTTCCTTACCCGTTGGCATTGTCATGATGAAATCTTTGATAAATAACTTCAAACCTTCTAAAGTTAAGTCCTTACTACCTAAATTATGCATTAAGTCTCTAACATTCACATTTGCATATCTATACAAAGTTGAAGAATTATATTCAAGTGTTCCCAACATAGCTGACCCAGATTCATTATCTTCTTTAACATCATCTACTGCAGTATAAAAATCAAATTCTGGTGTAACTTCATGAGTAGAAACAGCATGAGCTACTTGACTAGACGCATCAACATTCAATTCGGGATTATCAGCCACCATTCTACCAAAAAGAGCTAAGTCTAATGATTGATTACCCATTAAAATATTTTTGATTTCTTTTGCTGCATCTTTATCTAATTTATCAATCTCTAAAGTAAATTTAGCAATTTTTTCCAACTGACCGTCACTAACCAAGAGCAATGCTTTAGTTGAATACTCTCCCGTATCTTTATTCTTATCAAGACCCTTTATTCCAGCAGCTTTAAAAATTTTCTCTGCTTTCTCATTTGCATCTTTATCACTTAATTCATTATCAAGTTTTTGTAATTTTTTAGCCAAAATAGTTGGTGCTTTCAATGTACGATAGCTCTCCAGCCACTCTGCATCCTTAGTTTCTTCCTCAAATGCTAACCGCATTGCTCTCTTCCAACTTTGAGATGAAACTCTTGAACGAGGCACACCACCGTAAATTGCAGTTTTAGGGGAACCAGTATCATCACGGTTAATATTTGAGGATGGCACAGTTTGTAATAAATTAATATCTAAATACATATTCTTCATTTTATTCTTTCTCCTTGAATCATGATTAATTTTCTTCATTTTGATTTTTTAGTGCATAGGTATTCCAGTAATAATCTCTTCCCCACTTTAAAGCAATTTCTCTAGCTGTCTTGGGGCTAATCTGAAACACATTTAAGTCACTGGCTAATTGGGCAAAATCAATTTTGAATCCTAGTTTTTTGCCTTTAAGCATACTTACCAAATGAGTGATTGATTTAATAGCACTATTTATGTTTGTTGTCGCTAACAGTACTGTTACTCGTCTATCTAAAGCTTCTGCAACTTTAGAATCACTATTTTTCACCATTCTTAAGGCGCTAAAAAGCGTAAGACCTTTTTCTTCGGACCCTTCTTCATCTTTTCTAGTAGTGGAAGCAGCGTATACACATGTTTGGTCAATTCCTTGTTGAAACATTGCATAACAATGTAATGCCGTATAAATAGCATTTTCCTGTCTAGTAGGATTACCATTTGTACTCAAAATATTAATCTGCGCATTTTTATTATCAGTTGCTATATTATCAAAAATAAATGGCCAAACTTTTTCAGCTCCTTTATCAGCCATAGAAGTAGTTCTTCTTAATGTAGCCAAAACGCCTTTATTAATTTCTCCATTATTATATAGTTGATAAATTATTCGTGCTGTTATAGAACGAATAGTATTCTTTTTGTTACTCATACTATCCCCTTACTTTGATTTGAAATATACATGTATATTTCTTCTTAATTTATTATAGATAGTAAAGACATTCTGCTTATCTCTACCAATTATTTCCTGTGAAGCTGATAATGTAAAGATTTCTCTAGCTTGCTGAGTAACGATTTGGGTTAAAATTTTTCGCCATTCTTTGACTTTAACCTCACGATCGTCATCATTCGTTAAACTCGAAAGCCATGCATAAAACGGTATATTCAACTGATCATAAAACCGTGCTGTTGCTTTATTGGCCCAGCTATTATCTTTTATGCCTCGAAGTTCAGAAAATTCTTTTGCAAACCAGTAGAAATAACTTGCAATTTTTTGCGTATCTATAACTACAGATTCAATTTTTACAGGCCATCTTTTAGCAAATTCATGATCATCGTCAAATAATACCCCAGCTTCAGCTTCCATATTATTGACTACTTCTGCATATGGAGATTGCGAGGTATTTCCATCACTAATCATCGCTACAGAAACTAAGTTTATACTTCTAAGTTTAGGAATAAACCCCTTATTTTTAAGATTCCGAATCCAATTTACCATTATTGGAGTACGTGGGTCATCATCATTTTTTTTCACAGCAACTGGTACATATTGACCAAAATTACGCCACATAGCAATATTTAAATTATTTCTATTCTTAGTCGCTGGACTTTCTACACCTTTTTTATCTTTACGCCAGGTAGTCATTGGTTCTAAAAAGATTCCATCACTATCAACTTTTGGTAATCCAGCAGTAAAAATAGTTGGTTTATCCTCATCCCACTCAATATGGAGCATCCTACTCCAGAGTGTATATAATTCTGCCAAATTGTCAGGAAACTTCGCAGTCAATCGACGCTGAATATATTCATTAATATCTTCATATTCCCAAACTGGTTTTTGCTTAAGTACTCTTAGGTCTTCATCTTTATCATTTATCAATGTTAAATTGAACATTAATGTTTCAAATAAGTCATTGCCCTTAACAAAAACAGGAGAAATCGAATATAGCCATCCCTTGGATACTGAAAATTTTTCTTTTGAGGATACCTTAGTTTTATCAGTAACTCCAGAAAAATTCTGATAGGTAATCAACCATCTCGTTAATTCAGCAAAGTTCGTTTTATTTTTCTCCTCTTCGGATTTAGGAGAGAATATAGACGGTGTGTTATTGCTTTCAGAGATTCTGCGATTTATCTGCTTAACGGCTACTGTACCTTTTCCTTTAGAAACTTGCTTTTTAGCATCAACATTTTGATCATATACTTCTCTAGTAACCTGATAAAAGGGAGTATCGCCAAATAAATCAAATTTATTCTTGTACTTATTTAAATACTCTACTACTTTATCAGTGAAACCCTGCTGTTTATAAATTTGCTTCCAAGTTTTCAATAATATCTTATTCAACTTATCGATATCATCATCTATCTCAACCACTCGCCATTTATCATCTAATTTTAACCACTCATACTGTTCATCATCAGCATCAAAACGAGTATAGACAGTTAAAAGTATCGATAATAAAAAACGCAGTATCGCTAAATCTTGAGCGCGGGTATCACCAGTAAGTTGATAATATTTACCAATATTTTGAAATAATTCAGTTAGGGAGATCTCTTTTTCAGCATAATCATCTTTACTGATTACTTTGATCCATGGATCTGTTACCAAATTAAAACGCAATTTACTATTCACTCATTATCACTCCTTTTTATAGATATATATCTAACATTTATATTTAAAAAATACATCTTAACAAAGTCATTTACAAGTGTTTTATAAAAAATAAAAAGGCAACATCACTTAATTGATATCGCCGCCTCATAAAATGAGGATTACTCTTTAGAAATATAACTAACAGGATCACCCTCACCTACATGAGGATCACCCTTACATTTTACACTTTTTCATAACTTAATCCAAAATCAGAAGAATACTTAACTTTATAATTTCCAAATTCAACTTCATTATTTTCATCTAATACTAAAGCTATTGCTCCACGAAGCCATACACTATCTTTCCATCCTGGAAAATTAGTTTGGGTAATACTTTCTAAAGTTTCGATGGACTTCTCTATATCCATTGTCAATGCATGTGGCAAACGAATTATTTGTTGCGCCACAATATCATCAGACACATCTTTGATATTTTCTCCGCTCAGCAAGTAATAATCATTATCTTTCTTACGAAGTAAAATAACTTCAATACTTTCTTGGGTATCTCTCACTGCAGCTTCAGCTTTAATGTCACTAAGTTCAGAAGCCTTGTTTGAATTATCTAGCCAACCATGCAAAGTTTCGTCATCCTCAGGTGGCATAATTTGATATCCTCTAGCTTTCCTTTTAGCTTCATGTTGATCAACATCTAATTTTGCCTTAGCTTCTGCAATATTTTCAACCTCAGAATCAGTATCCTCAGAATATACGTCTTGAACCAGTGGAGAAATATCGCTAGGTAAATCAATTTCATCTTTCAAAAAGTAATCTGTCTTCATTAAAAGATACTGTTCATAAATAGCTTCAGTTCCTTCATCGTAGTCCCCCAAACTCTTAATACCCATTACATAAAGCCGTGGATTTTCTAAACCTTGTGGTCTATCAATTTGGTGACGATGTAGACGGCCTGCTCTTTGTAAAATCAAGTCTATTGGTGCAATATCTGTAAACATTACATCAAAGTCAATATCTAGAGATTGTTCTAAAACTTGAGTACCAATAACAATTAATTTTTGAGGTCTTTGTTTTCCCTTGCCAATTAAGTCTTGAAGATCATCTTCGCGTTTACTTCTATCTGTAGCTAAAAACGCTGAATGTAAGAGTAAAACTTGTGTATCATTATCTACTTTTTCTTTCGCAATTTGTGCTAACATCTGCGCTCTCTTAACAGTATTGACAATAACACCAGCTACCCCACCATTTTTTATCTTATTATTGACTTGCTTAATTACTTTATCATCTTCAACATTTAAGCGAGTTACTGCGACATGAGTTGGTGTCTTAGGTGCTTCAAATTCTGTTGTTTGTATTAATTTTCGCCCATCTAACATGCTAAGTAATGGATATGCTTGACATGATTGCCAACTATCATCCTTAGTTTTAAATTTTTTACTACCGTATTTTCCCTTAGCATATGCTTTTAACAAACTATTTCTTTTAGCTACAGGCAAAGTAGCAGATAAAGCAATCACAGAAACATTATACGCTCCCAACCATTCAATTGCTTTTTCTAAATAGGAATCCATATAAGT
The DNA here is from genome assembly GCF_014803895.1 of Lactobacillus sp. The sequence continues at coordinate 78,828 of NZ_JAAVAU010000017.1, read as the reverse complement.
ATCATAAGCGTGGACTTCATCAATAACTACAACTTTGCCACTTAGTCCCAAATGTCGCAAAGCTAAATGTTTCTGCTTTAATCCCATTAAAAGTAATTGATCAATAGTTCCAATTACAAAGTCAGTTAAAATTGACTTTTTTCCATTGAACCACTCATTAACTACAACTGAGCCTTCATCTGATTCAATGTTCTCTGCCTTAGGAATTTTGCGATATTTTTTATTAAATTGAGCTTTCCCATGCATTAATTTAATTGGGATTTTAATATCTTCCTCTTCTGCAATTTCATTAAGCCATTTATCAACTCTTTCAAACATAGCATTCGAAGTTGCTTGAGTAGGCAAGCCAAAGAAAAGACCATTTCTCCCAGTTTTAGCAGCTAGTTGCTCTACAGCCATTAAAGCAATTTCTGTTTTACCAATACCCATTGGTGCTTCAATGATTATCATTCCCGGATCAACGCTGTCACCTATTATTTTAGACATTTCTTGTTGTACAGCTCTGGGATTAAAATTCCAACGTTTCTGATATTGCTTTTCAGGTTGAAGGATTGGTTGAGGAGTCCATGAATCTGTATTAAGCCAATTCATAATCCCTTGATGGTATCTTTGAGTTTCATCAATATCTGTAAAACCTTGATCAACAGAAATTAATGGAAATAGAGGTATTTTTTGTTCATCTTTTATAATAAACTCACTTGAAGCCAACCAGTCAGCCATAATGACTAAGCCTTCCAAGATAACCGCCTGTGGTTGAGTTATTTCTGGAATATCTTCAAGACTATTTAAATTACATAATGATAATCCGTAATTAATTAACTCATTTTGTACTCTTTCCCATTTTTCACGGGTAGGATTTTCTTTATACATATCAGACTGATAATAATTAGCAGTGTAATTATCTAATTGATCTTCATAATCAAAATATTCTTCTTGAGGTTTACCATGGTGTCCACCAATAATGGCGCCGACACTTTCACATAAACCTGCATTTTCTAAAATTGTCTCCCCTGCTACAGCATGAAGTGACTTACGTGGCTCCTGTAAATTTAAGTCATCTAATCCAGTAAAACCGTTCCTTATAAGTTTTTCTAATAACTCTTGGTCTAAATCTTTATTATGTACAAAGGATTCCTTAGTTTGAAAAGCTGGGGTAGCCTTTCCAATATCATGAATATAGCCTAAAAATGCAACCAGATTTTGAATATCATCACTATTATCAAAAATTTTGTTCAAAATATTTCTTTGTCCAGTATCAAGCCAGTGATTGTATAACCAGCCAATAACATTCTTGGTATCAACTAAGTGCGCAACTAATGGCAACCATTGTTTTTCGTTATTATGATTAACTTTTTTCTTACCCCATAAAGATAATGCTTGTTTAGATAAGGTTATTTGTTCCATCCTAATTCTCCTTATACACTTATAACAAAATTATTTAGAAATTAGTATTTTCAAGTATCTATTAATATTTACGCTTTTATTCTATAATTTTTTGATAAATAAAAAGCCATAGTACAGATACTGTACAACCACACTAATATCTTACTGTTACAATATTTTTTACCAACATTTTCTTTCTACTTTTTATTTTTCCTCTATTCTGTAGTATATCTATAAGCTTACCACACGATCACTTTAGTTCCATAATTGTGCTGACGAACTAATTTAATGTAAAATACTTATATCAATTTATTTTTAATGCTTAACTTGTATAAGTAGAGGTATTTTTATGGAAACTCGAGTACTCAAATATTTTATTACTGTGGCAAACTTAGGCAACGTTACTAAAGCCGCCGAACAACTTCACATTACCCAACCCACCTTATCTCGTCAAATAAATGAATTAGAAAAAGAAATAGGCGTTGATCTTTTTGATCGCACTAACCATCGGTTAATTCTAACCAAAGCTGGTGCCTTATTTCAACAACGCGCACAGATGATTCTTAATTTTATGTCACAAACTCAATCTGAATTACAAAATCAAACTAATGATTTATCTGGAACAATTCGACTAGGATGTGTTGAAAGCTCAGTATCTTACTTTGCCATGAAAATGGTAAAAAAGATGCAAGAAAAATATCTCAATGTAAAATTTGATATTTATACTGGTAATGGAAATGATTTAAAAGAAAAACTTGATCAAGGTTTCTTAGATTTAATTATTCTCATTGAACCAATTGAAACGGCTAAATATCATCATCTTCAACTTTCTATTAAAGACCAGTGGGGATTAATCGTTAAAACCAACAGTTACCTCGCTAAAAAAGATTATGTTACTGCCGATGATCTTTACCGCATACCACTTGCTATTTCTAAACGTAATATTGTGCGTAATGAATTAATTGATGTATTAAAACTCGATGCTAACAAATTAGACTTACGATCAACTCATAACTTAGCAGGAAATACTCTATTGCTAGTAAAAGATGGAATTTTTTCAATGATAAGTATTAAAGGGATATTAGATATCTACAATACTCACGATTTAACTTTTATTCCTTTCAAGCCCTTCACTCAAGCAGGACATATTGCAGCATGGAAAAAGAATACATATCTTTCACCAGCAGCTCAAAAATTTATACAACTTTTATTTAAAAAAGTTAACTAAAATCGCATGAAATTGTTATAAATATATGTTAGACTTGATATACTAATTATTAAAAGTTTTCGCGTATAATGGTTCAGCAAAACACCCATATTTTGCTGAGCCATTTTTGTTTGCTAAAAATTAAGGAGAAAGATATACCTTATGGATTTTTATATGAAATTACCCCGAAATTTAAAAGAAAAATTACTTTTTATGCTAATCGTATCTTTAATCTCGGTTAATATTATCGGTCCTATTATTTCTATGTGTGAGATAGGCTTCAGCTGGAATAATTACTTAAGTGTGTTACCAGTCTTACCTTTTATTTGGGTGGCAGTAGTTATCACCGTTTTAATTGCAGAAAAACCAGCAACTTATTTGCAAGAAAAAATTACCGATAAAAATGATAGTTTTAATACTCAAATTACTATTAATATTCTCTGTAATGTAATTATTATTTCTGCTTTAATGACTATTCTTGGTAGCTGGATTGGTCAAAAACACTTACCTGTAGAAACTCTACATAAATTTTTCATCATTTGGCCACGAAATTTTGGGATAGCTTTAGTAATTGAAACATTAATTGCTCAACCAATTGCTAGAAAAATTTTATTCTTAATTCATACTAAAATTGATAAAAAAACAACAAAAAATTAATAAAAACAGGATTCCAACTGGAATCCTGTTTTTATTCTAAAGTAACTTCACCAACAATATTAGTATCAAAAAATTTAGTAATTTGACGAATATCCATCCCCTGACCTAACCCCCACATTAACTTAGTAATTGCACTTTCTGAAGTCATATCACGGGCACTAATAGCACCTTCAAGTAAGGCTCTCCGTCCTACTTCATACTTTGTCAAATCACTTCTTTCATATAGACATTGACTGCTAGCAATTACGGGAATACCACGCTTGATCAATTCTCCTACCGCTGCAACCATGTTCCTTCTAATATTTGTCATACCTCCTAAACCATAAGCCTCAATTACAATACCCTTACATCCACTATCAGCTAATGCAAATAACAACTTAGTATCAAAACCAGGAAATAATTTAACCAACGAAACGTTAGTATTAATATCTGTATTTAATTTACATGCTAAATTACTTTGCGGAATATATGATAAATCTTTATTAAAAACTAGCCCATCAGAGGTTACGGTTGCAACAGGTGGAACATTTACACTTTCAAAAGCATTAAAATTAATAGTCCGTACCTTCACACTTCGACAGCCAAGCATTACTTTTCTATCAAAAGCTAAATAAACACCTGGCTTACAACGAATTGAAGCTGCTAAAGCTAAACGTAAATTATCTGGTGCATCACTCCACATAACATTGATAGGAACCTGACTCCCAGTTAAAACTACTGGTAAATTCAAATCTTGAATCATAAAAGACAACATTGAAGCTGTGTAAGCCATTGTATCGGTTCCATGAGATAACACAATTCCATCATAGTCATTGCGATATTTATAAATATTTTTAGCAATAATTTGCCATTCCTCTGGTTGAATATTTGATGAATCTAACTGTAAAATATCTTTTACATCAATATCATAAGGTAAATCACCAAGTAACTGAATTAATTCTTCCCCTGATTGTTTAGGAACTAAACCATCCTCAGAAACTACTGAAGCAATTGTACCACCAGTAGATAATAAAAGTATCTTTTTTCTACTCATAATCATTCTCCAATTTATGTTTTTTCTCAATTATACAAAAATATGGTTAAATATTAACTATGGAAAATAAAAAACAATTTTTAAAAAAACATCTGATTGAAAGTTTATTAATATTATTAATTTTTATTATCTTAGCATTCTTTAGTATTCAAAAATTAGCAAGTAACTGGGATTGGTTAACTTTAAGACCACAGCAAGAATTAAATGTTCCACTCGAAAATCAATACCCTGACCTTCCAAATGGCTGTGAAGTCACGTCTCTTTCTATGCTTCTTAATTATTATGGTTATAAGACCAATAAGGACAAACTTGCTAGTGAAATTGCACATGTTGATTCATTTACTAATAATGGAAAATATCGTGGTAATCCTAATGAAGGTTTTGTAGGATATATGAATATTGCTAATGCTGGCTGGTGTGTTTATAACAAACCATTATACAATGTCGCTAGAAAATATACTAAGAAAGTTAGAAATTATACAGGACATAGCTTCTTACAAGTAATGAAATTAGTTTCAAAGGGGCATCCGGTTTTAATTATTACAACTACTAAATTTAATAAAGTATCTGATATGCAGACTTGGCAGACAAATGAAGGTAAAGTTAACGTAACTCCTTCTTCACATGCTTGTGTAATCACTGGTTATAATAAGAAAAAGAAACTTGTATATGTTAACGATCCCTTTGGCACAAAAAACAAAAAAATTAGCTGGAATAATCTAGAGGCGAGCTATAATCAGCAAGGAAAACAATCTATATACATACAATAAAAAAGCATCCCTTTACTGGGATGCTTTTTTAAATCAATTAAACCTACTGTTTTTCAATCTTTTCAAATAATGCTTGGCATCCTCGATAAATATCTTGATATGCTTTCTCAAAATCACCAGTATACCATGGATCATCTACATCATCATAAGATCCAGCAAAATTAAGTAACTTATATTCCTTATGTTCTAAATCCCCACCACAAATACGATTAATATCAAAAAAGTTTTCTTCATCTAGCGCAATTAAATAATCATATTTTTGATAATCTTCACGGGTAAGTTGCCGAGCAAAGTGATTAGAAAAAGGAATATTATGCTCATTAAGGACACGTTGTGCACGAGAATCAATATTATGCCCAATTGCATCCTGAGTTGCAGCAGCAGAGTCAATTTTATATTGGTCTCCCTTAGCAGCCTTATTTACAATATCCTTCATAATAAATTCTGCCATTGGCGACCGACAAATATTTCCATGACAGACAAAAATAATATTTTTAGTCATTATTTACCTCTAAACTTTCTATCTATAATTAGTTACCCTTAGGCAGCATGCTTATATTTCTTCTTAGATGATGGTTGAATCTTAGTCTTTTTCTTTTTACCAATTTTTGCTAAAAATAACCATAAAATAGAAATAATAATTGCAATAGTTATACTAGTTATAAATTCTCCACCTAAAGTGATTTTGATGCCAGAATAAATTGATTGGTGCAAAATATCCATTGCTTGTATAGAACCAGATTGTAGTAACTCATAGGAACCTACAGATGCAATTAGCAAGGGAATAATGGCTCCACGACTATTAGTTAAAATTAGAATAATAGTAACAATATACAGCAGTAAAATAGCATAATAAGCCATTCGATAGTATTGAGCATATTGACTTATTTGTTTTTTATTCTGGGCTAATTGATTATTAATTAACTTTATCAATAAATCATTAATCGTTTTTTCTTGGTCAGTATTATTTTTTAACCCTAAGTCACTAGTCTCAATCTGCCCCGTTTGTTGAAAAGATTTTGTAGTATCATTAAAACTACTCAAGGAAGTCTTTATTTCAATTTTCTTTGGTAATTGGTTTAAGACAGCATTATCTAAACCAAGTGCTTGAAATAATTGTACACCAGTTTCAACATTACTATTTCCCGACTGTGCAGCAGCTTTATTTAAAACCGAATTTACTAGACCAGATGTAGAAGAGGACATAGTAACTGTTCCGTTAATAGTTAATAAACCGGCAATCAGTACACCAACTACAGCAATTACTTTGATAACCCAACTATTTAATTTTCTTAACATTTAATTTACTCGCCCCTAAATTGCATGAATATGTTTTTTTAATAAAATTAATCCAATCCAAGCAGATATAAATGAAGGCAGGACTATCACCACAAACAAATTTGGATCTAAAAAATTTCCCACAGTAATATAGTGCGCCACCTTGGTTATCTTCTTAATATTGGAAAAAATTGCTTGATAGACTGTAACATAAATTAAAGTCCACTGAATATAATATTCAATCAATGTTAAAGTAGTTGTGGAAAGTGGGAAAAAGTGATTAAAGGCCTTCAATCCCCAATAAAGCAAAATTCCCGAAATAACTACTAAAATTCCTAATAAAATAAATAAATTTCCTAACTGCAAACTCTTATCTGTATGAATAAATAAAAATGCTAATACAAAGAAAATCAGAAAATTTATTGTACTCATAATTAATAAACCCGCAAATAAAATTAGGGCTTTTATAAAATAAAAATGATTTTTATCCTTAAACAAGGTAATAATACCTAAAATAATTAGTAAGCCTAAAAATATCGGCCATACTTGCGTCATATACTCCCTCTTTTCTACCTATTTTTAATTATACTTGGTTTTATTATATTTCTTAAGAGCAAACAAAAAAATACTGCATAATCTTAGATGAATAAATCTAAAGTTAAACAGTATTTTTCTGCTAATCCTTTTCGTGAGTTTCTACCCACTCCCAGAATTTATCTACATTAAGTTTATCTACACTAGAAAATGGTAAAAATGAGACATTTTCTTTTTCTAAATCTAAGCTCTTACCAATTTTTTGTTTAATTTGACTTGCTTCCATCTTTTTAAGCTTATCCATCTTAGTTGCAACAACTAAGATTGGAATATCTAAATATTGAGCATACTCAAACATGCTAATATCATCTTTAGTCGGATCATGACGAGCATCCACTAAAAGAACTAATCCTTTAAGATCTGCGCGTAATTCAAGATAATCTTGAATCATTTCACCAAATTTTTCACGTTGCTTTTTAGAAACTTTAGCATAGCCATAACCTGGAACATCAACCAAATAAAGTTCATTGTTTACTTTATAAAAATTCAAAGTTTGTGTTTTACCAGGCTGTTGTGAAGTTCTAGCAAGCTTTCTACGATTAACAATAGTATTAATTAAGCTTGATTTACCTACATTCGAGCGACCAGCTAATGCAAACTCTGGTAAATCATCATCTGGATACTGCTTCTCAGAAACTGCGCTAATAATAAATTCACTATCTGTAACTTTCATTATTTTGCCGCCTGTTCTTCAAGATCTTTTTTATAGGTAACTTTGGGTTCCGCGTGATCAAGGATTACATCTTTAGTAATGATTACTGTATCAATTGTATCATCACTAGGAGCCTTATACATGATATCCATCATTGAATTTTCGATAATTGATCGTAAGCCCCTTGCTCCCATATGACGACTTAAAGCTAAATCTGCAATAGCTTCTAAAGCATCTTCAGTGAATTCTAAATTAACACCATCCAAGCCCATCAAACGCTTATATTGCTTAATCAATGCATTTTTTGGTTCAGTCAAAATTCTTATCAAAGATTCTGAATCAAGTTTATCCAAAGTAGAGATAATAGGAATACGTCCAATAAATTCAGGAATTAATCCAAATTTAACTAAATCTCCAGTAGTGAGATATTTTTGCCATTCACTAGAATCAACTTGATTCATTTCATTTTCAGCACCAAAACCAATAGTCTTTTTACCCAAGCGATTCTTAACTATATTTTCAATACCATCAAAGGCCCCACCAACAATAAATAAAATATTAGAAGTATCCATTCTAATCATTTGTTGTTGCGGATGTTTTCTCCCACCTTGTGGAGGAACTGATGCAATAGTACCTTCTAAGATTTTTAAAAGTGATTGTTGAACACCTTCACCTGATACATCACGTGTAATTGAGACATTCTCTGCCTTCTTTGAAATTTTATCAATTTCATCAATATAGATAATCCCTCTTTGAGCACGTTCAAGGTCGTAATCTGCATTTTGCAACAATTTAAGCAAAATATTTTCTACATCTTCACCAACATAACCCGCTTCGGTTAAAGTGGTTGCATCAGCAATTGCAAATGGTACATTTAAAATACGTGCCAAAGTCTGCGCAAGATATGTTTTACCAGATCCAGTAGGTCCAATTAAAGCAATATTAGACTTTTGTAATTCAGTTCCATCATCGATATCCATTTGGCTAATTCGTTTATAGTGATTATAAACAGCAACTGATAACACACGCTTAGCCCGGTCTTGCCCAATTACATATTCATCCAATTTTTCCTTAATTTCCATTGGCTTAGGAAGAGCTTTAGTTTCTTTTAAAGAATCCGCACGTAATTCATCATCAATAATTTTTTGAGAAACTTCAATACATTCATTACAAATATATACTCCATTTCCCGCTACAATTTTTCTTACTTGTGATTGTGATTTACCGCAAAAAGAACATCTTACTTCTTCCGGTTGAGTGACATCATTAGTCAAATTATATGACCCCTTTCTTACTCAACTAACTAAAAGATAGTTTATCATTTTTTCACAATAAGGTAAAAAAATAGACTTCAAGCTTTAATTTTTCATTATAAAAGGGCGACTATTGAGCCGCCCTTTTATTTAACTTCGATTCTTCGAAGAATTAATTATTTATCTTCTTTCTTAGTTGAAGCCTTTTTAGTTGAAGTCTTTCTCTTCTTAGGAACTTGCTTAGCTTTATCAGTAACTAAATCAATTGCCTTTCTTACAGCTATATCATGCTTAAGCATATCATCAGTTAAAGTACGACGTACAACTTTTTCATCCATGTTATAGTCATGTGCTAAATCCTTAATTTCTTGTTCAATTTCTTCTTCAGTTGCATCAAGTTTTTCTGCAGCAACGATAGCTTCCAAAACAAGGTTAGTCTTAACACGTTCAGCTGCATCTTTAGCTAATTGTTCACGCAATTGAGCTTCAGTAGTACCAGTTAATTTGAAGTAAGTTTGTGGATCAATACCTTGACGTTGCATATTACCTAAGTATTGATTCATTTGAGTATTAATGTCATCTTGAATCATTGCATCTGGAATTTCTTCAATTTCAGCGTTTGCAACTGCACCGCGAATAGCAGCATCTTGAATTGCGTCCTTAGCGCTGTCTTCCTTTTGCTTCTTCAAGTCTTTCTTAATCTTATCCTTTAATTCGTCAAGTGATTCAACAGTATCATCAACATCCTTAGCGAATTCATCATCTAGCTTAGGTAATTCCTTTGACTTAACTTCGTGAATCTTAGTAGCAAAGTGAGCTTCCTTACCAGCTAAATCTTCAGCACCGTAATCTTTTGGGAAGGTTACAACAACGTCAACATCATCGCCAGCCTTGTGACCAATAAGTTGGTCTTCAAAACCAGGAATGAAAGTACCAGAACCTAATTCTAAGGAGTAGTTTTGTGCACTACCACCATCAAATGGCTTATCATCAATAGTACCCTTGTAATCAATGGTTACAGTATCACCCTTAGCAGACTTACTGTCCTTCAAAACTAACTCAGCGTTTTGTTGGCGACGTTTGTCTAATTCAGCATCAACGTCCTTTACTAAGACACGAGTACTTTGTTTAGGAACTTCAACGCCCTTGTAATCACCTAATTTAACTTCAGGCTTAACGCTAACAGTAGCTTTCATAACCCAATCTTTACCTGCATCCATGGATTCAGGAACAATTTGTGGTTGACCAACTGGATCAATACCAGTTTCCTTAACAGCTGCACTATAAGCTTCTGGTAAAACAATGTTTAATGCATCTTCATAAAGGGCTTCTTCACCATAGTATTGATCAAAAATAATACGTGACACATGACCCTTACGGAATCCAGGAACACGTAAATTCTTCTTTACACGTTTAAAAGCTTGGTCTAAAGCTTTTTTTACTTGATCTTGTGAAATTTCAAAAGTTAATTCGCCGGTTGTTTTTCCGGTCTTTTTCCATTTTGCAGACATTAATATACCTCCGATGTCAAATTTGGGTTGCTCTTGCACACTCAACTATCTTACCTTAAACGCCGCCAAAACACAAATTTACAGTAAATTTTTATAAAAATTTCCAAAAATAAATACAAATAAAAAAAGACATGTCATACAACATGTCTTTTTTAATCCAAATAAGGATTAGTCAAGAATTTCAGTTACTTGACCAGCACCAACAGTTTTACCACCTTCACGGATAGTAAACTTAGTACCCTTTTCAATGGCAACTGGCTTAATCAATTCAACAGTGAATTCAACATTATCACCAGGCATAACCATTTCAGTACCTTCTGGCAATTCAATCTTACCAGTTACGTCAGTAGTGTGGAAGTAGAATTGTGGACGGTAATCTGAGAAGAATGGAGTGTGACGACCACCTTCATCTTTGTTCAAGATATATACTTGACCCTTGAAGTTCTTGTGGGTTTGAATTGAACCAGGTGCAGCTAAAACTTGACCACGTTCAACTTGGTCACGATCGATACCACGAAGCAATACACCAACGTTATCGCCGGCTTCACCCAAGTCAAGAGTCTTGTGGAACATTTCCAAACCAGTAACAGTTGACTTTTCAACTTTATCAGTTAAACCAACGATTTCAACTTCGTCACCAACTTTAACAGTACCACGGTCGATACGACCAGAAGCAACAGTACCACGACCAGTGATAGTAAATACGTCTTCAACTGGCATTAAGAATGGCTTATCAGTATCACGTTCTGGAGTTGGAATGTATTCGTCAACAGTTTCCATTAACTTTCTGATAACGTCTTGTTGTTCCTTGTCACCTTCAAGTGCCTTCAAAGCTGAACCACGGATAACTGGTACATCATCACCAGGGTAATCGTATTCAGATAACAAGTCACGAACTTCCATTTCAACTAAGTCGATCAATTCTGGATCGTCAACTAAGTCAACCTTGTTTAAGAATACAACGATGTATTCAACACCAACTTGACGAGCAAGCAAGATGTGTTCACGAGTTTGTGGCATAGGACCATCAGTTGCAGCAACAACTAAGATAGCACCATCCATTTGAGCAGCACCAGTAATCATGTTCTTGATGTAGTCTGCGTGTCCTGGAGCATCCATGTGTGCGTAGTGACGGTTTGGAGTTTCGTATTCAACGTGGGCAGTGTTGATAGTGATACCACGTTCTTTTTCTTCTGGAGCTGCATCGATTTGTGAGTAATCTTCAGCTTGTGCTAAACCATCTTCTGCCAAAACAGTAGTGATAGCTGCAGTTAAAGTGGTCTTACCATGGTCAACGTGGCCGATAGTACCAATGTTAACGTGCGGCTTAGTTCTTTCGTAATGTTCTTTTTCTGCCATTTAAAATGACCCTCCTGTAAATATTTGCAAGAAGTCCGTTGAGTAAGTAACGGATAATTCTCTGTTGATTATTATACTACTTTCAAAGGCAAATGCATAGCCTGTACCCCTTTGAAAATATCCTTTATTGATTATACTAAATACGCCAAAAAAGTAAACCTTTTTTACTCAAAACTTGATTAAAACTATTAATTTATCGCTTTTTCATAAGCTAAATATTCATAAATTTTATTGAGTAATTTTTGATTTACGCCACCTTGCTTACTCTCAAGATATCGTCGAAAATCATGGGTAAACTGGTCTGGATCAGAAATATAATCATGAAGCTTAGGATAAAGCATCCCCAGGCAAACATTAAGTTCGCCAACCATTATCGGTAATTTGCTAGGTTCACGTCTCAAATAGTCTGCTAAACTTATACAACATTCCCGATAAATTGGATCTTTTTGTAAAAGCATAGTTTCTTTGGGAATGAATGTCTTATTTTCACCCATAACTGAAACTATTACACTATTATCATACCCCAATTTTATTAAATCTTCACATAAAGACAACCGTAATGCAAATCCCAATGTTGGATCAATTAATAAACTTTGGGATAGCTGAATAAAGTTAGGCTTACTAAGCTGATATAACTTTAAATAATCATTTTCACTAACCGATTTTAAAGTTTTAAAATTTCGCATTAATTCTTGTTGCTTTTGTTCACTAATCGGAGAAATAGCTAAATCTATTTTTTGATTACTTAAATAACTTAGCTCTAGAGCTTCAATATTGAAATTTAAATCTTTTAAAATTTTTAAATATAAATCATAAATTTTTTTATCTGAAAATAAATCTGGTTCTTCTTTAATTAAAGTATAGGCCTTATACGGTTTGTTCTGCTTCAAAAAAAGTTCGCATAATTTATAAACAATCTCGGTAGTGTGTCCCAATCTCAAAGCTTCTAGTAAATGTTGAACAGCTTCATCTAATTTTTCATTTTCTACCGCTTGTTCAGCCAAATTCAACAAATTACGTTGACTCTTATTCACCATTAAGCATTGGCCTTCTTTGCACTCATCTTATTAGCGTCTTTTCTATTTGACGGTTTCTTTTTGTTATGCTGGTCTTTTGTTTGCGCAGTATTTTCTTTAGCAGCATTTCTTTTTACCATAGCACGATGTCTATTTTGATTTACTTCCATTACTACTGGCAAAACTACTGGCCGCCGACCTGTTTCTTTATATAAGTATTTTTCAACAGCATTGCGAACATCTTGCTTTAACTCAGTCCAATCAAAGCGTTTATTTTCAAAATTATTATTAATGGCCTCTTTGATGACCTCTACTGATCCATCCATTAAAGCATGGTTAGCCTTGATATATACAAAGCCCCGTGTAGAAACTAAAGGTTTAGCAACAATTTTTTTCTTTTTACGGTCAATTGTAACAGCCGCAATAAAAATACCGTCGTCAGATAATACTTCACGATCACGCAAAACAATATTACCAACGTCTCCCACACCAGATCCATCAATCATAATATCTTCGCCTGGAACTGGGTCACTTAAATAAAAGCGCCCCTTTTCTAAAGACAATGTATCACCATTTTTGGTGATAAAAATATCATGACGATTCATGCCAGCCTGAATTGCTAAATTTTCTTGTATCTCAAGAAGACGATATTCGCCAATTACCGGTACTAAAAATTTAGGCTTCAAAGTATCTATTAAAAGCTGTAAATCTCGACCTGTTGCATGACCGCTAGTATGACGATCAATTCCTAATTGCTTAACCGTGCCTCCAGCACGATAAATCATATCACTAGTTTGAGCAACCATTGTTTCAACAGAGTGCGATGGAGTTGTAGCTATAAAGACTAAGTCACCTTTTTTAATTTTAACCATACGATGACGGTTAGTTGACATTTTTTGGAGTGATTTAAGAGGTTCACCCATTCTACCAGTTTCTAGAATTACTAATTCATTAGCAGGTATCTTCTTCAAATCCTTACCATGAACTAATAAATTTTTAGGAACATCTAAATATCCTAATTTCATAGCGGTGTAAACAATTTTACCTACATCACGACCAGTTAAGAATACTTTACGACCAGTTTTATGAGCAGCTGTAAAAATTTCTTGCACACGATTAATATTAGATGCTTTCGAGGCAACAATAATTCGCCCATCATGATTTTGAAAGGTTTCTAAAATGTACTTTTCAATGGATGTTTGTTGATCATTCGGAAATACTGCCTCAGCATTAGTCGAATCTGCTAATAAAGCTAATACACCCTTTTTTGAAATCTCAGATAACCTCACAAAGTCAGTCTGATAACCCTCTTTAGCTGAAGGATCAAATTTAAAATCACCAGTATAAACAATTTCTCCTTCTTGAGTAGAAATATCAATTCCCAAAGAATCAGGAACTGAGTGAGTAGTAGGGAAAAATGATACTGTCGCATTTTTAAAGTCAATTTCTGTATCAGCATCAATTACATGAAATAAATTATTTTTACGGTGCTTATTTTCACGTTGAACGGCAATTTTAGCTAATTCAATAGTTAACTTTGAACCAAATACTGGAATATCATAATCGCGCAGAATATATGGCAATGCACCAATAGAATCAGCATGACCATGCGTTAAAAAAATACCTGCAATACGATCACCATATTCTTTAAAGAACTCTAAATCAGGAATAACTACATCGATTCCAAGCAAGGAACTATCAGGATACTTTAATCCGGCATCCATGATAAAAATTTCATCATCAACTTGAACGGCGTACATATTCTTTCCATTTTCACGTACTCCGCTCAAAATCATTAATTTTATTTTTTGTGACATAAATTTTCTTCTTTCTAAATTAAATATTCATTTTTATTAGGATCAGAATGATCAAAACGGAAGTTTATCTAATTAATTTTATCATATTACGTAAAACATTTGAAATAAACAAAAAAAGCCAGTTCAACTGAACTGACTTAGTGTGTGCAAAAGTAATAATATTAACGACGTAAACCTAATTCCTTGATTAGTTCACGGTAACGAGTAATATCCTTGTTCTTTAAGTAACGAAGTAAGTTACGACGGTGACCAATCTTCTTAAGCAAACCAACGTATGAGTGGTGGTCTTGCTTGTGAGCCTTTAAGTGGGCGTTCAAGTTGTTAATATCATCAGTAAGCAAAGCAATTTGTACTTCTGGTGAACCAGTATCGCCATCGTGGCGTGCAAACTTCTTAATTAATTCATCTTTCTTTTCTTTTGTAATAGCCATTCGAAAAAAACCTTTCTTTCTTTAAATTGCCATTAACAACGTTAACCGTCGGCAGCGAGGAAACAGCGTTAATGGTTCTGACAAGAATATATATTACCTGGATTTTTTTGAAAAAGCAAGCGTAATTTCACTTGCACCTTTACCTTCTATTAAGTATAATTAACAGGTAAATCTGATTTTATCGAGGTGAATTTTGATGCCACAAATTAAACAAGCAATTAAGCGTGTTAAGACCAATGCAGTTGCTAACAAGCGTAATGCTTCCGAATTAAGTAAATTGAGAACCGCTGTAAGAAAGTTCAACGAAGCTGTTGAAGCTGACGCAAAAGATGTCCTCGATTTAGAAGTTAAAGCTGCTCGTGCTTTAGATAAGGCTGCAAGTAAGCACCTTATTTCTAAGAACAAGGCTAATCGCGACAAGTCACGTATGGCTAAGAAAACTGCTGCTAAAAAGAACTAATTCAGCAAAATATTAACCTAAAAAGACAAGAAACAGTTTAGTTTCTTGTCTTTTTTGCTACTTATATATTTAATAAAAATAATTTTAAAAATTCATCACCATGATAATTTCCCATTTTATAGTTAAAATCCAACTCAATAATTTGCGTCATCAATTTTTTAAGCTTGCTTAACGATACCCTATTTTGCATAGCAAATTTTACCCGATAAGGATTAGCACCTAATTCTTTTGTAATTTGATCCTTACTCCATTTTCTATTTTCCAGAGTTTTTACACATAGTAAAAATTCTATTTGACTTTCAAAAATTGCTATTAATTGTACTACGTTATTTCCCTCAAGTAAGTGATCATTTAAGCGTTGGATTGCTTGAGCAATATTTCCTTTAAACGCCGTCGATAAAATTTCAAAAATATTTTCTGATAAAGACCGATCAATATTTTGCTCAACTAAAGTTTCAGTAATACGATGATCAGTATCACAAATATTTTTTAATTTAATATAATTACTTAAAACCGAGTCTAATACTTGATCACTACGTTGCAATAAAATTTGTAGAGCCCGATTAGTGAATTGAAAACCCTCTTCTTTCGAAATAGCCTTTATCACCCCACTTATTTCGTAAGGTTTTAGTGCTGTATTTATTACATTAACCTGATTAATAAGACACTTAGTAATTTTTTTGCGTCGATCTAATTTATCATAATTAGCAACAAATATTATAATGTCATCTAATTCATTTAAATGATCAATAATTTTTTCTAACTGTTTAATTTTTTTCTTAAACTTAGCTGCAACCTTCGGAGTTAGAAAAAAAGGATTTTTTACCACTACTAACTTACGTTCACCAAACAATGAAGATTCTGTCAAGGTAGCTATTAATTCATCAATTCCGTCTTCATTACAATCTACTGTAATAAATTCAAAATCCTTAAACTGTAGTTGCTGAGCATAATTTTGTGCTAAATAATTATTAAAAAATGCATCCCCACCCTCAATTAAGATATTTTTTGTTTGAGGATGAGTTTGTTTAAAAAGCTTTAAAAGAGTCATTATTTTTCCTTTTTTAAAAAAGTATAAATCCTTTGATTGCCAAAAATGGAATAAGTCCAAGTTATTGTACCACTATCTTGCGTGTTTAAATATGGAAGATGCAACTTTTTTAAAGTAGTTAAAGTTTCAATATGAGGATGTCCAAATCTATTTTGGCGACCAGAAGAAATAAATACCATTTTAGGTTCAATAGCATGTAAAAAATCTATATTCGAAGATGTTCTACTCCCATGATGTCCTAACTTAAAATAATCAACTTTTAAAGAAGGGTAGTGTTCAAAAATTTTTTGTTCACCTGCTTGATCTAAGTCACCAGTCATCAACCATTTTTGATGAGCTAATTCAAAAAATAAGGATAATGAATCTTCATTTTTACCTAATCCTCGTTCAAATGGATATACCACATGAAAAGTTATTCCTGAAGCTTTAACTTTATCTCCTGCCAATAGAGGTATTAACTTTGTACAGTTTACTTTATCTTTAATTCGTTTTTGAAAACTAATATTATTTGTTAACCCCTCCGCAAAATATAACTTATCTACTTTAATTTGTTCTAGTAACGGGGCTAAATCACCAATATGATCAGCATCTTGATGTGACAAAAAGACACCATCAATTTTTTCTATTCCTTGTGCTTGTAAAAAAGGAATAGTAATTTGGTTAAGTTGTGGCTCACTATGCTTATAATTTCCAAATTTCAATTTTCCACCTGTATCAATTAAATATACTTTGCGATTTATGGGTGTTGTAATTAAAATACTATCCCCTTGTCCCACATCAATAAACGAAACTTGCCCGTATAAAGGAAAATGAATTAAAACAAAAAATATTACATAAGAAAAGCCTAATATACCAAATGTCCAACGCTTAATTTTCTTATTTTTTATATATATTAAAAAAACACAAGTAACCACAATACCTAATAAAGTTTGCCACCAATTTATTTGCCCAAAAATAATTTTTCCTAAGCCAGTTTGAGCTAACCAATCAATAAAATTCATAATAATTTGAAAAATAACTTCAATCACATCTACTATTTTAGGTAAAAATGGAAAAATAATTACTGCAAAAAAGGTACATGGTAATAAAACAAAATTAAAAATCGGTACAATCACGAAATTAAAAAATGGAGTTAAAATATTTACTTTATAGAAATAATGTAACAGCAGAGGTAGAATTAGTAAATTTAAAAGCAACCCCTGCTTTAATCGCGAAGTATTTTTTGTTAACTCTAATCCAGTTACTAATAAATAGCTTAAAATAGCTCCAGGTGATAAAAATAAAGTAGGATTAATAAATAAATGAGTCAATCCTACCATTCCTAATTTATCGGCATTAGTAATCGGAATTTTTTTCTGATTAAAAAATTTACCATAAGCATAACTTAAACTAGCCCTCACAAACCCAGGCTGAAATTTTGAAAGAAATATCTCTAATATTAAGAATATTAAACAATATATAATAATCTCTTTTTGAGTACGCTTACAATAAGTAGCCATTAACCCAATTGCAGTTGTGTACAATGATACGTGTAATCCTGAAATACTTAATAAATGAATAACTCCTAAATCTCGATAATTATTTATAATTGTTTTATTCTCTTGATCAGGATTTTCTGCCAAAATCATTTCACTTGCTAAAAATGAAGTTAACTTCGGCATTGACCTTAAATATTTTTGAATTTGAAATCGCCAAAAATGAAGCTTATCTAAAATAGTCTGCTTTTTTAAAAATACTTGATATTCACTAATCTTCAAACGGTACTTTATTCTCCGACCCCTATAGTAATTGGCAAAATCAAATTGGCCTGGGTTAGTAGCTCTTTCAATTTCCTCGGCCTCAGTTTTTATTTTAATTAGATAAAAACTTCTACCATTTTGAATTAAATCTTCAATTCTTTTGTCAGCCTTCATTGAAAGTAATACTTTTTGTTTTCCTAAAGTAGCTTCTCCTGATAAAAAAGAATTATTTATTTTTACTTGATCACAATTTATTTTTAATGGCATATTTAAATTGATTTTTAGTACTGTATTTTTATGGTGATAGGAAATAAGTCCAAATAAAGCTATTACTACAAGTATTTCTAGCCTCAATTTAGAAAATTTATAAAAAAGTAAACTTACTAAATAAATAAAAATTGTTATTCCAATTATGTAATGTCCAAATTCTTGTGCTTGAAAAAGCAAAAAAGATAATACTGTACAAGCAATAGCAAGTAAAAAAATAAAACCCGGTTGAACATAATTATAATTCCAATTGATCTTTAAGCTTTTCAAGAGTTTTTTCCCCAATTCCAGATATCTTAGTTAAATCTTCAATAGATTTAAAATTTCCATTTTGTTCTCGATAACTAATAATCTGTTCAGCACGCTTTTCTCCAATTCCAGAAAGTTTTTGTAAATCTTGAACTGATGCAGTATTAATATTTACTTTTTCTTCAGAAGAACTTGTAGCTGATGAGGATGATGCAGTAGGTGAATCAACTGAAGATCCAGTCGATGAGCTTGTAATAGCAGGAACCTTTTCTCCCTTATGAGGGACGTATATTTGATCTTGATCTTTTAGCAACAATGCTCGATTGATATTTTTCAAATTTGCCTGCTTAATTATTCCTCCAGCTGCTGATAATAAATCATTTAATCTTGCACCATTTTTTAAGGTATATACACCAGGATGTTTTACAGCCCCAGAAATATCACATGTTACTGTA
This sequence comes from Lactobacillus sp., assembly GCF_014803895.1. The sequence goes on along the minus strand of NZ_JAAVAU010000017.1, from coordinate 59,646 downwards.
TCTTGTTGAGATTGTTGCATACTACGAGAATGAGCGGTGCTACTTTTTTCACTACTAGAAGTTTGACTTTCGTATTTTTGATCAACTTGTTCAGTTACTAAGTCTGAATTGTCAACCCTACTTTCTGTTTTGTTTTGAAAATACATAACTCCACCAATGCATAGTAAAATAGCTACGCCTATGTATAATTTTTTCTCAATTAAAAATTCTTTTAATTTTTTAAAATCCATATTAATCACCTCACATTCTTTATACGTAAAAACACGATGATATTTTTTAATCATCGTGTTTTTTCTTATTTTAAATTTTCTAAATATCTCAATGCATCATCAAAAGTAGCAACAGGTACTATCTTCATTTTAGTGTGAATCCTCTTAGCAGTTTTAACCGCTTCGGCATAGTTTGTTTCACTTTTTTTGACACCAGCAGGTTGATCTGTTGGTGCAAAGAAAATTTTTATTCCCTGTTTACTTGCGGCTATAACTTTTTTATCTACTCCACCAATCATTCCAACTTTACCATTTTCATCAATCGTTCCCGTACCAGCAATTTTTTGATTATTACTTAGATTTTTATTAGTAAAAATCTGATACATTTCAAGAGTGAACATTAATCCAGCTGATGGACCACCGATACCAGCGACGTCAATTTTAATCTTTGGTTTAGTTACAACTTGGGTATGATCCACCAATTGAATTCCTATACCATTTTTCTTGGTTGATTTTAATCTAACTACTTTACCACTATAAGTATAGTATTTACCATTTCGTAAAACTTCAACAGTAATTTTACTTTTAACTTTTTGTTTTTGAATATAAGAAATTAACTTCTTAGTCGATTCAAACTTGTTGCCATTAACTTTAGTGACTGTATCTCCAATTTTAAGCTTATTTTTAAAAGTTGAGTTAGTCATTATATCCATTACATAAACGCCTAAATACTTTCGTTTATGATAGATACCAGCCTTTTTAGCAGCATAATACTTAGCATTATTTTGACTATTTTCCATATAATACTGCTGCATTTGATTATAAGCAGCGTTAGTTTGATTACCCATTAATTCATCTTTAGAGTAACGACTTTCATTTTTATTAAAAAAACTTAACAAGTAATCTATTACTACCGCTCGCCGTTCACTTACTGTGACTAAGTAAAAGTTACGATTAGCCTTCTTAGCTGGCGATTTAATATATTGGCTTATTTGATCTGCGCTTCCTGGCGCTTCAATATAATAATTAGTCGGCCACAAACAGATTACTATTACTACAAAAAAAGCTGCTAAACCAAGCAACCATTTTTGTAATCTCGAATTATTCTTTTTCTTCATTAGTTATTTCTTTCATTTTTTCTTTTAAAGCCTTCGCAACTGCATCTGGCACCAATTTTGAGATATCTCCCCCAAACACAGCAGTTTCTTTAATCATACTAGATGAAATAAAACTATTTTCAGGGCTTGTTAAAAGTAACACCGTATTTAATTCTGGAGCCAATGTTTTATTTATTGCAGCAATTTCTCTTTCATAGTTAAAATCTGCATCATTACGTAATCCACGTACAATTGCACTAGCCCCTAATTTACGAGCAACATTAACGGTCAAATCTGCTGGTTCGGAAATAACTTCTACATTAGAGTCATCTTTTAAAACATCATTTGCCAGTGTTAAACGTTCATGTTCAGAAAATAAGTATTTTTTATTAGTATTGGTCATTACTACAAAATATACTTTTTCAAACATTTGAGTAGCAATTTTTACTGTCTCTAAATGGCCATTAGTAATTGGATCAAAGCTCCCTGGAAAGATGGCTTTAACCATATTTAATTCCTTTCATAAATTTTAACTTTAGTTCTTCCCAAATGATGGTCTTTAATTATAGTAAAGCCATCTACATCTGGTAATTCAGTATGCTCATCAGTTTCTGCTACCACCCATGCATTCTGATTAAGTAAATTATATTTCAGTAAAAGGAGCATAATTTTTACAATTTTTTCCTTTGCATATGGTGGATCTAAAAATACTAAATCAAACTTTTTATTATTTTCTTGAAAAACTTTTAGCGCTCGAGTATCACGCATACGCAAAACATCAAACTTATCAATTTCTTTCGTCAATTCAACGTTTTTTTTAATAACGTCGCAAGCTTGTCCGCTGATATCAACTAAAGTAGCTTGATCATAACCACGAGAAACTGCTTCAATTCCTAATGCACCACTCCCAGCATATAAATCTAATACCTGGCCGCCATCAAAAAACTGACCCATTGTATTAAAAAGTGATCCTTTAACTTTGTCACTGGTTGGTCGTGTTGCATTACTTTTTAAAGTGTATAGATTTCGTTTAGCGTATTTTCCAGCTATAATTCTCAAACTCGTAAATCCTCCCGTTCTTCACGTAATTTTTCCGCACGTTCTTTTAATTCATTCATCATTCTCTCTTCATGCTCTGGACTAAAATCCAACTTATCATGTGTAGAAAACTTAACCTTCTTAACAAAATCTTTCTTGTCTAAATCTCTAGCAATCTCATCTGCCTGCTGAGTATCACAATACAAAATTACATAGTTATTTTTACGAGAAAAATAAATAATATCACCATAATGTCGCAATTTATATTGATTACTAGCTTTATTGATCCAGATAATTAATGCACTTCTTTTTTGTAACGGAATATTTTCATTTTCTTGAAATACTAAGCCCATTATACATTCTCTCCTGCAGCTAATTTCTTTCTATTTATTTTTTCAATAGCTGAGATATTTAATACTAGTCCTAGACCCGCTGTTAATACCATCATTGATGAACCACCATAAGAAATAAACGGTAAAGTAACCCCTGTAATAGGCAACAAACCAACGACAGCTCCAACATTGAACAATGTTTCGGTAAAAATCATCGTTGCCACGCCAAAACATACCAAAGAATTAAATTGAGATTGAGCCTTTACCCCAACTTCCATAATACGCCACATTAAAAAGAACAACAGCCCAAGTACGGCGATAGCACCAAGTACACCTATTTCCTCTGAAATAATAGAAAGAATAAAATCAGTATATGGTTCAGGCAAATATCCACGCTTTTGCATGCTGTTACCAATTCCAACACCAAATAAACCACCATTATGGATAGCATAATATGAATTAACTAACTGAGCACCACCAGTTTTCTCTAATTCAAAGGGATGTGCAAAAGCCAAAAATCTTTGTAATTGATATGAATTTTTTATAAATGATGGGGCAAAATTAATCATTAAAAACGATGTAATTAAAACTAAAGATAATAAAATTACTAACCACTGAATAGCTCTTTTTGTGGGTATCCCAGATACTAAATACATCACAAAAATAATCATAAATAAGATGGCTGCTCCACCAAAATCCGGTTCAACAATAACCAACATAATCATTAAGAATGAAATAACTGTAGGACCAGATAAATTACTCCATATCTTACCCGGAATTAATTTTCCATATCTTCGAGCGAGCATATGTGCTAAGTATAAAACCAGTGATAACTTAGCAATTTCAACTGGTTGAATATTAATAAAACCTAAATTTATCCAACCTACAGCCCCATTAATAGCTGCTTTACCATGAGTAATAATTTTTAATCCTACTAAAAAAAGTAAGAGTAAAAATGAGATGGCTAGATAGCTTAAAATAAATTTTTTACTTCTAAAAATCCTCATACTTATTAATAAGAAAGGCAATCCCATAAATACTATAGCAGCTATAAAATAAATCATTTGTCTAATAGCATATACATTCGCCTTAAATCCATTTACTAATAAGATATCAGAACTGGCAGAATAAACCATAACTATCCCTAAGGCACAAAGTAATAAATATGGTATGAGAATTGTATAATCTAAGTTTTTAAACTTTTTACGCACGTCAAGTTCTCCTTCTGATAAATATCTTATTTATTATATCACTCACTAAGGGGAAGAAAAAAAGTAGCTAAGACAATCTTAGCTACTTTTTATAATTTAAGCCTTAGTTTGAAGCTTTTTTACGCTTCTTATCAGCCTTTTGACGCTCACTAGTATTCAAAATCTTCTTACGTAAACGAACACTAGTTGGTGTTACTTCACAATATTCATCATCATTTAAGAATTCAATCGCTTCTTCTAGAGTCATCTTCTTAGGAGTCTTAATTGCAGCCGCATGATCCTTACCAGAAGCACGAGTGTTAGTTAAGTTCTTACCCTTAGTTACATTAACAGCAATGTCTCGTTCACGAGAAGATTGACCAACAATCATACCTTCGTAAACTTCCACACCGGCTCCAATAAATAGGACACCACGTTGTTCAACAGATTGAAGAGAATAAGTAGTTGATTGGCCCTGGTTAATTGACACAAGAGCACCATTTCTACGACCTGGAGCCCAGTTTTTAACAATTGGTTGGTATGAATCAAAAGTATGATTCATAATACCGTAACCAGCGGTTTGAGACATAAATTCATTGTTATAACCAATCAAACCTCTTGATGGTACTAAGAATTCAAGTCTAGTTTGTCCATTACCAGTTGGTGTCATATTTTTCATTTCACCTTTTCTTTGAGAAAGTGAATCAATAACTGACCCAACATATTCATCTGGAGTATCAACTTGTACTGCCTCAAATGGTTCACATAATTGTCCATCAATTTCACGATAGATAACCTTAGGACGAGAAAGTTGTAATTCAAAACCTTCACGACGCAATTCTTCAACCAAAATAGATAAGTGTAATTCACCACGACCTGATACGGTCCATGAATTAATTTGATCAGTTGGTTCAACCTTTAAAGATACATCAGTACGAGTTTGACGAATTAAACGATCTTCTAACTTCTTAGGAGTTACTTGATCTCCTTCACGACCAGCAAATGGTGAATCATTAGCTACAAAGTCCATTTGTAGAGTTGGTGGATCGATCTTAAGAACTGGTAATGCTTCTGGCTGTTCTGCAGAAGCAATAGTTTCACCAACAAAGATATCGTTAATACCACTGATGGCAATAATATCTCCAGCCTTTGCTTCTTGAATTTCATTACGCTTCAAACCGAAGTAACCAAATAACTTAGTAACACGGAAGTTTTGAGTAGAACCATCACGTTTCATAACAGTGATGTTATCTCCAACTTTAACCGTACCACGGTAAACTCTACCAACACCGATACGACCTACATAGTCATCCCAATCAAGCATAGTAATTTGGAATTGCAATGGTTCATCTGCATTGTCAACTGGTGCAGGAATACTCTTGATGATAGTATCAAATATAGGATCCATAGTTTCTTCTTGCTTACTTGGATCAGACTCATATGAAGAAGTACCATTTAAAGCACTCGCATATACAACTGGGAAATCAAGTTGTTCGTCGTTAGCACCTAACTCAATAAAAAGTTCTAAAACTTCGTCCAGCACTTCCTTTGGACGAGCACCTGGACGGTCAATTTTGTTAATGACAACAATTGGCTTAACACCAGCTTCTAAAGCCTTCTTTAACACAAAACGAGTTTGTGGCATAGTACCTTCATATGCGTCAACTAATAGTAAACAACCGTCAACCATATGCATGATACGTTCTACCTCACCACCGAAATCGGCGTGTCCTGGAGTATCTAAAATGTTGATAGTAGTATCGCCGTACTTAACAGCAGTGTTCTTAGATAAAATAGTAATACCACGTTCACGCTCGATATCATTAGAGTCCATGGCACGATCTTCCAAATTCATGTGTTCTGATAAAGTATCAGATTGCTTTAATAATTGGTTAACTAAAGTAGTCTTACCGTGGTCAACGTGTGCGATAATGGCAATGTTTCTAATATCGTCTCTTGTTTGCAAAAGAAATTCCTCCCCGAACTTCATAAAAAAACTGTGACTTCAGTCACAGCCCTTTTATGCAAAAATAAATAATGCAGTTTGATGAAGCTTTTAATTCTATAGTTTCGTTTCTCGATTTTATCAAAAATAAAGATAAAGGTCAATGCCTTAACTTTGCAATATTTGACTTCCAGCACTTTATCTTTAATAATATTTATTCTAACACATAATGAAAGATTATTGCCGACTTTGCTTGCAATTGCTATAGTAAATATAATGAATTATTCAATTAAGATTATAAAGTTGTTGAAAAGGAGTTTTTATTTTGATTTTAATGCATGATATTGTACGTGATGGCAAACCTGTTTTACGTCAAGTAGCTGAACCTCTCACCTTTCCATTATCTGATAAATACAAAAAATTAGCTGATGATATGATGGAATACTTAATTAATTCTCAAGATCCTAAAATAGCTGAAAAACATCAACTTCGTGCTGGAGTTGGATTAGCTGCCCCACAAGTTGGTGAAGGCGTACAAATGGCTGCTTTACTAGTTCCAAATGATAAAGGCGAAATTATTTTTAAAGAAGTCTTTGTTAATCCTAAAATTCTTTCCGAATCAGTTAGAAAAACTTGTCTTGCAGAAGGCGAGGGCTGCTTAAGTGTTGATAAAAATATTGAAGGATACGTGCCACGTCCGGATAAATTAAAAATTCGTTATTACACAGTTGATGGTGAAGAAAAAACTATCCGCCTAAAAGATTATCCTGCAATTGTTGCTTCTCATGAAATCGACCATCTAAATGGTCACCTTTTCTATGATCGCATCAACAAAGAAAATCCATTTGCAATGGAAGAAGATACAATTGTTATTTCTTAATAATAAAAAATAAGGCTTTAAGCCTTATTTTTTTACCCCTATTAGTAATTTTTGAAACTATACTTAACTTATAATTTATGATAAAATATTAACAACTATTGAGTTTTTTATCTTATGATTTAAAATTCATTTTTGAACGTTTAATAATAAAAATTAAGGAGATTAAATCAATGATCTATAAAGTTTTGTATCAAAAAGACCAGATCGTTAATCCACGTAGAGAAACTACTCAAACACTCTTTTTAGAAGCTGATAACGTTGTGCAAGCTCGTACTATGGTTGAGGACAACACCCCCTACAACATTGAACTCATCCAAGAATTAACCGGGAATTCTCTTGCTTACGAAAAGCAAAATCCTGACTTTAAGCTCACAACCTTCGATTCAGATAACAACTAATGAGCGTTAAGTTAAAAAATAATGAAGTCGGCATTTTTGCCATCGGGGGGTTAGGCGAAATTGGCCGTAATATGTACTGCGTACAATTCCAAGATGAGATTATCATCATGGACTGCGGTATTAAGTTCCCTGAAGATGATATGATGGGTATCAATTATGTGATATCTGATTATTCATACTTAGTTAAAAATAGAGATAAAATCAAAGCGCTCGTCGTCACTCACGGACACGAAGATCATATCGGCGGTATTCCCTATTTACTTGAAAAAATTCCTGAAATTCCTGTTTATGCAACACCGTTTGCCTTATCTTTAATTAGAGGAAAACTTGAAGAACACGGAATTTTAAACACCAGTGAGTTACATGAAGAACACGAAGATACTGTTTTAAAGTTTCCAAAGCTTTCAGTAACATTTTTCCGTACTACTCACTCAATTCCAGATACTCTTGGAATTGCAGTTCATACACCACAAGGTGCTGTTCTTTTTACTGGTGACTTCAAATTAGATTTGACACCTGTTATGAATCAACCTGCACCTGATTTTCAAGAAATGGCAAAACTCGGTAATGAGGGAGTCTTAGCATTACTATCTGATTCTACTAACGCTGAAGTTCCTACCTTTACTAAATCTGAAAGATTTGTAGCAAAGTCCTTACATAACATTATTAATGGGATTGAAGGGAGAATAATTTTTGCTACATTTGCTTCCAACCTTTATCGTGTTTCAACGGCAATCGAAGCCGCAGTTGATAATGGACGTAAAGTAGCAATTTTTGGTCGTAGTATGGAAAATGGTGTTCAAAATGGTATCGATCTTGGTTATCTTTCTATTCCAGAAGGTACTCTAGTTGATGCTAATACCATTAATCACACGCCTCCAGAAAAAGCAATGATTCTCTGTACTGGATCTCAAGGAGAACCTTTGGCTGCTCTTTCTCGAATTGCTGATGGTACTCACCGCCAAATACATATTCAACCTGGTGATACAGTTATCTTTTCTTCCAATCCTATTCCTGGTAATACTACTAGTGTTAACCACTTAATAAACAAGCTATACCAAGCTGGAGCTAATGTTGTTCACGGTAAGATTCACAATGTCCATACTTCTGGACACGGTGGTCAAGAAGAACAAAAGATGATGATTGAAATTACTAAACCTGAATATTTTATTCCAGTTCATGGTGAGTACAGAATGCAAGTTGTTCATACTGAAACTGCTCAAGCAACTGGGATGCCTGCTGATCATACATTTGTTCTAAAAAATGGTGATGTTTTAGCCCTTACTAAAGATTCTGCTAGAATTGCAGGTCATATCAATATACCAGATGTATTTGTCGATACTTCTGGTAGTGCTGATGTTGGTAATGTAGTTGTACGCGATCGTCAAATTTTAGCTGAAGAAGGTTTAGTAGTAGTAGTGGCTACTGTTGATTATAAACATCAACGGGTTTTAGCTGGACCTGACATTTTAAGTCGTGGTTTTGTCTATATGCGTGAATCAACTGAATTAATAAACCAAGCTCAAAAACATGTTTACCATGTTTTAAGAACAGAAATGGCTAAAAATCCTCAACCAGATGAACGAGAAATCAAAAAAGCAATTATTGATAACCTACAAGATTTCTTATACTCTAAGACTGAGAGACGACCAATGATCTTACCAATGATTATTGATAAAAAGTAACACTAAATAAAAGGCCTCTTTAGGCTTTTTATTTTTAATTTAGTATCCTAATTATGACAAAGACAATTCATCTTCTCGTTAACTTAGTTTCTGGTAATAATAAAGGAAATACAGAATTTTCTTTAATTAATCAGGAACTAACAAAGAATAATATAACCACCACAACATCTATTTCTACCTACCCTGGACAAATGGTATCTCTAGCTAAAAATGCTGCAGAGAAGTATGGAGATTTGCCAGAACACTACTTACTAGTAATTGGCGGTGATGGATCTCTAAATCAAGCACTTAATGGTATAAAAAAGTCTCAAAAACCTAATACGCCTATTGGCTATTTCCCTGCTGGTACAGGCAATGACTTTGCCAGAGCACTCATTCTTCCCCGACAAGTCCAAAAATTGATTTCACATATCAAAAAGGGAGTAAAAATTTCTAAAATAGATTGTGGCTATTATACTGATAACATAACTGGTGAAAGTAATTATTTCATCAATAATTTAGGCATTGGTTTTGATGCTCATGTAGTTTATCTAACAAATCACTCGACCATTAAAAAGAAGTTTAATAACCTCCATATTGGAAATCTTACATATGGTCTTCATATTCTTAATGTTCTTAAAAATCAAGATACATTTTCTTCTGAAGTAACCGTTAATGGTAAGACTCATCGTTTTAATCATACTTACTTTGTAACTACTACCAATCATCCTTATTTTGGTGGTGGTGTACCTTTGCTTCCAAGAGCAAATGTTTATAATCATAAGCTAGATACGGTGGTAGTAGAAAAAGTTGGCGCCCTAAAGTTTTTACGACTTTTTGCTAAACTCTTTATCAATGGATCACATGTTAAAGATCCTCACTTTCATTACTATGAAGCTGAAAAATTACATGTTAAAACATCTCATCCTGAATATGGACAATTAGATGGCGAAGAGTTAGGTAAACAAGACTTTGATTTAAATTTCAAAATTAGTTCATTTAACTTATGGACTTAAAAATGGTATCCCAATTACGGGATACCATTTTTAAGTTCTTTTTTCTAATTTAATATTTTTCATACCAATCATCGGATCAATGCTTCCTGAATAAATTAACTCTGGTGTTAAAATGGTTTCTTGAGAAAGAACTACTTCTTCTTTTTTTGTAGTATCCTTTTCATCAAAATTTAGTTTCAAAATTTGACGAATTTTAGATGTTAAACCAGTTTTACGATTATTTCCAGGAGTATTTAAGGCCATTAAATATGCTCTTTTTTCTCCTACCATTACCAAATTACTTTCAGCACGTGTAATAGCAGTATATAAAAGATTGCGGCGCAACATCATATAATTTTGCATAGTTAAATTTAAGATAACTAGTGGAAATTCTGAGCCTTGAGACTTATGAATAGTAATAGCATATGCCCTAGTTAAATCGGATAAATCTTTCAAGTCAAATTTAACTTCTCGTTCATCAAAATTAGCAATCAAACAATCATTTTTACTTTTGTCATTAATACCAATAATTTTACCTATTTGTCCATTATAGATATCTTTTTCAGGATTGTTTTGTAACTGAAGAATACGGTCTCCTATTCTAAAAACTTCCCCATGTGCTTCAATTTTTTTACTATGATTCTCTCGAGGATTCATAATAGCCTGAACAATATCGTTCAAACTATTTATTCCGCTTGGACCATTATACATGGCACCCAGAACTTGAATATCATCCTTATCAAAACCACGCTTCAAAGCTAAGGTAACAATTTGATTAATCGCTTCACCTACTTGACTAGCGTCACAAGGAATGAAGGAATAATTTTTAGTTTTTTCAAAAATTAAACTGTCAGCCTCACTATTATTAATAGCATGAGCTAAGGTAATAATTGAAGATTCATTTCCTTGCCGATGAATTGTTTCTAACTTAGTAGTCGGAAATGCTTTTGAAGAAATTAAATCTCCAAAAATATTTCCTGCTCCAACTGAGGGCAATTGATCCTTATCCCCTACAAATACAATCCTTTTAGTATCTTGAATACCTTGTAGAAGTAATTTAAACAGGAACATATCAACCATTGACATTTCATCAATGATTAAAATTTCTCCGTTTAGTTGATTTAACTCCTCGACTTCAAGATGACTATCACCAATTCCCAACCCCAATAACCGATGAATTGTTTTAGAATTAATGCCAGTAATCTCACTCATTCGCTTAGCGGCTCTTCCAGTCGGTGCTCCTAATAAAAATGGAGAATCATCACTATAAATTGCAGCACTAGGAATATCTTCTAATTCTCTTAAACATAGAAGAATCCCATTAATAATAGTTGTCTTTCCAGTTCCTGGACCACCAGTTAAAACAGAAATTGAATTATTTAATGCATTTTTAATAGCTTGTTTTTGCGTATCATCATAGCTAATTTTTAATGCTTTTTCTGCATTTTTAATAGCTCGAGAAATATCTTTATCAGAAAAAACTTTAATCTTTTTTCTGCTATCAATTACTCGTTTTAATTCATTCGCAATCTCTAATTCAGTCTCAAAAATATTTTTTAAAGCTGCTGTTTCACCACTAACTACTAATTTATTTTCTTTCTGAAGCTCATTAATTTCATCGGCAATTACATCGTATTGATCAAAATTAATTAATTCCGACGTTGCATCCAATAAATTTTCTAATTCTACATAAGTATTACCATTTTGTGCTAAAGAATTCCCGATAATTTGTAAAACTGCACCTTTAATTCTTCTTTTATCATCTGACTTAATACCTAACTCTTGACCAATTTTATCTGCAGTTCTAAAACCATATCCTGTCACACTTCCTACCGGCTCATAAGGATCTGACTTTAAATGACTTAAAGCATCGCCATGATACGTTTTATAAATATTATTTGCTACACGCTTATTAATACCATATTTGGCCAACTTTAAAATGATTTCTGAGTAAGAATCCATACTATTAATACCAGATAGCAAAGTATCCTTTTGCTTTTTAGTAAGACTCAAAGTAGAAATTTTTTGTGGGTTTTCTTTAATTATATCTAATACATTTACTCCCAACTCAGCAACTATTTTTTGGGCTGCTTTCTTACCAATCCCAGGAAATTTATTAGAACTAAGATATTTTGTTAAACTACCTTCTTCATGAGGAAGAGCTTGTTTATACGATTCCACTTTAAACTGAGTACCAAATTTTGGATGAACAAACAAGCTTCCTTCAAAAGTATAAGTTCCTTCAAGTTGAATTTCACCAAAATTTCCAGTAACTCGAATTGCTTCTTCATCATAGTTCTGTAAAGTTCCAATAATTTCTACATCCATGATTTTAAAAAGATTTTGATTATTTTCAAAAACAATATTATCTACTTTACCAGTAAATTTAATTTTTTCCATCTTTACCTCTAATCATCTGTATTAAAGCATCATACTGTTTTTGAGCATTTGTAAAATAAACTGCATCTTTTTGCTTAGAAAGATTAAAGTATTTCTGCGCTAAATCTCGATCTTGCTCTAAGACTGTCAATCCTAACAAAAAATTAACTTTAGCATTTCTATTTTCAGAATTAATTCTTTTAAAAGTTTTATTAGCCTCTTTTAAATCTCCTAAACTTAGCCAAATATCTCCCAATAATTCTAAACTTTTTGTATCAAGATTTTTAATTGTCATAGCATATGCTAAGGCCTTTTGGTACTGACCTAATTTTATAAAAACTAGAGCTTTTTGATATAATGTCTCATCATCATTAGAAAGTCTATCCAGTAATGCCAAAGATTTTTGATATTCTCCCTGCATATAATAACAAACAGCAATATTATAAATTAACTCCTCAGGATTATCTACTATACCCTGAGCCTTCTGTAATAATTCTAAAGCTTGATCAATTGAATTTTGTTCAATTAAATAAGTTGAAAGCTGTAAATAATTTTCTACTTGTTTAGGATATTGATCAATTTTTTTAACTAATAAATGAATAGCACGATCAATTTCTCCTGCATCATATAAACTTGCTATTTTCTTATCCATTAAATCGTATCCTTCTTTGTAATTTTACGGTCAAGATAGGAAGTTTCATTCCATACTTTTTCTTGATAAGTCTTTCCTTCATCACTAGTTTCTAAAATTGTTAAACTGGTGTTTGTTAATCCGCCACGTTTTCTAATATCAGCAATTTTATAACCTTCTAATGATCTAATTAATGCGCATAAAGCAGCCCCATGACTAACTAATAAAACTTTATCCTCAGGTTCTGAATATCGTTTTACAATAGAATCAATTAGTGCTTCTCCACGAGCAATCATGTGTTCAAAGCTTTCTCCATGAAAACTTGATGGATCATATCTATCTGGTTCATATCTAAAAGCCTTTATCTGTTGAGGATATTTACTTTCAGCTTCAACAAATTTCATGCCTTCTAAATCACCTAGATTAAATTCTTTTAAGCGTTCATCAATCACTACCGGAACAGTAATTCCCATATAATCTCTTAAAGTAACTGCTGTAGTTACTGCACGCTGCAAAGGACTAGTGTAAAAAGCTTTAAAACTGGTACCTTCAAGATATTCAGCTAGTTTTTTAATATCAGCATAACTTTCGGGCAAAAGCGGAGAATTACCACTACCTCCTTGATAGCGTCCTTCTAAATTCCATTTTGTTTTACCATGTCTTACAAAGTATAATTGCATCTTTAAACTCTCCATTCTTACATTAATTATAAGATTTTAATATAAAAATTAACAGAAGATGCAAAGAAAAAAGAATCAGACCATAAATTAGATTGTCTGATTCTTTTTTTCTAATAATTTATTAAATTAGACTAATTGTAATTGCTCAGCATTCTTGTATGCTCTATCAATAGTAGCACCACCAAGACATTCTTCGCCATTATAGAAGACAATTGCTTGACCAGGAGTAACTGCACGTGCTGGTTCATCAAAATCAACCGTTACAGTATTATCAGCAGCATGATAATGCATTGTAATACCGACATCTGGCTGACGATAGCGAAATTTCGCTGTACACTTGAGTTCAAAATCATGATCTGGTAAACCAGTAAAGAATGAAACATCACTAGCATCTAAGCTATCACTGTATAAAAGATCACTGTCATAACCTTGTTCAACAATTAGTTCATTCTTTTCTAAATCTTTACCTACCACAAACCATGGAGCAGTTGATTCCTTAGTTGAACCTAATCCCAAACCTGAACGTTGACCAATTGTATAGTACATTAAGCCAGCATGTTCACCAACTACATTACCATCAGGAGTAATCATCTTACCACTCTTAGCTGGCAAAAATTCGCTCAAGAATTTCTTAAAGTTTCTTTCACCAATAAAACAAATACCAGTTGAATCCTTCTTCTTAGCAGTAGCAAGACCAGCAGCCAAAGCAATTTCACGCACTTGTGGTTTAGTTAATCCTTGAAGTGGGAACATTACTTTTGATAATTGGTCTTGTGAAAGTTGGTTTAAGAAATAAGTTTGATCCTTATTTCCATCTTTAGGACGCATCATATGAGTTACGCCATCTTCATCAACACTAGTCTTAGCGTAGTGACCCATTGCGATATAATCTGCATTTAAGTCCATTGCAAAGTCAAGAAATGACTTAAATTTAATCTCTTTATTGCACATTACATCTGGATTAGGAGTTCTACCCTTTTTATATTCATCTAAGAAATATTCGAAAACTCTTTCCCAATATTCCTTTTCAAAATTAACAGCATAATAAGGAATACCAATCTTATCAGCAACTTTTTTTACATCTTCATAATCTTCAGTTGCTGTACAAACACCAGAATCATCTGTATCATCCCAGTTTTTCATAAAGACACCTACAACATCATAGCCTTGTTGTTTAAGTAAAAGAGCTGAAACAGATGAATCTACTCCTCCACTCATACCAACGACAACTCTGATTTTGCTGTTATCCACCATTAAAAGTTTCCTCCTCTTAGCAAACAGTAATAATCTGACGGTCTTCTAAATCTTTTAAAATAAAGTTTAATAATTCAACCATTGGTTCTAATTGTTTATTTTTAAAAATATTAACTTTCTGTAAGCCATTAATATCTGTTATCACCATTGTTAAATGATTCAAATCTTTATTTAAAGTCATTTTCAACTTACAAGTCGCATTATATGGAGACTCATTATACAATGGATGATCATAGGTATAATTTCCTCGCTTTGTTTGCTTAAACCCTACATCAATTAACGCATAGCGCTTAACGTCAGGATTCACTGTAAATTTACGATTATCGCCATTAATAATTACTGTATTTGCCATATTAAATCTCTTTCATGTATCTATTTTAACTTACAATTTGTAAGTGTCAAGTTTTTTGTTTTCTCTTTTAGTATATAAAACTAATCCTTTAACGCAAATACTAAAATTTACTTACTATTTAAACGCTGACACATTTCTATCAAATCATTTGCAAATTTCTTTACTTCTTCATCGGTATTATAACGACCAAAAGAAACTCTAATTGATTCTGCTAAACGTGGTGAATCTGCTCCGTACATAGCAGTTAAAACGTGTGATGGATTAAGCGAACCTGCTGTACATGCAGAACCGCCTGAAACTGCATCTCCGGCTAAATCTAAATTAGTCAATGCAGAATAAGTTCCTACGCCTTTAAGCCAAAGATTTAAAACATGGTGAGAAACTTGCCCTTCAAGAGTACCATTAATTTCAAAATCAACATCGGCATCTTTCAGAGCATCTAATATAATTTTTTGAAAATTACTATACTTTTGTTGTAACTCTTGTTTATCGATAGCATTCATTTCCCTAACAGCTACTCCAAAACCTGCTATTCCAGGTACATTTTCAGTACCTGGGCGACGCTTCAACTCTTGTTCACCGCCCAGCAATAGATCTGCTACCTCAATTCCATCTCTTTCGTATAAGAAACCTAAAAATTTGGGACCATTTATCTTATGAGCAGAGGTAGATAATAAATCGATATTCATATCTTGAACATCAACATGAATATTACCAAATCCCTGAACATTATCCACATGGAAGTACGCATTAGAATCTTTTACTATTTCCCCAATTTCCTTCAAAGGCATAATTGATCCAACTTCATTATTAACAGCCATTATGGATACAAGGATTGTATCAGGTGTTAATTCTCTCCTTAATTGGTCTAAAGAAATATGACCACTTTCATCAACATCTAAGTAAACTACTTTATAGCCTTCTTTTTCCAATCTATTCATCGGATTTAAAACAGATGGATGCTCAATTTTAGTCGTGATAATTTTTTTACCTATTTTTTTACGTGCACGAGCCGTTCCAAAAATCGCATTATTATTACTTTCAGAACCCCCTGAAGTAAAAATAATCTCTTTATCTTGAGCATTAATCGATTGAGCTAAGATATGCCGAGCTTCTTCAACACTATGACGTGCAGTACGTCCAAACATATGTTGGCTAGAAGCATTTCCAAAATCATTAGCCATTTCTTCACTAATTTTGCTTACTACAGCTGGCGACATAGGAGTCGTAGCAGCATTATCTAAATAGATATTCTTCTTATCCATTAACTTATCCTTCTATCTATTTTAGTCATGAGTTCTATCTTACATTTCGTAAGCATCAAGTGGTTTACTCATTATAACACAAAAAAAGGAAGCGCGCTTACGCTTCCTCTTCCTACCTAAAACACTTCATCTTCTAAATACGAACTAATAACTGTCGCTGCTTTTTGACCTACTTCTTTTACAAAGACATCAAAATCTTCATCAGCATTTTCATCACCATTATCAGAAATAGCTCTTACAGCAACTAATGGTGTATTAAAATGGTGGGCTACTTGAGCAAAAGCAGCCCCTTCCATTTCTACCCCTACAGCTTCAGGGAAATTCTTTTCAATTTCATCTTTTTGTTTTTGAGAAGAAATAAATGAATCCCCTGTTACAATTAATCCTTCTTTATAAGAAATATTATTTTTTTCTAAATACTGAGCAAATTTAGCTCTTGCATCACTATTTAATTTATACCTTGCAGGTTCTTGAGGAATCTGGCCTTCAATATAGTTACCCGCACTCGTATTGTGGGCATCATGATATGTAAACTCACTTGGTAAAATTAAGTCTTTCTTATGAATATTTGATTTAAGTGAACCGGCTGAGCCTGTCATAAAAATTAAATCAATATCCTCATTAGCAAGCAAACTAGTCAAATTCATTGCAGCATTTACTTTACCAATTCCACTTAAACCTAGATAAATATCATTTCCATTTACAGAAAAATGTTCGAATTCTGTTGAACCGAACATTTTTTTATCTGCGGATTGAAAATGCTTATCGTAAAATTCCGCTTCTTCAGCCATAGGTACGATAATTGCTATTTTCATTTTTTAATCCCCTATTATATTTATAATTTAAATAAAGCAAATAAAACTATTATGATCAAAATTACTACGATAAAAATCGCCCAATTAAGCCTTTGTTTTAAACGCAAGACTTTTTCCTCAGAAGTTTTTTTATTGCGCCCCTTAATATTCTTGTCATTTCTTCTAAAATCGGGATTCACATCTACTGTGTTAGATTCAGTATGTTTACGATCAGCTGTGGAATGACGACCGGACCACAATCGTGATAACTTCTTATGACGTTGATTTTTGCGATAATCTGATCTTTTTTCAGTCATTGTTTTGTTTTCCTGTTAAAAGCATATTTTCCCAGAAAAGAATAGCCATGATTGTTTTTGAATCTACAATCTTACCTTGAGATAAAAGCTCTTTTAATTCTGCTAAACTATACCATTGTCTAGTCAAAAATTCATCTTCGTCCAAAGGACGTTTATCTTTCAACTTAGTAAGAGTATCACAGTAGAATAAGTAAATTTTTTCATCACAAAAGCCTGGTGAAGAATTAAATTCTGAGATTTTTTCCCAATATTCAGCTTTATAGCCGCCTTCTTCATTTAACTCTCGTTTCATAGCATCTAGTGGAGAAGCATCTGTTTTATCAATTAAGCCAGCTGGAATTTCTAAAGTGACTTGCTTGATAGCTTCACGCCATTGCTTTACAAGAAGCATTTGTTTTTTATCATTTATAGCAATGGCTGCACTTGCATCTGGGTGTTTTACTATTTCACGAGTTGCCGTTTTCCCATTTGGTAAGCTAATTGTTTCAACATCTAAATCAATTAATCTACCTTCAAAAACTGATTTGTTGGAAATTTCGGTTTCTCTAAGGTCCATTATAACTAACTACTCCTTTTGACCATGATCAACGTATACATTGATGCATTGTAGTCCTTTTTTTCCTTGTGCTAATTGGTAACGAACTCTTTGACCTACATCTAATCGCTTGTAGCCTTCTTCTTTAATTGATTTATAGAAAACAAAATAAGCTGAATGTGTTAAATCGTCTTCAATAAAACCATATGCAGAATTAGAATCAAATTGTTTTACAGTACCTGTACGCATTATTCTTCAAAACCTTCTTTAACTGCTTCAGGATAATTTTCTGCCACGATTTCAGCACAACGAGCACATAATTCTGGAAATCTAGTGTCAGAACCTACATCAGTGGTAATTCTTCTACATCTTGGACAAACTTCGCCTGCAGCATGTTCAACTAGAATTGTGCCACTTGCAAATTCTTCACCATCGGTAGAAGGCTCATCATCAGAAATAGTCAATTCTGAAACAATTAATATTTGACGTATATTAGCATTAAGTTTATCAAGTAATTCCTTAGTTTCTTTAGTTGGATAAAGAGTTACGTGTGCTTCAAACGATTTACCGATAACCTTATTATTACGTGCAATTTCTAGAGCTTTTAAGACATCAGAACGAAGCTTCATAAAGTCTTTCCAATTCTCTAAAAGCTCTTCTTCATTAGCAAAATGTGCAACTTCAGGCATATTAGCTAACTGAACATAGTCTTCTGATTCTTTTAAATAGCCCCAAACTTCTTCCATTGTGTGTGGCAAAATTGGTGTCATCAGCTTAGTTAATTTAACCAAGACATCGTAAATTACAGTTTGCATGGACCGACGAGTTTCACTATCTTTGCCATCAATGTAAAGAATATCCTTAGCAAAGTCAAGATAGAATGCCGATAAATCATTAGAAATAAAGCTAAAGATTTTCTTATAAACGCCATTAAAGTCAAAATTATCGTAAGCTTTTAGTGCCTCTTCAACGAGACGATTTAATTTAACTTCCATATACTGATCAACACTTGCCATATCAGGATATGCAATACTATCTTCTTTTGGATCGAAATCACTTGTATTAGCCAACATGTAGCGCATAGTATTTCTAATCTTACGGTAACTTTCTGAAGCCTGGCGCAAAATATCTTGAGAAACAGCAACATCTGAAGTAGTATCAGCTCCAGCTACCCACAAACGAATAATTTCTGCTCCCATTTGCTTGATAACATCATTAGGAGAAATTACATTACCTAATGACTTAGACATTTTATGCCCTTTATCATCTAATACAAAACCTTGAGAAAGAACTTGCTTGTATGGTGATTGTCCAGTGACGGCAACTGAAGTAATTAAACTGGAATTAAACCAACCACGATATTGGTCGCTACCTTCAAGATAAAGATCTGCTGGAAAGCCCAAACCATCACGATGCTTCAAAACCCCAGCCCATGATGTACCTGAATCAAACCAAACATCCAAGATATCCGTTTCTTTCTTAAAATCACCATGTGGTGAATGCTCTGAAGTAAAACCTTCTGGTAGTAATTCCTTAGTTGTATGCGTATACCAAGCATTAGAACCTTCTTTTTCAAAGATTTTGGCAACATGTTCAATAGTTTCAGGAGTAACAATTGGAGTACCATCTTCTGCATAAAAAATTGGAAGTGGCACACCCCAAGCACGTTGACGAGAAATTACCCAATCACCACGATCTTTAATCATATTATAAAGACGAGTTTTACCCCAGGTAGGAATAAAGTTAGCCTTTTGAATTTCATCTAAAATTTGATCACGGAACTTAGAAATTGAAGCAAACCACTGTGTAGTTGCTCGATAAATAACAGGCTTCTTTGTACGCCAATCATGTGGATATGAGTGAGTAAAGAAATTCAACTTAAGTAATGCACCAGATTTTTCAAGCTTTTCACTAACCACTTTATTAGCGTCATCATAGAACATACCTACTAACTCAGGATCAGGAACTTCTTTAGTAAAGCGACCTTGAGCATCCATTGGACTAAAGACTGGTAAATTATAACGTTGAGCAACATTATAATCATCTTCACCAAAACCACTAGCTGTATGGACTAAACCAGTACCATCATCAGCAGTTACGTGCATAGCATTCATAACTAAACTATCTTGATCATATAGTGGGTGTTTAGCTACCATATGGTCCATTTCTGAACCTCTCATATGTTGAACAACTTTATAATCTGTCCACTCAAGTGCTTCAGCTACTGCATTTAAGCGATCAGATCCAACAACATATCTCTTGTCACCAACCTCAACTACAGAATAGTCAAATTGTGGATTAACAGTGATACCTTGATTAGATGGAATTGTCCAAGGTGTAGTAGTCCAAATTACAAAGTAAGTATCTTTTTCATTTAGAATACCTTTACCATCTTTAACTGGAAAAGCAATATAGATAGATGGTGACTTAACATCATGATATTCAACTTCTGCTTCAGCTAGAGTTGATTCACTAGACCAAGACCAGTAAACAGGTTTTTTACCTTTATAGATATAACCCTTTTCAAACATCTTGCCAAATACTCTAATTTCTTCAGCTTCAAATTCTGGTTGAAGAGTAATATAAGGATGCTTCCAATCAGCCATTACTCCAAGTCGCTTAAAGTCTGCCATTTGCTTTTCAATCTGTTCTTCAGCAAATTGACGACATAATTCACGGTACTTGGCACGATCCATAGTTTTACGATCAATGCCTTTCTTAGCTAAGGCTTGTTCAACAGGTAATCCATGAGTATCCCATCCAGGAACATAAGGTGCATAAAAGCCACTCATATTTTTATAACGCACAATAATATCTTTAGAAATTTTATTTAATGAGTGTCCCATATGAATATTACCATTAGCAAATGGAGGACCATCATGTAAATCAAAGCGAGGTTTTCCCTCATTTAGCTTTAATCTTTGTTCATATAAATTATTTTCTTCCCATTCTTTTTGCCATTGAGCTTCACGGACAGGAAGATTTCCGCGCATCTTAAATTTAGTCTTACCTAAATTCAAAGTATCTTTAACTTTCATAATTTTCCTTCCTATATAAAAAGCTTCGCCCTAAATAGGGCGAAGCTAAAGTTCGTGGTACCACCTAAATTGAACATTTCTGTTCCACTTAAATCCATGTATCGTATGGATTACGTTTAAATCTATTGGCAGCTGATCAACTTTCAACTATGTTAGCCTTTCACCAATTGCTAACTCGCTAAGACGTCTACTTGTTTTACTGTCGATTCAAAATTAATTATCATTATCATCATCTGGAAAAATGATAGTTGGTCCATTACTGTCAGAAGAGCGTAATTTTGACTCTCTTTTATCTCTAGAAATTGACGTACCAACATTGTTACTGCTATCGCCAATTAAAATTTTAGGGCCATCTGAATCATCTAATCCTGAGTCAGATTTTACTTCATTTGATATAGGTTTGTCAATTTCTTCGAGAGTATTTTCTGATTTCTCAACTTCTACGGCAGCATCTTCAGCAGCAATTTCTTCATCATCAAGTTCCATAATTTCATCATCATCATCTACCGTTACAGGCTGAGAACCATCAGCTGGATATAAGCGTGACCGGCCGTAATATTCATCCAATTGCTGTTGCCAAGTCTCATCATTTAAACCATCCAACTCATCTTGAAGTTTAATCTGAATATCACGTCTAAATTCAGCAACTTGTTTCTTTAATAACTCATAATCTTTACTTAAAGTGCCATACTGTTCTCTTACGTCAGCATTATATTTACCAGCAGATATTTTGGCTTTACTTATAATTTCATCAGCTTCTTTTTGAGCATTCTCTTTAATTTCTTTTGCATCTTGGCTAGCTTGTTTCTGCAAATTATCCGCATGTTGTTGTGCAGAAATCAAGGATTGATTCAATGATTCTTTAATCTGATCATATTCGGCAACTTTACCTTTTAAAGTTTCATTTTCTTCCTTTAAAGAATTATTTTCATTTTTTAAATCAGAATTTTCATCTAATACATCACCATATTCATTAACGATTTGATCTAAAAATTTATCTACTTCTTCTTCATCATAACCTTTAAATTTTTTCTCAAAAGTTTTATCATGAATTTCCATTGGTGTTAAAACCATAATCTCACCTTTTCTTTGACTGCCAAATTTTACAAAAAATTTTAAACTTTCCTTTTCGAGTAGTTGTAACATTCAAAATCTTGATGCGTCCAAAATGTCTAATACTCAATACATCACTTATATTGATAATTATATGCGATTCACTTACATCATGCCAATTTAATTTAATTTCACTAGCCATCAGGGCTTCTTTTACCTGGCTGCGACTTAAATTAGTCACTGAACTAACAATAGTATCTATTCTCATCGAAGTGCTAGTTACTTCTTTTTCTTGGCTGTCATCTTTTATTTGTAAAATATGTTGAAGATCAATCTTTTTTACTTTAACTTTAGTATGACCAATACGGTTTATCTGTTCAATAAAAAAATCAGCTAATTCACTTTTTACAAAAAATTGCCAATTGCCTTCTTCATCAGAAATAATATCACCAAAAGTATTACTTTCGACGCCCAAACTAGTTAATACACCTAGAATTTGACTATGTGTAATCTTATCCCATTTTTTATTATATTCAATTTTAAGTAAAGTAACATTAAATGCTGACTTGTGATACGGAAGAGTCCAATCACAAAGAAATAATCGCTTCTTTTCTGCCTCTTTATAACCTCCGTATTCATATATCTGGCCATAACCACCAACAATTTCTTTAAAAATATATGCTTCTCTTGGATTTAAAAAATCGGTCAATATCGGTTCATTTTGAAATAAAAATCTATTAAAAAAACCGACGTAGCGATCTACAATCGGTTTTTCTTTTATATCAAAATGTTGATAAAAACTACTTGCTTGTCTTTTTTCAATCATTTTAATTAATGTATTGCTAATCTAATTATAATATTTGCTATCCAAATTAATATATAGTTATTTACAAAATATATTACCAATAATGCAATCACAGGTGCAAAGCTCAATCCTGCAATTGGTGGAATAAATCTTTCAAATAAATCTAAATAAGGTTGAACAATTCTAGCTAAAATTTGACCTGGTTTTGTATCTAACAAGCTAGGAATCCACGTTAATAATGTATAGATAACAATTAAAAATGCATAGACATTTAACAAGGTAGAGACTATTCTAAAAATCCAGCCAATTATAGTTAAAAACATTATTCAATATTATCTTTCTTTTCCACTAATTCAGCAATTTTTCCATCAGTTTCAAATTTAGGAGGAGTTGCTAAGAAAATTTTATCGCCTACTCTTTGAATTTCGCCATTAAGAGCATAAACAGTTCCAGTAATAAAATCAACTATACGACGTGCTTGTGCATCATCCATACGTGCAAAATTAATAATTACTGCCTTATTATTCAATAAATTTTGTGCAACTTCTTTAGCATCAGAATAAACACGAGGTTCTTCTAAGACAATTTTACTAGTTGGAGTGCCTGCTGAATTAATTGAAACCACATTTCCACGTCTTTCATTACTTTGAGGTACCTCTTCGCTGATAGTTTCTTCACTTGGCTCAATCTCATCAATTTCATCCTCTGAACCATCGATACCGAAAAAGCGCCCTAATTTATCGAATGCCATAAAATTCTCCTTTCTACTCTAAACTAGTTTTTACGACGATGTTTAAAAAATGGAATATCATTATCTGAATCTTCATCAACACTAGTTTCAATTTGTGAAATACTACTTTGTTCATCAGAACTAAATGAATCGAAATTATCTTGTTCCTGTGATGATTGTGGTTTCTGAATTGGTTGTTCTGGACGTTTACTTTCAGAATTATCCTGCTTCCAAACACTAGTTGGATCTAATAAAGCATCAGAATTATCTACTGTTCTAGTTTCTTCATGCTTTGTAACTTTTTGAACAGGTGCTTCAGTTGGCTTACTTGTAGCAGGCTTTTCAGAAGAATGTTCATTTGTTGATACTTCTGAAGAACTAGGGCGTCTACTTGGACGACGAATAGGCTGTCTCGACGCTTCCTCCTCAGCTTTGGCATCAATACCAGTTGCAATTACAGTTACAACTACTTCATCACCTAAGTTAGCATTAATTGACGTACCAAAAATGATGTTTACACCATCGCCAGCTGCTTTAGAAACAATCTCTGATGCATCTTGAGCTTCAAATAAAGTTAAATCTGGGCCACCGGTAATGTTAAGTAATACTTGCTTAGCACCGTCAATTGAAACTTCTAGTAAAGGTGAAGAAATTGCAAGCTTAGTTGCTTCAACGGTTCTATTTTCACCACTTGCACGGCCAATACCCATTAAAGCAGCACCCTGATTTTCCATAACTGTTTTAACATCTGCAAAGTCCAAGTTCACATAGTCAGTGGAAGTAATCAAATCTGAAATACCCTGAACACCTTGACGTAAGACATTATCGGCTTCTTTAAAAGCATCCATCATTGGAGTCTTTTTATCAACCATTTCTAGCAATCTGTTATTAGCGATAATAACTAAAGTATCAACATATTGCTTTAACTGAGTGATACCTTCAGCCGCATTTTTTGATCTCTTAGGGCCTTCAAAAGTAAACGGACGAGTTACAACACCTACTGTTAATGCACCTGTTTCACGTGCAATCTTAGCAATAACCGGCGCTGCACCTGTACCAGTACCACCACCCATTCCGGCAGTGATAAAAATCATATCAGCACCCTTAAGAGAATCTTCAATAGTTTGTTGACTTTCTTCAGCTGCTTTTTGTCCAACTTCAGGATGAGAACCAGCCCCTAGACCTCTTGTTAATTTAGGTCCAAGTTGAATTTTGTTTTCAGCTTTATTGCTATTTAATGCTTGTACATCAGTATTAGCGGCAATGAAGGATACACCTTGCACACCTTCATCAATCATACGGTTAACAGCGTTACCACCGGCACCACCAACACCGATTACTTTAATGACTGCATTTTTGTTGTCATCAGAATCGAAAGTAAAATCCATTACTAAACCACCTTATTTAATCAAAGAATTTTTTAAAGAATTCTTTGAATCCCTTTTTATTATCTTTTTTAGTCTTTTTAACACCTTCATCCGCCATTTCCGGATTAGTAGATGCCACTTTACCATTATTATAATCTTCTTTTTCTACTATTTCACTAGTAGTTGTCTGACTTTTGAAAATCTTGTTTTCTCTTGTTTCTGGCTCAGGAATAGAAGAAGTAGGTAGAACATCTCCCCCATAAATTACACTATTTACTAAATAATCAATATCATCTAAATCATAAGCATACTTCACAACCCCAAAACCTGCGGTATACATAGGATTCCGTAATCCCATTTGATCGGGTTGGAAAATTCTGGTCTTAACTTTAAAGGCATTTTTAACAACATCATCCATACCTTGTAAAGCACTAGTTCCACCAGTGATCACAACGCCACCTGGGAGCGTAAAGGCATCATGGTCATTCAAACCCTTCCCTACACGAGAAAGAATTTGTTCAATACGTGCATTAATAATCTCACTAAGATACTCTTCATCAATCATCTTAGGAGCACTTTCTCCAACTACCTTAACTGGAAATTGATTTTCGGCTGAAGTTAATTCCGGATCTGCATAACCAAATTCAATCTTTATTTTTTCAGCTTCTTTACGAGAGGTATTCAAAACTGCCGAAATATCATTAGTGATATCTATACCACCCTCAAGATCAATTGTTGCGTACTTGATTTTATTTTCATGAATAACAGTTGCAGTAGTAGTACCCCCACCTAAGTCTAAAATAATAGAGCCAAAGGTTCTTTCACCCTCGTCTAAGGCAATACTTGCAATAGCTAACGGTGTTGGTACAAAGAAATTATTTTGATAACCTGTTTTTTCAATTGCTTTACGAATATTGTGCAAATCTGCTGTTGGTGCAGTTAATAAAATACCATGTACTTCTAGCGAATGCGCAATCATCTTACGTGGATCATCAACATCAGTTTTTCCATCAATTAAAAATTTACTTGGTAAAAAAGCAATAGGTTGTCTGCCATCTTTTAAGGCAGCACTGATAGCAGCTGATAATACACGTTTAACATCGTTATCACCCACTTCTTGACCTTGTTCACCAATATTAATCAAGCCCGTTGCATTTTCCAATTGTAATAGTCCAACTGGAATACCAGTTACAATTCTCGAAATTTTAGAATTAGTTTTTTGTGCTACTTTCTTTAATGCTCCAGAAATACTGGCAGCTGTTTCATCAATATCAACGATTTTACCATGACGCATACCTGAAGTGGGTTCATTGGCAGCACCAATTATACGCAATTCTTTTGATGAAGTATCAGCTACGACAGCTTTTACACTCGTTGTTCCTATATCTAGGCCAACGAGTAAATTTGATTTATTCAAGACAATGCCCCCAAAAAAATATATCTTTTAACTAAGATTTTAACATAACACTTATACTTGCGTATAGTTAAAGTTAATCTATTAATTCAGCTAATTTCTTTTCTTTATTGGTCATCGAACGACTAAAAGCTCCAATTTCAAAATCAATAACTGAAGGCTTATTTAGTTGTTTGGCAATAGGTAAATAATATTTATTCATTTTTTCAGCAATAGTGGAAACATTACCAATAACCATAATATTATCATCCTTCATTACTAGGATAATTTGTGTTGATCTTTTTGTATCACCATCAATCAATCTTACCTTGTTTTTAATAGTCTTTGATAATTGAGAATATATTTTCAAACTTTCCTTTAAACGACTTTGATTACTATAACCTATAAATAAAGGTTTTGAATGATCAATCTTTGAAGCAGAAACAAAGTGAGTACTTAAATCACCATTTGATAAAATTTCTCGATACCCTTTCTTCTCTTGGATATACCCTACTGCTGGCCGTTGTTTGATTTGAATTACTAAATTATTCATGTTTTTTACATGAAGATCAATATTGTTTACCTCTGGAAAGTATTTCTTCAACCTTTCATTATATTCATTTTTGTTAAAAAGCGTGGAGATAACCTTGTCTTGTGCCGTGATACCAGTGATTTTTACAACCTGATTACTATTTATTCCATTAGCTCCTAAAACTTGAATACTTTTGACATTTGAAATAGGTGAAATAAAATATCCTAAAATTATAATAAATCCTAAAGAAATAAAAACAATTAGACCTAGACGCTTTAAAAGTGAATGACGTCTTTCAGCTTGCAATTTTTTTAGTGAGGCAGAGACCTTTTTTTCTCTTCTTCCATTAGGAGATTTATGTTGATAATCAAGCCAACCTGAAATCTCCTTTTTAGGATTTTTTTTCGTTATTTTCTTTTTAGCCAATTGCCCCACCTACCTTTTATTTTTTCTTATTTGCTATTAAATCTTGCATCACCTTAATTACTTGATCTGATGCATCAGGAACACCCATTTTCTTAGATGCTGTACTCATTTTTTTAGCATATTCAGTATCTAACAAAATATGATCAATAGATGAAACGAAATTATTAGGATTTAAATCATTCTCAGCAATTACTAATGCTCCACCAGATTTTTCCATATCTAATGCATTCTTCATCTGATGATTATGCGTTACATTGGGACTTGGAATCAAAATAACTGGAACTCCAAGCGCAGTAAATTCAGCTAAACTAGTTGCCCCAGACCTTGAAACAACGCATGTCATTTGTGGTAAAAGTCCCGGCATGTTTTTAATGTAAGGTACAACGCGAATATTTTCACCAACTTGTTGATTAGCTAATCGCTTTTCAATACTATCATAATATAATTGCCCAGTTGCCCAGATAATTTGATATGGCTTATTAGATAATTCTGGAAGAGATTTTTCAACAATATTATTAATTGCTAAAGCACCACGTGATCCACCAAAAATTAGAATAGTTGGAACATTTGGATCTAATCCCCATTTTTTATGAATATCAACCTTTTCGGCATTCAACCCTAATACTTGTTGAGACCGTGGATTCCCAGTCTTAACTAACTTCTTCTTTTCAGAAAATTGCTGAGCTGCATCGTCAAAAGTATAGCAAACATTATCTACGTAATGTGCTAAAAACTTATTAGCTAAGCCCACAACTGAATTAGACTCATGAATAATCGTAGGAATATGCATTTTTGCAGCTTCATAAACAATAGCACCAGAAACGTAACCACCAGTACCCAGAACAATATCTGGTTTAAAATCATTAATAATTTGTTTAGCTTGCTTGGTAGCCTTAATAAATAAATTAATTGTTTGAAAGTTTTTCAAAATATGGTGTCGATCAAATCCTTGAATATTTAAAGTTTTGAAAGGTACACCTGCTGCTGGAACTATTTTAGATTCAAGTCCTTTTGTAGTTCCTACAAAAAGGATTTCATCATTAGTAACTAATTTACGTTCTTTTAGGCGTTCAATCAACGCCATAATTGGATAAATGTGACCACCAGTACCGCCACCAGAAAAGATAATTCTCATTTTATTTTGTCTTCAATTCCTCTATAAATTTTACGAAAAAGTCTCCACGTTGCTCAAAAGTATTAAATTGATCCCAAGATGCACATGCGGGCGAGAATAATAATACATCTCCAGGGTCAGTTAATTCATAAGCTCTAGGCACTGCTTCTTGTAAAGTATTGACAATGACAATGTCTTTAATACCTGATTTTCTAGCTGCATCAGCTAATAAATAACGAGTTTCACCATACAAGACGATAGCTTTAACATGCTTTTTAAATAAGGGAACTAAGTCATCAAACGTAAAACCACGATCAAGGCCACCTGCAATTAAAACCTCTGGTTGTTTAAAAGATGGAATAGCTACAGAAGCAGCTTCAATATTAGTTGATTTTGAATCGTTATAAATTTTACGATTGTTATAGGTCATTACATATTGAAGTCGATGCTTTGCCCCAGCAAATGTAGATAAAACTTCTTGAATATCTTTATCACTAGCTCCCATAATTTTAGAGATTGCAATTGCGACCATACTATTTTGTTGGTTATGTACACCAGGAATTTTAATATCATCTATTTTCATAATTTGATGATCAGTATGACTTTCCAAGTATTCTTCCCCAATAAAATAATCTGCAGACGAATCATTCTCAGAGAAAGTAATTATTTTTGCTTTAGTTTTATCTTTTTCTTTTGCCAAAATATTCTTTTGATCATAGTTTGCGATAAAGTAATCATTTTCATCTTGTGATTGGGTAATTCTTAATTTCGCATCAGTATAATTTTCAAAAGTCTTATGGTAATCAAGATGGACATTGTTATAGATATCTACAATGGCGGCAACTTTAGGTTTAATATCGGTGACACCAAGTAGTTGGAAACTGGACATTTCGACAACCAATAAATCTTTATTAGTTGCTTTTTCTACTACTTCAGAAATTGGCACACCAATATTACCAACCGCATAAGCATGACCACCATTTTTACTTAAATAATGATCCATAATTTGTTGAGTAAGCATAACAGTTGTAGTTTTACCATTTGAACCTGTTACACAAACATATGGTGCTTCGCTAACAGAAAGAGCTACTTGAGGTTCAGTAATTACAGGGACCTCTACTACTTGTGCTCTTTCAACCATCGGATTTTCATAAGGGATTCCAGGATTTTTTACTAAATAGTCAAAATCTTCTTTTTCAAAAATCTCAACTGGGTGGTAGCCAGAAATTATTCGTACACCAAGCTTTTCAAGTTCAGCAGCTTCCTTATTACTGCTCAAATCCTTTTTATCATTTAAAGTAAGATGTGCTCCCAATTTCAATAGAAGTTTAGCAACAGCAAAACCACTTTTTCCTAAACCCAAAATCAAAATATTTTTATCTTCATATGTTTTAATTTGTTTCATTTTCTAAATTAACCCCAAATTACAAGATAAATAATGCTTCCAATAAGGCCTACAATCCAAAATACAATATCAACTTTCCACTCTGACCAGCCTAACATTTCAAAGTGATGATGAATTGGAGTCATCTTAAATATACGTTTTCCAGTTGTTTGGAAAGAAATAACTTGTAAGATAACACTTGCAGTTTCACAAACAAACACAATACCAATTAACAACAATGACCAAGGATGATGCAACAAAATCGACACAACAGCTAATCCACCGCCAAGTGCTAATGAACCAGCGTCACCCATGAAAATTTTAGCAGGTTTATGGTTAAAAATGAAGAAACCAACTAAACCACCAATAACTGTCATGGTAAAAATTAATACTGCCCAATTTTGTTGTTTATAGGCCATATAAGCATAAGTTCCATAAGCTACTATTGACAGACCAGTTGCTAAACCATCTAAACCATCAGAAAGGTTAACAGCATTAGAGAAACCAACCAACCAAAACAAAACAAACAAACAAAACAAGACTGCACTAGTTTCTACACCAAAGAATGGAATATAAATACCAGTACCAAAATGATCACTAAATGCTAAAACAAGAATAATGGTAGCAATAATAATTTGCCCTAATAGTTTTTGCCACGCTTTCAAACCTAAATTACGTTTATAAAATAACTTAAGTCCGTCATCTAAAAATCCAATTAAACCATAGCCAAAGAAAGCAATTACCAAAATCCAAACTGACTTATTAAGGTTATGCTGCCACAGTGCTACCCATAAAGTAGAAATAATACTTGCTAAATTAAAAACCACTCCACCCATGGTAGGCGTTCCGGATTTTTTCTCATGCCATTTTGGTCCCTCATCACGAATTTGTTGCCCTTCATGATGCATTCTCATAAAACCGATAAATAATGGTAGAAAAATTACCGTTAAAGCAAAACTACTTATAAACGGTATCAAACTATATTGCATTTCTTGCTCCTTTAACTTTTTATTTTAAACTGACCTTTAATGTACTACTTGTATTTATAACCTTGCCGGCTTTAATACTCTGGCTGACTACTGTTCCACTACCTGAGTATGAAATTGGAATTCCCGAACTACTACTAAAAGCCTGAACCTCTGCCTTGCTCCATCCTGTCATATCAGGACACTTAATGGTGCCGCCAGTAAACAAAAATATCTTAGCATTTAATTCAGTTTTAGCATTATAATTTAACGATTGACGTAAAACTTTTTTACCACTACCAATTACTTCTACAGATAAGCCACTGTTTTCTGCTTCTGATTTAGCTGTTGAAACTTTTTTACCATTCAGTTGAGGAACTACAACTGCTTCTGAAGTCGATGTAATATTACTGTCATCTGCACTAGCAATTACTCTAGACATTAATGGTTTAAAAATTGAAGCTAACATAGTTTCTGCCGATTGAGACTTACCTAAAGTTTTTGGCTGACGGATAGTGATATAAACACAGTAACGTGGATTCTTAATTGAAGTTATACCTACAACAGAAAAGATATAATTCTTCTTTCCTTTGAGATATCCACCATTAGAAGCAGCAATTTGTGCTGTACCTGTTTTTACACCAATACTCTTTCCAGGAATCTTATACGCTGTACCCGTACCATAGCTCTTAGTAACAGTGTCTTCCATTGAATTCAAAATAGTCTTAGCAGTAGAAGCAGAAAAGATTGGTGTTCCTACCTTATCTACTTTATAACTTGAAATTGTTTTTCCTGATGATGAAGTAATTTTTTGAACAAATTGTGGTTTAACCATTTGACCATTATTTGCCAACGAACTAAAAGCTTGCATCATTTGCATCACATTTACATTCACACCTTGGCCAAATGAAGTTACTGCACCATCTAAACGAGTGGTAATAGAAACGAGTCCTGGATTTTCTCCCGGTAACGTTACACCAGTTTTTTCACCAATTTTGAATTTCTTCAAGTATTCTTTCCAAGTCTTAAGACCCATTTTCTCTTCTAGAGTAGTAAAACCAACATTACTTGATCTCGGAAAAGCTTGTTTAAATGGAATGGTTCCCCAACCTGAATTATTCCAATCATGAATTGTTGAACCTTGCACAGTAATGGATCCAGATTTATAGTAACCATTTGGATTATAATTTCCACTTTGAATAGCTGCTGCATAAGATAAAATCTTAAAAACAGACCCTGGTTCATATGCATCCTGAACTAAAATATTACGCCAATTTGAATTTAATCCTTTTTTGGTTTGTGGATCAAATGTTGGTCGTTGAGATGCAGCTAAAACTTGACCTGTTTTCAAATCTTCTACTACAGCCGTCATAGTCTTCGGATCATACTGTTTTTGAACTTTATCCATTAAAGATTCCAAATAGGTTTGTAATTGAGAATCTAAAGTTAAATAAATATTATCCCCATTTTTAGCGGGTTTATAAATATGTTGACTATTTGGCATTTGATAATTATCGGCATCAACAAATGCTTGACGATAGCCATCTGTTCCCGACAATTGTTTATTGAAGTATTGTTCAATGCCCATTGTACCGACCAAATTGGTAGAGCTAGTACTTTCAGTAGAACTACTCTTAGGAGTAACTAAGCCAACAATATGAGAAGCAAACTTACCATTAGGATATAGGCGCGAAGCTGTCTCGACAAACTTAATCCCCGGTAAATTCATTTTTTCAATTTTATTTTTTTGAGAAAGACTTAGATTAGATCCTCCACTACCAAATTCAACTTGATATGCCTTATTCTTTGGATTGAGATATTTATAAATCTTTTCTTCACTAATTGGTAAAACTTTGGCTAACTCTTTAGCAGTTTTTCTCTTATTGACAACATACATTGGCTTGTCATTATAATCGATGGAAGTCTTATCTAAAATTGCATATACAGTAAAAACATGCGAATCTTCTGCAATTGTTAAACCATTTTTATCATAAATAGTACCACGCGTAGCTTTAATAACTTCATTTCTTTGATAAAGTTGCTTCGCTCTTTTAGAAAGATTTTCCCCTGCTACAGTCTTAGAGATACCAATATATAAAAACCTTCCTGCAAATACAAGAAAAACCAAAGCTAAGACTATTTGGAGAATTCTTCCCACTGTAAAACGATAGCCATAGGCTTTGGATATATTTTTTTTATTTTTCTTCATCAACGAACATTCCTAAGATTATTTTCAATTGAACTTAAACCCTCTTGACGAGCAATTTTATTCATTCTACTTGTAGAAGTCATTTCACCAATTTCTTGTCGTAAATCAGTATTACTTGATTGTTTAGAGCTAATTTTTTGTTCAATATTTGCTAAATCATGTTGAGCACTAGTTTGAGCTACAGTAGCCGAAACCAATAAAAACATCATTCCTAAACTTAATAAGGAACCAACTACAATAATAAATTTTTCTAGTCTACTAATAGGAACCTTACCAGCATTAAGAACAATTTTTTGCTGTGGCTGCTGCTCAGTCTTTTGATTCATATTTTGATTATTATAATTAAAATTTCTTGCTGAGCTATCAGCCATTGTTTTCTCCTTAAAAAATACTTACTTTTTATAATTTCTCTGCCACTCTCAATTTGGCACTATGTGAGCGATTATTCTCTTCGAGCTCATCTTCTGTTGCCACAATTGGTTTACGACTAATCAATCGTAAAATCGGCTTACTATCCGCTGGCGCCATAGGCATTCCGCGTGGTATTTCCACTTCAGAATATTTTTTAAATAATTTCTTTACAATTTTATCTTCATGAGATTGGAACGTAATTACACTAATTCGACCACCAGGTTTTAGTACATCAATTGCTTCCTGCAAAGATTTTTTTAATACATCTAATTCACGATTTACAGCCACTCTAATGGCTTGAAAGCTTTTCTTGGCAGGATGTCCACCACTACGTCGTGCATAAGCTGGAATTGCATCTTTGATAATATCAACTAGATCAAAAGTGGTTTCAATTGGATGCTCTTGTCGACGTTCAACAATCTTTCGAGCAATTTGATGAGAAAATTTTTCATCGCCATATTGATATAAAATATCACTTATTTCTTTTTGTGACCATGTATTCACAATCGTATAAGCATCTAATTCTTGGCTCTGGTCCATTCGCATATCCAAGCAAGCATTAAATCGATAAGAAAAACCTCGTTCTGGTTGATCAAATTGAGGTGATGAGACACCTAAATCATAAAAAATCCCATCAATTCCATCCGAAAAGCCTAGTCTTTTAAGATTTTCTTGTAAATGACAAAAATTATCATGAACTAATATTAAGCGCGGCTGACTGTCAGGCTGTAACTCTTTAGCAAAAGTAGTTTGTGCTGTTTCAATCGCATATTCATCTTGATCAAAACCAATAACAGTGCCTGAACTTAACTTACTTAATAAATATCTTGTATGACCCCCGCCACCAAAAGTCGCGTCTACATATACGCCACCATCTTTAGGAGCTAAATTATCAATTGTTTCGTGTAATAATACACTCTTGTGCTTGAATTCCATAATTAAAAGTCGATGTCGTCCAAGTCCTCTGCGATGTCGTTGTAGTCTTCGCTGGCTTGTTCAGAAAATTTTTGCCAGCGCTCAGCACTCCAGATTTCAATTCGGTTAGAAACGCCAATAATAATACACTCATGTTTTAATGCCGCATACTCTTTCAAAGTGGCGGTTAAATTGATACGTCCTTGTCTATCGAATTCTGTCTCCATCGCACCTGAATAAAAAATACGCATGAAATTTCGTGCGTTCTTTTTATTCAGTGGAAGTTGGGCCAACTTAGTTTCTATCTTCTGCCATTCACTAATTGGATAGCCGAAGATACACCCTTCCATTCCACGAGTAAATACAATAAGTTTACCAATCTGATCTCGAAATTTTGCCGGAATAATTAAACGACCTTTACTATCCAGATTGTGATGGTATTCACCCATGAACATGGACTACCCCCCTCTCATGAATAATTTACCACAATTCCCCACTTTCTACCATAACGATACCGAATTATTTTATTAATTATTAAAAAAACTTATACTACTTTTTTTATAAAAAGAAAAAGCCTTGTAAACTTAAGATTTACCAGGCTTTTATAAAGGTAATAAATTTAAAATTTTAATCTAAAAGTAACAACACTATGAGACCAATATACCAAAAAACAGAACAAATAACTAAATAGTCCCACAATGTCCTAATTGTGCTTCCAATTGAAATATTTTTATTGCGAATGGCAGTAAAAATAGCCACAATCACAACTAAGATAAAATATACCCACAATCCATAAGGTAAAAAAGTTGGTTCTTTTTTATAGGTGGTAATTAATTGACACGCACCAATAAAAAAGAAAGGCAAAATGTCATATCCTTTAAATTGTGCTTTAGGAAATACTCGTCCTAAAACTCCTGCACTCAGCACACCAATTACAGGTACAAGAAAAATCCATAAAAGTTGCATTATCAAAATTCCTCCGTCCTTCTAATTTTACCTTATTTTTATTTTGTATGAACCCAAAATTGCAAAAAGTGTTATCTTACGCTAGAATAAATTCAACTAGGAGGCACAATGATGCGTAGAAAGAAAAAGAAAAAGTCACCGTTTCAAAAATTAACAATCGTTATGGCTTGGCTGATGGCGATTATTACTTTAGTGGGTATCTTTGCAACAGCTATCCAATTCATGGTTCAATAATTACTAAAATAGGATGAGGTATTTGACCCCATCCTATTTATTTTATTTAATAAAATCTATTTTCTGGTTTAAGAAATGGATGCTTTTCAACCAGCCAAATCCAAAAATTATAGGTGATTAAGAAAATAACTATACCTATCCCTACCCCTGGCAAAAGGCTTTTTAGTAGGCTAGAAATTGGAAGACTTATCGTCCCTGCAATACTATATACCAAGAATAAATATGCATCCATCAAAATATAAGCAAGGATACTCACCACTAATCTTGACCAAAATATTTCTGGCAAAAATCTAGCAATAACTTCGGCTAAAAAGCATAAAGTTGGAAAAGCCACAGTGTAAACGCCCAAAAAACCTAAATAATACAAATCTGCAATAATTCCAATTCCAAGCGCCAGCCAAATATTTGATTCATTACGATCATCGGATAACCCTATTAAAACAATTCCAATAACGCTGAACCAGCAACTTGCCCCATATGTTCCTCGAAAAATAAATCCCTGAGCATAAAAGGCCACCACTCCATCTAAAATTACGGCAACCAACAAAGCAATTGCGACATACCACTCCCGTAGAATACGCATTACTCGGCCACCTTTCTTTCAATAACTGAAACAACTGATGGATCATTAATATTACCAGCCGGCTTAATTTCAATTACATCAGATAAGCCATAGCTATCCCGGGTTGTTTTCTTGACAGTTCCAACTAATAAACCTTTAGGTGAACGACCGCCCATACCACTGGTGTAAACGCGAGTTCCCTTCTTAAGTTTGCGACCATCAACTACTTGTGTAAAGGCTAATTTATTATCACTAGTAACCGAAATAATTCCATGAACTTTTTTGCCGTCAGCTGCTGTAGCTTCTACAGCAAATCGGTTTGCCGATTTATCTGTACTAGTAATTAATTCAACCTTAGAAGACGTTCTATTGACTTCAATGATTCTCCCGATCACTCCAGAACCAGACATTACTGCCATATTTTTTTTGATTCCTGACTGTGATCCCTGATTAATAACCAATAAGTCTGACCAACTATCTGGTGACCGTGAAATTACTGAACCATTAACAATATCATAATCAGATAATGTACTTTTTAGCTTTAAGGCTTGCTTTAATTGGGTATTTTCACTTTCTAACGCACTATTACGAGCTTTAGTTTGAGCTAAATCATCAATTTGCTTCTTTAAATGATCGTTCTCATTTTGGGCGTTAACTAAATTTTGTACACTATCCACACTACCAGTAACTAAACTTACCGGCCATTTAACTACCCTAGATACAATTGCCATCGTATCATTACCCAGCTTTTGAACAAATGTCGGAGCTGATCGACGATTTCTTAAGTTTACAGAAACTGTCAACATACTCAAAATTACAATAATTATAATAAAAGTGGCTAGTATTTTTTTGTTTTTAAAAAAATTCTTCATCTAGATACAATTCCTAAAAAGAAAAGCCGGCATCAAGCCGGCTTATCATTAACGTCGTTTACGCATAACATCAATATTCTTGAGAGACTCACCGGTACCAATTGCAACACAATCAAGTGGATCTTGAGCAATAAATACAGGAACCTTAGTAGCATCTGAAATAATAGCAGGAAGGTTCTTAAGTAATGCTCCACCACCAGTTAATACAATACCATGATCAATAACATCAGCTGCAATTTCTGGAGATGTTTCTTCAAGAGTTTCTTTGATAGCCACAATGATGCTTTGAACAGATTCTTGAATTGCCTTAGCAACATCAACAGCATCCACATCAATTGACTTAGGCAAACCAGTTACCAAATCACGACCACGAATATTCATTGATTCAATTTCTTTTGCTTTTTCTACAGAAGCGGATGCTATTTGAATCTTAATTGCTTCTGCAGTTCTTTCACCGATTAATAAATTAAAGTTTTGGTGAACATAATTTGCAATTGCGCTATTAAACTTATCACCAGCAATTCTGGTTGAACGTGAGGAAACAATACCACCTAATGAAATAGTTGCTACATCTGTAGTACCCCCACCGATATCAACAACCATTGAACCGGTTGGATCCATAACTGGAAGTCCAGCACCTATTGCGGCAGCAAATGGTTCTTCAATCACGTAAGATTCACGAGCTCCTGCAACTCTAGCTGCATCAATAACAGCTCTCTTTTCAACTTCAGTAACACCTGATGGCACACAAATCATGACTACTGGTTTAGAATTACCAACAGTCTTTTCCATGAAATATTTAAGCATTGCAGCAGTAGTATCGTAATCAGCGATAACACCGTCTTTCATTGGTCTGATTGCCCTAATAGAACCTGGTGTTCTACCAATCATTTCTTTAGCTTCAGAACCAACTGCAATAATTTCACCGGTTTGGGTATTTTTAGCCACAACTGAAGGTTCACGCAAAACAATACCCTTACCTTCAATATAAACAAGTGTGTTGGCAGTTCCCAAATCAATACCTATGTTTTTAGATCCTAATCCAAACACGCCAAATCTCTCCTTAATAATTGTTATTCTTTTTTGTTTAGCCTAAATCGTATCTCTTTTATTTAGTCCTTGATATTATAGCATACAAAATTAAAAGTTTTACTTAAGAAAAGACAATTAATAAAGCCTTAAAGAAGTTCTGCTTCTCTAAAACTAAAATAATCAGTATCAGAAACAATAAAATGGTCTAAAAAATCAATCCCCATCATCCTACTTGCTTGCTTAAGCTTTGCAGTAAAATCAAGATCTTGCTTAGAGGGATCTGCATCCCCACTAGGATGATTATGCGCTAAAACAAATGATGCACAATTATATACTACTGCTCTACGAAAAATATCTCGTGGATGAATAATTGAGCGATTTAATGTTCCTTCACAAATCATCTTCTCCGCAATTACTTTATTTTTAGAATCAAGGAATAATGCATACACCTTCTCTTGCTCACTTCCACAAAATTTATCCTGTAAATAATAACCTAATTGTGTACTTGAAGAAAAAGTTTCAATTTTTTCATTATGTAGTCGCTTAATTCGATAGAAGAGAGACCGCAAACATATTCCTAAATCTTCATCACATTCACTACTACACATAAAATTCCATAAATCACTGAGTGAGTATATGTTTCTAGATATTGCCTTTTCTAAGAGGTCGTCAAAATTTATAATTTTCTTCTGCACCATCACCTCTCTTAATTTAGTAAGTATTTGTTCATCGCTTTTAAGTAAATAATGGTTATTTTCGTACAAATTCATCTTGAATCTCCTTCCACCATTATTTACGTTAAATTTATTTAATTTTTTCCAGAAAATTATAGAAAGTTTTACAAATAATTATGGCATTATCTTTATCTACTTCACTTGCTTCTTTTAAATCTGGAATCATTATACATTTTAAATCAGCAGCTGTAGCTGCAGCAACTCCAGTAGAAGAATCTTCAAATACTAAAATATTCTTCTTAGCAACTCCTAATTTTTTCTGAGCTAATAAGTAGATGTCTGGAGCTGGTTTAGATTTAACATGCTGTCTTTGTACTTCATCATGGCTTAAATAAAAAGAAAAATATTTTTGTATTCCTGTTACCGCTAAATTTTTTTCAATAACTTTTTCATAGTTGCTAGAAGCAATTGCCATTTTGACATTACTTTTATAAAAAATATCTAAAGTTTCCTTTACTCCCGGGCGTAATTTTAATTTACCTTCATTAGTCCATTGCTCAACTAATTCATCAGTACGATTAATAAAGTGAACACGATCTTGGTAAGTGGAAAAATAATGATGATAAAACTTTTCCATTTCTTCAACACTCGAGCCAACCAATTTTAAATATGAATCTTCTGGAATATCTAAGTGGACTTCTTTAGCCGCTTGAATATTAGCTTGCCAATACAAATATTCAGAATTAACTAAAAGTCCATCCATGTCAAAAATGATACCTTGAATATCATCTTTAATTCCTCGTACCTTCATTTTTCTTACCTTCTAAGTAATTTAAAACTGCTCCTACTAAGTAAAAGGATCCTGTCACTACTAAAATATCATCTTTCTTCAAATAACTTTTAGCCTGCTCATACGCCTGCCGATAATCAGCAAAATATTGTGCATTTTTTTGAATATTTTTAGGAAAATCTTCTTTTTCGGCAGCTCTAGGATAATTTATTCTTGTTAGGATTATCTGTTCATCAGAATCAAATAAATCAAAGACTTGTTTTAAATCTTTATCCTTCATCATCCCAATTAAAAAGTAGTGCTTATTTGAAGGAGTTTTTCTAATAAACTCCAATAAATTGCTTACTGCTTGAATATTATGAGCTCC
The DNA here is from genome assembly GCF_014803895.1 of Lactobacillus sp. Next base: position 19,852 of record NZ_JAAVAU010000017.1, on the reverse strand, counting down.
ATCAGCAACAATCAGCGGCTGCTTTTGTAAAATTTGATATCTGCCAGGAATTTGAGTCTGGTTAATAGCTTGCTCGAGTTTAACAGCTTCTAAATCTAACCCTAGTAGAGAAAAAGCTTGTACTGCAATTGCAATATCATAACTTTCTACTAATGGCCGCAAATTAAAAGTATAGCGATTCTTCTTATCTTGATAAATAATTGTGCTCTCAGTCTCTACCTTAAATTGAACCCCTAACTCATACAAGGGAGCATGTAATTGTTCAGCCTTTTTTAACAAAATATTGTGGACATTATTAGGAATATTTCCCAAGACAATCGGACGCTTTTCCTTAATAATACCACTTTTTTCATGCGCAATATCTTCAATAGTTGGACCAATTATTTTTTCATGATCAAGACCAATAGTTGTAATTATACTAACCTCAGGCGTTATTACATTAGTCTTATCATGTTCCCCACCAATACCTACTTCAATTACGGCATAATCACATTGCTTATAAGCAAAAAGCCAAAAAGCCAGTACAGTCTCAAATTCAAATGTTACTAAATTAAAGTCCGGATCTTGTCGACGAATATCCTTAATTGCCTCTGAAATTTTTTCAAATCCTATCACTAAGTCATCATCACTGATACCTTGACCATTAATCTGAATTCGTTCATTAAATTTTATAATATAAGGAGAAACAAAAAGGCCGGTTTTTTGACCAGCCTTTTGCAATAAATTACTCAAGTAATAAGAAGTCGATCCTTTACCATTCGTACCAGTTACATGAATAGTTTTTACCTTATCCTCCGGATTACCCAGCTTAGTCAAAACCCGACGAATATAGGACAAATCATTCCTTTTATGGAGTTTCGGTAAATGTTCAATTTTTTCAATGACTTCTTGATAATTCATTAATGACTATCCTTCAATTCTTGAATACGTTGACGAACACCAGCTAATTGACTCTCATAATCAGCCTTCTTAGCCTTTTCTTTTTCAACAACGGCTTCTGGTGCATGAGCAACAAAACCTTGGTTAGAAAGCTTCTTACTTGCACGTTCAACTTCGCCTTCAAGACGCTCTTCTTCTTTTTCCATTTTAGCAATTTCTTCATCAACATTAACTAATTCAGTCAATGGAACAAAAATTTGGGCACCTGGAATAACAGCAGTCTTAGCAAGTTTAGGAGCTTCAATGTCAGTAGCAACTTCTAAAGTCTTAGGATGTAAGAAGTTTTCTACATATTCTACATTTTCATCTAAAATGTGCTTATTAGCTTTATCATCTAATTGGATCAAAATATCAATTTCTGATGACATTGGAGCATTAACTTCCATACGAATGTTACGGACAGCTTTTATAACTTCAATCATGAAGTCCATTTCTTCATTAGCTTGCTCATTGTCGAATTCTTTATGAGTTACCGGGTAATCAGCAACCATAATACTTTCTCCATCATGAGGCATAGACAACCATAATTTTTCAGTTACAAATGGCATAATTGGATGCATTAGACGCAAGATTTGATCAAGAATCCAAATTAGGTTTTCTTGCTTACGAGATTTTAACTCCTCATCCTCACCGTTTAATGCAACCTTAGAAATTTCAATATACCAGTCACAGAAGTCATTCCAAATAAAGTTGTAAAGTTCACGTCCGGCTTCACCAAATTGATATTCATCAAATAATCTAGTAACTTCAGCAACAGTACGATTCAAGCGGTCAAAAATCCATTTATCTGCTAAATCAAACTTAGTAGTATCTGGCATATGAGCTGGCTTAGCGCCTTCAGGCAAGTTCATAATTACAAAACGACTTGCATTCCAAATCTTATTGATAAAGTTCCAAGCTGAGTCCATCTTAGTATAACTAAAACGAGTATCTTGACCAGGAGCAGTACCGTTAAGTAAGAACCAACGAAGGGCATCCGCACCATATTTATCGATAACATCCATTGGGTCGATACCATTACCTAATGATTTAGACATTTTACGACCTTGTTCATCACGAATTAAACCGTGTAAAACAACATCCTTAAATGGTCTTTCTTTAGTAAAGTGAAGACTTTGGAAAATCATTCTCGATACCCAGAAGAAAATGATATCATAGCCAGTAACTAAAGTATTAGTTGGGAAGTAGCGTTTAAAGTCAGTACTTTCTGTATCAGGCCAGCCCATAGTTGAGAATGGCCATAAAGCACTTGAAAACCAAGTATCAAGAACATCTGGATCTTGTTCCCAATTTTCAATATCCTTAGGAGCCTCTTCACCTACGTAAGTTTCACCAGTCTTCTTATTGTACCAAGCTGGAATTCTATGTCCCCACCATAATTGACGAGAAATTACCCAATCATGAACATCTTCCATCCAGTGATTAAGAGTCTGTTCAAATCTTTCAGGAACAAAGTTAACCTTACCCTCAGTTTTTTGATTTTCAAGAACTTTTTCTGCTAATGGCTTCATCTTAACAAACCATTGCTTAGAAAGACGTGGCTCAACTTGAACACCAGAACGTTCTGAATGTCCAACTGAGTGAACGATTGGTTCAATCTTAATCAAGTAACCTTCTTCTTTAAGGTCAGCTACTAATGCTTTACGAGCTTCAAAACGATCCATACCAGCATACTTACCAGCTTCGTCATTCATAGTACCATCGTCATTCATAACATTAATTCTTTCCAAGTTATGACGATTACCTACCTGGAAGTCATTAGGATCATGAGCTGGAGTAATCTTAACTAAACCAGTTCCAAAGTCTGGATCTACATGTTGATCTTCAATAATTGGAATATGTCGACCAACAATTGGTAAGATAAGTTCTTTGCCAACAATATCTTTATATCTTTCATCACCAGGTGCTACTGCAACAGCTGTATCGCCAAACATAGTTTCTGGACGAGTGGTAGCAATCTCTACAAAACCTGAGCCATCAGCAAATGGGTATTTAATATGATAAAAGGCACCATTATCATCTTTATGGATAACTTCAATATCACTTAAGGCAGTTTGAAGAGCTGGGTCCCAGTTAATAATGTATTCGCCACGATAAATAAGACCTTCATTATAAAGTTGAACAAAGACCTTCTTAACAGCCTTAGAAAGTCCCTTATCAAGGGTAAATCTTTCTCTTGAATAATCTAAAGATAAACCAAGTTTAGACCATTGACTCTTGATAATATTTGCGTATTCATCTTTCCAATCCCAAACTTGCTTAACAAAAGCCTCACGTCCCATCTCATGACGATCCTTACCTTGCTTACGAAGCTTGGCTTCAACTTTAGCTTGAGTTGCAATTCCTGCGTGGTCCATCCCCGGTAGGTACAAAGTATCATAACCTTGCATACGTTTATAACGAATCAAAGTATCTTGAATCGCAGTATCCCAAGCATGTCCCAAATGAAGCTTACCAGTAACATTTGGTGGTGGGATAACAATTGAATATGGGTGAGCCTTTTTGTCACCTGATGGCTTGAACAAATCTTCATCAAGCCATGTTTGATATCTACCCTTTTCAACCTCTGTTGGGTTGTATTTAGGTGCTAAATCTGTCATTAAAATTCCTCCATAAAAAAAGTCCTAGACTATATGTCTAGGACGATTTACTAACCGCGGTACCACCTACGTTAAGTGCAATGCACTTCTCTTATAAGCAATAACGGCGCTGAAGTGTCCGGGTAAACTTACTTAAGTTCAGTTCACCAGCTAATCAAGCTACTAGTTCCTCTCCAGCCTTTCAGCATTATGGCCTTTCTCTGTTAATGAAAGTAACCCCTCTTGATTGTTGCTTTGTCTATGATTATAACATGTACAAAGCCGAGAAAAAAGGTCTAGCAATCACTAGAGAAAATTTAGTTCTATACAGCTACTCCTACATTATCATTGGCATTCCTGGAGGGTAAGTCAAATAGCTTTTTACCTATGCCTTAATTTTCAAATTGAATTAAGCATTATGTGAGAACCTTATTTTAATCCCATATATTATCATTCCTACCCAAGATAAAAGACTAATCCATACTAGGATCCAGAACCATGTTGGGACTACAAAATATAAGATAGCAGTATTATTCCCTACTTTACTACGTACAAGTGGTTGATAAATTTTATTCTTAGCAACATTTGTTTTATCTTTACCGTTAACAATTAAGCGGGACTGTCTATACATCACAATTGGCAAGTAGCGCTTCTTGGTAGACTTACTTTGCCAATATACATAGAGTCTATCACCCTTAACTTTATATTTATAATGTTTGATGTTTTTTAGTACATCTTGTTCAAACACAGCATTTGTTGTTGACGTATTTGACGGCAAATAATCCGGCTGGGCTCGCAATGATAAATCTAATAATTTTCGACTATTTGTTTCATATAAAATCTTTCTAAATTGGGTACGATCCTTAGGCATTTGGTAATAATCACCATTCGTGATAACAACCCTATCATTAAGATATAAATTAGTAAAATATCGATTATATTTTATAGTAATAGCTAGATTTTGTCCTGCTAATACTAAAAGAATAAGAAAAGCCAGGATTTTACTCTTAAGACCATATTTAGAATTTAGATAAGTAATCGTAATTCCAATTGCCATAAAAATTAATGGCCAAGCACCTATGGAAAAACGATAGGGAAATTGCAAAGAAGAACCTAAACGAGGATATTTTGCCTGTATCCTGGCCCAAGGTATTAACCGTGAACCAGCAATAAGCCAAAACATGGCAACCCCCGTTGATAAAGTATTAAGAGGATTCTTCTTGAAGTGAAACAAAATATAAATTACTTGCAAAATAATTACAAGAACTATACTCCACAAAACTGCTGCATGGTAATTATACTTATAAGCAATTTTAAGAGAAAAATAACTCAAACTATGGACATTAGGCAAAGCCAATTTATTACTGTGATAAAGCAATAACATGGCACCCCAAATATTAGCTGTTAGTAAAATTGCGATACCAATTGCTTTTAATCCAGAAAAGACTACTTGCTTCTTATTGTTATTCTTCACTAGTCCATATACCGCAAATGGAATAATTGTAATTGTTAACATCAATGTGGACCACAAATGAATTTGAGCCAAAATTGACATTATTAGAGCAAGCTGAAACCAATGGATAGGCTTTTTATGATCTTGCACCATATTAACGGCCTGCATAATCACTAATGGGGCTAAAGCTCCACCCCAGCCCATAAAGTTAAAACGTTGAAAAGAAACAACAAAACTACTTTCTGTATAAATTAAACTTAGCAGTAAAGCAATCCATTTATCGGTCTTAACCTTTAAACTTAGCTTGTACATTGATACTGCTCCAATCATTTGGACAATTAAGATTGAGACAATATCAAATCTATACCAAGTACCACAGATTAATAGTAACAGTCCATTTAAATAGGCAAAAAATGGGCCATAAACGGCGTTAAAAATGCGTCCTGTCCGATATAAACCATAATTCATTTGAAAATATGAATAATTTCCAGTTTTAATCTGAGCCATTGCATCATAAAAACGCTGAAAGTGAATCATCGTATCACTACCAACAACTGTTGCCCGATATCTCAGCTGATAACCGATACCAAGAAGAATGACCACTAACATAATTCCATATGGTATACACCTTAGTACATAATTTTTTAAATTCTTTTTGTGCATTAATATCCTTCCTTTTTAAAGCGAAGTCGGTATATTAAGATAGTTTACTACTTATTGGAAAAACAAAAAACATACTTTTTAAGGAAAGCATGTTTTTGGAGGTTATTTTATCCTAAAAAAATAAAGCCGCACTATTTAGTGCAGCTTCATAGTTAAAACTTAGTATGTGGGAAGATTTATACTAATATTTTACTTAATGCTCTTTAACTCGGTAAAAACTGAATAAGTAACTTCAAAATAGCAAAATGCTTTCTGTGTATGAATATGTTTGGAGGAGAAAGTATCTATATTAAAATTATTTCAATTTTACCCAGCAAGCTGAGCATCAAATTTAATTATTAATCATCGTTAAAAACAATCTTATTACTTCTTCAAATTTAACTTACTTGCAGGAACCCAATCATTTTTGCCAGCAATCTTATAGTAAGTCTTACCATTAACAACTAACTTTTCATTAAATGAGTAAGTGCGGCTACCTAATACATAGTCACCGTTATTCTTACCCAAACGATCAACCGTTGCTACCTTATGATTTAGCTTAGCTTTGATAGTAGCAGTCTTCTTTACAGTATGAGTCTTAACTTTAGTATTAGCCACCTTAACAAAGCTATTGTTCCTAATCTGGTAATACTTCTTACCCTTAATAGTTATCATATTAGTTGGCTTGATAGTCTTACCACGTTTGATCCATGTTAACTTAACTCTCTTACCATTCTTATCATAAATAAAAGCATTATGAGTTAATTTTACTGACTTAGGAACACTAGTATTCTTAGTTGAGTTATTTGTCTTAGCAACAGTATTAGCTACCTTAACAAATTCGTTTTCGCCAATTTGGTAAAATTCTTTACCCTTAATAGTGACAACCTTAGCTTTTGAGTAAGCTTTAATTGAGTCACCTTTAGTTAAGGTCTTAGTTTCACCATTGACAGTAATAGCTTTACCATCTTTATCGTAAACATAAGCATTGTGGGTTAAATTTACAGGTTGAGCTTCATCTGCTGCCTTCTTTAATTCAGCGGCTTTCTTGGCTGCTTCAGCTTGTTCTTGAGCTTCTTGAGCAGCAAGTTCAGCAGCTTCTTGTTCTTGACGTTCGATTTCAGATAATGCATCTTTGGCCTTAGTCAACTTATCTTTGGCATCAGTTAATTCGTTGTTAGCTGTATCATAAGCTTCTTGGGCTTGCTTGACCTTAGCATCTGCTTCATCTTTAGGAGCTTTTAATTCTTTTAGCTTATCTTGTTCTGTCTTCAAAGTATTTTCAGCTGTTGTTACTGCATTTTTAGCTGCAGTCAAATTGCTTTGAGCAGCCTTTAAAGTTTGCGGAGCATTGACAAGTGCATCCCTCTTAGCAGTTAAGTCTTTTAATTCACTTTGAGCTTTTTCAATAGCAGCTTGTTTATTTTTAATACTTTGTTCTAAGTCGCTCTTAGCTTTATTAGCATCAGTAAGTTCGTTCTTAGCATCAGTTAATTTGTTTTCAGCAGCTTCAACATCTTGTTGAGCCTTAGTTTGATTTTCTAATGCAGCCTGTAAGTTACTAGTCTTAGTATCATTGGACACAGTCAATGAAGCTAATCTAGCTTTCTCTTTTTCTAAATTGCTTTGTTGAGTTGGTAACTCATCTTGAGCTTTCTTAATTGCCTTTTGAGTATCAGAAATTGCAGTTTTAGTATTAGAAATTGCAGTATTAAATTCATCAATACTATTTTGTAAATTAGTTACATTAGTTTTAGCAGTATCTAAAAATTTTTGCTTATTTTTTAAATCTTCTTGCTTATCTTTGATGTCAGTTTTATCTGTTTGAATAAATGATGCATTTTCTGGATTATAGCTATTTACTAAATTTTTGTAATCAGAAATACTGAAACTATCATAGGGATAATGTAATTCATCATCTTTATATTCTGGTCCCCATTCTTGATCTATATGATCTATTTTTACTGAAATTGGATAAGATACTGTATCTCCAATTATATCCGTAGAAGAGTTAGGACCACTAACTGCCATACCTACAGAATGCTTATTTGGTTCTATCATAGATATGTAGTGACCAATTACTTGATCTCCATCACCACTTATAGTTAACCCATGAGCAGCCCAAAATTCATTATTCTTATTCCACTGTTCTTCTGTTAAATTACCTGTATCATATCTATATTGTGCATATTCTGGATGTTCAGCAATTAAATTATCAATATACTCTTTTTCATCCATATATAATCCTACTTGAGACGAACCATATGCAATATCTTCTTCAGTTCCATAAAACGGTCCATCTTCAGGATGATTAATTGGATGATCAAAATTATGGCTGTTAAGATAATCAGAACTCATCATCGCAATAGCCACCGCAGTTAACGATATTTGTGGTTGAGACAAATTATATTCAGATCGAACTTTTATCCAATCATCAAAATCATTTAGCGCTTCTTTCATACTACTTAAAGAGGTGGCATCATCAGATTGTCCTAACGATACTCCATTGTTATACCACGCTAATTTAATTCCTTTACCATTTGTAAGGGTATCATAATTAAACTCTGTCACTCCATTTGGTAGGTTAACAACCACTTGACTGTTATCCTCAGTAAATTCTACTTTTGGCGAATTTAATTTACCATCTTCGAAGGTTACATTGTATCCAGGTACAGCCTTCCCCTCATTCATCACAACACTATAAGCCATGCGAGCATCTTCACGTTGTTCATCAGTTAAGCTAGTATCTTCAGCTAGACTCTTAAAGAAACCAGCAGCACTATTAGCAATATCTTGATCTTGTGCCAATTGAGTTTGCGCATTAGTTAAAGCTTTTTTGGCATCATCTACCGCTTGCTGGGCATCTTTTTGACTTTGGGTAGCTTTAGGCAATTGCTTATTAATATCATCAAGTTTAGTTTGATTATCTTTTAAAACATCCTGATTATGTTCTAAAGTCTTTTGATTAGCAGTAATACTATCATTTAAACTCTTAATATTATTTTTATAAGTCTCAATTGCTTGGTTAGTCTCATTAATCCCCGTATTATTCAATGCATCCTGCGCATTCTTAACTGCAGCATCAGCATCAGACTTGGCATTAGTCTTAGTAGTTAAGTTAGTTTGTGCACTATTAACATCACTATTAGCTTTATCAATTGCAGCTTGTTTAGCTGGAACTTTTGCTTCAGTATCCTTCAAGTCTTGTTGCTTGTTAGAAATTTCAGTACTCTTGTCATTAACTACTTTCTTAGCTGCAGCAACATTAGAATCAGTTGCTTGATCAACTAACTTTTGAGCATCATTTACCTCGTTTTGAGCATTTGTTTGTGCATCTTTTTTCTTATTCAAGTCAGATTGTGCAGCAGTAACCTTAACATCTTGATCGTCATATGCTTTATCAGGAGCTTGAGCGTCCTTTTTAGCATTATCTAAGTTTTTAGAATCAGTATTTACTTTAGATTGAGCTTGATCAACCTTAGTTTGAGCGTTTTTAATATTATCCTGCGCAATTTCCTTTGGAGATTGTGCTTTTTGAGTGCTATTTGCATTAACATCCTCATTAGTAGCAGCCTTAACATTACCGCTTAAGTTTGCGCCTGCTAACAATACAGTAGCTAGGGTAGCAGTAGTTAAACTTGTAAGCTTTGCTTTTTTGTTCATTATCTTCATCTTCTCCACTATTCCATACAATAAGTATTCAGTACCTTTATTGACACAATATTGTACATATTGCACTATTTTTTACTTTCTGTCTCGAAATATGCCAAATTGCAACGATAATTGAACAATTAATTTTTATGTACACAAAAAATAAGTATGTGTATCCGCTCACAACATGATAGTTATTCTTTTAAACTATAATTTTTTTATACTAATTCAAGCAAAAAAATACCCTACAGTTTTACCTGTAGAGTATTTAAGGGAAGATTTTATTTAATATTTTTAGAAATTATTTCTTGATATACAAGTTGCTTGTAACATGCCAGCCATTATTCTTAAACCAAAAAAGCAACCTAACGAATATTTTCAACTTCTGCTAGGCTGAGTTCACGATATTGGCCACGCTTCAAATCTTTATCTAACTTCAAATTACCCATTTGCAGTCTTTCAAGTTCTAACACTTTCATACCACATGCACCAAACATACGCTTGATTTGATGATATTTTCCTTCGCGAATATTAATTTCAATCTTAGCTTGGTTAGTCTTAGGGTAAGTTTCTAAAATTGTTAACTCTGCTGGTTTTAAGATAGTACCATCACCAAGAGTCATTCCACTAGCAAATATATTGATCGTATCTTCATCAGGAATTCCTGCAATTAAAGCCTGATAAATCTTATCAACATGTTTTTTCGGTGCCAGCAACTCATGCGTCAATTGACCATCATTAGTGAGCATTAATAGTCCCGTTGTATCCTTGTCCAATCTTCCAACTGGTGCAATTCCTTGATATTGGTCTTTTTTCTTCAATAAATCTAAAACTGTTTTTTGACTTCGGTCTTCAGTTGCTGACAAAACACCCTTCGGCTTATTTAGTAAGAAGTAATGATATTTTTGGTAAGCAATCTCTTTACCATCAACTAAAACTTCATCACCCTCTGCAACTTTTTCTTTCGGAGCTTTTACTTTTTTACCATTGATTGTAATGATTCCCTGCTTAATTAGCTTATGAACTTCTGAACGCGAGCCAACGTTCATATTTGCCAAATATTTATCAATTCTCATTTTTATCACCATTAATACGCTAAGTTATATTATTTTATCTATAGACTAACAAATTATACTACAATCAAAAAAAGTCCTTAATATTTGATACTAAGGACTTTTTATTTTATTTTTTAACTACTTTGTTTTTTTCACCACTTATTGTGTTTTTTATCTTAATTACTCGATCCATATGGAGCAGATTAGTATTCTTACGGTAACGAGCTGTAGCAGATTCAAACAAAAGATAAGTTTCCCCATCTTTAGCAATAATTTGTTCCAGATATGGTGGAAGTGAAACAATTTTATCAGCGTCTGCGAAATTAAGTTTATAATTCTTCTTATTCAATTTGTTTTTAAAAATTAATAATTGAGAATTATTGTCACCGTATGAAGAAGACAATACAATATCATTCTTATCAAAACTAATCCCTTGAATTTGGGTGTAAGTGGACCAATTTTCATTTGGCACTGCGAGATTGTTATCCTTCTTATCTTTCTTTAAGAGACCTTTGCTATTAAGTTTATAAGCAAAAAGTTGACCACCATGAACTTTATCAAAATATCCTACATAAAGTTTATGATTGTGATAAGTCATATAAGATGTTCGCTGTGGATTGGCTAAATTAGTTCCATTATGGAACTTAATTGGTTTCTTTTGAGTTTCAAAATTATAATTTTCAATTTCATTTAAAGTAATCGATTGGACTTGGGCCCGCTTAGAGCTATTGATAGTTGCTACCCATAAACGATCATGGTCATTGTCGTAAGCAATTCCCCCTACGTGATCAAGACCATTTAAGGCTATAGTTTTAATAAATTCCCCTGTTTGAAAATTTAAAACCCATAGTACTGAATCAAATTTTTTGCTTTTACTATAAGCTGAAATAATCAAGTACTTATTATGAATAATTGCTAACCCTTGTGGATCCATATCCCGAGCAATTCCGGGCTTCTGTGTTTTATGGTTAACAGCTGCTGACTTAATTAAACCTGGAATAACATAAAAAGCCGGTTTTTGAGTAAGATCCAAATTCTTATAAACATCAGGATATTGCTTTTGTAATAAAGACTTAAACTCTTTAGTCGAATAGGACGCTGGACGCGTACTAGTATTGTCGACTACAGCTGGCTCCTTAGTATTCTGGTGGGAGTGTATAACAAAAACTGCTATCCCACAAACAATTAAAATTAAAGCTACAATAAATTTCCAAGATAATTGCGGTTGTTTTTTTTGCAAGATTCTATTTTCCTTCTCAAACTTAATATAAAAATACTACCCATTAACATACGGGTAGTATTTTAACATTAGAGTAAACTCATATCAATCTGTGCTTGATCATCTAAGAAGGTTTCGTTTGGATAAATTGGAGTTACTTCAATTCCATCCATTGCTCGTTGAAGTAAGCCTTCAACATCAAGTCTAGCTTCTAGCTTTCTAGCTTCTTCAAGCTTAGGTTTAGTTTTTGGACGAGGTGGGGCAAAAATGGTACAACAATCTTCAAATGGTTTAATTGACAAATCAAAAGTACCAATATCTTCTGCCAACTTAATAATCTCCGTTTTATCCATAGTAGCAACCGGTCGAAGAACAGGAGTAGATGTTACATCATTAATTGCAACCATTGATTCCAAAGTTTGAGATGCGACTTGACCTACAGATTCACCATTAAAAATAGCCAAACCTCCACGCTTAGCACGAATCATATCTGCTAAACGTAGCATAAAACGACGTTGAATAGTCATTAAGTAACCTTCTGGTAACTTTTCTTTAATTTGTTCTTGAATTTCAGCAAATGGAACAGCAATAAAGTTTATCTTACCTGAATAGTTAGCTAAAATGCCGGCCAATTCTTTAGCCTTAGCCAAAGCTTTATCACTAGTATATGGTGGACTGAAGAAATGAACCATTTCAATATCTACTCCACGCTTAAGAGCTAAATAAGAAGCAACAGGAGAATCAATACCACCAGAAAGCATCATCACAGCCTTTCCTGCAGTACCAACTGGCATCCCTCCGGCACCCTTAATTAATTGATTAGAGATATAGATTGCATCTTTTCTAACTTCAATACGTAAAACCATATCTGGTTTTTTCATCTTAACCTTGAGATTATCCATATTATCAAACAGATAATCACCAATCATTTCATTAATTTGATTAGTATCATATTCAAATTCATGATCACTACGACGAGTATTAACCTTAAAAGTCATCCCATCTTCAAAAGTATCTTGCATTAATTCTAAAGCAGTCTTTTTTACTGCTTCAATATTTCTTTCAACCTTGATAGTTGGAGAGTAAGTTTGAATACCAAAAACTCGCTTAAGACGATCATCAATTTCTTCAAAAGATGCACCATTTAAGACAATGTGCAAACGATCATGCTTAGGATGAATTTCAATTTCCGGAAAATCATTGAGTAATCTCGTAATATTCCCAGCTAAACGTCCAATAAAGTCCTTACGATTTTTTCCTTTAGTAGAAAGTTCGCCGTAACGAACCATTACTTCTGTATATTGCATTATTTCACCTTATTTCAAATGATTAATTTCTGCGAAGTGTTTATAAATCTTATCAAATACTTCAATAAAATGGTCAGCTTCTTCAACACTATTACTTGGATCAAAGCTTAACCGAATTGCACCAGTTGCAATATCATCAGGTACCTTCATTGAATTAAGTGTACCACTTTCAACACCGCTTCGGGAAGAACACGCACTAGTAGTAGAAACAAAAATATCCTTTGACTCAAGTGTATGCACCAAAGTTTCTCCACGAATTCCTTCCATACCAAAACAAAGAATACTTGGTACAAAATTATCATTCATTGGCGAAAAGATATGTAAGCCTGGTTTATCTTTCAAGTAATCAATAATTTTAGTTTTAACTGTAGCTTCTTTTTTAGCATTTTGCTTTTCATCTTCAAGGTACAAACGCATTGCCTTGGCAGTTGCTGCAATCCCTGCTAAGTTCTCGGTACTTGAGCGTAATCCTTTTTCTTGACCACCACCATCAACTAAAGGATCAATCATCTTGCCCTCTTTTTTATAAAGGATACCTACCCCACGTGGAGCATGGAACTTATGAGATGACAAACTCATCAAGTCAACACGAGGTGTAAAAACTTTATCCCAAACATTTTTACCAAGAGCTTGAACATTATCAACATGAAAAGTTACATTAGGATAATCTTCCAAAATTGCACTAATTTCTTGAATTGGTTGAATAGAACCAATTTCATTATTTACTCCCATAATAGAAACTAAAATAGTCTCTCGATCAAGAGCTTTCTTCAAATCTTCAGGATTTACACGACCTTCTTTATCAACTGGTAACATTGTTACGCGAAAGCCCTGTTTTTCTAAAGCGCGAACACTGTTAGTTACAGCCGCATGTTCAATACTAGTAGTGATAATGTGATTACCAAAATCTTTCTTAGCTAATGCAGTACCCTTAATAGCCCAATTATCAGATTCACTACCACTTGAAGTAAAGAAAATTTCATATGGTTTAGCACCAATTAAATCAGCAATTTGTTTTCTAGATGCTTCTAATAACTGATGAGAACGATCTCCCATTTTATGAAGACTAGATGGATTTCCCCAAATTTGTGTAGCAACTTTATCAAATGTATCCAATGATTCAGGATAAATTTGGGTAGTTGCACTGTTATCAAAATAAATCATGCAGTTACCTCCAAAAAAACGGCCATCAAAAATGACCGTTTAATAAACAAATTTTATCTTACCTTAAGTAAGAAACAATTTCAATTATTCCTTCTCATCTTGATTAGCAAGTTCTCTTTCTTTTTTATCAGAATAATATTCTTGCTCAAGACGTTGGAATGATCCTGGTTCAGCTTTTTCAATTGCAGTAGCAATTATATCAAGAGCTTCCTGATATTCATACTTATTTTGATATAAATTATAAGCTTCTTTTCGAGCTCTTTTAATTTCTGGATCATTCAAGAACTTGTTAGAATACTGCATTGTTAGTTCTACTAAATCTGCAGCACTTAAAATCTCATTAGCTTCTTTCTTAAGACGTTTGATATCTTCTTGAATTTGAATCAATTCATCAGAAATATGTTCCATATTGATTCTAACCTGTTGTAATTCTTTGCTAGTACGTGTAATTTCGTTGACTACCAAAGTATACATTTGAACAAAACTCTCTGGTTTTCCAGGTAAATTTCTTCTTTCCAACTTGCGATAAATTAATGATACTTCTTGCTTAAACTTTTCGATAGAATCATTAGCAACTGCTTCTGCATCAAACAATCCATCAACATCTTCTGAAATTTGCTTTTCACGTTGATCTATTTCTTCAAGTTTCTTTAATAGACTAAGCCACTTATTTTGAATTTCAGAATAAACGCCCTCACCATCAGCAATCTTTTGACAATCAGTTCCAAAATCAACATTTAAGTGGTTAACTTCACTTTCCAAAGTTTTAGCTTCTTGCAATTCACCATGGGTTAATTCATAACTTTCATCAATATGTTGTAGTTTAGTTACTAATTGAGATGAATTATGGGCACTATGACCTAATAATTCAACAATTTTATCTTGATTTTTATCAACAAAAGGTCGTGCTTTAAATTCTTTAGTTAAGGTACCGTACAAATTATCAATTTGGCTAGCAATAATTTCGTTGTTCTTTTTAACACCTTCAATATTCATTTCGCCTAATGTAATAAGATTACTGTCAATTTGATCATAAATATTCTTAACTTCATCTAAAATATTAACTTCCTTAATCTTATACTTTTCCTTGCGCATCTTTCTGTAAGTATCACTAATTTCTTCCAATTGTTCTGGGAAAGTATTTTTTAAGTCATTATCAAACTTTTTAATTTGAGGAAGTTGTTTTTGAAGCCTTTTAAGTTCGTCATCAATTTGAGTCAACACACGCTTAGCCTCAACATGATCACCTTGAGCTGAAAGATTCTTAACTGAGTCAAACTCGCCTTCCATCGTAGTAAGCTCATCTTCAATCTTATCCAGTGCAACTTCATAATTATATGACTTTGCTAAGACTTCCTTTCTTAATTCCTGATACTCCTTAAGCAAAGAAGTATATTGAATTTGATTATCTCGGTTAGATTCAAGTAATTCAGTAAAAACCTTTTTACTCTCTTTTAAGTTAGTGTGAGCACGTTCATTAATCTCCTGTGCTTCACTAATCATTTTTTTAGCTTTAAACAAACTATAACGAGAGTTTTCAGCCACACCTTGTTTAAGTAATTGATGTAAAGTACCTATATCTTGCGTCTCAACACTTTCGTATGTCTTTTTCCACTTATTAAAAGTCTCAAGACTTTTACCAGCTAACTCCATTTTTTCTAAGCGCTTGATATCTTCTTTAACAGACAAATCATTTAAATCAGCACTAGCTTTTTCTATTTTATCCAGCTGGTTAGTATTAGATTTATTAACCATTACTGCTACTGCAACAGCAGCAATAATCAAAATGATAATTACTATTATTGTTATTGATAGTCCAGATGACATAATTTCCTCCAAATTTCTTGATTTCATTATAGCAAAAAATTAATTAAGAAGTATTTAAAAAATATTCAGTGATGCTTGATTTAATTATCTTTTATCTCTATAATATACGACGTGTAAAATATTTGCAGCAATAAGTGACAAGAACGTCAACATCTTGGGACGTTTAGTGAACGAGTAACCCGCCGCTGCACTGGGCGAAACATGCAACTCAAGATGCACGAATGTTGAACTTATTCCTTATATTTTACTCCAGAAATTTATTACATTTTATGGAGGATTTATTATATGTCAAGATATACTGGCCCAAGTTGGAAGCGTTCAAGACGTTTAGGTATTTCCCTTTCCGGTACTGGTAAGGAACTTAGCCGTCGTAATTACGCACCTGGTGATCACGGTCCTAACAACCGTGCTAAGGTTTCAGAATATGGTCAACAATTAAAAGAAAAGCAAAAATTACGTTGGATGTTTGGTTTGAACGAACGTCAATTCCAAAACTTATTCATTCGTGCAGGTAAGATTCGCGAAGGTAAGCACGGTGTTAACTTCATGGCTTTACTTGAAAGTCGTTTGGATAACATTGTTTACCGTCTTGGCTTGGCTAATACTAGAGAACAAGCTCGTCAACTTGTTAACCACGGTCACATTTTAGTAAATGGTAAGCGTGTTGACATTCCTTCTTACGAAGTTAAGCCTGGTGACGAAATTAGCTTAAGAGAAAAGTCAAAGAACTTGCAACAAGTTAAGGACGCTCTTGAAGCAGTTACTGCTCGTCCTGCATTCGTATCATTTGACGAAAACAAGATGACTGGTACTTTAGTACGTCTTCCAGAACGTGACGAAATGGAACCTGAAATCGACGAAGCACTTGTTGTTGAATGGTACAACAAGAAACTTTAATTTCTATTTCTTTTCAAAAGTCCCTCCTTTCCGGATGGGACTTTTTTTGTATCTAATTTTTATTAAAGTTGTTAAACTAGATTATATAGAAAGAGAGGTATTTTTTATGACTGAAGATTTAAATCAAAGACTTGAGCAAGCTTCTCGAAGTGGTAGTGGTCCTCAAACTAAACCCGATGAAAGAAGACGTTTTTTAGGTTCACTAAGAGAACGCACCCTAGTAAGAATGTCTATTGCTCAGACTCAAAATCCCAAGTGGCAAAAAATATTTTTAGATCATTTAAGTGACTATAAAGATTACACTATTTTAATTAATGGCAAGATGCCTCAAAATAAATTTATTGGCCAATTAATGAGTGAATGTTCAAAATATGGTGATAAGTTCACTATTATCAGCGATAATACTGCTCAAACAGATCCTGATGCAACTGGTATTTTAGTGGTTGCTAAGACCGCTATTAATCGTATGCGAATTGAAATTAATCAAGTATACGCTCCTGAATTTCCTACTGATCAATTAAACGCCCCAAAAGAACATAAACATCATTTATTTGAAAAATTATTTGGTAAAAAAGATTAACCATGCAACCATTAGCTTATAAAATGCGTCCTACTAACCTAGATGAGGTTGTTGGCCAACAACACCTGGTAGGACCCCAAAAAATCATTCGTCGAATGGTCGAAGCTAAATTACTTTCCTCCATGATTCTATACGGACCACCTGGTATTGGTAAAACCAGTATTGCTAGTGCCATTGCTGGTTCCACACAATATGCTTTCAGAAAATTAAATGCTGCTACCGATAGTAAAAAAGATTTACAAATTGTCGCCGAAGAAAGTAAGATGAGTGGTACGGTTATTTTGCTTCTAGATGAAATCCATCGACTTGACAAAACAAAACAAGATTTTTTATTGCCCCTACTTGAATCAGGAAAAATTATTCTTATTGGTGCTACCACTGAAAATCCCTACATTTCTATCTCCCCTGCAATTCGATCTCGTTGCCAGATATTTGAATTACATCGCTTAAATGAAGCCGATGTAAGCTCTGCAATCGATCGCGCCCTCTCAAATCGAGAAAATGGCTTAGGCAATTATAATGTTGAACTAACATCTAACGCTCGCAAGATTTTAATTGAAAAGGGTAATGGAGATTTAAGAGCTACCCTAAATGGATTAGAGTTAGCAGTTCTTTCTACTAAACAAGAATTAGAATATGCTGGCAAAAAAGTAGATAAAATTTTAATTGATGAAATAAATATGGCAGATTCGCTACAAGTAAAGAGTCAAGATTATGATGCAAATGGTGATGGACATTATGATTTAATTTCTGCCTTTCAAAAATCTATCCGCGGTTCTGATACCGATGCTGCTCTATACTATCTTGCCCAATTATGCGAATCAGGTGATTTAATATCTATTTGCCGACGGCTTACTGTAATTGCTTATGAAGACATTGGACTTGCCAATCCACCAGCTTGTCAGCGTGCAGCTACAGCCATTCAAGCAGCCCAAACAATTGGTCTTCCAGAAGCTAGAATAGTTTTAGCCAATACAGTAATTGAATTATGTCTTTCTCCTAAAAGTAATAGTGCCATCATGGCCATTGATCAAGCTATTAATGACGTTAAAAGCAAAAAAAATGATCCTATTCCCACTAGCTTAAAAGATGCGCACTATAAAGGCGCCTCAAAATTGGGACATGGTGTTTCTTATATTTATCCTCACTCTTATCCTAACGACTGGGTCGCTCAACAATACCTCCCAGATAATTTACGAGAAACTTCTTATTTTTCTCCAAAAGGTAACTCAAAATTTGAGCAAGCTCTTAAAAATCAATATGAAAAGTTGAGAAAAATGCAATCTGATGGTTTAAAGAATAATCCAAGTTAATTTATTGACAAGATAAAAGAATTTGCTAAAATATAATATGGTCTGAGTTGATCGTGAAGTTTAATAATAAAGTTGACCGATCAAACAATAGACGTTGGAGCTTATGAATAACTACCGAATCGGAATACTAGCTTGTCCTAGGATCCATATTCGCTGCGACATGGGCTCAAATTTTGAACACTGCGGGTTCAACAAGCGTCATTATTCGAATCGTCAACTCAGATTTCTTTTGAATTTTAAAGGAAGCGGCTTTCAGCCGCTTTTTTCATATCAAATTTTATCTGGAGAGTTTTTATGGCAGTAAAAATTTTAATGCTGATTTTTGTCGTTTTCCTTTTCTTAACTGCATGGTATTTTTTATTTGCACTTGGTCAAGAAAAGTTTTTAATATTTAATATTAGTCAAAATGATAAAGTAAAGAAACTAATTAAAACAACCGCAATTAGTTTAATCATAATAGGGTTTATTGGCATCATTATTTTGTTTACTTTAGGTAAATATTATAATTTCATCACTTTATTTATCAGCGCAATGATTATGACTATTTTTTCTTTTAGATTTACTAGTTTAAATAAGTAGGTTGATTTAGTAAATTTTTGGTAAAATAGATTGAAGAAAGGTGGTCAACATTATGTTAAAACAATATCAACATATTCAAGTCGCAGTAGATGGTTCCAAAGAAGCCGAAGTTGCTTTTAGCAAGGCCGTAGAAGTTGCTAAAAGAAATGGCGCTACTTTAGAAATTTTGCACGTTGTTGATACACGTGCATTTCAAGACGTTTCTAGTTTTGACTCAGCAATGATTGAACAAGTTTCTAAAGAAGCTCATGACAAAATTGAAGATTATTACAAACAAGCACTTAAGGCCGGTGTTAAAGAAGTAAATTATTCAGTAGAATTTGGTTCTCCTAAAAATATTATTGCTCACTCCTTCCCAGATGAGCATGATATTGATTTAATCATTATTGGTGCTACTGGATTAAATGCAGTTGAAAGATTATTAATCGGTAGCATTACTGAATATGTAACTAGAACCGCAGACTGTGATGTTTTAGTAATTCGACATCCTGAAGCTCAAAACGTCGACATTAAAAAGAATCAAAACTAGAAAGAGTCTGGGAAAAAACTAGCTTCCTAGACTAAAAAATAAGAGCAAGAATTCTATTTTTAGAAATCTTGCTCTATTTTTGTGTCTTCTTTTTGTTAAAATAGTCCCTTTTAGGACT
>NZ_JAAVAU010000016.1 GCF_014803895.1 Lactobacillus sp. | reverse complement strand
TAATTTAATTCCAGCTAACATTTTTTCACCTCCTCGTCGCAAAAATTATAGCAAATTCAAAAATATACTAAAATAGAAAATCACTGCAAAAGCTGGTTTCATCTCGGCAATGAATTACCAAGTTTTCACCAGCTCGTAATATTATAAATAGACTTATACAATAGGATCATCATTTTTATTTTTTTTTTCTGTCTTATGCTTTTTAATTCCTAAGAAAGTATCTATGATATCGATTACCATTAAATTGTCATGCATCATACTATGTTCAGCCATAGGTCCGCGGATTTCTACTTCCTGGAAAGTATGACTAATAGGTGCCAGAATATAGCGAATGGATTTTGCAGAAATTACCGAGATAAAGCGGTCAGTATTAGTTTCATCTAGCACATTTCCATAGATATTTAAAATTGAAATATCAGGATTAAAACGGTAACGATTTATAAGCATTCCTATATAAGACGTCGACATAAATAATGGTCTTCCATTTTCATTTAGTTGGTTAACATTGGGAATATCCCCCAGATACATAACCCCATCAAATGGGCCTGCGATTAAGGCTGCTTTACGCAAACGGGGGAAATGTTTACGATAATATGTTTGCATTTCCGTTTTAATCAATGAAGGAGCGCCAAGTGAGTGAGCAACGGCATCATACTGATTAAATTTAAATTTTTTAGATAAAAAATTTAGTGTAAAGCGTAAATAGTAACAAATAGCATAAATTCCTACTACTCGTTGTTTGAATACTAATTGAATAATGGGATGGCGATCGCCTGTCCATGTACCTTCCATTTTGATATTACCGAATAAATCTGAAGTAACTTTAAGATATTTGGAGTTTCCTTTATCTTTACCAGCTTGTTGAACCATAACATTTGTTGTGTAATCGCCACCGCGAAAGCCATGGATATAAATAATTGGAATTTGTTCTGTTATATTGGGGTTTCTTTTTTCATAGTTAACATGATCAATTATTTTACGCTTATGAAGTCTTAGTAACCATCGTGTAGGAGGAAAAGTAGCAAGCAAGCCAATTGTAACCATCGTTGCAAAACTCTCATCTTTTTGTTTATCAGATTTTTTACGATTTTTCTCAGCTTCCTCGCTATATTTTTTTTGTTTGAAAAACAAAAAATACCCCCTTTATAATATTTAGAAAAAATAATAGTATAAATCTATTCTATCATTTTTGTAATTTTAGAAAGTGAGTAAAAATATGCCATTTTATGCAGTAAGAAAAGGTAGGAAACCAGGTATTTATACTACTTGGAGTGAAACCCAAAAACAAATTAATGGTTTTTCAGGTTCCCAATATAAAAAGTTTGTGAAAAAAGCAGATGCACAAGCCTATATGGGGAACAATTTATTACTTGAAAAAGAAGGAAATGATTACAGTGATGAAGAAATTGCAGAATTAGCAAAAGAGTTCCCAATTACTGTTTTTACTGATGGTGGGGCGATTGATAATGATAATTCAATTGCTGACCATCCGGCTGCTTGGTCATATTCTATTCAAGAAACAGGAACCGGGAAGTTTTTAAGCCATCCTGATGCACCGGCAGGTAAGGATTTTGGTGCAAGTAATAATGTGATGGAAATAACAGCTTTAATTGAAGCATTAAAAGAATTGATTAATACTGGTTTTAATAATAAACCGATTTTATTTGGAATTGATTCTGAGTACACTATCAACGGGGCAATTAATATCAATTCTTACAAGGCAAATGGTTGGAAAAATTCAACCGGTGAAGTTAAAAATTTATCAAAATGGAAGCAGGTAGATGAATTGCTCCAGCAAATTTCAGACTATAAATTTGTAAAAATTCATAGTCATGATGGTAATATGGATAAAAACTTCTTTACCAGAGGTAATGACCTCGTTGATAAAAGTTTGGGTAAATTGACGGGACATAATAGCTAAAAAAAATGAGGCTTAAGCCTCATTTTTTTATTAAGTTATCTTAAAGTAATCATGCCACCAAACAAACTTCTAAACCAAGACGTAATCGAATCAACTAACTTTTGGAACCAATTTCTAGTTTCAGGAGTATTAAATTTAGAAAAAATATTCTTAGCTCCTGCTTGAATTTGATTTGCTAATTTGCTTGCTTGTTGTTGGAAATTTTTATTATTTAAAGCACCTGAATTTTTGATTTCAACTAACATATTAACAATTTGCTGTTTCTGATTATTTGTGATTGTGTCGCCTAAGTGGTTAATATTAATTTGGTTGTTTACAATATCACGAATTTTACTATTAGAAATATTTTGTCCCTGCTTAGCCATTTCAGCTTTGGCGCCAGCAACAGCATTGTTTAATTGTGCATCAGAATAACCATCTTTATTCTTATTTGCTGTAGTAATAGAACTTAAAGTTCCCATTTCATTTTGAGCAGCATTAATTTGTTTTTGATTTAATTTTTCTCCAGTTTTTGCATATGCGGCGTAAACACCTGCTAAAGCACCTGAACCATCGATTGGGACAGCTGAAGTCACATAAATATCTGCATCTTCAATTCCTGCAGTTAAGGCTGCATTTTTATATTGATTGGAGGTAATAGTAGTAATATTATCTTTGCCATTATAGGATAAAATATGAACGTTGATACCACTGCCAGAACTAGTTTTTTGAATCATTGCACTAGACCAAACTCCGGAACTAGTAGTGAAGTTGTCACCGGAAGGATTCAAATATTTTACTAAGTCACTCCCGTCAATGGTAATTGTTTGATAATTAGCACCGTTGAGTGGAGCAGTTAAAGTTTTTAAAGTTCCTTGTTTTTGAGAACTAGTCAAAGAGTCACCAAGTGTAACTACGGGTGTATCATCCGCCGCTTTAACTTGATTTTTTGAAAAAGCAAATAAGCCCAAAAAAGAACAGAGAATAATCGTATTGATTATGGTCATTAATTTTTTCATTTTTTAAAATCCTCATAAAAATTAAACTATATTGCTATATTATAAACCAAATTTTCAATGAAATTAGTTAAATAAGTTTGAAGATGCTATAATTTATTAAATAAAAGGAGGACGATTTCGTGTTACGCCAGCCACTTTTAACCGTTATTATGCCGGTTTATAACATGGAAAAATATCTTGGTCGTGCTTTAGAAGCTCTGGCTAAGCAAGATGACAAAAATTTTAAACTTTTGATAGTCAATGATGGCTCAAAAGATAATACCCGGGAAATAGCAGAGTCTTATCGTACACGCTTTTCCTTTTTTAAAATTATTAATAAAAAGAACGGTGGACTTTCTGATGCTCGCAATGTGGGGATGGATAATGTAGATACACCATATTTTACTTTTCATGATGGTGATGATTGGGTGGATCCAGGTTATACAGCTTTTTTTGTGCACGCTTTTGAGAAGTATCCACAAGTTGATATGGTTTCATGTGGATTTTGGATTGATTCCCCTAAAAGGTCTGCAAGTCATCCCGTAGGTGAAAAAAAAGGAAAAGGTTTGCTTTCTAAACGTGAAACTTATATGTTAATGACTAATGTCTTTGGATCACCAGTTAAAGGCTATACTTGGAATAAGGGTTACAAAATAGACTTGATTAGAAAATATAAAATGCGTTTTGTAGAAGATTTAGCTTTCATGGAAGATCAAATTTTTAACGTAAAATATGTTTCTTTAACTGATGGCGTGTACTTTAATTCAGATCCTTATTATCATTATTGGCAACGTTCTGATAGCATGGTTCATGATTTGAATCCTAAGAAAATTCCTGATAATTTTAGAGCTAATTATCGTGTTTGGAGTCAGATTATTAAGAGCCTAATGACAGAAAAAAGTAAGAATAAACTATTAAAGAAAAAGGGTGCTCATAAGGCATCCTTGAATGATTTAAATATTAAAGATTAGAGCTTATCTTTGATGTGATAAGGTGAACCTTCATTTCTAGCACTGTCAGCATAATAAATAGCATAGATACCGTTAGTTGCACTTTGAGCAATAACAATTTGCTTAGAAGTTGGTTTTTCAGCTTTAAAAATTTGTGCACTACGGCGAGCTTCTTTGAAATCATGTGAGGAGGCAATTGCATCACCAGGATTGAAGAATACTGCTTCATTGTTCATTTATACACATCTCCTTTACTTGATTGTATTATTATCTATATTTTATCAAGTTTAGGTGTTAGTCTCTAATTTTTAGCTTATAAAGGATTTTTTATGAAATTAACTGTTAATGGAGTCGAACTTTACTATCAAAAACTAGGTCACGGACATCCTCTAATTTTATTACATGGTCATCATCAAGATGGGGCTGTTTTCGATAAATTAATTTCCCCTTTGTCCCTGTATTACACCATCTACGTTCCTGATTTACGTGGCCATGGCTTGTCAGGAGGCGAGCCAAGTGAACATTACCAAACTGACGTCGAAGATATGGTGGCCTTTATAAGAAAGTTAGGCTTGGAGAAACCATATATTTTAGGTTATGGTGCTGGTGGAGTAGATGGATTATGGATTGCCAGCAAATACCCTAATTTAGTTGATAAATTAGTGATTGCGGGAACTTATGTAAATGGTAATGGTGTTAGTGCTACTCATATTGCTTCAGATACTTTTAAGCGTTTCTTTAAGGGAGATCGAGATAGTAGAGTTGCCATGAGAGAAACTAAAATTCCTCCACAAAGACTAGCTAAGATTAACACGCCCACTCTTTGTGTAGTTGGGGAGAAGGACTGGGTTAAAATAGAGCATGTTAGGTGGTACAGTGAGATTCTTCCTAATTGTCGGTTAGTTGTTATGCCACGTCAAAATCATACGAGCTACGTAATTCATAGTCTAAAGATGCTAGATTTAATTAAGGAATTTTGTAAATAATCAATTAAATTTCAAAAAAAGAAGGCAAGCAGTTAACTTGTCTTTTTATTTGGACTGTTTTTTAGTTATAATTAAACTAGATGAATAGGTAATTTCAAAGAAGGATAGGAATAATGAATAAAGAAGAATTACATCAAATGCTGCACCCAATGAAGTTGATTGGTCTTGGTGGTAACCAAGCTTTAGCGGAAAGAATTGCGAGTGCATTAGATACACCATTGCTTGAAACTGCTGTACAACACTTTAGTGATGGTGAAATTCAGGTTAATATTACAGAAACTGTTAGAGGCTGTGACGTTTACGTAATTCAATCCATCCAAGATCCTGTAAATGAAAACTTTATGGAATTAATGATTGTTTTGGATGCCTTACACAGAGCCTCAGCACACTCTGTTAATGTAGTGATTCCTTATATGGCTTACTCACGGTCTGATACAAAGAATCGTTCACGTGAACCAATTACAGCTAAGTTAATTGCTAACTTGCTTCAGTTAACTGATATTGATGACTTAATTGTAGTTGATTTACATGCTTCTCAAATTCAAGGTTTCTACAATATTCCGGTAGATCATTTGCATGCAATGCCAATTTTGGCTCAATACTTCTTAGATAATGGAATTGCAAGTAAGGATGAAGATGACGTTGTTATTGTTTCTCCTGATCACTCAGGTGCTAAGCTTGCTCGTAATTTTGGTTCTTACTTTGATGCTCCAATTGCTATTGTTGACCAACGTGGAGCACGTTATGATACTGAAGTTCATGATATGATTGGTGATGTTAAGGATAAGACTGTAATTATTGTTGATGACTTAATTGATACAGGTTCCCGAGTTTCTTCATCAACTAAGTCTGTTTTAGCTGCAGGTGCTAAGAAGGTTTATGTTGCAGCAACTCACGCACTTCTTTCTCAAAATGCGACTGAAGTGTTAAATGAATTACCAATTGAACAAATTGTAGTAACTGATACTATTAAGCATAAAAAATATCCAGACAGAATGGTTCGTTTATCTGTAGATCGCTTGCTTGCTAAAGGTATTGATTATATTTACAACGATAAATCTATCCATCAAATTTTTGATGAACAAAATAGAATTAATGGTTAAGATTGACTCTTAATACTAAATTATGGAAGGTCGTAGTATGTGTTTACTGCGACCTTTTGTTTAGAGTTTTTTTGCTTTATTTTATTCCATCGAATATAATACTAAAAACATTACTTATTGAAAGAAAGTGAAGTGAAACAATGGCTGATAAAGAAAAAAATAAATTGCAACGTTCTTTAAAAAGTAGACATGTAATGATGATTGCTATTGGAGGAGCGATTGGAACAGGTTTATTTTTAGGATCTGGTAGTGCAATTAAAAGCAGCGGACCATCAATTATTTTGTCTTACTTAATTGTTGGAGTCGTAACTTTCTTCATGATGAGGGCTTTGGGAGAACTAATTTTATCTTCACCTGAGCATTCTTCTTTTATTAGTTCAATAAAAAAATATTTAGGTGATCGAGTAGAATTTGTAGCAGGTTGGACATATTGGATGTGTTGGTTAAGTTTGGCTATGGCTGATTTAACGGCTACAGGGATTTATTTGAAGTATTGGTTCCCATCATTGCCTCAATGGGTGGGACCTTTAGTTATTATTTTAATTTTATTGGTTATAAATCGTTTGAATGTTGGACTTTTTGGAGAATTAGAAAGTTGGTTCTCCATGATTAAAGTCATTGCTATTGTGGCCTTGATTTTGGCTGGCGCAATTATGATTATGATGCAAATGCATGTTGGTGATCATGTTGTGTCTTTAAATAATATTGTATCTCATGGTGGTTTTTTCCCTAAAGGTATTAAGGGATTTTTAATGTCATTTCAAATGGTAGTTTTTGCATTTGTAGGGATCGAAATCGTAGGATTAACTGCTAGTGAAACAGCGGATCCTGAAAAAGATCTTCCTAAAGCTATCAACAGTTTACCGCTTAGAATTGGACTTTTTTATGTTGGTTCAATGATTGCTATAATGTCTGTTCAACCTTGGAATGAAATTAAAACAACTTCAAGTCCATTTGTACAAGTTTTTACAGCAGTAGGAATTCCTGCAGCAGCTGGTATTTTAAATTTTGTTGTTTTAACAGCTGCAATGTCAGCAACTAATAGTGCTATTTTTAGTACAAGTCGTTCTCTCTATGCTTTAGCATATAGTGGCAATGCACCTAAGCGATTAGGAAGATTAAGTCGTAATGGTGTTCCAGATCGAGCATTGACATTCTCATCTTTAATTTTATTTATCATTGTAATTTTGAATTACATTATGCCAGGTAAAATTTTTGATATTATCTCAACTGTTTCAACGATTAGTTTTATTATGGTCTGGTTAATTATCATGTGGTGCCATTTAAAATATCGTAAGGAAAATAAAAATAAACTTGGTCAATTTCAAATGCCAGGTGCGCCACTGACTGATTGGTTGACAATTATTTTTTACTTAGCAATTTTAGTGATTTTATTTGTTATTCCAGAAACGCGTATTCCAATGATTATTGCTTTGATTTTTATTGCATGTTTATGGATAGGATATGGTTTTTTTACGAAAAATAATAAATAAGATAAAATGGTTGGTATAAAGATAATTATTATATAAAACTACTTGCCTATGCTCAGATAGTATATATACTGCTATAATAGACTTTATAAGAGAATTGAATATAGAGATAGGGGACCGATTATGGCAAGACAAAAAAATATGCAACGCCGTAGAACTATTTTAAGAAATACGTTCACTTTGTTGCGTAAAGATGGGATAAACAACGTGTCTTTGCAAATGATTGCTGATAAATCAGGAATCTCTAAGTCACTGTTGCAATCGTATTATCCCCATAAAAACAAATTAATTATTGAAATCGTTACTAATTTTATGTCCACGATTCTACAGATTTTGAATTCTGAGCAATTCAAAAATGTTAATACTTATGCAAAGATGAAAGCATTTATCTATATTTTGCTTGAAATGGGTTTGCGTGATGAGGGAATTTCAAATGTATTAGAGAGTATCTTGAAAGATCCTGATTCTACTGAAAAATGGGGACAAATTTTAGATAACTGGTTAATTGAAGAAGGCGTAAAAGACGAGTTAGGAAACGATATGCAACTTAAGTCAGGGTTGGCTTTTATTGTCAGTGGAGGGGCTAACTTATTCCTTAAACGTCAACAATTTGATGTTAATGCTGAAATGATTTCTGATATAATGGTTAAAACCTTTATGACAACATTTTTAGACTTTCCGGATGCGCGTGTAAAGGAGACGTTAGAAGAAGGCCATCAATTAACTGAAAACTTTAAAATTGATGAAGTATTTCAAGCTATTGATGTAATGTTTGCATAAATCAAAATTGAAAGGATTAGCATATGGTAGCAGGTTCGCGCAGTGAATTACGGCGAATTGATCAAGCTCAAAATGCTCACAATAAAAGATCTTTAGTTTTTATTATTTTTACAGTTATTACATTAGGGTTTAGTTTGTTAACTTTTATGAATCCTAATTTTATGAAAAAACAGCTTGCTAAGGAAAGCAATGCTGTAGTAGCTGAACGTTTTGTAAATGAGAGATTTGATAATTTCGCAGAAACAATCGGTGCTGATCGTAACGGTGATACAAGTAATATTTTAACTGAAAAGCAGACTAAACCGATTGCTAATGCTATGGTGGATTATACTTTAGGAATACATTGGTTTAGAGCAGAAAATGCTAGTTTAGCTGAAAAAATTCGACAAGTTATTTTAAAAAAGATAGACGGAAATTCTTCCCAAGAAGCACAATCTGTCAAAAGTCACTTAAAGAAATATAATAATCGAGGAATTTATTCTGTTATTACTGGTTTTAATTTATCGTCCGTAACTCTAAGTGCAAATATTGAAACTTTATTTGTAGTAATAAATGCGCTTATAATCATGATGTGTTTGTTATCTCTGTTTTCAGTAATTAGAAATATGACTACTTTACTCAGTAAAAAGGGAATTGTACATGCCATTATGGGAGCAATTATGTGGGTAGGTGCTTTATTTATGATTATTTATGGTTTATTAGCGGCTGTACCACTAATATTCAATGTTGAAGGCTTAATTTTCAGCATTGGATATTTCTTAGAAGTTGCGAGTGGAATATTCCTAGAATTAGTAATAGTTGGTGTAATCCTATTTGTAATTAGTACAATTTTATGGCAATTAACAACTGAAGATTAAAAGTAAAATGCATGGCAAGTAAAAGCCATGCATTTTTATATTAGATTATTTGTTTGTCCTAAAGGTTGTCTTATCCATTGATGTGGTCCTAAATAATACCACACAGTATTTCCAATAGTAATTGTTTGCCCATAAGGGTAACTCTTACCCGGAGTCAAATGAGTAATCGAAGGTTTTCTCAAATCATCGTAAGGACTAGAATAAACATTTTTATCAATAGTGGATTGAGTTATATTAATTAAACCTGCTTTGAGCTGTGGATTAGAAGTAATATAGAAAGTTTTAAACCATTGGTTAGATCCTAAGTTATAAAAAGATTTACCATCTTGATAAGATCTACCAAATAAATTTGTATTTAACTGACGGTTAGAGGATAAAGTATCACGTAACTTTTCTCCTTTTAGTAGCAAATCAGGACGAATATCAATAACATCTTCAATTGATGTAGTGTCTGAATTAGTGGCATTATTGGTATTTGTGTTACTTTCTGTTTGGGTAGGAATATTGAAAGTAATTGTTCCACTCGAATTGCTAGCAGAATCGTCACTGCCACTGATGGCAGAGCTATCAATATTTAGACTGGATGAAGCGGATGAAGAGTCATTGTTACTGCTAATTTTGGGAACAGTAACATTGTAATCGTAGTCCTCTGAGCTCGGAGCTTTATTTGAACTGGTGCTACTAGTGGGTGCTTCGCTAACACTTTCATTTTCTTTATTAAGGTTGAAAAGTTTAAAAGTATAATTATAAACACCCTTGATTTTTACTGCATATGAATGACCAGAGGTCAATTTTAAATTTCCAGGGAAATAAGTTAAAACTGTGGCAAAGTTTCCATATCCTAAATTAGAGTAGTTCTTAACTTTTGTTGCTTTCACTGTTTGACCAGTATCTAAATCGGTAATTGTAATTTTGGGTTTACCTAGAACAGTTTGGTCAGATAAATAAAGTGACCAAGCAATATTTTTTCCTGTTAATAATTCTATTGGAAAAATTCCTGAAGATGGGTAACTAACGGTAGAAGTTGAAGCTGTATTAAAACTGTCACTTGCATAAGCAACTTGTTGAACTGAGTAACGGTATCCATTAGATCCATAGGCTGCTCCAATACCTGTAGTTGTTAATCTTGAGGAAAGTATCCAAGCACGGTGACCAGTGTCAGAACCATCTAAGTTATAACTGTCAGTTAGAAGATCTGTAATTACGTCTCCAGCTGATTGGTCAGAGACATTAAAATTTAAGTTTGAACTAGCAGAGACATTTTTAGCAATCGACCAATTTGCTTTACTAATATATTTCGGCCTCTTTTCATTTGGTAAACCATGTTGGTTTTTAAAAGGATCAGCATTAATTGCTGCCATAACGCTTGCAGTAAGTTGAGCGTTGTCGTTATCCGTAGTATTGCTAGTGATAGATGGCAAGTTAAAGAGACTACGATAAAAATTAATATATGCTAGTTGGTCTGAAACATATGAATCATTTAACGTTCCTGCAGAAAAAGGAGAAGTTAAATGGGGAGCTGTGGCATAAATATTATTTTGATCAAATATTGTTTTAGGCAAATTAGTATATTGTTTTTGAATACTTTTAATTTTAGCACTTTCGCTTTGAGTAAAAGTAGCTGCATAGGTATGGGTAGTGGGACTTATTGCGTATGGTCCAGCGAGTGTAACACCAAGTAATGCTATTATAATTTTTTGCTTAAAGTGCATTTGTGAGTCTCCTCTCTGTCACCTATATTATAGACAATTGTACTATTTTTCTGTAGAAAATTGAATTATAGACAATTGTACTATTTTTCTGTAGAAAATTGATTTTTATTAATACTTTTTTGTAAAAAAATTCACTCACTTGGCCTACATTGTTTATAATAAGGATTCAGGGACTAAAAGGAGAAAAATAATGACTAAAAAATTAAAAGTCGGTTTGATTTTTGGTGGAAATTCTTCTGAATATGAAGTATCTATCATGTCAGCCCATAATATTTATAATGCAATCGATACTAACAAGTTTGATGTATATCCAATGTGGATTACCAATGATGGCTATCTTGCTAATGACGAAGATTCACATAAGGTATTAGAAAATCCTAAAATGACTGTAGAGAATCCTCATAAAGTCGCAAATCTTTCTAATATTGTAGAATTAGAAGATCGTCCAGAAATAGATGTTTTCTTCCCAATTGTTCATGGTAACTTAGGGGAAGATGGATCACTTCAAGGCTTATTTAGAGTCATTGATAAACCATTTGTTGGGGATGACGTTTTAGCTGCAGCCGTAACTATGGATAAAGAAATGACTAAAATTTTAGCTCAAAGAGCTGGAGTTAAGGTAGCTAAATGGATTTCTATCAAACGTCCTGAATATGATAATAAAGATAATGAAAAACTTGATTATGATTATGTTGCTAAGGAATTAGGTAAAGATTTATTTGTTAAGCCATCTAATCAAGGTTCATCTGTCGGTGTAAATCATGTTTTGAATGCTGAAGAATATAAAGCTGCTTTAGAAGATGCTTTTAAGTACGATGATAAAGTTTTAGTTGAAGAAACTGTTCATGGTAGTGAAGTGGAAACTGCTGTTTTAGGTAATGATAAGCCAATAGTTTCTGGTGTTGGACAAATTACTAATGCTGAAGATTCTTTCTACAGTTATGAAAATAAATATGATGACAATTCGACTTCAACTCTTCAAATTCCTGCACATTTACCTGAAGGAATTATTGAAAAAGTACGAAAAAATGCTTTAAAAGTATATAAAGCAACAGAGTGTAGCGGTATGTCTCGTATTGATTTTATGCGTCGTAAAGATGATGATGAAATTATTTTAACTGAAGTTAACGCTCTTCCAGGATTTACCAATATTTCTATGTATCCAAAACTATTTGAAGAAGTTGGTATTCCTTATAGTGAATTAATTACACGTTTGATTAATTTAGGAGTAGAGCGTTACAATCATAAGAAAACCCTATTACATAAACACAAATAAAAGAGTGAGAGATTAAATGGAACGCGACCACAATTTTGAAGAACTTGCTGCGCCTGCTCAAGCTGCTGAAGATTTAAATATTAGTGTAGCAACTTTAAGAAAGTATTCTTTACTAGTTGAAAAGGTTACTGGCAACAAAGATTACTATGAACGAACTAAGCAAAAAGCTCGCTTATATAGTGAGAAAGATATTGCTGATTTAAAAGCTTTTCAACATTTGGCTAAGGATGAAGATTTAACTTTACAAGAAGCAGCTCAACAAATATTTGCGATTAGTAATGTAGATGGCAAACAAAATGACAGTAAAAAGGCTGACCATATAGTTGATACTTTATCAAGCCAAGCAAATCAAGGTAATACAATGGTTGATGCTAAGCAAGTAATTAAGTTATTAACGATTTTGCAAAATACTATTACCAGCCAAAATAAGGCAATTCAAGATTTGCAAAAACAAGTTGCACGCGTTGAAGAGCAAAATAGAAAATTAATTGATAGTTCTCATCAACTCAGTCAACCTACTAAAACTGTACAAGAAACTCAAGCTCCACAATTGACTAAGTCGACTCAATCTGAAGTACAGGCAACAATGCCTAAGTTGAAGACGGAAGCAGAGAAGAAAAAAGAAGAAATGGCTGCCGAGATTGAGGCTGATAAGCAAAAGAGCGATGAAGAAATGCATGATGAAATCATGGAAAAAACTCGTGAAAATCAAGAGAAACAAGCTGAGGCTATTCATCGTACTTTAGCGCAAATGCAAGTGCAACCACGTAGGACCAGTAAAAAACACTGGTGGCAGCGAATTTTTAAGTAGACAAAGCAAAGAGTCTGGGAAAAAACTAGCTTCCTAGACTAAAAAATAAGAGCAAGAATTCTATTTTTAGAAATCTTGCTCTATTTTTGTGTCTTCTTTTTGTTAAAATAGTCCCTTTTAGGACT
>NZ_JAAVAU010000015.1 GCF_014803895.1 Lactobacillus sp. | reverse complement strand
TTCATGTAGACTATCCAAAAGCTCCATGGATTAAATAGTGACAAGAATGTGATGGTTAGTGACAAGAATGTGATGGTTAGTGTAATACTTAAAAATACTGATATAACAGTATTTGAGCCATTAATAACATACGTAATGACACTTCTTTTTTTAAATCTACCTCTCTATATACTCTTTTTTTCTTTTTATTTATATATTTATTAAAAGAAAAGTATCACAAATGGTATAAAAGTTAGATTAAACCGTTGGGAGAGTAAGAAAGGAAAGTGTCACAAATAGCATCACAAAATGTCACAATAGTGTCACACATTCCGTCACATGCCAACAGATTGTAAGACTTATGAAGTGTCACATAGGAGGTATACCAATTATGGACGTTAAAGACAATGAAAAACTTAAATATGAACTTAAGAAAACGATTTTAAATTCCACACCACTTCAATCTCTAAGTGTGGAAGCAATGGATTTGGATTTATTAATCGCAGGTGATGGCGAAGTAAAAGGGAAGTTGCGTTTTGCTGGTCATAGTGACGAAACGAGCGTGTATAAGATAAAGCCAACTATTCATATCCCTAAACGAGTAATGAACTACATTTTGGCTGATGTATCTAAGCAGCACTTAAGTAGCGTGGGCAAAGTCATTGAGCAAGCTTTAATTGAGTATTACGAGGGAGCTTAGGGATGAATCGAATAAAAGAATTACGAAAAAAAGAAAATCTTACCTTAAAAGCGCTTGGTGAAGCCTTAAAAATGCGTGATAACACACTAAGTCGATACGAAAATGAAAAACGAATTCCTAAGTCAGAAACGTGGCAAGCATTAGCAGACTTCTTTAATGTATCCGTTGCTTATTTGCAAGGATTTTACCATTGCGCCTGCTGTAATAAAGATTTTTCATTGCTTGAAAAAGAAATTCCAAGTTTTTGCCCATGGTGCAGCGCAACTTATGACGATGTGAAGTTTTAACCATGCATTTGGAGATGTTAATGATGACTGAAAGCGAACATGATATTCAATCAAAAATCCAAATTGCTTTATCTACTAGCAGTTGCACAGTCTTTCGCATAAATGTGGGCAAATGGTACACAATTGATAAGCGCTGGGTCACAACAGGTGTGCCAAATGGGTACTTTGACTTAAGTGGTTTTCGTTGGTCAGATGGTAAAGCTTTTTTTATTGAAGTAAAGCGACCAGGAGGACGGATACGACCAGATCAGATAAGCTTTCACAAAATGTTGACGAGGCACCACATTATCCACGGCATTGCTAGAAGCACAGATGACGCATTAAAGATTGTTAAAAATAAGTTAGTTGGTTTTGGTTTTCCAGATTATAAGGGTGAGCATGAATGAAAAAAGAAGTTTTTAATTATGTAAGACATATCTTGCAAGAGTATAACCGAGTTCCAGGCTATATTGATGCTCGTGAGCGTGCAATTATGCGTCCACCTATTTCTAGTGTTGATGAAAATGTTGGCGGAGGTAAAGGGAGTAAAGTAGACCGAGGCGTTGAAAATATGGCGGTTACCTTAGCTGATGATGCAAGCCTTAATTTCTTAAAAGAAAGTAGACAAACAGTTAGTTTTTTTCTCAATCGCTGTGATGATGAAACTCATGAAATCATTGAACGACTTTATATAAAAGGCGATTTGACAATGGACGGAGTGGCAAAAGCGGTGAACCTTAGTGAAAGGCAATGCAGACGCAAAAGAACAGCATTTTTCGGTAAAATTGCAGATGCAATGGGCTTTTATTAAAAAAGATGTCCCTAAGATGTCCGAAATGAGAGTAAAAAACGTTGTATTATAGTAATGTGAAGTTTTTGGATAACAAAAAATCTCTTTCTTAGGCTGTTTGGGGTTCGATTCCTCAAACAGTCATTTTTCTAAGTCGGCATTAATATGTCGGCTTTTTTTGATTCCTACATGTATGTAAAAGAGGTGAGTGATGTGTGAAACTAACACCAAAACAACAAAAATTTTGTGATGAATATTTAAAGAGTGGCAATGCTACACAGGCTTATACTTTGGCTTACTCCACAAAAAACATGGGTAAGCAATCCATAAGTGTGGAAGCACACAAAACCCTAAAAAAGCCCTCAATTCAAGCTTATATCAACGACAGAATGAACGAAGAAAGCGAACATAAGATAGCTAGTGCCCAAGAAGTACTTGCTTACTTAACTCGTGTTTTTTCTGGGCAAGAAACAGAAACGGTTACTACTCCGAGGGGAGTAATAATACCGAATGTTCCGGTTAAAGCTAGTGATAGATTAAGTGCAGCTAAGGAACTGCTTAAGAGATACCCAACTGATCCAATTGCTGCCGCTAAGCTAGATAAGATTAGAGCAGAAACAGCTTTAACGCGTGCTAAAGTGAAGGCTATGGAAGCTTTGACCAGTGATGATAACGCTAAGCTTAATGAATTGCTTGATAAAGTGACACAGAGTGTGAACGATGAGTATTCTAACGACTAAGCAAAGTGACGTACTATATAGTTATTTGCACGATGATTGGAAGATGTTGATTTTAGCTGGTGCTAAGCGGTCCGGTAAAACTTACCTTAACAACTTTATTTTCCTCCTTGAGCTGCGACGGGTGGCAAAACTTGCCAAAAAGAATAAAGACCCGCACCCGCAAGTAATTCTGGCTGGATTTAGTAGTAACACGATTTATAACAACGTTATCGCAGCTATCGAAAATCAATTTGGCATTAGTTTAAAAGCAGACCGGCACGGTCACTACAGCCTATGGGGTGTGGATATTGTACCTAGCTATACTGGTAATTTGAAAGGTATGAGTTCTATTCGTGGTATGACTGCTTATTTTGCTTATGTAAACGAAGCATCCCTAGCAGTGAAGGAAGTTTTTCAAGAAATCCTTTCCCGCTGTAGTGTAGAGGGAAGCAGAGTTATTTGTGATACTAACCCAGATAATCCTCAACACTGGCTAAAAGTTGATTACATTGATAATCACGATCCTAAAGCCCGTATCAAAACTTTTAGTTTTACGATTGACGATAATACTGTCCTTTCACAGGATTATGTGCAGTCTTTCAAAGCCCAAACCCCGAAAGGTGTTTTTTATGATCGTGATATCTTAGGTTTATGGGCTATGGGTGAAGGCTTGGTATATAGCGACTTTGATAAGGTTGTTATGATGGTAGATGAAAGCGAACTTCCAGAAAATTTAATGTATTATGCTGGTGTTGACTGGGGATTCGCTGAAGGACACAATGGGTCGATAGTGCTTTTAGGTGACGACCCTCACACGGGGATTACTTACCTAATTAAAGAAATTACCGAAATTCATAAGTATATCGATTGGTGGAAAAACCGAGCTTTAGAACTTCAAGAACAGTATGGTGATATAAATTTCTGGTGTGATAGTGCCCGACCTGAGTATGTGGGTACTTTTCAAGAAGCAGGACTGAATGCTAGAAATGCTAAAAAAGCTGTAATGCCAGGTGTGGAAGCAGTTGGTAAGAAAATAACTAGTGATAAGTTTAGAGTCGTTAAACAGGGTGTTAGATTGTTTCTAGATGAAATTTACCAGTATACATGGAATCCAATTACTGGTGAACCTTTTAAACGCAATGATGATGTGATGGACGCTACTAGATATGCAGTTTACAATCAACGTTCACACGATAATATTGAATTTATGAGTAACGATTTATTTTAGATAGGAGTAGGGGTAATGAAAACCCAAGTTTTGAAAAACGGGGTATTTACTTACCCTAAAGGTGAAGAACTCACAGCTTATGATGTAATGGATTTCATTAACAAAAACAGAGTTTTATCTAGAAAATACCACAAGTATATGAATTACTATGTTGGTAAACACGCCATTTTAAACAAGCCTAACGGCGTAAATGGTGAGCCAGTAAAAATTGTTGATAATGTACCAAAATACTTAGTAGATACTTACAACGGTTTTTTTACAGGTATTGAGCCTAAAATTGCACTTGATGATGATAGTGCAAACAATGCACTACAAAAATGGAACGGTGAAGCATCAATTTATGATAAGCTTAGCGAATTGTCTAAGCAGGTTGATGTATATGGCCGTTCCTATTTGTTTGCTTATCAAGATGATGATGGTAACACATGCTTAGCAGTGGCTAAGCCTACGCATAGCTTTATGGTTTATGACAATACAGTGAGTCAAAAGCCTATCTGCTTTGTGACGTATGGCAAAAATAGTGAAGGGATGCTACTTGCTACAGTCTACTATGCTAACCATGTTGTGGATGTTATCAACGGCGAAATTTATGATCATCAATTTGATAATAACAATCTTAAAGATGGTATCAACGTGTATAACCAAGTGCCGGCAATAGAATTTTATGAGACTACAGAACGCCAAAGCTTATATGGAGCAGGCACTTTAAGCCTCATCGATGCGCTTGATGATACACTGAGTCAAAAACTGGATAACATCAACTACATTGCAGAGTGTTATATGTATCTTTTAGGGGCTAAGGTCGATGAAAAGGACCTAGCAAAAATGCGCCAAAATCGCTTTATTAATGCAGCAGGTCCAGACGCTAAAGACCTCAAAATTGGCTTTCTACAGCGTCCAGATGGTGACAACCTAGAAGAACACATGATTAAACACTTAACTGATGCTATCCATCAAAACACCGGTATTCCAGATTTACGTGATGAAGCTTTTGGTGGCAATGTTTCGGGGGTAGCGATTAGATACAAGCTTATGAACATGGAAAACCGTGCCATGAATAAGGAACGTAAGTTTAAATCAGCCCTTAAAAAGCTTTATAAAATTATTTTCAGTCCTATCACCAATGTAGAAGTACCTGAAGACGATTGGAGTCAGCTAAAATTTAAATTTACCCGTAACATTCCGGCTAACTTGTCAAATGAAGCATCAATTGCCGCAAGTCTTAAAGGCATTGTTAGTGATGAAACCCTTCTTAGTGTGCTGTCAATTGTAGATGATCCACAAAGTGAACTGGATAGAGTCAATCAAGAAAAGCAAGACCAGCTTAAGATAGCACTAAATGCAACGGACAGTGACTTAAATGGCAAGTAGTTACTGGAAGCAGCGTTTAGCCCAAGAAAAAAAGTGGCAAGAACAGCAAGATGAAGCAGATGTAAATTTTGACACTTTAATAGAAAAACGATATCGCAATGTAATCAATGATATTGATGACTTGATAGATCGTGAAGTTAGCCGCTTAAATGCTAAGACTGGCACAAACTATAGTCAGATGATGAAAGATGTTACTACTGGCGATATCGAACGGTTTGAAGCTGAAGCAGAAAAACTAGTCAAACGTGCTGAAGAAATCCGTAAGAGTGGCAAAAAGGTAACTTTAAAGGATTTCACCGATGAAGAAAATCTTAGAATGAAGATTTACAATGCTACTATGCGCATTAATCGGCTTGAATATCTTAAAAGTATGACTGGTGCATATTTAACTCATGTAACGATGGATATCAGCGACGATTTGCGAGAACGGCTTACTAACGAAGTCATTGCAGAGCAAAAAAGACAAGCTGGTTTACTTGGTAAATTTTTGCCTGATTATGATTTTAAGGCTAGTTACACCACACAAAGCATAGTGATGCAGAGTATGGCAGGGGCAACATGGTCAAGCAGATTGTGGAGGTCACAGGATACTTTAAAGGCAAATCTAGACAGAGTTTTAACTACTGGTTTTGTCACAGGAGAACATCCACGTGTTTTAGCCCGCAAGCTTAAAGACCAAGTAGCAAGTACGGTTAAAAATGCCACTTATGTTACTGAAAGAATTGCCAGAACTGAGAGTTCTCGGGTGCAGTATGATGTGCAGTATAATGCAATTAAAGACAACGGTTTTACACAAGCTTGGTATTTTGCCGAACGTAACGCTTGTAAGATTTGTCAAAAATACGCAGATCATAAATATCCTGGTGAAGATGAACTTGGTGTATATGATTTAAAAGATGTGCCTCGCATCCCTTTAGATACACACCCTAATTGCCGTTGTTCAATCAGTTCTTACATGAGCGATGATGTGCTTGATGAGTTTATTAAAGAGCCTGAAAATAGTGAGGCACCTAAGGAATTAGATGACTTAAAGAAAGTAGATTTACCGGGTCTTTTAGATAAAGGCATTAAGGATTATCTAACTGAAGAATGGGATCATTATTTAGCAGCTGAAGATATGTCATATAGACCGTTAAGTAAAGAACGTTTGAATAAAGCTACTAAAGAAATGAAATCTCAATTTGCTAAGCTTAATGAGATGATTAGTAGTAAAGAAAACGATATTCAAATGTACATTGAACCGGTCAACCTGAAAAAAGTTTTAAAGGATGGTTTTAAAAATCAATTAGAAACAAATAGTTCAGGTGGTTTCTTAGATACTCAAACACGCAGAAACGTTGAATGGAAAATTTTTACTGATGAAAGTGAAGAAATGTATGAAGAATAT
The DNA here is from genome assembly GCF_014803895.1 of Lactobacillus sp. The sequence goes on along the minus strand of NZ_JAAVAU010000015.1, from coordinate 10,831 downwards.
ATGAAGAGACCACCTGAAGATTTTGCCTTATATGGCAGAATTGGTAAGCAAAGCTCATATTATCCTAGAACTGCTAGAAATTATGGAGAAATCGCAGTTCACTTTAATAAAAATATTAAAGATAGAACCACTTATACAATAGGAGATAGTTTGGCGAAAGGTTTTTCATCAATTGAAAGTGTGGATACTTGGAAGGCTGCAAAAATTGGTGAAGAAAGTCCAACCTATATAGCACCTGTTGGAGGCAGTGGACGCAAATTGTGGTCTATGTATGACATTTTTGAAGAAGATAATATTCACTTTATGGATAAATACAAAACCATTGATGATATGACTGATGATTTTAGAAAACCTCCTTATGTTGAGGCACAAATACATGGTAAAGTTACTGCAAAAGATATTGCATTTGTAGAAATCCCTGAAAATATTAAGGCAAAAAGTTTAATTTCAGAATTAGAAAAAATGGATATCCCATACAAGATAAGAAAGCTTAGTTCTTAATATACTTAAGTAAAAGGATGGTGATTATTATGGCAAAATTACAAGTATTAGCTATTTCCGAGACATATCACAATGTTCTCTTTGGATATAAAAATATGTTTTGGTTATATAATTGGTTCTTTAAAGATGTCGATGGCTTGGACTATGGAATAGCTAGAACATTGAACCATTACAAAGATTATAAATATGGCTTTTTAAAATCACCTTTTACTGAAGAACAGACCGAGAAAATCATTAAAGAAACGGAAAAACTTATTCCCGAGCGACTTGAGGCGATGAAAGATTTTTATCACTTTAATGATGAAGAAGTAAAAAAAGCTGTAGCTATGGGATATTTGGCAGAATTGGATTACTTTAATAATCAAGTTCACAAAATAGTATATCCAGGTGTTGAAGGTAAAAATAATCCTAACAAGGATATTAGATATATTTGAGGCATAATATGGCTAATAATGATTATTTTTCAATAGCATATAAAATCTTAAGTTATCTTAAATACTGTTATGAACGTGGATATTTTGCAGCCTTCTACATTCAAGATATCTAAGGTGCAATTTATTCAAACTTTAAAAATGTTATCAAATGACGGTTATATTAAAGGTATTAAATTCCATCCTACAAAGATGGGAAATATTTTAATAGGCTTAGAAAATATTGAAGTAACAAGTGATGGACTCCAATACTTAGCTGAAAATTCAATGATGAAAAAAGCCTATAAAGTTTTTAAAGAAGTTAGAGACTGGCTTCCAGTATTTAAATAATTAACTCTAAGCAGTTAATCACAACGTGGTTAGCTGTTTTTTATTGCCTTTTTCCTTGATACAGGCTTAAAAGAAATCATGAGTAGAGAGTTGAACCGCTAACTTTAAAAGTGAGGTATGTAAAATGGCAGAAGAAAAACAAGAACAATCAAGTGTGGGAGAAACTGAAAAGACTTTCACTCAAGATCAAGTAAATGAAATGATTAAGAAACGCATAGAGCGTGAACGTAAAGACCAAGCAGAAAAGATTACTGCAGCTAAAGATGAGGCTACTAAGCTTGCTAAGATGAACCGTGACCAAAAGAACGAATACGAATTAAAACAAGCAAAGCAAGTAGCAAGTGATGCACAATCCAAGCTTGCTAAGTATGAAATGCGAGATCAAGCGTGCCAAATGCTTAAAGATGAAGACGTTTCTTTAACTAGTGATGAGCTTAGCTTGGTTGTAACCGATGATGCGAAAACTACACAGGACAATGTGAAATTGGTATCTGACTTAGTAAAGCGCATCAAAAATGAAGTTCGTGAAGATTTTAGAAAAGGTAAAACTCCAGTTGTAAAAAATAACACCATGACTAAAAAAGAAATCATGGGCATTAAAGACACTAATGCACGGTTAAAAGCGATTGGAGAACACCGAGATTTATTTAACTAGATAGGAGAAAAATAAAATGGCAGTAGATTCAAATACAAACATGGCAGCAGATTTAGTCAACATTTCCATTGATTTCAGGGAACGCTTTAATGACAATATCAAGAAACTTCAAGAAGCTTTGGGTATTGCCCGCTTAACCTCAATGAGTCAAGGTAACCAAATCAAGATTTACAAATCTGAAGTTACCAAGGCTAACAAATCTGTGGGTGAAGGCGAAACTATTCCATTAAGCAAGGTAACTAAGAAGTTAGCTAAGACTGTTACCCTTGACTATGGAAAGTATCGTAAATTAACCACCGCAGAATCAATTCAAGCTAATGGCTTTGAAGAAGCAGTTACTGAAACTGATAATAAGCTTTTAAGAGAAATTCAAAAGGGCTTGAAAACAGATTTCTTTGGCTTTATGACTGGCTTAACCGGTACTACTACAGCAACTGCAGACACTTTCAAGGCTGGTATTGCTAAGACCTTGGGACAAATGGCAGTTCAATGGGAAGACTATGATGTAGAACCTGTTCTTTTCATCAATCCAATCGATTTTTATGATTACTTAGCTAAGGCAGAATTGACTACACAAACGGCATTCGGCTTGAATTACATTAAAGATTTCATGGGCTTTAGTAAAGTGGTCATGAACACTGCAATCCCACAAGGTAAGATTTACGCAACTCCAAGTGAAAACATCAACTTAGCTTACGCTAACGTCAATGGTGGTGCTTTAAATCGTGCATTTAACTTTACTACCGATGAAACTGGCTTGATTGGTGTAACTCATAATGCCGTAAATGAAAACTTAACTTATCAAACTGTAATTGTTAATGGTATGGTGATGTTCCCAGAACGTACTGATGGCATTATTGAAACTACTATCAGTGAAGGCAATAATTCAAACACCCCATCTGGTAGTAACCAAGGTGAATAACCATGGATGAGCCGGTAAGCTTAGATGAATTAAAAACCATGTTGCAGCTTAAAGAGAGTGACATGGACGATGTTTTAAAGCTTATCATCCACAATACAGTGCTTCAAACTCGCTTTAAGTTGGGTTTAAAGAGTGATGAAGATTTCCCTAGTGAAATGTCTTATATTCCCTTACAAGTTTGTGTAAAGCGCTATAACAAGCTTAAAAACGAGGGTATGAGTCAATACACGCAAGAAGGCGAAAGTATCACTTTTAGTGCTAATGATTTTGACGAATTTTTAGACGACTTGGACGAATGGAAGCAAGATAATAACGATACCGGCGTGTTAGTTCATTTTTATAACCCTTATCGAATGAAAGAACATGATAACAATGAGAATGACGCACAAAGTTAAATTTTATCGTAGTGATAGCTTCTATGATCCAGATGCACATGAGTTTGCGGATGATGTAAAAGTAGTTCATGAGGACATGGCTAATGTTACTGATATGGGGACTAATCGCAGTCAAGAACTGCTAGGGAACTATGTAAAACAAGCTAAGGTAGTGCGTTTATTGCATCCCTTACACACCGTTTTTGATTATCTAACGATTGATAACAGTGATACACACTATAGAATGCAAACACAACGCACGCCACTTAAGGGATATACACTGATTGTAGGTGAAGATATTGCGAACAATCAAAATGCGGGGGCTGAAAGAACTTAGAGTTGATCTAAAAGATGCCCAAAATATGAAAGCAATTAAGTTAGTCGTCAAGAAAAATGGTTCTGCATTGGCTCGTGAAGTCAAAAAGAACATGAAAGACCAATACACCGGACATTGGGCATGGGAGAAAGGCGTAGGAAAAATTTGGAAAGATCCACAGGGACACTTGGAAGGGTCAATTGCTGATAAGTATACCGTTGACGGTTTGACAGCACATGTGGGGTCTTTTAGTCCTAATGTGAAATACTTTGGTTATCTGGAGTATGGCACACGCTATATGCATCCACGCCCGACCTTAAGACCAGCTTTCATCAAACAAACGGCTACTTTTCTTAGTGACTTAAAGAAAGTGATGAAATGATTTCACCGAGTTTAGAGTTACGCGATGCTATTTTTAAGCATTGCATGGTACAAGGGTACAGTGTTTGTACTCACTTGCCTTTAAAAAATGAGAACGCCCCTTATCCATTTGTGGTTGTTGGAGAACAGCAAACTTCAAACAGACCTTACAAGGTAATGATGGGGGCTACACTTTATCAGACTATTCATGTGTGGGGGTCTGATAAACAAATAAAGCAAGTTGATGAAATCATGCATGATTTAACACGACTTACTTTTAAAGGAATTAAAACAGCGAACTATAAGTTTGCTGGCAGAAGTAATTTAGTAGATAACAGAATTTTAGAAGATGACAGCGTAGAAGGCACCGTCTTAATCCATGGTGTGCTTACGTTGTCTTTTTCTTTGCAGTAGAAAGGAAATAGAAGATGGCAAAGTTACCTGAAGCAGTCCAAGGTATCAACTGGATCACGTATTTTCGTCTTTTAGAAAACGAAGGTAAAGAAGACGCTTTACTAGTGCCTTGGGAAGATAGTGGTGAGTTTAACCGCAGTCGTGATAGTGAAAGTAAAACCACTAAGTCTGGTTCAATTACTACTGGTGGCGGTATGGAGTCTGAAATGAATTTCGAATGTGCTGATACAGTCAGTGCATTGACCGCAGATTTAGACCGTGCAATCAATAAGAACTTACCAGTAGAAATCTGGCGTATCAATCACCAAATTAAAAATGGGGAAGGTAAGTACTTAGCTTACTACATGCAAGGTGTGGTAAGTGAAAATAATTTGAGTGCCGATAATGATGATACCGCTACAAGGTCAATCACTGTAACCGGTAAAGGAACACCACAAAAAGGTTGGCTTGGACTTACTGACGACCAAGAAGCAGAACTTGACTATGTATTCCGTGGTATCAAGCAACTTAAGGATGATGACCAAACCGGTGAAGGTGTGGCATTTGATGAAGAATCCGACCGCGAATTGTCATTTTAGGAGGTAAATATGCAAATTACTGTTGATAAAACCAAAGTGGATTTACATTTTGGTGTTCGTTTTGTCAGAGAACTAGATAAAATTGCAGGGATTAGAGCGCAAGCTGGTGGTCAAACCGTCAGCTTAGGTTTTGGTTTAATTAAAACGATTCCTGCACTTAAAGCTTATGATGCGTCAGCTTTAAGTATGGTGCTTTATGCTGCAAGCTATGAAGCAGTCAAGCGCCCTAGCTTAGAAAATTGCGATTCTTACTTAGAAAGTTTAGATATCAATACCCTAGAAAAACTTTTCTCAGCTGTGGAAGAAGAACTCGAAAAATCCACAGTGGTGCAACTTTCAGTAAAAAACGCAACAGCCTAGATAAGCCAGAACCCAGTAAAGTAGCATATCGAACTATTTTACTTAACTCACTAGCTTATTTGGGCTTTCATAATATTAAAGATATTGAGCGTATGACGCTTAAAGAGTACTACTTAAGGCTTGAAGCATATCAATTAAAACAGGTCAAAGAGCAAGAAATGCTTGCCCTTGGAGCTTGGTTTAATCAGGGCGTGCAGGCAACTACTGGTAGTAGTAAGAACCCTAAGCCTAAATATAAGACTTTTAAGGATTTCTTTGACACGCAAGAAGCTATCGACAGTGTGCGGTCAAAATTTGAGCAAGAATTTACCTCCAAAACTAAGACTAAGCAAAGCAAAGCATGGCTATATGCACAGCGTGAAGCNGAATTTAGAAAAATGAGAGAGAGGAGGTAAATNATGGCAGAACAATANAGTGTGGAAGCTATCCTTAGTGCNGTTGACCAAAGNTTNTCTAAGACGATGAATAGCGCNATGCAGTCAATGGCTGATATGACTAACAGCGCAANNTCNGCGTCTTCTAAGGTAGGTCAATCGTCTTCTGGCATTGTTGGCAGCGTTAAAAGCATGGCTAGTGCCTTTGGACTAGTGCAAGTGGCAGGTAAAGCCTTTGATGTNATAAAAAGCAGTGTAGGAGATGCGGTTAAACGTATTGATACGCTTAATAATTCTACTCGGGCGTTTTCTAATATGGGCTTTGCAACCAATCAAACTAAGTCTGCAATGAACGGGCTACAAAAATCTATCCAAGGACTTCCAACAGCCTTAGATGATGCAGTAAGTGGCGTGCAGATCATGGCTGCTTCTACTCAAGATCTTGGAAAAAGCCAAAAAGTCTGGAGTGCTTTGAATGACGCTATCCTTGGTTTTGGTGGGTCGACTGCTGATGTGAATAATGCTACNATTCAGCTTTCGCAAGCCTTTGCTAATGGTAAAGTCGACGGTCAAACTTGGATTTCCATGATGAACTCCGGAATGGGGCCAGCACTTAATGCGATTGCTAAACAAATGAAGATGACCACAGGGGAACTTCAAGACGGGTTATCCTCTGGAGAAATTAGCGTTGAGGACTTTCAAGATGCTTTAATTAATCTTGATAAAAATGGCGGTGGCGGTCTTAAAAGCTTGCAAAAGATAGCCCAAGACTCAACGTCTGGCATTGGCACAAGCGTGCAGAATGCAAAAACCGCTGTTGTTCGTGGGGTTGCTTCCATGATTGAAGCGCTGAACAAATTTGTTCAAGATGTAACTGGCTTGTCGATAGCTGAAATGATTTCGGCTATGGGGTCGAAAGCAGAGCAAGNATTAAAAGGNTTAGGTGGTGTTTTACAGGCGATCACACCCACTGTAAGAACAGCATTTGAGGGTATAACTGGCGCTGTAAATAGTGCTATGCCGACACTGCAAAAAATACTTGATTTTGCTATGCAATTAGCGGCTAATAAAGGCTTCCAAAGCTTTGCAATTGGAGTTTTAGCTTTCATTGCGGCATTCAAAGGTATTAGTGCGGTATCAAGTGCAATCACTGATGTAACAAGCGCAATCAGTACTTTAAAAACAGCAGGCGGAAATATTAATACTATTATAAGTGGTCTGCAAAAATTACCTGTTGTGGGTAATGCTGTAGCTAAGGCTTTCAGTGCAATTAACACGGTCCTTAGTATGAACCCTTGGGGATTGTTAGCAGTTGCAATTGCAGCTGTTGTTGCGGGACTAGTTTATTTCTTTACTCAAACTGAAACAGGGCGCAAGATGTGGAGCGACTTTGTAAGCTTCTTAATCAGCGCAATGGCTCCAATTATCGAGGGTATTAAAAATGTTTGGAATGCACTGGTAGAATTCTTTACAGCTTTGTGGAATTTGATTGTCACTATAATTCAAGCGGCAATTCAAGGAATTGTTTTATTTTTCAGTCCAATAATTGAAGCAATCAAAGTTGTATGGAATGGCTTAGTTGATTTCTTTACTCAACTTTTTACTTTAATTATTCAAGTAATCAGTACGCTTTTACAGCCGTTAATTGAAATTTTTAGCACTCTCTGGAATGGACTAGTTCAAATTGTGCAAGCTGCATGGACGATAATTACCAGCGTCATTAGTGCAGCATGGAATGCAATCACTGCTGTAATTAGCGGTGGTTTACAAAATTTAGGTACTATTTTTAGTGCAGGTTGGAATGTGCTAAAAACGATTGTATCTACTGTCTGGAATGTAATTAAAACTGTTATTAGTACAGTTTTAAATGTAATTGCAGGTATTATTAAGACTGTTACAGCTGTAATTAAAGGCGACTGGTCAGGTGCTTGGAATGCAATTAAAGGTATCGTTTCCACTGTGTGGAATGGAATTAAGAGCATTATTTCAACAGTATTTAATGCGATTAAAAACATTATTACCACAATTATGGACGCTTTAAAGAATATCTTTAAGACCGGTTGGGAAACAGCTAAAAATATCTTCCAAGGCGGAGCTGATGCAATCAAGAATATCTTAAGTAAAGTAAACTTATTTGACATTGGTAAAAACATCATTCAAGGGCTTATCAATGGTATTCAGTCGATGTTTGGTGCAATTGGTAATGTAGTAGGTCAAATTGGTAGCAAGATTAAAGATGGAATTGGAAGTTTCTTCCAAATTCACTCGCCTTCACGAGTAATGCGTAATGACATCGGTAAGTATATTCCCGAAGGTTTGGCACTTGGTATGCTAAGTCAATTAGGAGCGGTTGAAGATGCTACTAGACAGCTAGAAAAGGCTGCAATGCTTAGTGTGTCTGGTACTAACTTACAGGACGAGTTCAATAGATTAACTAACGTAGACGTAGGAACATCCCTCGCTACTTCAATTGACTTACAAGATAGCCAACTAGCAATGCAAACTAATGCACTTCTAAGAGAGATTGCTGGTAAGTCCACAACCATGATTCTTGATGATGGAACCTTAGTAGGTAAGACTGCACCGCAATATAACAACACATTTGGAAATCAGGTAGAACTTGAAGAGAGGTGGGGCTAATGACTAGAAATGTTTTTTCACTGGTTAAAAGGCAATATTCGCCCGATTACGGCTTTAAAAATCTTGCTAAAGGTAATTACACTCATTCACTTTTAAACAGCACAGAAGGCATTGTATTTGACCAATTCAACAGCATAGCGAGTGGCTGGTGGCTTGAAAGTCGTGAAGCACCTACTCCCCAAGAAAAGGAAATTACGGTTGATATTCCGTATAGTCAAGGCTTGCAAGACTTTTCAATACTTAATGAACAACGCTTTTTTAGTAATCGAGAATTAAAATATAAGCTTGTTCTTTCAGATGGGGACTACAATTACCGCAAGGCTAAAGAAAATGAGGCTAAGCGTGCTTTGATGTATGCAGGTTTTAAGACACTTTATGACACCCACAACCCCGGTTTTGTCTGGCGTGCTAAATGTAGTGAAGTTGAAGCTGATGATGATGAAAAAGATGAAACAATTACTTTAAATGTAAAATTTACAGCTTATCCTTTCGCAATTCAGCGTAATTATGAAGGCAGTGACATTTGGGACGACATTAATTTTGATACTTGGGAATGGCAAGAAGTAAAACTTTCAACCGGTATTAACGAGATCAACAATTGGGGTAGTCGGCCTGTGTGGGTTAGCTTTGATTGCAGTAGTGATTTTGATATTACTATTGACGACCAAAAAGTTAAGGCAACCCCAGACGGTAAAGAAAAACTTCTTTTACCTGTGGGATTAAGCATAGTTCAAGCTTATGGCAGTGGAACAATCAAGCTTAAATTTAAGTGTGAGGTAATGCTTTAATGTATAGGATTTTAGGTTATAAAGATCCTGCAAAAAAAGAGAATTTTGTAGTCTTTGATAATTCGATTGAGTGCTATGTAAATAGTGCAAAGCTAAAACTTAAAGCTGATGATGTGGACGACCTAGAAATGACCGTAGGAGAGGGCAATCCTCTTTTTAACTCGGTTCAACCTTTCAAAACACATGTGGAAGTGTATGAAGATGATACTTTAATTTTTAGAGGGCGAGCGCTTAAGCCCGTCCGGTCAATGGATACCAAAGGGCTTTTTACACGAGAATACATTTTTGAAAGTATTGACAGTTATTTAATTGATAGTATTCAACGCTTTAATATTGCGGTCGGAATTAAAGCTAAAGACTACTTGAAATATCTATTAGATGTGCATAATAAACAGGTTGATAGCTACAAGAAAATCACTTTAAAAACGTGTGATGTTGACGACAAAACAGGAGATGAATACCGTCAAATTGACTATCCAACCACAAGAGAAGCGATTAATTCACAACTTCTTGAAGTAAGTGGTGGTCATATAGCGATTAATTATAGTGATAAAGGAATCACTTTAAATTACACTAAAAAAATTGGTAAAGAACACGATAATTCGCCAATCCAGCTAACCTCAAATTTAAGAAGTGTTAAATACACCGTTGACCCAACAAATTTGGTCACTCGTTTAATTCCACTAGGTCAATCTCAAAAGTCGGAGAAAATAGCCTTAGGAGATGACAAAACAAGCACTACGGAGCTTGAAGAAATTGAAACTACTGGGGCTACTAAAGCAATCAATGGAGATTGGGGACCTGCTATTAAGCACGCAGCACAGCTCATGAACGTCACTCTGCAAGGTAACGACTTGCAAAATATTAAAAACCTGATTCAAGGTGAATCTGGTGGTAGTGAGACAGTAGTTAATAACTGGGACGACAACGCAAAAAAAGGGATTCCTAGCGCAGGACTACTACAATTTATCGAACTAACTTTCAGGACCTATCAATGTTCACCCTATACCACATGGATACGAGGGTTTGACCAACTCATAGCGCTTTTTAATATTTCCACATGGCGTAGTGAAGTGCAAAAGTGGCAAAAATACCGTGCGTGGTCCCCTAATGGGGCTAGACGCTATAATATTGTTCCTAATAGTTCTACTAAAACGCAAGCAATTAATAAAACTTCTAACCCTTGGGGCTGGCCTTTCCCTAATGTGGGAGAAGGAAAATTTACAGGAGGACAACTCTTTGGAGTTCATGCGGGTGGAGAGTTTAGAACTAATGGCTTTCATGATGGGTTAGACTTTGGAAATGTTGACCACCCCGGCAGCAGCATTCACGCAATTCACGGCGGAACTGTTACACGGATAGCATGGGCTAACGGGTTAAATTGGTATGTGCTTTTTCACTCATCAGACGGTTATAATATCGTCTATCAAGAAGCTTTTTCTAGTAAAAGTGACATCACTGTAAAGGCTGGTCAAACCGTTAAAACGGGCGCTGTAATTGGTACTAGAACCACCGACCACCTCCATGTGGGTGTAACAAAAGCAGGTTTTGATCAAGCACTCTCTAAGTCCTTTATAAATGACGGCACTTGGCTAGATCCTCAGAAATTAATAAAAGAGGGTGGTAGTGCTGATGATAAGAACTCCAAGAAGACTGAAACCTCTTACAGCGTTTCAGGTGACAGTAAAATGCCACGCTATGATATATCAAGTGTAAACGGTGGTAAAGATTACATCGACATTCCCGAACTTCAAAAAGAATTTGGTATCATTGAAAAAACTAAAGTTT
>NZ_JAAVAU010000014.1 GCF_014803895.1 Lactobacillus sp. | reverse complement strand
TCACGGCGGTAACATGGGTTCAAATCCCGTACGGGTCACACTTTGGAGGATTAGCTCAGCTGGGAGAGCATCTGCCTTACAAGCAGGAGGTCACAGGTTCGAACCCTGTATCCTCCATAACACGTGAGACTAGTAACTTTAGTTACTAGTCTTTTTTTGTACTTGTTACTTGTTTCTCAAATAAATTTCTTATATTCTAAAAGGAAGAAGACTATTAGTATAGAAGAAAGAGTATTTCTATGGAAGATTATACGATTGCCTTATTAAAGGTGTTACTTAACGAACATTATTACAGTGTATTGATGAGTGATAAGAAAACGATGTCGCCTGAGGTTAACCAAGCCTTTCATAAGTCAATGTTAACAACTGAGAAATTTTTAGATAAGGTTATTGAAGATAATAATATCGAAGTAGATGAAGGACATTTTCCTAAAATTGAGCGTGCTAATTCAGCACTCGTATTTTTATCGCCAAAAGTTAGAATGGATATTATTAAAAATCGTGGTAAGATTTCAATCTTAATTGCTAAAAGGAATTATAATTTGATTTCTAAATTAATTTACGAGCACATGTTTAACTTGCAATCATTGACTACTTTGGAAGCTTGTAAGAATGAAGGTTTGTCTAGTGATAACGAAGTAGTGCAAGCAGCCATGATGTGGCGGATGCGCGGACTTGATGAACAAGTTGCTAACGTAAGTATTGAAATGGTAGTAGCTGATTCATTGATTCAAGAAGTAAATGATCCAGTGATTACGGGACTTATTAAGAAGACTAAGGAAGCTGAGAGCAAGAAGTTGAAGGATGAATAAAATGAAAGATCGAGTTGAACAGCTTGGTCTTTTTTATTAGTTAAAATAAAGTAATAAGTTAAAACTTTCTTCAAATAAAGATGCTATGCTTGTGTAAGAAAGTCGAGGGATGGCAATGAGAATTGGGGATGCATTAAAAGCTGAACGTGAAAGATTAAATCTAACGCAAAAGGAAATGATTGCTGGAACTGAACTTAGCGCTTCTAATTATTCGAGAATTGAAAATGCGGAACGTAAGATTGATGCTGATGACTTGTATGATTTACTTGCAGCTCGGCATATAAGTCCAATTCTTTTCATGAAGAGATATTGGGGATTGCAAAATGATGTTGTAGAAATGTTAAGGCAAAAGATTGTCGAGAATTTCACTTCGCATGATTTGGATGGAGCTAAGGAGACTAAAGCCAAGATTATGGCTTTGGAAGATAATCAGAACCTAAAGTATCGCGCTATTTTAATTGTTGCGGTATTAGAGAAGAAGGTCTATGAGATAGATAAAAGTTTGAAACAAGAAATAACCGATACTTTATTTAATGATGATAATTGGTTGGATAATATAAGTAATTTGCAATTATTTGCAGATTCAATGCTGATTTTCGAGTTTCATGACTTGGCTATAGTGATGCATACTTTTTTAACTAGATTAAAAGATTTAAATGAGTATGATACTGATCACCAAGAATTAATATCGGGAATCTGTATTAATTATTTAGAAAATTGTTATCAAAATAACTCTGTAGAATGGGCTCATGAATCGTTGCAAGTAGTTGAAAATATGCCAGTTAAGCCAATTATGTATTTTTATAAAACTTTAGCTACATATTACTTTTATTTGTTAACTGATCAGAAAGATAAAGTTTTATAACTTCGAAAAGCGATGGAAGAAGTAGGCTTTGAAAATTATATTAAAATATTGCCTTACTAAGGTATTTTTTTGACAATGTGGGAATTTAAGAAAATATTGCTTATTTTACTGTACTGTAAAAGTATAAATAAAAAAGGAGAGTTTACATAATGGTTGTTGCATTTCCAGTAATTCCTTTATAGCCCAACTTCAGGAGATCATGGAGAAACTAGAAAAATTGTAAAAATTCCGTGGAAGAGTACTGATCCATCAGATTGGGAAGAAGTGAATTTAAAGTATAATTCAGAGTTAGACGCAGTAAATGAATATGGAAATAAATATTTAACCGAATTTGAAGGTATTCAGTTAATTAATGACAATGATTTATATTTAACAGTAGCGTACCATAATCCTAATGCGGATCCTGTAAATCAAACTACTATGAATAGAATATACAGAGTATCTTGGACATCATCGCTTAGTTAATAAGCACAAAAATTTATTTTAAGAATAACAAAAGATATACTTATTTTTAAAGTGTAAGTCTATCTTTTGTTTTATGAGGAACTTGGTTATGAGAAAAACAAAAATAATTGGCGCAGCCGTAGCAGCTTTATTAGCAGTTGCTCCTATAGGTGTAGCTCCATTTGTCAATGCTGCTACAAATACTACTGAAAATAGCAACACAGTTGTGAGCGAACAACCACAATTTAGTGTGACATATAAACAAGGCGGTAAAGATGTAACTGCTGATCCTAATAATCAAATATTTCAAGTTGCAGTAGGTTCGAAGTTTGACCCTACTAAAATTTTAGGTAGTAATGGAGATACTTTCACGATTACTGCAGGGGATGCAAAAATTACTGTTGATCAAAATAACGTAGATACTAGCAAACCAGGCAGTTTTTCTACAGTAAAATTGACCGCTACTAATAGTAAAGGTAAACAAACTACTATTTCATATGAAGTACTTGTTACTCCAGCAACTGGTGGTTATACATTAAATGTAACGCCAAATTATAATACGCCAGGATATAATATTTTTAGTGATACTTAATATCCAGAAGTAGGAACTTATATACCGCAAGGAACTAAGATTTATGTAAGTAATAAAACAATGATTGTTTATGGAACATCATACACAAAAGTATCGATGACGTCTCAATCTGATGCTGATGGAAGTAATGATAATGGTGGTTTATGGGTTATGACTAAGGCTTTAGCCAACAGTACACCAGCTCCGGAAACTGTGACTAAGACAGTTATGCATAAAGCATTAGTTTATGATAATTCAGGTTCATCTAAAGTAAGAACAATTGCTGCTTACACGAAAGTGACAGTTAATAAAGAAACTATTTCTATTAATGGTGCTGAATACTATCAAATTGCAAATAAGCCCGACTTTATCAAAGCTTCCAACGTAGATGGAACTAAACGTACTTTAAAGCACAACGCATATGTATATGCTACCAGCACTAAGCGTGCCAATAGAGTTACTTTAAAGAAGGGCACTAAGATTACTACTTATGGTAGTTCTTACAAATTTAAGAATGGCAAGCGTTACTACAGAATTGAAGGTGCAACTAAGACTAAAAAGATGTATGTCAAAGTTGCTAACTTTAAATAAAATTGACCACATAAAAAAGCTAGGTGTAAAACCTAGCTTTTTCGTTTATTCAAAATTATCTAAAGCATCAATAGCTTGTTCCCAATCTTCATTTGCTTGATCAAGTTTTTCTTGAATAGTAGATAGTTGTTCTTGTAGTGGTCCTAATTTTTCAAAGGAAGCTGCAATATCAGGATTGGCCATTTCAGTTTGAATTTCTTTTTCTTGATTTTCTAATTCTTCAATTTGCTTTTCAGCATCTTTGATAGCACGTTCTAATTTTCTCTTTTGAGAATCGCGTGCTTTTTGTTCTTGGTAAGATAATTTACCTTTATTTTGGTTAGCTGCAGGAGCTGCGGAAGTTTCACTTACTTCATTGGCTTGGTTAGCCGCAGCTTGTTGTTTAGCCTTTTCATCCAGATAATATGAATAGTTACCTTCATAGATCTTGGCATGACCATCACGGACAGAAACAATCTTATTCGCAAGTTCGTTAATGAAGTAACGGTCGTGTGATACAAAGAGTAGGGTACCATCATAATTATCAAGTGCCTGTTCCAAAACTTCCTTAGCTTCGATATCCAAGTGGTTAGTAGGTTCATCCATAAGTAAGAAGTTGTCTTTTTCAAGTGAAAGAACTGTTAAAGTTAAACGAGCTTTTTGACCACCGGAAAGTTGAGAAACAGTCTTATCGATATCTTCAGCCGTGAATAAGAAACTTGCCAAGATTGAACGAACATCACGTTCAGGCATCGTTTTATGACGGTCCCAGATAGTATCAAGAACTGTTTTAGAAGGATCCAAACTTTGAAGTTCTTGATCGTAGTAACCAATATCTAAACTTGCACCATACTTGACGGATCCAGTTTTTGGCTCAAGTTGCTTCATTAGGGTTTTCAATAAGGTTGATTTACCAATACCATTTGGTCCAATTATTGCAACACGATCATTTTTGTTAACCTGGAAGTTAATGTCAGACACCATCGTCTTATCTGGATAACCGATATCTAAATCTTTTAAGACTAAAACTTCCTTACCCGATGGACGTTCACTCTTGAAATGAATTTTTACTTTTGACTTGTGCTTAGGTGGCTTGATACGCTCCATCTTTTCTAGACGTTTACGACGACTTTGGGCTCGTTTAGTAGTTGAGGCTCGGACCAAGTTTTTTTGAATAAATTCTTCTTCTTTCTTAATTTGTTCTTGCTGTTTTTCGTAGGCTGCTTCTTGTTGTGTATTTAATAATTCACGTTCTTTAGTATACTGAGTGTAGTTGCCCTTGAAGGTTGTTAATTTACCAAAGTTTAATTCAAAGATTTCATTAGCCAGGTGATCTAAAAAGTACTGGTCGTGAGATACGGTTACAATTGCGCCTTTATAATTTTTTAGAAAGGCTTCCAACCAATCTAACGTATCAAGATCGAGGTAGTTAGTAGGTTCGTCAAGTAAGAGTAGTGGTGGTTTTTGCAAAAGTAATTTTACAAAAGCTAGACGTGTCTTTTCACCACCAGAAAGAGTGCCGATAACCTTGTTCCAAGTATCTTCAGTAAACTTAAATCCATTCAAGATGCTCTTGATTTCTGCTTGATAGGTAAAACCACCTTGTTGTTCAAAGTCATAAGCAACTTGATCATAGCGTTTAAGTAAATCCTCATCTTCAGGATGGTCAGCAATTTCTTGCTGCAGATGCATGATTTTTTTATTTTTTTCAATTAAATCAGTAAAGACTGTGAGCATTTCATCCCAGATAGTTTTAGATTCATCTAAATCATTCTCCTGGGCAATGTAACCAACATCAATTCCTTTATTAATGGTAAAAGCACCACTAGTTGGCTCTTGCTGACCAGTCATAATTTTTAACAAAGTAGTCTTACCAGCGCCATTAGGGCCGACAAGACCGATTCTGGCATTATCAGGAATAGAAAAGGTAATTCCTGAAAAAATGGTATTTGCCCCGAAATGTTGTTCGAGGTTTTGTGCTTGTGCAATTATCATAATTTATCTTCTCCTAGCAATTATTGTACCATAGGGCTTAGATCCTAAAAATAATCTCTCTTGTGAAAAAAGAGATAGATATGATTATTGTGAAAAAATAACTTGATTTTATCCCGATAAGATGCGTATTATTATGATGATTAGTAAAAATTTCACATTCACAAGCATAGTTAGAAGGTTTTTTGATGGAAGAAATAAAAATTCCTAAGGCAACCGCTAAAAGATTACCGTTATATTATCGCTACTTAATTTTCTTAAATGATGAAGGTAAAGAGAAGGTATCGTCAACTGAACTAGCTGAAGCTGTTCAGGTGGATAGTGCCTCTATTCGTCGCGATTTTTCTTACTTTGGTGCCTTGGGTAAGCGTGGTTATGGATATGATGTTCAGAATTTACTTAACTTTTTTAAGAAAATTCTTAATCAAGATACGCTAACTAATGTAGCTTTAGTTGGTGTTGGTAATATGGGACATGCGTTGCTTAATTATAATTTTAAGCGAACAAATAATATTAGGATTTCAGCAGCTTTTGATATTAATCCTGAAATTACCGGTACCATTATGAGTGGTGTGCCAGTATACGACATGCGTGACATGAAGACACAATTACGTGAACAGCAAATTACAATAGCTATTCTTTGTGTTCCTCAAAGTGCGGCACAAAAGACTGCTGATGAGATGGTTGATGCGGGGATTAAGGGAATTATGAATTTCACTCCATTGCGGATATCTGCTCCAGCTGATGTAAGAGTACAGAATGTAGATTTAGCTACTGAATTGCAGACCTTGATTTATTTCTTGGATTCAGATAAAAAGTAGGATTCACGACCTTAGAAGATAACTTCTAGGGTCTTTTTTGTTAGAATATAAGTTAATCATGTAAGGGCTTTAAATAATGCGGTTTTATTGAGAAAGAAAGATAAAAATGAAAAAAGAGAATACTAGTAGAATTTTGTGGGGGATTGGTTTTTTAGCAGCAGGAATATTCTTACTTTTAGATAAATTGAATGTAATAAATTTTGACTTAGGTTTTTGGAGTATTATTTGGACGATAGTATTTGTAGCATTTGGTATCAGTTGTATTGCTGATAAAGAAGTCTTCGGTACAGTATTTGCAATTGCCTTTTTGGTCATTATTTATGCTAAACCCCTACATATAACTCGCTTAGTTCCTTGGACGATTTTAGGGGTAGCTTTATTGATTGCCATCGGGCTGAATATGATTTTAAAAAAAGATCCTGTTAAATCTGAAATCTTCGTAAATGGTAAAAAAGTAAAGAATAATGCATCATTGCATTCGCAAGAAATAATGTCGGATACTAGCAAAGTTGAAACTGGTGAGGATATAGTAATTAATCAACGAATTTCTGATACATCGCGTTATATTCGTTCGCAGAATTTGCGTAGTGTAACGATTGATTCGGTTATCGGGGATGCGGAAATCCATCTTGATCAAGCTAGTGCTGCTGGTGATAAGGTTATTATGAATATTAATACTACAATTGGTAATGTTAATTTATATGTACCAAACGATTGGGAAGTTATTAATGAGTTAAATTCGTCATTTGGCGATATTAATTATTTTGGTCATTCAACTGGAACTAGTACTAAATTAATTTTACGTGGTAATAAAAAGATTGGTGACTTGGAAATTCACTTTGTATAGTTAAAAATTAGGCGTTGCTTATATTTTAGTAGGTGACGCTTTTTCTTTACCGATTAGTTACTATAATTAACCGATAACAGCAAAAACCAGATTTTTTCTCTTATTCTTTCTATACTAATACTAAAGGTGAAAGGAGAATGAGGATGAAGTTTAAATTACTTATTCAGCCAGATAAAGAAGAGATAGTTCAAGCGCAACTGCATGAGGTAAGTAAATTTAGTAAGCAACTAGAAGAGTTCGTAGTAAGTAATGGCTCTATTTCTTCTTTGGTTGGTTTTGATGCGGATAAAGAAATTGTTTATTTAAATTTTGTAGATATTGCAATTATTGGGGTTATTGAGGGCAAAACTTATGCGATTACCAATGATAATCGACAATATTTGTTAAAGCGACGACTTTATCAAGTAGCTGAAAAGTTACCAGATTATTTTTTGAAAATTAATAAATCAAGTATTGTTAATCGACATCAAATTAAGAAGTTTACTGTTAATTCGGGTGCTGGAATAAATGTCATTATGAAAAATAATGTAACAGATTATGTATCACGCAGATGTTTTGCCAAGATAAGAAAGGAGCTGTAAATCATGAGAGCTTTTGTTAAAAACTTCTTGATGAGAGGATTACTTGCGATGGGGTTTGGCCCAATCGTATTAGTAATTGTATATGCAATCTTGAATTCTCAAAATATAATCGAGACACTTTCTGTTGGTGAAGTTAATCTAGCAATTATTTCAACTTTATTAATTGCTTTTATTGAAGGAAGCACTGGTGCAATCTTTCAAATAGAAAACCTTTCTTTAGGTAAAGCAACATTAATTCAATCCTTATTAATTTACTTTACCTTATTAATTTTATATGGTATCAACTCTTGGATTAATTTTGAACCAGTAGTCTTACTTATTTTTACAATTGTTTACTGGATTGGATATGGAATTATTTGGCTAATTATTTTTTCTATAATCAAAAATAGTGTTCAAAAAGTAAATAAAAAATTATAAAAAATTCTTATAGCGCGTAATAGTTGTTGTTGCGTGCTTTTTTAATACTCTATATAAAAATTCAAGAATAATATTAGGAGAAAGATTACTTTGAAAGTGAAAAAATACAGGTTGTAAGCCATGATATAAAGGCAATCTAGAATTCTATTAGCACTCTAGATAAAAAAGTGCTAATTTTTTAGTAAAAATACTTGCAATAATTTTCTAAACGGGTTACTATCGTAATTGTAAGTTAGCACTTGAATGAAATAAGTGCTAAAGAATTTAATTTGATTATACAACATAGGAGGGACTAAACGTGTTACAACCAATCGGTGATCGCGTGATCGTTAAAGTTAAAGACGAAGAAGAAGAAAAGGTTGGAGGCATTGTCCTAGCTTCTAACGCTAAAGAAAAACCTCAAGAAGGTCAAATCGTAGCTGTCGGTGAAGGTGCCCGTACAGTTAATGGTGAAATTATCCCTATGTCAGTAAACAAAGGAGAAACTGTCTTCTTTGAAAAGTACTCTGGCACTGACATTAACTATGAAGGTGAAAAGTACTTAGTACTTCACGAAAAAGATATCTTAGCTGTTGTTAAGTAATAAATTTTATAAAAAGGTGGCATTAAAATATGGCAAAAGAAATTAAGTTTTCAGAAAATGCAAGACGCTCATTATTAAAGGGTGTAGACAAGTTAGCTGATACTGTTAAAACAACCTTAGGACCTAAGGGTAGAAACGTTGTTTTGGAAAAGAGCTATGGTGCTCCTGACATTACTAACGACGGTGTAACTATTGCTAAGAATATTGAATTAAAAGATCACTTCGAAAACATGGGTGCAAAGCTCGTTTCTGAAGTTGCTCAAAAGACTAATGATATTGCTGGTGATGGTACTACTACTGCTACTGTTTTAGCACAAGCTATTGTTCGTGAAGGTATGAAGAATGTTACTGCTGGTGCAAACCCAGTTGGCATCCGTCGTGGTATTGAAACTGCAACTAAGGCTGCTGTTGATGAATTACATAAGATTAGCCACGAAGTTTCTACTAAAGATGAAATTGCTCAAGTAGCTTCTGTATCTTCTGCTTCTAAAGAAGTTGGTAATTTGATTGCAGATGCTATGGAAAAAGTTGGTAATGACGGTGTTATCACTATCGAAGAATCAAAGGGTATCAACACTGAATTGTCAGTAGTTGAAGGTATGCAATTTGATCGTGGTTACTTATCACAATACATGGTAACTGATAACGATAAGATGGAAGCTGATTTAGATAATCCTTATATCTTGATTACTGATAAGAAGATTTCTAACATTCAAGATATCCTTCCATTGTTACAAGAAATTGTTCAACAAGGTAAGAGTTTATTGATTATTGCTGATGATGTTGATGGTGAAGCTCTTCCAACTCTTGTATTGAACAAGATCCGTGGTACTTTCAATGTTGTTGCTGTTAAGGCTCCTGGTTTTGGTGATCGTCGTAAGGCTATGCTTGAAGACATCGCTATCTTAACTGGTGGTACTGTAATTTCTTCAGACTTAGGTCTTGAATTAAAGGATACTAAGATTGATCAATTAGGTAGTGCAGGTAAAGTTACTGTAACTAAGGATTCAACTACTATTGTTGAAGGTGCTGGTTCTAAAGAAGCTATCGCAGAACGTGTTGATCAAATTAAGAAGCAAATTGCTGACACTACTTCAGATTTCGATCGTGAAAAGTTACAAGAACGTCTTGCAAAACTTGCAGGTGGTGTTGCTGTAATTAAGGTCGGTGCTGCTACTGAAACTGAATTGAAGGAAAAGAAGTACAGAATCGAAGATGCTTTGAATGCAACTCGTGCCGCTGTTGAAGAAGGTTATGTAGCCGGTGGTGGTACTGCATTAGTTGATGTTAAGAAGGCTATCCAAGATAGCGTAAAGGGTGACAGTGAAGATGCTGAAACTGGTGTTAAGATTGTAATGAAGGCTTTAGCTGCACCTGTACGTCAAATTGCTGAAAACGCAGGTAAAGATGGTTCAGTTATCTTAGATCACTTAGAACATGAAAAACCAGAAGTTGGTTACAACGCTGCAACTGACAAATGGGAAAACATGGTTGAAGCTGGTATCATCGACCCAACTAAGGTAACTCGTTCAGCTCTTCAAAATGCTGCTTCAATCGCTGCTTTATTGTTGACTACTGAAGCTGTAGTTGCTGATGAACCAGATGATGGTAAGAATGATACTCCTGCTCCAGCTCCAGGTATGGGCATGGGTATGTAGTTAAAAAACTAGCTTTGTTTTTAAACTAAAACTTCATTAATTTAATAATTGTTTTAAAATAAAAAAGTAAGGTCCTTAAAGGTGGTGAGTAAGACGCCTTTGAGGATTTTCTTTTTAATAATTAATGTATTGAGCTGACTTCTTATAGTCAGCTTTTTTACGTTATAATAGGTAAGTAGTTTTTGCGCAGAAAGGATCACTTAATGGCTAAAAAAGATACAACTCCCATGATGCAACAATATTACGAAATTAAGGAACAATATCCTGATGCATTTTTGTTTTATCGTGTGGGCGACTTTTATGAACTTTTTGAAGATGATGCAGTTAAAGGTGCACAAATTTTAGAACTTACTTTGACACATCGCTCTAATAAAACTAAAAATCCGATTCCAATGGCGGGGATGCCTCACTTAGCAGTAGATACTTATGTGAATACTCTAGTTGAAAAAGGTTATAAGGTAGCAATTTGTGATCAACTTGAAGATCCTAAACAAGCTAAAGGTATGGTTAAACGCGGAATCGTACAATTAATCACGCCAGGTACTATGATGAATGCTAGTCCTAATCAAGCAAAGGAAAATAATTATTTGACTTCGGTGGTTTCGACTAGTGCTGGTTTTGGTTTAGCTTATAGTGATGTATCAACTGGTGAAATTTTTGCAACTCACTTAAAAGATTGGGAAGCTATTGCTAATGAACTTCTTTCTTTACAAACTAAGGAAGTAGTTTTTAATGGAATTTTGACGGCACAAAATAAAGAATTTTTGCAAAAAGCTAATATTACTGTTTCTGAACCAGTTAAATTAGATGGTGAACATGCGGAACTTTCTTATGTAAAACAAAATTTAACTAATAAAGCTGAAATTGAAGCAACTCGCCAATTAGTTGCTTATTTACTTTCTACTCAAAAGCGAAGCTTAGCTCACTTACAAGTTGCCCAAAGTTATGAACCTACCCAATACTTACAAATGTCTCACGTTGTACAAACTAATTTGGAATTAATCAAGTCTGCCAAGACTGGTAAGAAGATGGGTTCCCTTTTTTGGTTACTAGATAAAACTAGTACTGCAATGGGAGGCAGATTGCTCAAATCTTGGATTGAGCGGCCTCTTTTATCTGCTAGTGCGATTAAGGCTCGACAAGATATGGTCCAAGCACTTTTTGATGATTATTTCACTAGAGAAAATATTATTGATAATCTCAAAGGCGTTTATGATTTAGAACGTTTAACTGGTCGCATTGCTTTTGGTTCTGTTAATGCGCGTGAGATGTTGCAACTTGCTAACTCTTTAGCAGCCGTTCCTGAAATTTTAAATGTATTGAAAGATTCAGCTAATCCAGTTTTAGTTGATTTTGCTAGTCAAATCGATCCCCTTACTGGTGTACGTGATTTAATTAAAAAGACGATCGTGGATGATCCACCTCTTTCTACAACTGAAGGTGGGATTATTCGCCAGGGGGTTTCAAGCCAATTAGATACTTATCGTGATGCTATGACTAATGGTAAAAAATGGATTACTGAAATGCAGGCCAGTGAACGAGAAAGTACGGGCATTAATAATTTAAAGGTGGGTTATAACAAAGTCTTTGGTTACTATATTGAAGTTACTAATTCTAATAAAGGAAAGGTGCCCACTGATCGTTATACAAGAAAACAGACTCTAACTAATGCAGAGCGTTATATTACACCTGAATTAAAGGAACATGAAGCACTAATTTTAGAGTCTGAAGCAAAGTCGACAGGATTAGAATATGATATCTTCGTTAAATTGCGCGAGGATGTAAAAAAATATATCCCTGTTTTGCAAAAATTAGGTAAGCAACTTGCTAGTTTAGATATTTTGACAGCTTTTGCCAGTGTAAGTGAGCAAAATAATTATATTCGTCCTACTATGGTAATCGATAGTGAGAAAATCGATGTTAAAAATGGTCGCCATCCAGTTGTTGAGCAGGTAATGAGTGCGGGCAGTTATATTCCAAATGATGTTGAAATGGATAAAAATACTGAAGTATTTTTGATTACTGGTCCTAACATGTCAGGTAAGTCAACTTATATGCGTCAAATGGCTTTGATTGCTGTTATGGCTCAAATTGGTTGCTTTGTACCAGCAGATAGTGCTATTTTGCCAATTTTTGATCAAATTTTTACTCGTATTGGAGCGGCTGATGATTTGATTTCTGGTCAAAGTACATTTATGGTTGAAATGAGTGAAGCTAATGAAGCTTTACAACATGCTACTAAACGTTCATTAATTTTATTTGATGAAATTGGCCGTGGTACTGCTACTTACGATGGTATGGCTTTGGCCGGAGCAATTGTAAAATATCTTCATGATAAAGTTGGTGCTAAGACACTTTTTGCAACTCACTATCATGAATTAACAGAGCTAGATCAAACTTTAAATCACTTAAAAAATATTCACGTTGGGGCAACTGAAGAAAATGGTAAGTTAATATTCTTACATAAAATTCTACCAGGACCTGCCGATCAATCTTATGGTATCCATGTAGCTCAATTAGCAGGTCTTCCACATAAGGTTTTGCGTGAAGCAACCACGATGTTGCATAGTCTTGAAGCTCAAGGTGCGAATGATTTACAATCCGCTAATGAACAACTTGATTTGTTTAATAAGCCTAAAGTACCGACAATTTCTGATAACCAAAAAGATGTTTTAGATGATATTCAAAATATTTACTTAGCTGATAAAACGCCTCTCCAAGTAATGGAATTAGTCGCACAATGGCAACGTGATTTAAAACAGGATAAGGGTGAATAACATTAATGGCACAAATTCATGAACTTTCAACCGAATTAACTAATCAAATTGCTGCTGGTGAAGTTATTGAAAGACCTGCTAGTGTAGTTAAAGAATTATGTGAAAATTCAATTGATGCTGGTAGTACAAGAATTAGAATTGATTTTGTTAATGCTGGTTTGCAAAAAATCATTGTGCAGGATAATGGTTCAGGAATTAGTGGAGATGAGATTGATTTAGCCTTTAGACGACATGCCACTAGCAAGATTAATAATGAGCGTGATTTATTTAATATCGGAACTTTGGGGTTTAGAGGTGAAGCTTTAGCTTCAATTGCGGCAGTTGCTCATGTTGAGATTGTTACTAGCAGTAATAATCAAGGTGGGGTGAGAGCTGTTTTTGCTGGTGGAGAAAAGAAGCTGCAAGAAGATGCACCTTCACCACAAGGAACTAAGATTAGGGTTGAGGATTTATTTTTTAATACTCCAGCTCGACTAAAGTATTTACGATCTGAGCGAACAGAAATTTTAAAAATTGTTGATATTGTTAATCGTTTAGCATTAGGACATCCAGAGATAGCCTTTACTTTGTCAAATAATGGTAAAGTACTTTTGAAGACGAATGGTCGTAATAACTTACGTCAAGATATAGCAAAAATTTATAGCCGACATTTGGCAGAAAAAATGTTATTAATTCAAGGAGAAACACCTGATTTTAAAATTTCAGGTTTAATTTCTAGCCCAGATGACACCAGGTCTAATCGTAATTTTATTACCTTACTTTTGAATGGCCGTTATGTACATAATTATCATTTAACGCAAGCTATCATGAATGGTTATGCAAATAAATTGGGGGCAAAACGTTATCCGATTGCTGTACTTAAAATTGAGTTAGATCCAGTTTTGGTGGATGTTAATGTTCACCCTACTAAACAAGAAGTTCGACTTTCTAAAGAAAAAGAACTCGAACGTTTATTAACAGAGACAATTAGTAATGTTTTACTTGATGGTCATCAGGAAAGTTTAGGATTAGAAAATTTAACTGCACGCCCCAATGAAACTAAGGTTGATCAGTTAAAGTTTAATTTAAACAAAAATATTGTTAATCCAACTCGACCGATTATCTTGGAACCTGAAAAAGAAAAGGACCCAGTTCCGGAAGTTAATGAAACTGTGGGTGAGTTTGTAAGTCTTAATCATCCTCGCAATGATCAGCAGTATCTGATTACTGATACTTGGGATAAAAATGTTGCTCTGCAAATGATGCTAAAACCTTTTCCAAAAAGTTCCTCAAGTACAACTGTTGTGTCTCCAGGTGAAGAAGTTGTAGAAAGTCGTTTGCCTAAATTAACTTATATTGGACAAATGGGAGCCTACTTATTGGCTCAAAATAATGGTGGTTTGTATTTAATTGATCAAGTAGCCGCGCAACGACGAATTGCTTTTGATGATATTTTAGCGCAATTACAAGCGAACAAATCTAACCAACAAACTTTGCTTGCACCAATTGTATTAACGTTTTCTAATATCGATTACTTAAAGTTAAAGGATAATTTGACACAAGTTCAAAAGATAGGAATTGAATTAGAAGACTTTGGTCAAAATACCTTGATAATGCGAACATATCCTACTTGGATTGAAAAGGATACTGAAAAACGCGTACGGCAATTAATTGAACTTTATTTAAATGCTACTAATGATGATCTCGATCAGCTAAAGACTCAAGTGGCTCAAGTAATAGTTAAAGATCACTCATATTCCAGCTCAAAATTATCTAATCTAGAAGCTACAGCTTTAATTGAAAAACTATCGTATACATCCGACCCCTATCGTGATAGTGATGGCAAGATAATTATCGTTAGTTTGAGTAAAAACGATTTAAATAAAATGTTTAAAAAGAATGAATAAGGATATAAAATGTACGAATACTTAAAAGGAATTGTTGCTCAAATTTTACCAGGCTATATTGTTTTAGATGTTGGTGGAGTGGGATATAAGATTTATTCACCTACCCCATATAGTTATGAAGAAGGTAAAAAGGCTACAATTTATGTTGAGCAAATTGTCCGTGACACGGGAATTACTTTGTATGGTTTTATAAGTAATGAAGATAAGGATTTATTTTTAAAATTACTTTCAGTTTCTGGAATAGGACCTAAGTCTGCCCTTGCAATTATGGCTGCAGAAGATACAGATTCATTAGCGAGTGCAATTCAACAAGGTGAAGTTAAATATTTAACTAAGTTTCCAGGTATTGGTAAAAAGACTGCTTCACAAATTGTACTTGATTTGAAAGGTAAGCTTGGTGATTATGTTCAAAAGAATGCAGTTAAAGAAAGTTTATCTGCAAGCTTGCAAGATGCTATTTTAGCTTTAGGAGCACTGGGATATACTCAAAAAGAAATTGATAAAGTAACACCTGATTTAGCCAAATTACCTGAGGATACAGCAGATGGGTATATTAAAAAGGCCTTGTCTTTATTATTAAAGAAGTAGAAATTAAGTCAAAATAGGAAGTGATTTTGTGTCAGAAGAAGAAAGACTTGTCGATTCTCAAAGCAGTCAAACTGAGGAGGAAGTTGAACTTTCATTACGTCCTCAATCTTTAAGTCAATATATTGGTCAGGATAAAGTTAAAGATGAAATGAGTATTTATATTAAGGCTGCTAAAAAACGTGACGAGGCACTTGATCACGTTTTGCTTTATGGACCGCCTGGCCTAGGTAAAACTACGCTTGCTTTTGTAATTGCTAATGAAATGGAAGTCCATTTAAAGAGTACTTCGGGACCAGCAATTGAGAAAGCCGGTGATTTAGTAGCATTGCTTTCAGAATTAGATCCAGGGGATGTTCTATTTATTGATGAAATTCATCGCTTAGCTAAGCCTGTAGAAGAAGTACTCTATTCGGCAATGGAGGATTACTATATTGATATTGTTGTAGGTCAAGGACAGACTACGCACGCAGTTCATGTGCCTCTACCACCATTTACCTTGATTGGGGCAACAACGCGTGCTGGCCAACTTTCTGCACCATTGCGAGATCGTTTTGGGATTGTGGAACACATGCAATATTACAATATTACTGATTTAGAAAAAATAATCTTACGTTCTAGTGATGTTTTTAATACAAAAATAAACCCTGAAGCTGCAATTGAATTAGCGCGTCGCTCTCGTGGTACGCCACGTGTGGCTAATCGTTTATTAAAGCGAGTACGTGATTTTGCAGAAGTTAAGGAAGAGGAAGCCATTTCGTTACCAACTACTAAACATGCTTTATCACAGTTAGAGGTTGATAGTGAAGGTCTTGATCAAACTGACCGCAAAATTTTACGGGTAATGATTGAAAATTATGATGGTGGCCCTGTAGGTATTAAAACTTTAGCTGCCAATATTGGTGAAGATCGTGACACAATAGAAGAGGTATATGAACCCTATTTACTTCAAAAAGGTTTTATCATTAGAACGCAACGTGGACGAGCAGTTACTGATAAAGCATATTTGCAATTAGGTTTGAATCCTCATAAGTCTGAGTAATGTTTTTCTTTTAGAATAAGTAAGGTATAATAGTATATTAGATATTTGTAATGTAGTATTACGAGGTGAAGAAGATTGAATATATTTATGTTAGCCCAAGCAGCTGGTGGTAATAATAGTATGATGATGATTATTATTTTGATTGCATTATTTGCGTTTTCTTACTTTGCAATGATTCGTCCACAAAAGAAGCAACAACAAAAGCGTATGGAAATGATGAACGAATTAAAGGCTGGTGACCGTGTGGTTTTAGTTGATGGTCTCCACGGTAAGATTGATTCAATTAATAAAGATGACAATACAGTTGTTGTCGATGCTAATGGTATCTTTTTAACTTTTAGTCGTATGGCTATCCGTCAAGTTTTACCAGCAAAGGCTAGTGAAGATAAGAACGTAGAAAAGCAAGAAGAAGCTTCTGAAGCAAATGAAGAGACTGCTAAAACTAATGTTGAAAATTCTGATGTTAAAGCAGATGATAAAAAGTCTGAATCAAACGAAACTTCAACTGCAGATGAAAAAGATGAAAATTAATAAAAAAGCGTCAATTGACGCTTTTTTTATTTTATCTATTTTTTATTATAGTAAAATGAAAGATGAAAAAGTTTTTAGAGAGGAAGTTACCTATGAAAAATATTCCTGTTGTTATGCTTCTTTTTGGTGGATCCGGCGATTTAGCTCATCGTAAGCTTTACCCAGCTTTATTTAACCTCTATCAAAAGGGTCTTATTAGAACCCACTTCGCTGTAATTGGAACAGCAAGAAGACCATGGTCACATGAATATTTCCGTCAACAAGTTAGTGATGCTATTTATGAAAGTCATCATGAGGTTAAGAAGGATGACGTTCAAGATTTTGTATCTCACTTTTATTACCAGTCTCACGATGTAACTGATATAAATCATTATATTGCACTGAAAAAGATGGCAAGTGAATTAGATAAAAAGTATCATGCAGAAGGTAACCGTATTTTCTATATGGCAATGGCACCACGTTTCTTTGGTACAATTGCACAACATATTAATGATCAAAAATTAACTGGTAGTGGTTTTAATCGTTTGGTAATTGAAAAACCATTTGGTCATGATTTGAAATCAGCTGAAAAATTAAATCGTGAAATTCGTGCAAGTTTTAGTGAAGACTGTGTGTATCGAATTGATCACTATCTAGGCAAAGAAATGGTTCAAAATATTATGCCATTAAGAATGAGCAATCCGATTGTGAAAAATATATGGAATAGTAATTTTATCCAAAATGTTCAAGTTACTTTAGCTGAGAGCCTAGGTGTAGGTACACGTGGTGGTTATTATGATGGTTCGGGTGCTTTGCGTGATATGGTCCAAAATCATATTTTCCAAATTATTACTCTTTTAGCGATGCCGGAACCAACAGATTTGACTTCTGATGCGGTTCATAAAGCTAAGCAAGAGTTACTTAATAGTTTAATTATTCCAACTCCTGAAGATGTTGAAAAGAATTTTGTACGTGGCCAATATTTGGAAGGTAAAGATCATCCTAAATATTTAGAAGAAGATCAGGTTAATGCTGATTCTCATACTGAAACGTTTGTTGCAGGTAAAGCTGAATTTAAAAATGGACCTTTAGCTGGTGTTCCAATTTATTTTAGAACTGGTAAAAACTTACAAGAAAAAGTTTCTCGAATCGATATCATCTTAAAGCATATGAGTAATTTATATGGAGAGGCACATTCTAACAATATCTCAATTATTATTGACCCAGTTAGCGAAATTTACTTCACTATCAATGGTAAGAAGATCACAGGTGATGGATTAAGACGTGAAAATTTAGACTATCGTTTTTCTCAGGAAGAAATGTCTAAGGTTCCTGATGGTTATGAAAGGTTATTACATGACGTATTTGTAGCTAATCGGCTTAATTTTACTCATTGGACAGAGCTTAAACAGTACTGGAAATTTGTTGATGCTGTAGAAGATGCTTGGGAAAAGCAAAATGAAGCTGGTAAAAAGCCAGATCAATATCAGCCAGGCAAACTTGGACCGGTAAGTGCTGATAGAATTTTTGATGGTAAAAAAGAACACTGGATTTATGATTAATGTTAGAATTATTGCCTGAAAATGATACTCATCGTAAGATTATCCATTTAGATATGGATGCATTTTATGCTTCAGTAGAAATACGTGATAATCCGGCCCTTGCTAATAAGGCCTTAATTATTGGTCATGATCCACGAAAGTATCATGGCCATGGAGTTGTAGCAACCGCCAATTATACTGCTCGTCAGTATGGAGTTCATTCGGCTATGCCTACAGCTAAAGCACTACGGTTAGTTCCAGAAGATAAAGTGAGGTTTGTCACACCTAATTTTGATAAATATCGGGCAGTTTCTCAACAAGTCCATACTTTAATGCATGAATTAACTGACCAAGTAGAGTCTGTAGCGTTAGATGAAGCTTATTTGGATGTAACTGAAAATAAATTAAATGTGGATTCAGCAGTAGTTTTAGCTAATAAGTTGCAACAAAATATTTATCGAAAAACAGGTTTAACTTCTTCTTTTGGCGTATCTTATAATAAATTTTTGGCTAAAATGGGTTCAGAATATGCCAAGCCATTTGGTAGAACGGTCATTTTGCCAACTGAGGCTAAAGCATTTTTAGCTAAGCAAAAAATCGAAAATTTTCCGGGAATTGGTAAAAAAACTCAAGAACAATTTCATGAATTAGGCATTTTTAATGGTGGAGATTTACAACAATTGTCAGTTCGTTTTTTAATTAAAAGATTTAAAAAAATGGGTTATGCAATTGCTCTTCATGCTCATGGAATTGATACAAGTCCAGTGAAATCAGATAGACAACGGAAATCAATTGGAATAGAACGCACTTTTGAATCAAATATTCATAATCAAAATGAAGCTTTAACCGCAATTAGAAAGTTTAGTCAGGAATTGTCTAAAAAACTTCAGGATCAAAAACTTACAGCCAATGTAATAATGTTAAAAATACGCAGTAATAATTTTGAAACTATTACTAAAAGGCAAAAATTAGATAAGTCTACCAATCAAGCAATTGAGATTTTTCAAACAGCAAAAGAATTATATAATAAGACTCCCAATTTTTTAGAAGATGGCATTCGTCTTTTAGGAGTGACTGGGACAGATTTGAAGAATAAGAATTACGAAGAAGTAACTTTGGAACTTTTTACACAAGATAACGATTTACGTTAAAATAGGAGCATAACTTAGAAGATATAAGGAGATACTATGGCAACTTTTGATGAAATATACGAAAAAATAAAAGAATATCCAACTATTATTTTACATAGACACACTAGTCCCGATCCTGATGCTTTAGGTTCACAAGCAGGTCTTGCACGGGCACTTAAGGCAACTTTTCCAGAAAAAAGAATTTTATGTGCTGGTGAAAATGATGAAGGTGATTTGGCTTGGATTAATACGATGGATGAAGTGACTGAAGATGATTACCAGGGGGCACTTGTAATTACTACTGATACTGCAAATACTCCAAGAATTTCTAATAAATTATATGATAAAGGTGCTTTTTTAATTAAAATCGACCATCATCCAGATGTTGATCCATATGCAGATATGAGTTATGTTGATCCAGATTCACCAGCTGCTTCCCAAATCATTGCAGAATTTTTAAATGCTGAAGGAATTAAAATCACTCCTGATATTGCCTATCCACTTTATGCAGGTATGGTAGGTGATACTGGTCGCTTTATGTATCCAGAAACCTCTGCTAAAACTTTTGAAATTGCTGCTCAATTAGCTAAAACAGGTATTAATATTACTGAAATTGCTAGAAATATTAGTGATGTGAGCTTTGAACAAGCTAAGCTTCAAGCTAAGGCAATGGATGAAATGGTTGTTGATCCAAGTGGAGCAGCTTATGCAATTTTAACTCAAAAAGACTTAAAGGAACTTGGTGTAACTGGTGACCAAGCTTCTGTAACTGTTTCTACACCAGGTAGAATTAAAGATATTATTGCTTGGAATGTATTTGTAGAAAAGCCAGATGGTACTTATCGTGTACACTATCGTTCAAAGGCTCCTGTCATTAATCATTTGGCAGAACAACATGATGGTGGAGGACATGCTTTAGCTAGTGGTGCAAATGCCAAAGATTTAGATGAAGTTAAGCAAGTCTTTAATGAACTTGTTGAAGTAACAAAGAAATATAGAGAAGAACATGATACAAACAAATAATATTTTTGAAAATGAAAAACTAAGACCAGAGTTAAAATCTGGCCTTGAAAAAATTAATTTTAAAAAACCAACCAAAGTTCAAGAAAAAGTTATTCCAGAGCTTTTAATTGGCGATAGTGTGGTTGTTCAAGCTGCTACTGGTTCTGGTAAAACGCACGCATATTTAATTCCAATTTTGAATATGATCGATGAAAAGGTTCCAGTAACTCAAGCAATTGTTACTGCTCCTAGTAGAGAATTAGCTACTCAATTGTATAAAGTTGCACGTCAATTGCGGGATGCAGCTGGTTTGAAGATTTCGATTGAATATCTTGGTGGAGGAAATGATCGTAACCGTCAAATTGAAAAGGCTGAAAGTAATGCTCCTCAATTAGTAATTGCTACGCCAGGACGTTTACACGATTTTGTTTCTAAAAAAATTATTAATTTAGAAAATGTAAAAGTCTTTATTATTGATGAAGCTGATATGACACTTGATATGGGCTTTTTACATCAAATGGATGAAATTATTGGAAAATTAGGCAAAGATGCTATATTAGGTGCATTTTCTGCAACCATTCCAGTTAAATTAGAGAATTTCTTGCGTAAGTACATGGCAAAGCCAGAATTTATTGTAATTGATAATCCTGCTGTTATTGCTCCTACAATTCAGAATGACCTAATTGATGTGGGTTCAAAGGATAAAAAGCAACTTCTTTATAAGCTTTTAACTATGGGTCAGCCTTATCTAGCTCTAGTTTTTGCCAATACTAAGAAGACAGTCGATGAACTAGCTCGTTATCTTGAAGATCAAGGATTGAAAGTTGCAAAAATTCATGGTGGTATTACTGAAAGAGAACGTAAACGAATTATTCGTCAAGTTCGACAAGGGCAGTATCAATATGTGGTGGCGAGTGATTTAGCAGCTCGTGGAATTGATATTGATGGTGTAAGTTTAGTAATTAACTATGAAATTCCTAAGGATTTAGAATTTGTTATCCACCGTATTGGTAGAACTGGTAGAAATAATTTACCAGGACATGCGATTACTTTAATTTATGATGACGAAATGTCAGATATTGAAGACTTGGAAAAATTAGGCATTCATTTTGACTTTAAAGAGTTAAGAAATGGTGAATTAGTGGAAAGAACACACTATCACCGTCGTGACAATCGTCGAGTACGTAGTCAAAAGTTAGATAATCGCTTAGTTGGTATGGTTAAAAAAGCCAAAAAGAAACGTAAGCCAGGCTATAAAAAGAAAATTAAGCAAGCTATTCAAAAAGATCGTCAACAAAAGCGTAAGCTTGAAGAACGTCATCAGATGCGTAAGGCTAAACGAAAACGTAAGCGTGAACGTGATCGTGCTCGTGAAAGTGAATAACTTTTAAAAATAAAATTTTTGTAGTAAAATAAACGAAGCTTAGGATATGTCTTTAATAATAAAACTTCAAAGAGAGGACTTACAGGTGAGAAGGTCTAGTTTTAGTTTAAAGATGCTCCCTAAACCTTAAATAACGAGATAAATTATTAAGAGGTAACAAACACTGTTGCAATCAAGGTGGTACCGCGCATAAAGCGTCCTTGTTTTAGCAATGGTGTTTTTTATATTTTATTTAGGAGTATTGTAATGAAAAAATTGACTAGCTCACAAGTTCGTCAAATGTTTTTAGACTTTTTTAAAGAAAAAGGTCATATGGTAATGCAAAGTGCATCCTTAATACCACAAGATGACCCAACTTTACTTTGGATCAATTCAGGTGTTGCGACTATGAAGAAATATTTTGATGGTTCAGTTGTTCCTAAGAACCATCGTATTACTTCTTCTCAAAAATCAATTAGAACTAATGATATTGAAAATGTTGGTAAGACTGCTCGTCACCAAACTTTCTTTGAAATGCTTGGTAACTTTTCTGTTGGTGATTACTTCAAAAAAGAAGTTATCCCTTGGGCATGGGAATTTTTAACTAGTCCAAAATGGTTAGGCTTAGATCCAGATAAACTTTATGTAACTGTATATCCAAAGGATACTGATGCTTACCACATGTGGCATGATGTTGTAGGATTACCAGATGATCATATTGTGAAGTTAGAAGATAATTTCTGGGATATTGGTGAAGGCCCATGTGGTCCCGATTCAGAAATTTTCTATGATCGTGGTCAAGAGAATAATGATGTGGCTGAGGATGATCCTGAAAACTTCCCAGGTGGAGAAAATGCTCGTTACCTTGAAATTTGGAATATTGTTTTCTCACAATTTAACCACTTGCCAAATGGTAAATATGTTGATCAACCACATAAGAATATCGATACTGGTATGGGCTTAGAACGTGTTGTTTCAATTATTCAAGATGCGCCAACCAACTTTGAAACTGACTTATTCATGCCAATTATTCGCGCAACTGAAAAGTTGAGTGACGGTAAAGTTTATGGTCAGAATAAAGAAGATGATATTGCCTTTAAGATTATTGCCGACCATGTTCGTGCTGTAAGTTTTGCAATTGCTGATGGAGCTTTACCATCTAACTCTGGTCGTGGGTATGTTCTTCGTCGTTTAATTAGACGTGCTGACTTAAATGGTCAACGCTTGGGTATTAAGGGTTCATTCTTATACAAGCTTGTACCAGTAGTTGGTGAAATTATGCAAAGTCATTATCCAGAAGTTACTGATCAACAATCATTTATTCAAAAAGTAATTAAGAATGAAGAAGAAAGATTCCAAGTTACTCTTTCATCTGGATTAAACTTACTTGATAACTTAATTGCCGAAGCTAAGAAGAGCGATGAAAAAATAATTTCTGGTAAAGATGCCTTTAAGTTATTTGATACTTATGGTTTCCCTTATGAATTAACTTTTGAAGCTGCTCAAGATGCAGGTTTAAAGGTTGATAAGAAGGGCTTTGATGAAGAAATGAAAGCTCAAAAAGAACGCGCACGTAATGCTCGCGGTAACTTACAATCAATGGGTTCACAAGATGTAACTTTGATGAATATCAAAGATAAAAGTGAATTTGAATATGGTGTGTTAGAAGAAAAGCATGCTAAATTAATTGATATTGTTGTTGATGACAAGTTAGTTGATACAGCTGATGGTGAAAATGCAACTTTAGTGTTTGATAAGACACCATTTTATGCAGAACGTGGTGGACAAGTAGCAGATCATGGTGAAATTTTGAATCAAA
Source organism: Lactobacillus sp. (assembly GCF_014803895.1). Next base: position 22,167 of record NZ_JAAVAU010000014.1, on the reverse strand, counting down.
ATGGTGAATTGGTTGCGCGCGTAACTGATGTGCAACATGCACCAAATGATCAAAACTTACATTTTGTAGATGTTGTTTTACCTCTTAAAAAAGGTGAAGAATACATTCTTAAGGTTGATCAAAAACGTCGTCGTGGCTTAAAACACAACCATACCGCTACTCACTTACTTCATGCTGCTCTTCGTGAAGTTTTAGGTACTCATACTCACCAGGCAGGTTCTTTAGTTGAACCTGACTATTTAAGATTTGACTTTACTAGTTTGGAGCCAATGACTAAGAAGGAAATAGCAGCTGTTGAAAAACTCGTTAATGAAAAAATTTGGGAAGAAATCCCAGTTAAGACTACAGTAACTGACCCAGATACTGGTTTAAAGATGGGTGCTTTAGCTTTATTTGGTGAAAAGTACGGCGATAGCGTGCGTGTAGTTCAAATTGATGACTTCTCAACTGAATTTTGTGGTGGTACTCACTGTGAGAATACTGACCAAATCGGTATGTTAAAGATTGTTTCTGAATCAGCTGTTGGTGCTGGTACACGTAGAATTATTGCAGTAACTGGTCCAGAAGCTTATAATTATGTAACTGAACGTGATAATATCTTAAAAGATATTCAAGAAGACGTTAAGGCAACTAAGGTCGAAGATGTTGAGTCTAAGATTAATTCAATTGAAGCTGATTTACGTGCAAGTCAAAAGGAAGTTGAACAATTAAAGGCTCAAATCAACCAGGCTAAAGCGGGTGACTTGTTTAATGATGTTAAGCAAGTTAAAGACTTGACTGTAATTGCTAAGATTGCTGATGTTGAAGGTATGAATGACTTACGTGAACTTTCAGATAATTGGAAGAGTTCTAATAAGTCAGATGTTTTAGTTTTAGGTGCCAAGATTGGTGATAAAGCGAACATGATCATTAGCTTAGATGATAAGGCAGTTAAGGCTGGTCTTAAAGCAGGTGACTTAATTAAGATTGCTGCTCCTATCTTTGGTGGTGGCGGTGGTGGCCGTCCAAATATGGCTCAAGCAGGTGGTAAAAATCCAGCCGGCTTAGCTGATGCTGTTGCAAAAGTGTTACAAGAAGTAGAAGATAAACAAAATTAATTGAGTTAAGTTTGTAATTCAAGTAAAATTAAGTGGATAGGAGGAATTTTTTATGAGTTCGCTAGATAAGACAATGCACTTTGACTTTAATCAAAATAAGGATAAGAATGTATACGATACTCTGCAGGATGTATATGCCGCATTGGAAGAAAAGGGGTATAACCCAATTAACCAAATTGTTGGCTACTTACTTTCCGGCGACCCAGCATATATTCCTCGTCATAATGATGCCCGCAATTTGATCTTGAAGCATGAACGTGATGAGATTATTGAAGAATTAGTAAAAAGCTATTTAGGAAAAGATAAGTAATGCGACTATTAGGTTTAGATATTGGTAGTAAGACTGTAGGAGTAGCAATGAGTGATCCTTTAGGTATTACTGCCCAGGAAGTCGAAACGATTCCAATTGATGAATCAAAGTTTAATTTTGGAATGCGTCGCATTCGACAACTAGTTCGAAAATATGGCATAGATGGTTTTGTATTGGGACTACCTAAGAATATGGATGGCAGTGATGGTCATTCGGTTCAACGAAGTCGCGATTATGGTAAACGCTTAGAAGATAAGTTTGGGTTGCCTGTACATTATAGTGATGAGCGATTAACTACTATTGAGGCAAATCGAATTTTAGTTGAACAAGCAGGTATTCATGATCGTCATGATCGTAAAAAAGTCATTGATCAAATGGCGGCAGTGCTAATTTTGCAAAATTATTTAGAAACAATACGAAAGGATTAGAAATGAGCGAAAAGATGAACGCAGATCAAATGGATCGTCAAATTACTTTGATTGACGAAAATGGCAATGAAGAATTATTTGATATTTTGTTTACCTTTACCTCTGATGATTATGGTAAATCTTATGTTTTACTTTATCCTGATGCAGTAGGTGAAGGAGAAGATGTTGAAGTTCAAGCTTTCAGTTATGATGCAGATGAAGATGGCGAAGTAACTAGCTCTGATTTGCATGAAATTGAAGATGATGATGAATGGAATATGGTTCAAGGTGTCTTGAATACTTTTTTGTCAGATGATCGCTTGAGTGGTGAATAACCTTCAAAAAAGACTGGCTTAGCTGGTCTTTTTTTGCGTAAAGGATGAATTATGTTTTCTTTTTTCTTAATATTAATTTTTATCTATTGCTGCTATGTAGGATATCGACGTGGCTTAATTTATGAAGGAATGACAGCTGCCGGTTATTTAGTAAGCTTTATTATTGCAGTTTTTTTATACCATCCCGTAGGTAACTTTTTAAGTATGTGGGTACCATATCCATCTGCTAGTGACAAAAGTACTTTTGCTTTCTTTGATCAAACAACAGGTTTGACCTTAGATAAATCATTTTATGCAGCGGTTGGCTTTACTGTAGTACTATTGTTTTGCTTTTTAATATGGCGCTTAATTATGACAGCATTTAACAGCTTTAAATATGTTGATTTGGCTCCAGCAATTAATACGTGGGGTAGTGTGCTAGTAGCATTAATTGTTACTGCCATTACACTATGTTTATTATTATTTATTTTAGCAACGATTCCTTCTGATCCTTTGCAAAATGCATTAGGCCACTCTTTATTGGCAAATAGTATTTTGCGTTATTCTCCAGGAATCTCTAGCTTATTTACACATTTGTTTATAACATCAGTTTAAAAAGAGGTCCCGGATGCGGGACCTTTTTGTTAAGGTAGAAATAATGAATTCAAAGATTATCGAAAAATTAGAATATAAAAATATTACAAAACAACTTAGTAATTATGCAATTACTGCTCCTGCTAAAAAGCGGTCGATTAATTTAATGCCAAGTAGTGATTATGAAACTGTAAAACAATCAATAGCTCAGACTAGGGTATTATCAAATATTTTACGTATAAAAGGACCATTACCCTTAACGGATTTTGAGGATGTACGTCCAAGCATCAAACGCTTGAAAGTAGAAGCTGATCTGAATGCCAAGGAATTGGGCAATATATTCTTAATTTTGAGTTTAGCCAAAGACGTGGGTAATTTTACAGCTGATTTAGAAGAGCGTGAAATTGAAATAAAACCTATTGAAAAGTTTTTAGAAGCTCTTGATGTACCAGAAGATTTGCTCCGCCAACTTACTAGATCGCTTGAATTTGATGGTACTATTTTAGATAGTGCATCATCAGAGTTGGTTAGAATTCGTCATGATATGCAAGCTAATGAAATTGAAATTAAAAATCGAATGGAAAACTACGTTAAAGGAGGTTCAAGTCAATACCTTTCTGAAAATATAGTGACAATCAGAGATGGTCGCTATGTAATTCCTGTTAAGCAGGAATATAAGAATAAATTTGGTGGGGTAGTCCATGATCAAAGTGCAAGTGGACAAACATTATTTGTTGAACCACAGGCTGTCTTAAATTTAAATAATCGACAGCAGAATTTATTGGCTCAAGAGCATCAAGAAATTCGAAAAATTTTAAAAAATTTATCTAACTTAGCTCGTGAGTATCAAGGAGAAATTTTAGCTAATGCACAAGCTTTGACTGAGTTAGATTTTTTGAGCGCCAAAAGTAAATTAGCTAAGGCAATGAAGGCAACTGAGCCAGTTTTAAATGAAAATTATCAAGTGAAAATGATTCAAGCTCGGCATCCCTTGATTGATCCCGATAAAGTTGTAGCTAATGATATTGAACTTGGTATAAATTTTGATACGATGTTGATTACGGGACCTAATACAGGTGGTAAGACTATTACTTTAAAGACTCTTGGTTTGCTACAATTAATGGCTCAATCTGGCCTTTTTGTGACAGCGCAAGAAGGTAGTCAGCTAAGTGTATTTAACGAAATTTATGCTGATATTGGTGATGAACAGTCAATTGAACAATCATTAAGTACTTTTTCTTCTCATATGGATCAAATTATTAATATTATGAGAAAAGTTAATAATCAAGATTTGGTTCTTTTGGATGAATTAGGAGCTGGTACGGATCCCGAAGAGGGTGCGAGCCTAGCTATCTCTATTCTTGATTATCTGCGCGATACAGACGCTAAAATAGCAATTACGACTCATTATCCAGAGCTGAAACTTTATGGCTATAATCGCCCCAGAACAACAAATGCTTCAATGGAATTTGATATTAAAACTTTATCTCCAACGTATAAGTTACATATTGGTATTCCCGGTCAAAGTAATGCCTTTGCAATTGTACGTCACTTGGGGATGAATAATTCTGTCGTAAAAAATGCGGAGAGTTTGATGAAAGATGAAGATAGCGATATCAATAAGATGATTGAACGCTTGAGTCAACAAACTAAAGATGCTGAAAATTATCGCCAAGAGATGATTAATAATCTAAATCGTAGTGCTAGTTTAAAGAAGAAATTACAAGACGGTCTTGACTGGTATAATCAACAAGTTAAAAAACAACTTGAACTTTCTCAACAAAAAGTAGATGAAATGTTAGCTAAAAAGCGTAAAAAGGCCGATCAAATTATTAGTGACTTAGAGCAACAAAGACGCGCTGGAGGGCAAGTTCGTACTAATAAGGTAATTGAGGCTAAGGGTGGCTTAAATGCACTTGAACGCGAAAATAAGAACCTTACTCAAAATAAAGTACTTCAACGTGAAAAACGTCGTCACAATGTTAAAGTAGGAGATGATGTTAAGGTTCTTTCTTATGGCCAAATGGGAACAATTACTAAAAAATTAAGTGATCATGATTATGAAGTTCAAATTGGAATTTTAAAAGTTAAAGTTTCGGATCGTGATATTGAAAAAGTTTCAGTAGCCAAGCCTAAAAAAGAGCAAGTTTCAGTTCGTTCATCCCGTGGGTTACGTTCTAACAATGTTCGTAGTGAATTAGATCTACGTGGTCAACGCTATGAAGAAGCCTTAACAAATCTTGATCGTTATATTGATGCAGCCTTGCTAGCAGGTTTAAGTACGGTGACAATTATTCACGGTATTGGAACTGGGGCCATTAGAACTGGGGTACAAAAGTATCTTAAGCGTAACCGACACGTGAAAGATTTTGGTTTTGCTCCAGCTAATGAAGGTGGTACAGGAGCTACGATTGTTCATTTTAATTAAGCAATTTACTTGCAAAAAGTAAGTATAAGCATTAAACTATGGGTAACATTGAAATAGAGTTTTTGAGAGGTAATTACTATGATTGATGAAATTACAGATGCAACTTTTGAAGAAGAAACTAGCGAAGGCGTTGTTTTAACTGATTTTTGGGCAGTTTGGTGTGGTCCATGTAAGATGCAAACTCCAGTAGTTGAACAATTATCTGAAGAAATGGATGACGTTAAGTTTACTTCCATGGATGTAGATAAGAATCAAGAAACTGCTAAGGAACTTGGCATTATGGCTATCCCAACTTTACTGATCAAGAAAGATGGTAAGATTGTTGATCGCCTAACTGGTTTTACTCCAAAGGAAAAGTTAGCAAGCATTTTAGAACAATATACTGATTAATGTAATAAAAAAGGCTTAGCGTTTGCTAAGCCTTTTTCTTTAATCTGATTGGGCAGTGATTTCAACATAATGTTCTTTTGGATACACTGTTGCCGAAGCTTCTGTAATTTTACCAGAGTGGCGTTGGAGACATTCAGCGATAATACCACTTTCTAATGAGAATTCGTGACTATCACTATCTAAGCGGTCAGAGACTGATTGTCCTGTTAATTTAAAGAGAGCATAATGTTTCTTGTCTTTAATTAATTCTAATTCGCCAAACTCTGCCATATTGAAGAAGTCGATTAGATCTTCAATTGTTGAGAGAGCGTATTTACGGCTAATATGCTTCCCTGCCCAGTATAGAATTTCACTGTCATCTTTTCCTAAAATTGTGGGAAGAAGAAAATCTCGATATAGTGAATTGATAAAGTAAATATGTTCTGTTGATTCTGTCATGCTTTTCATTTCCTTTTGTGTTCTTTTGTATTTTAACCTAAAATGAGTACAGTAGAAAAGAGAATTTAAAAAAATCTAATTTTATATTGAAGGAGAATATCATGGATAATCGTCCTATTGGTGTATTAGACTCGGGTTCCGGCGGTTTGACTGTCTTAAAAAAAGTAATTGAAAAAATTCCAACAGAGTCCACAATTTTTATTGGTGATCAGGCAAATATGCCTTATGGGGATAAAAGTAAAGAAGAAATTATTTCTTTAACACGTGATAGTGTAAAGTTTTTATTGAGTAAAGATGTAAAATTGATTATTTTTGGCTGTAACACTGCAACAGCAGCTGCAATGTCAGTTATCCAAAAAGAAGTACCAATGCAGATTATCGGTGTCATTCAATCTGGTGCTTTAGCAGCAGCTAGAACTACTGAAACGGCTAAAGTAGCTGTAATTGGTACCCATGCAACAGTTGAAAGTCACGCGTATTTAAATGAAATTAAATTTAGAGATAATAATATTGACGTTACTGAATTTAGTGAGCCTGCATTGGCACCTTTAGCTGAAGAGGATCCAGGTGAAGATATAAAGCAGAAAGTTGTTGCAGAAAGTTTAGCTCCCTTACAAGAAGTGGATTATGATACTTTGGTTTTAGGGTGTACACATTATCCATTACTTCAAAAAGAAATTATAAAGGTTGTTGGTGAAGATAAAAAAATTGTTGATCCAGCTGATCAAGTAGCACAATATACTTATAATGTATTAAAACGAGATGACCTATTTAGTAATGGGCCCGTTAAGCATGAGTATTATACTACTGGGGATGCAGCTCATTTTGAAAAATTAGCGCGTGAGTGGATGGATGATTCAACCCTAACTGTTGAACACGTAGATTAGGAAGTAAAATTATGGATACATTATTATTTGCGACTAACAATAAAAATAAAGCTAAAGAAGTGGAAGAATCCTTTAAGAAGATAAATTTTCCTATCAAGGTTATTACTAACCAAGATTTAGATAATCCACCTCATGTTTTAGAAACAGGTACAACCTTTTTAGCAAATGCTAAATTAAAAGCTCATGAGATGGCAGATTTTAGCCATTTACCGACTTTGGCAGATGACTCGGGACTTTGTGTTGATAAATTAAACGGCGCTCCTGGTGTCCATTCTGCTCGTTATGGTGGCGAAGCTCACAACGACGCTAGAAATAATGCAAAATTGTTAGTAGAATTAGGCGGTGTGCCTAAGGAAAAGAGAACTGCGACATTTCATAGCACAATGGTAGTTTCATGGCCAAGACATTTTGACCAAGATCTTGTAACTGAAGGTGAAATCAAAGGCGAGATTTTGACAAGTCCTCGTGGTGAAGGAACTTTTGGTTATGATCCATTGTTCTTTGTTCCAGATAAAGGGAAGACCTTTGCGGAGATGACAGTTGATGAAAAGAATGCTATTTCTCATCGTGGTCAAGCTTTAAGGATGTTACTTGCGGAACTTCCAGCTTGGTGGAAGAAAATGGAAGCTGAAAAATAAAAAGGGAATGCTCAAGCATTCCCTTTTTATTTAACTAAGTGTAACTTCTAATTTTTGTAATTCTTTAATATAAGCAGAGAAGTAGGCATTCTTTATTGAGGCTTCTGAGTGAGCTGAAATAATTTGAAAATGGATTCGATAAGTTAAACTATCTCCATCTTGCTCAGTTAATCCAATAATATCAGGGCCTTTTTTTATTTGATGAACAAATTTATTTTTTAAAGAATGATTAGCGATAGTAATCGCCTGGGCAACCTTTTTAAGGTCAGTGTCACTAGAAATTTTTAAATCAATATTGAATCCAATTCCTCCACGGGTAATATTTTCGACAACAGTAATCTGTCGATTGGGGATATAAATGATTGTATTATTGGAATCTTTTAGACGAGTAGTTCTAAGACCTAAGGCCATAACAGTACCAGTATAGTCATTGATTGATACAATATCACCAACGTCATATTGTCCTTCACTTAAGAGTGTTAAACCAGTTACTAAATCACTAACAAATCCTTGTGCTCCCATACCTAAAGCAAGTGATAAGATTCCAGCACTGGCTAATAAAGTTCCAACTGGTAAACCTAAAATACTAAGTAATTCGTAGAGGTAGAAAAATAAAATTGTATATCTAAAAGAATTAACCACTAATTCAGAAATAGTTCTTGTTCTACCTGTAATTTTTTTATTATAGCGAGGATTTTTTAAGATATATTTATCAATTAATCGTTGACCTAGTCGCCAAATAATATAAAAGATAAGGCTTAAAATAATAAGTTGAAAACTTTTATTTACGATATTATGGGTAATGTCGTCCCAATTAATTTCAATAGATTTAATTTTCTTTTTTTGAATATTTTTTAATAAAGTTGATGAAATACTGCTCAAAAAAGCCCTCCTTACGTGGTTTTGTATAGAAAATTATACCAAAATATTGAAAGCTATTCATTGCTTGAAAAAATAATTAATGCTAGACTTCATATAAGAGAGTAAAAATGGAGGAAAAAACATGACTATTTCTATTGGTGCGTTAGCAGGCTTGATCGCGGCTATTGCGTTCTTAATTTTAGTATTGTTTACACTCCCTCTACTTATTAGCGCTAATAAGACTATGAAAAAGTTAGACTCAACTGTTGAGAGCACTAACAAGACTGTTGAATTAATGACTCAACAGGCTAATGTCTTAATGGATGAAACACAAGATCTTTTAGCTAAAAGTAATGTTTTGCTTGGAGATGTTAATGAGAAGGTTGCAGAATTAGATCCTGTAGTTAAAGCTGCAGCTGATCTTGGTGAGACTGTCTCAGATATTAATGATTCATCAAAACGTGTAGCTAGTCGAGTTTCTAGTTTAGGTGTAACTAATGCTGGCATTGGCATTTTTACATCATTAGCTAGTCGTCTTTTTGCTAGACGTAAGCGCCGTAGAGGGCAAGATTAATTAAGAATTGAAAGGAAGATATTATTATGAGTAAAGCTGGTAGTTTTATTTTCGGTAGTATTATTGGTTTAGGTGCTGGTTTAGTTGCTGCATCTTTATTGATTCCTGAAGAAAAGACTAAGGAAGTTAAGGAAAAACTTCGCGATAACGATAAGCTTCAAGATTTAAAGAAGAAATATGATAAGGGGACTGAAGCAATTAAGACACAATTATCTTCATTCCCAAATAATATTGAAGATGATTCTGAACTTAAGGACTTTGATGATATCGTTATTGATGATACTGATAAAGATCTTGGTAAAGATGATAAAGAAAATCAAGAAGCAGTTGATGATTTAAAGAGCTCAGAAACTGCAGCTGATTAATAAATTTAAATTTATATATAATAATTAATTGGATAAATTAATTATAAAAAAAGGGGAGTAGTTGACCTACTTCCCTTTTTTATTGTTTTTTAATCTTTAACTGGAATATATTTAAGTTCTTTGCTAGTTTTAGTGAAAGTTTCAAAGCCGTTTTTAGTAACTACACCACAGTCTTCGATTCTTACACCAGCAACGTTTGGAATATAGATCCCTGGTTCAATAGAGAAACACATACCTTCTTCTAAAACTACATCATTGCCTTCCATAATTTGTGGAAATTCGTGGACATCCATTCCGATACCATGGCCTAAACGGTGAATGAAGTATTCACCGTAACCTGCTTTAGTGATAATATCACGAGCAACTGCATCTAATTCACTAGCAGTGATACCAGGTTTAGCAGCTTCAATTGCTGCTTGTTGAGCTTCACGATCAACTTCGTAAATTTCTTTTTCCTTTTCAGTAGGTTCTCCATATGCAACTGTTCTACTTGAATCCGAAGCATATCCTTCATGCATGGTTCCTAAATCAAATAGGACTAACTCATTTGGTTGAATAGTATTCATTGTAGGGCCTAAGTGAGGATTAGCAGCATTTTTACCAGCTTGAACAATAGTTTCAAAGCTAGTATTCATTACACCCTTTTGAAGTTTTAATTGATAGTCAATTTGTCCAGCTACGTAACGTTCAGTTACACCAGTTCTCAAAGTATCGAACCCAATTTGAAAGGCAAAATCAGCTTCCTGACCAGCTTTCTTTAGTTGTTCGACTTCCTCATCTGTTTTGATTAAACGACTTTTAGCGATGAATGGAGACACATTCCCACTAAAATTAGAATCAGGTAAAGCTTCACGTAAATATTCAAGACGAACAACTGGTAAATGTTCTTTTTCGACAGCAATTTTTTTAGGATCAACCCGTTTTTTTATTAATTCAGCAATTTTAGCCCATGGATCTTCGTGGTCAAGGTAACCATAAACTTCACCATTCCAAGCGGAATTTTTAGCTTCCTCAACATTTAGTTCTGGAGCAAAAATAAATGCTGGCTTGTCCTTAAAAGCGATTAAAGCAAAAATTCTTTCATGAGGTTCCATACTGTAACCTGTAAAGTAGTTAATACTAATTGGATCAGAGATGTAGGCAACATCGGTATCAGTGTCAATTAACCATTGACTTAATTTATCTAAATTCATAAATCCACCTTTTTCTAGTATAATAAAACCTTATCTAATTAATTATAGGTGAGTATAACATATTTGCTCAAGAAAATACCATTTTAGTCGCAAACGCTTGCACTAAAATTGTTTTCTTGTTAAGTTATAATAAGAATTACAAAGGTGTGATAAAAACATGCAAAAACAAGAAGTAACAATTTATGATGTCGCTCGTGAAGCGGGAGTGTCAATGGCAACAGTTTCTCGAGTTGTGAATGGTAATACTAATGTTAGAGAAGAAACTCGGCAAAAAGTTTCTGCTGTTATTGAGCGCTTGCATTATCAACCTAATGCTGTTGCTCAGGGACTTGCTTCAAAGAAAACTACTACAGTTGGTTTGATCGTTGCTGGATTAACAAATTTACACTTTACAGAATTAGCTAAAGGTATTGATGATATTGCTGCGATGTATAAATATAATATCATTTTATCAAGTGTTGAGAATAATTTGCTTTCAGAAGAAAAAGTTATTCAAGGACTTTTGAATAAACAAGTTGATGGCGTAATTTATATGTCTAACAGAATGTCTGATAAAGCGCGGGAAGCATTTGCTAGAACTAATACACCAGTTGTTTTAGCTGGTACAGTTGATGAAACTAATGAATTTGGTAGTGTTTCAATTGATTATAAAGCAGCTGAAAAAGATGTTTTTGATTTATTTTACAAAGATGGTAAAAGAAAGCTAGCTCTCGCAGTTGGCGATAAAGATGCTTTTGTTAACAAGGGTAATCGAATTGTTTCTTATCAAGAGTTTTTACAAGATCATAATCTTGGCCCAGCTAATATATATGAACATATTGTAAGTTATGAAGATGGATATGAACTAGCTGATAGATTAGTAAGAGATCATATTGATGGAATAATGGTAAGTAGAGATTTACCAGCTGCTGGTGTAATTAATGCTTTGACTGAAAAGGGAGTAAAAATACCTGAAGAATTTGAGGTTATTTCAGCTTCTTCTACAAATATTGCTAAAGTTGTGAGACCGCATTTAACTACAATTCAGCAACCACTTTATGATATTGGTGCAGTAGCAATGAGAATGTTAACTAAGTTAATGAATAAGGAAGAACTTAATGAAAAACATGTATCATTAGGTCACACTGTCCGTTATGGTCAAACCACATTAAACAAATAATAGAGTTTTAGATAATAAAAAAGTGATGTGCATTGCACATCACTTTTTTTAGTTGCCAGTGGTAGAACTAGTTCCTTGTGTCGTCTGTGATTGAGAATTAGTATTTGTACTACTTGTACTGTTAGTAGAGTTTTCACTAGACGTTCGCTGGTTGCTACTATCGGTATTGGTATTATTAGAGCTATTAGAAGTAGATCCTTCAGATGTCTTCTTTGAGCTGCTGGCACTAACAAAAAGACTACTGATATTCTTTGTATTCTTAGAAATTGTCTTACCCGTGTAGAGTAGTATTTGTCCGTACTTAGTATTTTTACCTAAGTAGTAATTATAGAACAAGTTGTAATCTTTATTAGAAGCTCCGATACCAAATTCTGCACTTGCTGGGGAAGCTGACTTCAAACTTAAAGCAGTTGTAGTATCACCATCAAGTGAGATTTCTTGTCCGTTCCAACTAACAGTACCAGGTAGGGTACCAGTTTCTTTTAAAACTGTAGAGCGTTTAACTGTTGATGGCTGAGCACTAACTGCATCTAGTTTAAAGATACTTGGATCAACCTTGTAAAGAGCATTAGCAATATTAGCCCAAAGGGTTAGGTTAGTAGTGCTGGAGCTTGAGTCAAGGTTGTATGTATGACCATAATAATTGTCATAACCGATCCAACTAGAAATAGTAATTCCTGGAGTAGAACCATTAAACCAAATATCACGATAGTCATTACTTGTACCAGTTTTACCAATTAAAGTAGAAGAATCGAAATTAAGCATACTACTTAAGCTTGATGCAGTACCGGATTTAACAACCTGGCGTAGCATCTTTTGCATAATATAAGCTGTACCTGAGGAGTATACACGTTGTGTCTTTTCCTTGTGTTTGTAAATTACTTTTCCAGAAGGATCAGTAATCTTATCGATATAATATGCATCTGCACGTTTTCCATTGTTATAGAAGTTAGAAAAGGCACTAGCATTCTCGGCTACTGAGAATCCATAATCAGTACCACCTAAGGCAATACCCAGACTCTTGTACTCGTTATTAGATAAATTTAAACCTAGCTTTTTCATAGTAGATTTAACATTAATTTTACTAGATCGTAATCTACTATAAAGGTTAACAGCTGGAATATTATATGACTTAGCTAATGCTTCTTGAGCTGAAACAAATTTATTCTGTGTTGTTGAATCATAATCGGTTGGAATATATTTTCCAAAATGAGTAGGGAAGTCAGCAAGCGCAGTTTGAGTGGAAATAATTTGATTTTCAATTGCTGGAGCATATACCAGATATGGCTTAATAGAAGATCCTGGTGAACGATAAGTATCAAAAGCGTGGTTAGTTTGAGAACTATTAAAGTCAACACCACCGCTAAAGGCTAAAACCTTACCTGTCGAGTTATCAATGACGACAGTACCATTTTGGACATGCTCTGTAGTAGTAGTCCATTTATTAGTAGAGGAATTATAATCACGACTAGTATGATCTTCTCCGAGGTTAGTATTCTTAACGACTTTATTTAATTCAGTATAAAGTGACTTACGAATAGTGGTATGAATTTTATAGCCCTTTTCGTGTAAGAGTTCATACGCATTATTTTGATATTGATTATAACGGTTAGTATCTTTTTTGACATCAGCTACTTTAAGATTATCCTGCTTGATAAGGTAGTTAGTTAATATTTCCATTCCCTTATTGAATGCAAGGTTGTAGAGATAACTACTTTGTTTTTTGACTTCAGGAGCTACAGTAGGTTTTAAGAAGTCTTTTCGTAAATCATACTTTTTCGCTTTCAGATATTGAGATTTAGTAATATCGCCATTTCGATACATTCTAAATAAAACAATATCTTTTCGGCGCATAGCTAAACTTAAATCTTTTTTTACTTCACCGTTAGAATCATAAGGAGTATAAACGGATGGACTTTGTGGTAAACCAGCTAAAAACGCTGCTTCGGGAAGAGTTAAATCTTTGAGTGATTTACCAAAAATACCTTCACTTGCGGTTTTGATACCAGTAATATTTTGACCACTATTATTTTTACCATAAGGTGCAGCATTTAAATAAGCAGTAATGATTTGTTCTTTAGAAAAATGATTTTCTAATTTTCGAGCATAAAGCATTTCTGTGATTTTACGCCGCCAAGTAGTTTGGCTAGTCAAAAACTGCATCTTAACTAGTTGTTGAGTCAAAGTTGATCCACCAGTTTGAACACCAATTCCTAATAATTCCGAAATTACTGCTCTAACAATAGACTTAGGTAACACGCCATGGTGTTTATAAAAAGTTTCATCTTCAGTAGCAGTAACTGCCTTTTTAATTAAAGGCGTTAATTCACTACTTGTAGCCTTAGTTACCTTTGTATCTGGAGTGACAGTAGCAATTTTTTCATTATCTGCATAATAAAGTGTAGCTGAACTAGCTGAGTGATTTATTTGTTGAGATAATTGCTTAACTGTCGGAACAGATTGCTGACGAACAATACCTAGTGCATAACCTCCACCAAAGCCTACTAAAATAAAGACTAAAAATACAATTCCAACTATTACGTAGCGGAAAATACGATGTAAAGTTAAATAGGTAATACTACTATAAAAAGATATTTTACTTTCTTGGGACTCTTGTTCTAATTTAGAAACCTTAGGACCAGAGAATAAAAAGTTGTGTATTTTTTCTTTTAATTTTTGCACAAATACAGATCCTTTTTTGAAATAAATTTATTTTTCTATTAATTATAGCAGAAAAAAGAGCAATCTTTTGATTGCTCTTGTTACGAAATTATTAATATTTTACTTAGTGAGTTCATAAATTGCTTCTGCATAGATAGCAATCGAATCAATTAAGTCGTCAACCTTCATGTATTCATTAGGTTGGTGCATTACTAAAGGTGCATCTTCAGGTTGGGCACCAAAGGCAACACCATGTTCGAAGAGGCGACCATAAGTACCGCCACCAATAACAGTTTCGTGTCCTTTTTTGCCAGTTTGTTTTTCATAAACTGATAGCAAAGTTTTAACAATTGGATCATCGCCAGGCACATAGTGAGGTTCTTCTTCGCGACCATCTACTCTGGCAACTAAAATATCACCAAACTTTTCATTAATTTGGTTGACCATCTTTTCAGCATTAGTACCTTGTGGGAAGCGAACATTATTTAAGATATAAGCATTTTGGGCATCAACTTTAAATACTGATGGAGAACTTACTAAATCACCCATTAAGTCATCATGATGGAAGATACCTAATTTTTTACCCTTAAAGTCTTCGTGTTCAACGCTAGCTAAGAAATGAATAAAGTTCTTGGCTTGACCATCAAAGCTCAAAGTATCTAAGAAGCTAGCAAGATAAGTAGCAGCATTTTTACCAGTTTCAGGTGCAGAAGCGTGAGCGCCGTGACCAGTTAAACTTAATTCAGCTTGACCACTGATCATTTCAAATTTACCCTCAAGCTTGTTGTCTTTCAAAAAGTCTTCGTATTTCTTCTTAATATCAGTTAAATTATCACTTTCAATCAAAGCATGAGCTGTATGAGGGATAACATTAGCTGCAGTTCCTGAATTGAAGGCGAAAAGTTTTACATCACCTTCAGATAAGTCTTCTTTGAAGTCTAATTTTAAAGTTACAATTCCTTGTTCACCGTTAATAATAGGAAATTCTGCATCAGGTGAAAAAGCCATATCTGGTGTTGGTTCATGTTTTAAGTAGTACTCAATCCCAACCCAGTTGGTTTCTTCGTTAGTACCTAAAACAAAGTCAATCTTCTTGTTAGGTTTAAAGCCATTTTCTTTCAAAATAAGCATTGCATAGTATGCGGCAAGAGATGGACCTTTATCATCTGCACTACCACGGCCGTAAATCTTACCATCCTTGATGATCATTTTGAATGGATCAGTATTCCAACCATCGCCTCCAGGCACAACATCCACGTGACCGATAATACCTAAGCGTTCCTTGCCTTTACCAAAATTAATTCGGCCTGCATAGTTGTCAAAGTTTTCAGTATCAAATCCATCGCGTTGAGCAAAGTGTAAGAACTTTTCTAATGCTTTAGCAGCACCTGGACCTACAGGATACTTTTCACTCTTATGTTCTAAATCTTCGGAAGAATCAATTGCAATCAATTCTTCTAAATCATGAAGAATATCTTCTTTCTTTTCTTGGGCTAATTTTTTGTAATCTAATTCCATAAATAATTAACTCCTTAATTTTTTATTTTTTGTATCTGATTAAATATTACAGCATTTTTGGACTTAAAAGTTAAAAAATTCGTATTTAGTTTATTTAATCTGAGCTAATAAATAAGCCAAAAGTTTTGTGATACAATAACTCAAGGTTCTATTTTTGGCTCAAGGCTGGGAATAACGTAAAGTAATTTAAAAAGCATATTTGAAGTTCTATAGGTCATAATCAAGTAGAAAGAGTTGTGATATAAATGGCAAAAGCTTATCAACAATTAAACTTAATTGAAGAAGTAACTCGTAATGATGGTAGTAAATATTATGAGATTTCTAATATTGATCAAAATGGAATTGCGGAATTGGCTGTTGATCGTGGAGATATTAAAAGAGTTCGGATTCTTCAATTAAATTTGCCGCGAACAACTGCTTTAATCACTTATGAAAAATATATCAATGATAATTACAATCTTGAAACTTTAACTGATGAAAATGATTGGCGCCATCCGTCTTGGATTGAGTGGGATAAACCAAAAGGAAAAATTTTAGATGCCTATAAGATGATTTTAAAAGCTAATCGAATTGGTTAATGTGAGAGGTAATAGGGATGGAAAATTTAAGAATACTACATACTAATGATCTTCATTCACATTTTGAACAATTTCCTAAGATTGGACGTTATCTGAAACAAGCACAAGCTGATAAAAGTGTTGATCAAGTACTCACATTTGATGCAGGAGATTTTATGGATCGGTCCCATCCTTTGTCAGATGCTACAGAAGGACAGAGTAATATTGCTTTGATGAATGAATTTCATTATGATGCTATAACGATTGGCAATAATGAAGGAATCTCTAATCCCCATTGGGTATTAGAGAAGTTATTTGATCAGGCACAGTTTCCAGTATTATTGGCAAACTTACGTGAAGAAGACGAAAGTATGCCTACTTGGTGTAAACCCTATAAAATTATTAAAACAAATAAAGGAACACGTATTGCTATTATTGGTTTAACAGCTGCTTATCCGCTGACGTATGGGCCAAATAAATGGCATGTAAAATTAATTTCAGAGACAATGGAAAAAGTTTTGCCTGAAATAAAAGGGCAATATGATATGTTAATGGTTATTAGTCATATTGGTTTGACAATGGACCGTTATTTGGCAGAGCATTATCCAGAAATTAATTTGATTATTGGCGGACATAGCCATGATTTAATCCCCAATGGAGAAAAAGTAAACCATACTTGGATAACGCAAACTGGTAAATGGGGACGTTATATCGGTGATATCCAAGTTAAGCTCAATGATCAGCATCAAGTTGTAAAAATCACCCCTTCAACGGTTGCTGTAAATAAATTACCTTCGGTTTATGGGGATGAAAATTTTATTGAAACATTGCGTACTCAAGGTACAAATCTTTTGAAAGGTAGAAAAATAGCAAAATTACCCCAAAAATTTGCTGAAGATAAAATGGTAACTATTCAGGCAGCTTTAGATGCAACTAGTAATTTTGCAGGAACCGATATTGCCGTTTTAAATAGTGGTTTATTTTTAGATTCATTTAAACCGGGAGTGCTTTCTGAAGCAGAGTTACAGTATGTTTTACCTCATCCGATGCATGTTGTTAGAACACGCTTAAAAGGAAGCGATTTATGGCGAATGGTCATGGAGATGGAGAAGAATCGACATTTTTTAAGAAAATTCCCACTTAAAGGGATGAGTTTCAGAGGTAAGATTTTTGGCGATATTATTTATAAAGGAATTACTGTCGACAAAGAAAATCGTACCGTTTATGTTAATGGTAAAGAGATTGATCCTACTCAAGAATATGTCTTGGCCTTGCTTGATCATTATGTATTGATACCATTTTTTCCGACAATTTCAATTATGGGTGAGAATGAGTTTTTATTCCCAAATTATTTGCGCACTGTAGTAGGTGATTACTTAGCAAGAAAATATCCTTTAGACTAATTAGATTGATGATGGTATGGAGAAACAAACAGAAAAAAGATATACGAAAAAAAATGATGAAGATAAGAAGAAATTATATCATTCGCTTGCAAAAGTTTATCGTGAAGGTAATATTGTCACCATTGATAATCGCCAGTATGAAATTTTAGACAATGTAAAAGAAGCTTTAGATATTGAAATTTTGAGAGAAAAGTATGATCCTTATTTAAATCAATACGATTATTTAGTCGGCGATGTGTCTAGCGATCATTTGCGATTAAAGGGATTTTATGATGCTACAGATCGAGCTGCGATTGATAAAAAAGCTAATGCGATTGTTGATTATTTGGAAGAATATTGTAATCCAGGTAGTCCGTATTTTGTGTTACATTTATTAGGGCAAAATGAAGTCAAAAAGATTGTGCTAGGACGTCAAAATCGCAAAAAACGTAATAATATTTCTAACAAAAATAAAAAGAAAAATTATACGCCTCACTTTAAGGAACGGAAAGTTCATCGTTCTCGTATCAAAAAGAATACTTTTGCAATGAAAAAGAAAAAACCGGGACAACGTAAGCAAAGATTTGTGATTAAGAAGAGAAAGGGTTAAATATGAAGAATCATAAATATGAGGGCTATCTCATTGATTTAGATGGGACGGTTTATCGGGGACCTAAAACCATTCAAACCGGTGTAAATTTTGTACATCGCTTGCAAGAAAAAGAAATACCATATTTGTTTTTGACTAATAACACTACTAGAACACGTGAAATGGTAGCTGATAAATTAAGACACCATGGTATTGAGACTGATATAGACCATATCTATACTCCAGTACTAGCTACTATTTCATATTTACTGGAGGAAAATCCAGGAGTAGACAAAATTCCTGTCTATATTATTGGTGAAACTGGATTGAAAGAAGGAATTTTACAGAATGATCATTTTTACCTTGATGAAAGAAATCCAAGATATGTAATTGTAGGGATGGATACTGATTTAACTTATCAAAAAATAAAAATTGCCACTCGAGCAATTAGAAATGGGGCAGTTTTTATTGGTACTAATCAAGATATGAATTTGCCGTCTGGAGATGAACTACTACCTGGGAATGGGTCCCAATGTGCAATGATTGCTGCTGCTACTGGGGTGGAACCAATTTTTATTGGTAAGCCTTCATCAATTATTGTGAACTATGCTTTGGAATTAATGAAGTTAGATAAACATAGAGCTTTAATAGTTG
The DNA here is from genome assembly GCF_014803895.1 of Lactobacillus sp. Next base: position 3,151 of record NZ_JAAVAU010000014.1, on the reverse strand, counting down.
GTGATAACTATGAAACGGATATTATGGCCGGTATTAATTGTCATATGGATACTTTATTAACTTTAACAGGAGTAAGTACACTAGAACAAATAAAAAATAAACGAACTCAGCCAACATATACTTTAGAAAATTTAGGTAAATGGCTAGTTTAGGAAAAAAATCAATTATTGCAATTATTTATAATTTTTTGTTTGCTATTGCTTCGGCTGCAGTAGGGGCTATTGTTTTGAGTTGGCCATTGTTAGCTCTCTCGATTAAATTTGAGCAGACAGATGCCGTAGTTAAGTTACCCTTAGGTACTATTATGAAAAATTATAACCAATTGATGTTTTATTTGCTTTGGCCGTTTAAAAGAATCCTAAAAATGACAAATTTTCCGACGTCAGTTAAGGCAGCCCAGCATTTTTATGAATGCAAGTTATTATTTAGTTTGGCTTTGATTGCCTTTATAATGGGAATAATAATTTTTCTTTTTTTGTATCGACGCAAAAAGTTATCTTATCTTCACTTAAAGTCAATTGAAATAGTAATTTTTATGTTGCTACCATTGGTGCTTTTGCCGTTAGCAATGACTAATTTTGATCAGTTTTTTATTGTTTTCCATCATTTACTTTTTAACAATAATAATTGGTTGTTTGATCCTAATACTGATCCTATTATTAATGTTTTAACAGAAAACTTTTTTGCTAGCTGTTTTGTGGCTGCTGCAATAATTTATGAATTATATTTTGCAATTTTATTTTGGCAAAATAAAAAGGAGCTTTAAAGCTCCTTTTTTTGTACAATTTTTTTACGTAACCAAATAATGAGAACTGGAACAACAGATACTAAAATAATACCTAAAACGATAAATGAGAAGTGATTTTGAACAACTGGAATATTACCAAAGAAGTAACCAACTAAGGCAAATAAACTTACCCATAAAAATCCACCGATAAAATTATATAGAATAAAAGTTCTATAGTGCATTTTACTTGCTCCAGAAACGAATGGGACGAATGTTCTAATGAATGGAATGAATCGGCCAATGACAATCGTTTTTCCGCCATGAGTAGCGAAGAAATTTTCTGTGGCTTTTCTTTTATTTTCATTAATTAGCTTATTAAACCAAGAATGTTTGGAACCACTATGTTCTGACCAATTACCTATTTCATAATTAATTGTGTCTCCTAGTACGGCTGCAAAAAGAAAAATAATATAGCATATCCAAAAATTAAGTCCATACTTAGGGATAGCAGCCATAGCGCACGCTGCAAAAATTAATGAATCGCCAGGTAAAAATGGAAATACTACTAATCCTGTTTCTATAAAAACAATTAAAAAGAGAATAAGATAGGTCCAGTTACCAAAGGTATTAACAATTGTTACTAAATGCTTATCAATGTGTAAAATAAAATCTATTAAATTCAATTAATTTTCCTTTCTTAGATGCTTGTAGAATGAAGAGTCATTTTCTTTTCTGGAAAAAGATCATTCATAATACTAGTTACAGCAATTTGGGCCTCACCAAATCCTAAAGCAATCATTGGAACACGACCAGGATAAGTTGTAGTATCCCCGATTGCGTAAATTCCTTTAAGATTGGTTTGCATTGTGCGATTAACTTTTAATAAACCATTTTCCAGTTCCAATCCCCACTTACGGAGTTGAAGATTATCTGATCGGAACCCGTAAGCAATTAAAGCTTCGTCAAATCTTTTTTTAACTAATTTGTCTTCCCCTACCGCTTTTAAGGTTAATACTAATTGATTATCCTCAAAAGCAGCTTCTTTTGGAAGGTAAGGGATGAGAAATTCAATATTTTTTAAACTTTTTAGCTTTTCGATACTGGTTTCTAATCCGCGGAATTTATCACGCCGATGAATAATACTGACATTTGATTTTTTAGAAAGTTGGATGGCCCAATCAAGTGCAGAATCTCCACCACCAAATATTGCAATATTTTTATTAGAAAAATTATCTGGATTGGTCATAAAGTAGTGAAAATGTTTTTGAGTCTTTTCATCTAGCTGAAGTGGAAATTTTTTAGGACGAAAAGCACCAAGCCCAGAAGCTATGATAATACTTTTTACTAAATAAGTGTCGTCGATTAAAAAAGTATCATTTTCTTTTCTTTCAATAGTTTTAACTTTATGATTAGTAATGAAAGTTTCGTCACTAGCTTGTTGGTTAAGATTATCTATCAAGCTTGAGCCGGTGATGGTGTTATAACCGGCAATATCGTGGATATTTTTTTGGGGATAAAGCCATTGAACTTGTCCCCCAACTTTGGATAATGCTTCAAAGGTTATTGTTTTTAAACCGTGTAATTTAGCAAATGAACTGGCAAATAGACCTACAGGTCCTGCGCCGATAATAGCAAGATCATAATTATTCATTAAATCGCTCCTCAGTTTTATTTGTATTTATTATTACACAATTTCAGGTTATTTTTTATAAAGACTACTAAAGAAGGGAAATTAATGGCGTTAAAAATTGGAGATATTGTTGAGGGAAAAATAAACGGTATTCAACAATACGGTATTTTTGTAAAACTTAATTCGGAAAAAGAAGGACTGGTTCATATTTCCGAAGTTCATGGTGGTTACGTAGAAGATATTGGTCATGAATTTAAAGTGGGAGAAAAGATTAAAGTTATGATTTTAGATATTGATCCATATAATGGTCAAATTAGTTTGTCTCATCGAGCTGTTCTCCCACCTGTAAAGGAAGCAAGAAAAAAGCATCTACATTTTTGGACTTCAAAGCGTGCTAAATTAGGCTTTGAGATATGTGAAGACGAATTAAAAAAGCAAATAAATAATTTTTTTACAAAAAAGGTTGACTAGAATAAAAAAATCCTGTAAAGTAATGTACGTCGCTTGAGGAGGTAAAGAAAAAGAAAAACTTTTTCTTGCAATACTAAAAAAGTGATGATATAATAAATAAGCTGTCTTCAATAAGAGAGAAGGCAGGTATAAAAAATATCAAAAATATTCTTGCAAAGAAGAATAGAGTATGGTAAAATAAATAAGTCGTCTGTGACGATTTTCGTACCTTGAAAACTGAACAAAGTTTCGCAAAGTGTGCGGGGTAAAAAATACCCCAAACGGAAGCGAAGTCAATTCGCAAGCAATAAATTTGAGATAACAAATCAAAAAATCGTAAAGAG
>NZ_JAAVAU010000013.1 GCF_014803895.1 Lactobacillus sp. | reverse complement strand
GTTTGACCTGTGATATAATTTTGATACATGAAATTCCACCTTCTTGTTTTTATTTTGTGGTGATTTAATAATATCAAGGCTGGAAGATAATGTATAGAAAAAATCCGTTAGAACAAACGAGTTCTAACGGATTTTCTATTTTAAGTATCTAGTTTTTTCCCAGACACTTTTTATGTAATAGTAAAAGTTTTGAGGTACAAAAAAGAAGATAAACATTACTACTAACGTTTATCTTCTAGTTGAATATTTATCTTAAAATTCCGTCGTTATATCTCTTGTTGTAGGAATAAATGCAGGAGAGTCCAATAACCGCTATCACAATCATAAAAATAAATTCACCAATTACATCAGAATTTCCGAAGTTCGAACTTGCCAATTGAGGTGAAATATCTGAATAAATGTGATAAATAGTAGCTAACCAAATACCATTAATAGCAAAACGCATATAAGTCATTATCAAACCGGACCCAAGCACAATAATAACTTGACCTAAAGTTGAAGCAAATGATTGGTGAGCCAAATCTAAAAAGTGAAATAAGGCAAAACACAAACTTTCTAAAACAGCTGCCCAAATAAACATGTATTTCTTGCTATAAAAAACATCAATAAACACATTTAATAATAATCCTCTAAAAAGTGCTTCTTCAATTATCCCAGCAAATATAGCTTGTGCCAAAACATCAATTAACTTCATTTCAGATAATTTAAATATGCTTACTTTATTAAAGAGTAAAACAAGTTGCCACAATACTATAAATATAATAAAGATAATTAGCGTAACCTTTCCTAGCTTGATTGGTTTCTTAGTTACTTTAGTTGTATCGGCTAATCGATAAGCTATATATGCAACAATTATTGCTAAAACTAAATATGTTATAAGCAAAATTGGAACGCTTTTAATTACATATTGTAAAAATGGTATCGCTAAATAAGCAGCCATTAATACTATAAAGGCAATTACCATCTTTATGATACTTGTATTCCTTGCTCGTTTATCATCTAGATTTACATAGTCTGATAATGCTAGATTATTATTCATAGTAACATCTCCTGTCTATTACATACTTCTATAATAGATCCTTTTGTATTTTAAAAGCTTCTTCTGACCTGATATTAGTTTAGTAGCAGAAAATTTTACTTGCTACTAAATTAGAAACTTTATAGATGAAAAAGATAAACGTTACTATTAACGTCTATCTTCTAGTTGAATACTTATCTTAAAATTCCTTCGTTGTATCTCTTGTTATAAGAGTAAATGCAGATAAATGCAAACAAACTTAAAATGGTTGTATAAATTATTGCAGCCTTTATATCAGTGACACCAATATTGGAACTAAGAAGCTGGGGTGATATATCTTGATAAATATGCCAAATAATTCCTAATATAATTCCATTGCTTGCAAAACGGACATAAGTCCAAATTAATCCCATACTAAAAACTGATATAACTTGTCCTATAGTAGATTCTAAAGACTGGTGTCCTAAATTAAGAAAATGATATAGACTGAAGCAAATACATTCACATAATGAAGCCCAAATAAAAACATATTTAGTTTTACTAAAAAGTTTTAGCAAAATAACGCGCTACACAAGCGACTAACACAGATACAACTAAGGTAAGGATTACAGCAGGCCACAAAGCCAACTTCTCTATTATTAACGGAATTAAACTTTGATAAATGATCACTAATATTACAAGCGTAACTATCATCGTAATTATACTTTTCTTTTTAGCCTCACTATCATCTAAATTTACATAGTCTGACAATGCTAAGTTATTATTCATAGTAACATCTCCTGTTTATCATTTTTCATCTAAAAATAATGATTTCAGATAATTAAAATACGTTTCCTTACCTGTAATTACAGAGACTTGTCCCTGCATTCCATATCTTAAAGAACTCTTCTCTTTTTTAGTTGGCTTTATCAAAGATATTACTTCGTATTCTGATTGCCTTTTATTCGTCTCAGGATAAACCGAAATACTCTGTATCTTTCCAGTAATTATGGTAGTTCCGTTGTTTCGATCATTAAGTTCAAAGCTACAGCCCTATACTAGCACTTAGAAAAAAATCGCCTTAAAGCAAGTTGCGTAAACGCAACTGACTTTAATAAAAAATTAATTATATGTAAAACTACTATTTGGAAGCTTAACGTACTAAATTTTATATATTTCTCTAACTTGTTGAAATGAAAAATTTAAGTCTGCTGCTAATTGGTTTCCACTTCGTGAGTTTGAAATAGAAGTTAAAAATTGTTTTATTTTTATTGGATTAGGTCTATCAATGTAATGTAATAAAAGATCATAAAACTTTTCTTTATATTCTATTGATTGATTATTAAGAGAATATTCAAGTTGCTTTACGCTGCGAAATAACTTCTTCGCACGCATAACATCTTTTTTTCTTATTAATGTGTAAATAGAATTAAGTAAAGTTTCCATTTCCATAGTAGGAACTACTTCCTTTTCGAAATCAAAACTAGCTAATTCTCTAGCTAATCTGTAAATTAAGGAAGCATCTAATAAGAATTGAGTATTAGCAAAGAGAATTAAATCGCTTTCTTGCCAACTCTTAATTTTCCTAACTTTTGAAGAGATATCTTCTTTGAAAGAATTATCTATCAGATTGATATTCGTTAAATCAAAATAAAAGTTGCTTGCCATTGCTGCACAAAGCAAATCTTTATCTGTCTTGCTTTGTGAATACATTACTAATGATTGCTTAGCTTTTTCATATAGTCCTTTGATATCATTATGCATAAATAATAGACTTACACTATCAATGAAGTCAGAAATATCTTCTTTCTGAGGCATTACATCTTCTGGCGTTGCATGAATTCTATCCAAGAACTTATAAAACAAATTTACCGATAAATTTGATTTTCCATTTTCCCATCGGGAAAGTGTAGATTTTGCAGCTATTCCATCACATACTTCTGGACCCGAAAATCCTTTGGATTCTCGAAGCTTTCTAAAATTGTGACCAATACTTTTATCTATTTTTTTCATGAAAGGAATATCTCCCTTATATATTTAAAAATTAAAAATATTTTACTTACCACTCACGGGGGAAATGCGGCTTACGTAGTTGGTAGCTCTTTTATTGCTACCATGAACACCCTCGCATCCCACTGCTAATAAATTATATATTAACTTAACCCAAAAGTGGCAACCACAATCCACACAAAAAAGACGATTCTCACGAATCGCCTTTTTCTTTATCATTTATTCAATTACAAGGTTGCGAACTCCATGTCACCACCAATAGTAGCTTCAAGCCATGACCATCAGTTCCAAGCTTGTTCTTGACCATAGTTGTTAGCAACAATACCACCGTACCACGCGCGTAAATCTTGCTTGTAACTTGGATCATTAATAGTTACGTAGTTATGCATCAACTTGTCGTGTAATTCCTTCGTTATATCTCTTGTTGTAAGAGTAAATTGCTGGAAGCGCTATTGCAAGCATAACTAGCATAAAAATAAATTCTCCTGAGATATATGAATTACCATAGTTTGATGAGGTGGCTAATGATGGTGAAATATCAATATATATGGAATAGCATTCCTAACCAGATACCGTTACTGGCTAATCGTATATAAGTTATTAACAATCCAGTACCAAAAACAATTATCACTTGTCCTAAAGTTGAAAGTAATGACTGATGAGTCAAATTAAGAAAATGGAATATAGCAAAACAAAAACTTTCTGCTAATGAAGCCCACACAAAAAGATATTTTCTTTTACTAAAAACTTCAATAAAAATATTAAAAATTAATTCTCTAAATAAAACCTCCTCTATTATTCCACCAAAAATTGCTAAAGTAAAAACATCTAGGATTTTCAGTAGTGGCATTTTAAACAATCCTACTTTATTCATAATTAACAAGGATAACCATAATACTATAAAGACAATAAAAATAGTTAAAGTAACTTTTCCTAATTTGATAGGTTTTTTAGTAACTTTAGTAGTATTACCTATATAACACCCTATATATGTAATAATACCTGCTATAGCTACATATATAAGTATTTCTATAGGAACATTTTTAATTTTTCTAGATAATGTTATTAATGGAGCTAACTCATAGCTAACAGCTAATACTAAAAAAGCAATTACCATCTTTAATATACTTTTATTTCTTGCTTGTTTATCATCTAAATCTACATAATCTGATAATGCTAGATTATTATTCATAATAAATTCTCCTGTCTATTACATACTTTTATAATAGACCATTTAAAAAATTTTGCATATGCGCAAAAATAATTAAAAAATACGACGGTATCTTTTTAGATATCATCGTATATATCTCCATTTTAATTATGGCTTACTTATTCTCCGTTAAGTAGTTTGTTCTTATAGTAATTAAAGAAGCTTATCTTTCCAATAATGATTGAAATATTACCACTCATACCATATTTCAAAATTTTGCGCTGTGCTGGTAATAAATTAGCAGTAGCAGATACTACATAGCCATTAGTATTTTTATCAATCTGAGTAGTAGACACGCTTATGTTATTTATTTTTCCCGAAATTATTATCGGTTTTGGAACATTTCTAGCAACTTTGAATTGCATTATTTGTCCCTTTTTTACCGATGAAATATCTGCCGTAGAAATATATGCTTTTAATTTAACTTTATTTTGCTTACTTATAATTGGATATATTTTAGCTACTTCCACGCCAGGGCTAATATACTTATTTTCGGTATACTCATCATTTATATGTAAAATGCCGCTTTTAGGGGCTTTTACAGTATAACTTCTTAGATTACTGTTTAATTCAGTAATTTGAGCTCTCACCTGAGTAAGCTGCTGTTTAGCTTTAATAATATCCTGCGCGTTCTCTTCCAAATATTTATCTTGAAGCATAGATAATTTTTGATTATTTTCTTCAATTTGGGTAGTTATTTCGGCATCTTCCTTGGTTTTTTTATTATTTTTTCTTCTTTGTTTATTCTCTTCTTGCTTTTGAGTTAATTGATTATTTTCTAAAATATATGTATTTCTTTGACTTAAGTAATTCTTTAACAAACTTCTATAGCCAAATTTATCATCATAATTAAATACATCCCTATTAACAGAGATACCAGATTTAAGTAACTCTAAATCATCAATTTGTTCATCCAATTCTTTCTTTTCAGATTGATATAAACTTAGTTTACTTTTACTAGTTTGATTATTATATTTAAGCAAAATTTGATTTTTAGCTACATATTTTCCTTCTCTCAATGCACTATAAGTTATCTTCCCATTTACACTTGCTTGAATAGTTGGTACGCTACCGACTGGTTCAATATTTCCAACACTTTCCACAGTTATCTGTCGCTGACCAACGAAAGAAAATAATACTATTAATACCAATAAAACAAAAATCGGAATAATTATTATGGTCGAAAAATTAGTAAATCTCGCAGAATAAAATTCACTACTTTCAAGATATTTCTTATTCATTGCTTTAACTCCTAACCTTCAACCAAGTTATAATAATATCCTTTTTTAGCTAATAATTCTTCATGAGAACCTTGCTCCACAATTTTCCCATCATCCAAAACCACGATATTATCAGTTCTTCGTGCAATGGCCAATCTATGTGCAATAAAAATAATTGTCTTATTTTTTAAATTTATCAGATTATCTACTACTTTTCTTTCAGTTATGGCATCCAGACCACTTGTAGCTTCATCTAAGATTAATACTTGGGCAGGTGAAAGCAAAGCTCTTGCAATTGTTAATCTTTGGCGCTGGCCTCCTGATAATACACTCCCCATTTCATCTAATTTTGTATTAAATTGCAAGGGCATTTTTTCAATATCTTTTTCAATCATTGCTATCTTACAAGCTTCCACAATATCATCATGAGTCACACCATCACGATTTCCTAATTTTAAATTTTCTAAAATTGTTCCAGAAAAAATATAAGGTTCTTGTGGCGTGTAATTGATATAAGTTCTTAAAGTATGACGATCAATATTTTTTATTGATTGTGAGTTTAATAAAATATCGCCTTTGACCGGCTCAAAGAAGCCAACTAATAATTTCATTAAAGTTGATTTACCTGAGCCACTCATACCAACAATAGTCAATTTATCCCCAACATTAATTTTTAAATTGATACCATTTAAAATTTTTTGTCCATAACCATATTGATATTCAATATTTTCAAAAATAATATTTCCTATAATCTGTTGAAGGTTATTAATAGACCGCTTTGCTTGAAATTCACTTTTAACTAAATAAACTTCATTCAACCGATTATTTGCTACACGAGCACTTTGTAATTTAGTTTGAAGATTGATTACATTTTGTAAAGGATTCACAAAATAAGCTAATAAAGCATTATAAGTCATCAGTTGACCAACCGATAACTTATTATGCATTACTAAAATTGCTCCGACAGTTAAAACTACTAAATTTAACGATAGCTGAACCACTAATTTTAATGCTTGTTGTAAAATATCAGCCTTTGAATATTTCAACCCTCTTTTTAAAAAATCTACAAATTCTGTGTCTACTTTAAAATACCGTTCATCTTCACTATTAAGAGCTTTAATTGTTTCCATTCCACGGATATCCTCAATAACGGAGGAACTTAAAACGGCCCCACTTTCCATTTCTTTTTGATTTAATTTTTCAAATGGTTTAATAAATCCTAAAATGATTACAATATAAATCGGCAATGAAACTAAAGTTATCCAAAACAAAGTAGCATTCTGAATGGCCAATACAATCCCCATAATTACCACGATACTTGCATCTAGAAAAATAGATATTACTGCGCTTGCTAACGCATCGATGATTTTATTAGCATCAGTAAAACGTGACGTTATTTCACCTGTTCTTCTTGTAGCAAAAAAACTCATTGGCAAAGTAAAAATATGACGAATATATCCTAGAATAATATCAATTGAAAATCTTTGTCCAAAAATAGTTAACAAAAAATTTTGAGCATAAGTAAACAAAGCTTCAAAAATATAAAATACAAACAATCCCATAGCTATGACAACCAAGGTATTATGCATATTATTAGGAATATAAGTATCAATTATTGTTTGTAAAAAATATGAACCTGCAATACTGATTACAGTAATTAAAAATGCAGCTAAGATAATATTAATAATTAACTTACGTTGCTTAAACAATCTGGGTAAGAATGAAAGTAATGTTTGCTTTGATTGCTTAATTGGCGTGTAATCAGGCTTCGGTACCATAAATATAGCAATCCCACTCCATTGATGTGCAAAAGTGGCCTTATCCATCTTTACTACACCAACAGTCGAATCAGGATCCGCAATTAACAGATAATTCTTTTTAACTTTTAATACTACATAGTAGTGCAAATAATTCTTTTTTACCACATGAACAATACAAGGTAACGGAATATCTGAGCCATCAAACAAACTCATATCTGCTTTAATAGCTTTAGTTTCAAAATCCAATTTTTCAGCAGTTTTAACTATTCCAAGTGCTGTAGTTCCTTTATCCGTAGTACGCGCTAAGTTACGTATATAAGCAATTGATACATTTAATGCTTCAAAATCATTGCTAAACATGCAGCACCACAATCCATTTCATCAACTTGTGGAACGTAATCTCTATTTTTCATATTTTATCCTCTTACAAAAATTGCATCCCTGTTTGTATTAATAAAATTAGATTAAACATTCCATGAGTTATAATTGGAACTTTAATATCATCTGTTTTGTAATAAACATAGGCTAAGACCATCCCTGAAATCCAATGTACAAAGAATATCAAACTGAATGACATTGCATGCATTACCCCGAAAAAGACAGCAGTAATAATCATAGAAACCCACGGATTTAAAAACTTCAAGATTCCTTTCTGTATCAATCCCTGAAAGAACAATTCTTCTAATGTTGGAGTAATAACAGCTATTGTTATCCATAAGGGAATACAGAGACTTGTTCTCATTGTCTGTCCATAAAGACTTGTTTCACCAGTACCTCCTTTCATATTCATCGTCATTAATGTTTCTACAATATAAAGAGCAATTCCTGAGCTTATTGCTAAAATTAATTTTTTAAAAGATATCTTTTTAAAAAAATTGATTTTATTTCCGGCCCACCAGCATACTAAATATTCCAAAATAAATGATAGAATTGCAAAACCTATTACTAAACTGACATTATGCCAAAAATTGAACTTTACTGTAGCATTACTAGGACTAGGAGTTACAAAAATAGCTGGAAATTCCATAATAATTAAAATTACAAAACCTAAAAACAGTATTACTAACCACTTTAAAATATTTCCAATAAATCTCATTGCTAATATCCTTAAAAATACCTAGCAAAAAGGTGAAAGGAAAACTAACTTGTACTTTTCTTTCACCTTTTTGCAAGTTACTAAAACTTATCTATCTCTATGTCTATATTTATGACTGTGATAGTGTCCCTCAAAACCGTCAATTACACCAGTACCAAAATCTCTAGCACTGTCCCAAATTTCTTTGGCAATTTCACCACCGGTTACATTAGTTAAATTATCAGTAGAAATAGTATTAAACTTTTGAAGAGTACTATTCTTTTCCTTTCTGTTTATCCGTGTCTATGCCACCAACAACTTGGGATAATTCAGAAATTGAAACAGTTTTGTATTCATCAAGTCTTGACATACATATCACCTTCTTAATATACAAATCATCCATTGATAGCAAGAATCTTTTGCTTGCTACATATATAATCTACAACAATTTGAAAAATATTTTTTAAAATTCCCATTAAATGGGAATTTTTCTTTTTTAAAACTTAACTATGTCAAAATACATTATGGAGAGTTAAAGTTTGTAAATTTTCTTTATCTGAGATAATGAAAACTTTGAATCTTTGGCTAATTGTTTCTCCATTTTTGAATTACCTAAACGAGCTATACATTGCTCGACACCATAGGAATTTCCAGTTTTAATATATCTTATGACCTCACTAAAGTAATTTTCCCTGTATACTGCTCCTAAATTAGAAGAAGAAAAGTTTAATTCTTTTATACTATTTAGCAGCGTCTCTGCATGAGTAAGATCTTTTTTCTTTAACAATACAAATACTGCATTTAATAATGCACGTGATTCCAAATCTGGCACCACTGTCATATTATAGACAGCTTCAATTAATGAATAAGCTTTTTTATAAATCACAGGTGACTCCAAAAAGAATTGGCTGTTGGCAAACAAAAATAAATCTTGTTTATACCAAGTCTTAATTCTACATACTTGTAGAGTCAAAATATGTTTAAACTTTGTATCTGTTAAATCTTCATCAGACAAATCCATATACAAATCACATACAGTAGTAACTTTTATTAAAGTTTCATAACTACGGTCTTTTGCATATTGCTTTAGTAAAGCTTGTGATATATTCTTTAGCTGTTTAATTTCGTCTTTCCTATATAAGTCACTAACTTTACTTATAAATTGAATAAGTTCTTTAGAAGATGCTTCTTCTGAAAAGACGTGAATCTCATCCAGTAATTTATAAAATGTAGCCAAAGATATATCTTGTTCTCCTCTTTCCCATCTTGAAAGAGATGACTTAGATATAATTTCTCCACTAATCTGTTTCATAGTTAATTTTTTAGATTTCCTAATTTTTCTAAATTTAGGACCTAAATTTCTACTTATTTTTTCCATGGAAAGGACCTTTCTTTACAATGAGTTCAAAATTAAAATTAATTAAAAATATTTTATTAGCTAGCTTATGGGGTGGCATGATATTTGCTGGTGGTGATATTTTTATTGCTCTTGCATCCCACTGCTAATAAATTATATATTAACTTAACCCAAAAGTGGCAACCCCAATCCACACAAAAAAGACGATTCTCACGAATCGCCTTTTTCTTTATCTATTTAAATTCAATTAACTAATCAACAACCTTGTTAATTGCTTCAACAACGCTAGCTTGTTCTTTTTCAATCAAGTTAACCTTGGATTCAATTACACGGATGTCCATGTTGATTTCACGAGTTAAACCTGGAGTATTAAGTTTAGGTTCAAAGAAGTCCTTGAATTGTTCTAATCTTTCTCTAGTGTGGAAGACATTAGCAGTTACAGTCACGAAGGTTGCAAATTCCATATCGCCACCAACAGTAGCTTCAAGCCATGACCATTGAGTTCTGATCCAGTTCCAAGCTTGTTCTTGACCATAGTTGTTAGCAAGAACGCCACGGTACCAAGCACGTAAATCTTGTGGCTTAATTACTTCCGAATCTTCAAAACTATCAACAATAGCATCAATCAAATCTGGTTGTTTAGTATAAGTAATAGCTGCACGTAAATCTTGTTTGTAACTTGGATCATTAGTTGTCACATATTCATGCATTAACTTATCATGCAAGCTCATATTACCGAAGTTTCTTACTTCGTTATCTAAGACTACCCCACGAATATCTGCTGATAAGCTATCCAAATTATCGGAATTTTCCTGGTATAAGTCATGAAGCTTATCAATAGTATGAGGATTTTGAGCATATAATGATGCACTTAAAACATAAGGACGAGTTAAGCTATCATCATTCGATTCACCTTCTTTAGGTAAGAAGCCAAGACGGTCAACTTGTTTTTCTGAAAGAAGGTTGTAAAATTTACGTAATTGTGCTTCTTCATCAGATTCTGGATCAACAAAGTTACGCAAAGTGTTAGCAATTGAGTAAAGTGCATTATTTACAATTGGAGAAGTAGAATCCGCAAACTTAGGAAGTAACGGAATAATGTCAGCGTATGAAATTTGACCAGCTTGTGCTAACAACTTAAAGTCTTGGAGTAATTGTAACTTATCAACGGCCTTTAAAGATTCAATGCTTGCTAAGATATCATCTAATAACTCCTTATCATATTTCACAATGAAATCAGAATTGTTACCAACATTGATTCTAAATGGTACACCATTTTCCTTACGTAATTGGTCATAGTCGCCAATAACTACTTCTTCATCTTTCATAATTTGAGGAGCAGCCGAGTAGTTAGCGTTTAATGGAATTTGCCACTTTCTGCCAACTTCCTTACCTTCACCGATAAAGAATTGCTTTTGAGATAAGGTCAACTTACCATCCTTAACACTAACGCTCACTACTGGATAACCAGGCTGTTCAAGCCATGAGTGCATAATAGCTCCAATATCTAAGCCACTAGCATCACCTAAAGCTTTCCATAAATCATCACCAGTTGCATTACCATACTTATGAGCAGCAAAGTAATTCTTCAAACCTTCACGCAAAGCATCATCGCCAAGTAATGCTCTAACCATCACAAGCATTCTTGAACCCTTGGCATATACAATCGCACCATCAAATAAGGCATCAATTTCTGCTGGATCATTAACCATAACGTGCACAGATTGCACACCATCAGTTGCATCTCTTTGAAGAGCAGCAGGAACTTCAGAAGTTTGGAACATTTCCCAAATTTTCCATTCAGGTTCTAAAGCATCAACTGCCACATATTCCATCATGTTAGCAAAACTTTCGTTAAGCCATAAGTTATCCCACCACTTCATAGTTACCAAGTCACCGAACCATTGGTGAGCTAATTCGTGAGTAATTACAGTGGCCACCACTTGCTTCATATCAAGTGAAGTATTATCTGGGTCAAGAAGTAAGTAAGCTTCACGGTAAGTTACACAACCCCAGTTTTCCATTGCACCTGCTGAAAAGTCTGGAAGAGCTACTTGATATGAGTGTTCTAAAGGATATGGAGTTTCATAGTAATCTTCGTAGAATTCAATTGAACGCTTAGCAATATCTAATGCGAAGTCTAATTCTTTAGGCTTGTGAGCCTTAGTTGCAAAGACACCAATTTCAACACCAGACTTAGTCTTGGTAAGCTTCTTTTGCATATCACCAAAGACAAAGGCAACTAAATAACTAGACATTCTAACAGTTTCTTTGAAGTAGTGAACGCCATCCTCAATCTTTTCTTCTGGTTGATTAGAAATAATAGTTTCACCTGGTTGTTCGTCAAACTTAATTGCTAAGCTGAAAGTTGCTTTAGCTTCTGGTTCGTCCACACATGGAAATGCTTGACGCGCAAAAGTAGTTTCAAATTGGGTACCAATTAACTGCTTAGTTTCACCATTGATCTTGTAATATGAAGGATAAATACCCATCATCGAATCAGTAAGTGGACCATTAAATTCAACTTCAATCTTGATACTGCCAGTCTTACCAGCTTCAATATTAATTACTTCGTCTTTATCGTTAAAGTCGTACTTAGCATCTGCACCATCAACTTTAACATTAGTAATCTTCAAGTACTTTTGGTTTAATTTAACCACTTCTTCTTGGGCATCTCCGGTAACAGTTACTTTACCAGAGAATTTTTTATCCTTACGACTGATGTCTAAGAATACATCATAGTGGTCGGGATGAAAAGTTTCATATAAGCGTTTTACTTCTGCCATTAAATTTGCCTCCAAATTATCTATTCTTAATTACTCATTATAAGCTTTTAATCATTTACTTACTAGTTTTAGAATTTTCTTTTCTTCTTTTTTAATGAAAAAACTAGTAAAATCTAACTAGACAGACTCAAGTAAAGGAGAAATTACATGAAATACAATCAATACGCCTATGTGAAGACAGAATTTGATAAGCAAGTCAAAGAATTAGAATCAATTAACTTCTTACCTATTGAATGGCAAGAAATTAGCTTTTCAGAATTATTAGCAACCTTAGTAGAAAATGCAATTGCTGAAGCTAAAACTTATGAAGCCAAAAAGGCAAAACTCACAGAATTCGCAGTTGATGAAAAGCAGACCTTAGCTGATTTCATTTCTACTAATCCTGATAAGATGAGTAGAAATAATTTCTATAATGTAGCTTTACAATTACTTGGCTACCATGTGGGTTATGATTATGACTTAAATGATCCACTAGACCGCATGAAGCGCAATGCACTACCTTACACTAATAAGGAAGAAATTGATAAAAAAGAATTAGTAGCTGTATTCTATCGTTTACTTAATACTCGAGCTAAAAATGGGCAGACTTTAATCGATAATATGGCTGGTCGCGGCTACTTCACCCAATTCTACGGCAATAACAAGCACATGTTTTTCAACGGCAAATCTCTTCCTGTCTTTGATATGAGCAAGGTGATTCGTGAAGTTGTTTATGTTGAAAGTGATCTAGACACTGACGAAGATGGTAAACCTGATTTACTACAAGTGACAGTTTTCAGACCATATCAATCTAACAACTTCCCAATTCCTGCCCTTTATACTGCAGACCCATACTTTGGCGGAATTATTGATAATGCCAAACGTAACCATAACGTTGATGTTAATTTAGAGGATGCAAGTGAAAGTACTTATCCTAAATATGAAGCAATGCCTCAAGTTAAAGCTACAAAACCCTCTAGCGAAGATGAAGCTGCAACTGAAGAAGCAGTTCATAAAGCTGCATATTCTTTAAACGAATACTTATTGGCGCGCGGTTTTGCTAATGTTTACGCTGGTGCTATTGGAACACGTGGTAGTGATGGGTTGAGAATTACTGGTAGTCCAGAAGAAACTGAATCTGCTAAAGAAATTATCGAATGGCTTCATGGTGATCGTATTGCTTATACTGATCGCACTCGCCAACATGAAACTAAAGCATCTTGGTGCAACGGCAATATTGGAATGACTGGTCGCTCTTACTTGGGTACTTTACAAATTGCTATTGCCACTACTGGTGTAGCTGGACTTAAAACAGTAGTTTCTGAAGCGGCAATTTCTTCTTGGTACGACTACTATCGTGAACATGGTTTGGTAATTGCTCCTGAAGCTTGCCAAGGTGAAGACCTTGATATGCTTGCTGAAACTTGTCAATCTAACTTATGGGATTCTGGGGACTACTTAAAGATCAAGCCTAAGTACGATGCAATGCAAAAACGACTCCTTGAAAAGTCCGACCGTAAAACAGGTCAATACTCTGATTTCTGGGAAGCTCGCAACTACCGTCACCACACTGATGGCATTAAATGTTCCTGGGTTTCTGTTCACGGCTTGAACGATTGGAATGTTAAGCCTAAGAATGTTTACAAGATTTGGCAAAAAGTTTCTAAACTTCCAATCGCTCACAAGCTCTTCTTACACCAAGGCCCACACTACAATATGAACAACCTGCTCTCAATTGACTTTTCCGACTTGATGAACTTATGGTTCTGCCACGAATTGCTTGAAATTGAAAATAATGCTTACAAACAATGGGATGATGTTATGATTCAGGACAACCTCTATCCTGATATCTGGCACCAAGAACCAACTTGGAATAATTCACTCGGTCAAGAAGTTACCTATTATCCAGATGCAAAAGGTTTACTACTCAAAAATGGTGGCGAAGATGAAAGCAAAGTTTCATTTACCGATAAGGGTGGTAAAGTCTTCAAGGAAGCTAAAATTTCTGAAGATGACTGGCAGTATAAATTTATTTCTGGTGAAGAAAAATGGCTCGACCAACAATTACGCTTTGAAACTGATGAATTTATTCACCCTATCACAGTTGTTGGTCGTCCTAAGGTAAAACTTCGCGTCAGCACCAGCCTCCCTAAGGGACAAATTTCTGTCGCCTTAGTTGAAATTGGTAAAAGAAAGCGTCTCACTCCAGTTCCCAAGGCCTTCAATGACCAAATACAAGAACTGGGTTACCGCTTTGGTACTGAAGTGATGAAAGAATTTGTCAACGATAAAGAAACTAAGGCTAAATTAATTACTAAAGGCCACATGAACATCCAGAACTACAGCGATATGAAGAAGGCGAAGAAAATTAAGCCTGGAGAATTCTACGACTTGGAATTTGAATTACAACCCACCTTCTATCGTGTCCCCGTTGGTTCACAACTTGCCTTGATTATTTACTCTACTGATCAGGGAATGACCAAGCGTTCATTAGAAGAAGAAACTTACACAATTGATTTAAGTCAATCAGAAATTAAATACAGCCAAATGTAATTTACACAATCAAAAAAGGAGAAGCTTTAAAGCTTCTCTTTTTTTAATTCTTAATATATGTATTCCAGTAATATACTACATTACCGTAAGGAGACAATTGGAAATTCTTTACATTAGACTTCAACAAGTAAGAAGTTGCAGATTGATAAAGTGGCACTGCAAAGGCATCTTTTTTAATTAATTGATTTTCAGCAGCAATCAATGATGCTAAACGCTTCTTAGGATTTGTTGCATATTTTGAACGGGCATTTTCAATTTGGTTCCAGAAATTATCATTATGATAATCTGTTGTTAAATTGAATAATCCTCCTAATGTTAAGAAATCAATTGGATCTTCATAACTTGGTTGCCAAGTACCATAAACCATATCATAGTTATGACTAGTTGTATTAGCAAGACGAGATTTCAATGGCATTGAACGAACTTTAACGGTAAGACCTGGAAGATTTTCCATTAAATTACTTTGTAAAAACTCTCCAACTGCTTTTGAGTCAGTTATATCTGAAGTAAGTAATTCAATGGTAATCTTTTTACCAAGTTCTTTTTGAGCTTTTTTCCATTCTTTACGGGCTGCAGTTAAGTTATAAGTAACTAAATCTCCAGCATCTTTACGATAATCATTACCAGTAGCTTCATCAGTAATAAAGTTAGAAGCAACAATTCCGTTTGAAACCTTTCCGGCAAACAAAATATTGTTTACTAGTTGTTTTTTATTAATAGCTTGACTAATTGCACGACGTACATGAACATTTCCTGAAACTTTGCGCTTTAAGTTAAAGCTCATATAACCATTGGTTGGAGTAACTTGTGAATGGTACTCCTTATTATTACGGTATTGTTTTACGTAAGAGGATGAAAGTGGTGTATAAGCAATTTCATTAGATTGGAACATGTTGATACCAGTTGAGGTTTCCTTAACAACTTGGTAATTTACTGTATTCAAATGAACAGTCTTTTTGTTCCAATAAGTATTGTTCTTCTTTAAAGACCACTTCAAGTTAGAACCAGTCCATCCCTTAACAACAAATGGTCCATTATAAGCAATTTTATCGCTGCTTGTACCATATTTTGAACCATATTTTTTCACTAATTTAGTATCCTGAGGATAAAATTGAGCTCCTTCCAAAATTTGTGGAAGATATGGAACTGGATTTTCTAAGGTAATTTGAAGTTTATACTTTCCGATGGCCTTTATTCCGAGCTTACTTGGCGACAATTTTCCTTCCGAAATTGCATCCCCATTTTTAATAATAGCGTAACTATCTGAATCTAATGATTCATTCTTCGGATCTACTGTTCTTTGCCAACCAGTCACATAATCTTGTGCCACAACAGGATCTCCATTAGACCACTTAGCATCTTTTCTTAAAGTAAAAGTATATACTTTTTGGTCTTTTGAACGCGTAACTGAACTAGCTCCAGCTAATTGAACTTTATTGTTTTTATCAAAACGATAAAGTCCTTCCATAGAGTTTTGTAAAATTTCTGAACTTGTAGTATCTCCATACTTACTTGAATCTAATGTAGAAATTTCGTTCGCCGTTGAAGTATTTAACGTAGTAGTATCAGTAGTAGAGTTATTAGCATTATTATTTCCACATGCAGCTAAAATTGCTCCCGTAGCTAAAGTAACTAAACTAGCTGCAACAACTTTCAATTTAGACATTTCTTAATCCTTCCTTCGCATATAAAAAGCGGGTTAAATTCTACCATCCAGAATCTAACTCGCTTTATTTTAATTGCTAAATTTAAAATAAGATCTTTCAGAGTTTTAAGATAGGATGTGTACCATAAAAAAGCTACTGTTTTTACAGCAACACATGCCCATTTTAACTTGGTTACGCTCTAATGAAACCATCTTTTTCTCCTTCGATACTTATTATTTACAAGTAATAATAGCGGTCTTTATTTCACCTGTCAATAGTATTTTTAAATTTTCCAAAGAAAAACCCTAAAATCACTTTAGATTTTAGGGTTAAAAAGTATGATTAGATATGATTATATAAGCTTACAATTATAACTTTTCAAGAAGGAATTATTAGGAATAAATCCTAGTTTTTATTATCCTCCTTTCGATTACGGCAAAGATAAATTATTGCTGGCATAAATGTTAAAGCTGCAAACAAAGAATATGCCGTATCAGTTACTGTATTAGCACCAAATGAGCTCAGAGCCGGGAAGTCAGCAAATATAATCGCAGAGAAGCCGACAATTACGGTTAAGCCAGATACTGTAATTGCTGAACCTACTGAAGAAATAGCGGTCAAAACTGCATTACGAGTATTAGTCTTCTTAATCTCTTCTTGATAGCGCTCAAGAATTAAGATAGTAAATTCAATACCTACCCCTAAAATCAATGAACTTAAGGTAACAGTAACAGGATTGTATTCTCCACCTCTCACCCATAAAGTAAGTGGTGAAGCACCTAATACGATTAAGATTGGTACTAATGGATACATTGCTAATTTCCAATTACGGTAAACAATTAATAACACGATAAAAATAATTACCAATCCAGCCCCAATAATTAAGTAATGGTTAGAAGTCATATTCTTCACCCCAACTAGTTGCATCATTGTTGCTCCTGCAGCTGAAACTGTAACTGCACCATGTTTACCATCAATATCTTGGTTAATTTTTTCCATTAGTTGATATTGTTGATCACTATTTAAGCTATTTTTCACCTTAAATTGGATTGCGGCATAGTGATTATTACTACTAATGGTTGTATCCTTCATCGAAGCAGGTAAATTATTGATAGTTTTATTAATCTGACTTTGTGATTCAGAATAAGTTCCACCTAATTGCTTATAAATAGTTGAAATACTCTGAACCTCAGTCACATCAGCATATTTATTATTTACTTGCTTACCAATTCTATCAATTTCTTTTAAATTATTCTTATCTTTAATATCATCAGCTTTTACTAGATAAGTTAAATAAGTGGTTGATCCTACTTTCTTTTGCAAATTCTTAGTTTGAACTAAAGAAGGTAAACTTTCTGGAATTAATTTAGTCAAATTGGTTTCAGTACCAATTTTATTTTCTACTGCAAAACCACAAACTGCAATTACTCCACCAATAATTAAAACAATAGCAGAATGTTTCATAATGAAGTTAGCATATTTAGCTAAAAGTTTGCCAACTTTATTTGATTTCTTAAGCTTTAATTCTTTCTTGCTAGTTCGAGCATCTAAACTTGGCATTACAGCAAAAACCATAATGAACTCAACTAAGTAAACACAGACTACACCAATAGCTAAAGTAATTCCAAACTGTTGCATCATTGGAGCTTTAGATAAAAGCATCGTCAAGAAACTTAAAGCCATCATAATTACAGCTACACCAACTGCTGGTCCAATGTTAGCCGCAGCCTTAACACTAGATTGAGCAGCATTTTGGTTCTTTCGAAATTCCTCTTCATAACGATTATGGAATTGTACACCAAAGTCAGTTCCTAGACCAATGATAATTGGAAGAGTAGCCATTGTAGCTAAAGTAATTGGTAATCCAATCCAGCCCATTAAACCAAAGGTCCAAATCATACCCAAGAGAACAAACAATAATGAAAATAATCGTCTTCTCACCGCAAATAATAAAAGTAAAACGAGAACCATTAAGATTAAAGCAATGATAACCATCTTGACCATTGTATTCATTACACTTGTCTTAATTTGCCCCATAATTACAGGTTGACCAGCTAAGTTAATTTTATACTCTGAGCCAAAATGTGTTTGCTTGATTGCCTTTTCTAAATCTGAACGCAATTGCACATTGGTAGACATATCACTAGTCTTATCTGTAGTGTTTACTAACACCAAGATATTCTTACCATTTTGTGGTAATAATTGCTTGAATTGGCTACGAACCTTACCATTTTCACCAATCATAATATCGCGTAATAACGGTGTTGACATATCTTCAACACTTGGCATCATCTTAATTACGGTATTCATGAAGGCTTTCTTTTGCTTAGCATTTAATAAACTAAGTGTATAAGCTTGCAATTGTTGAGCTTGTTTTTTAGTTAAAATACTTTGTAAGGCTGCATTTTGATTAGCACCTGCTTGCACCTTAGATGCAAGAGTTAATTTCTGCTTATCAGTCAATAAACCAGTTGCATATTGTGCCATTGAGGCTTGTTGCTTTTGAGTTAATGACTGCTGCAATTTTTCTTGCAAGCTTGTTTTTTGCTTAGTAGATAAGTTATCAAACAAATCTTTTTGTAAGTTACTATTATTTGTAGAAGAAGTTGAAGTCATCATGCTAGATATATCAGACTTCTTAATTAAGTCATTGAGTAAACTTACTACACTTGTTGTAGATTTAACATTATCAATTTTTTCTGCTTGCTTACTAAAATCACTAACCTTTCTCATTGTCTTATGAGACAAGATTTCCTTTTGACTCCCACTAAGCATTAAGTAAGCAGAATCACCACCAAAGTTTTTTTGGTATGTTCTAGTATTTTTATAAATATCAGAATTCGTGCTGACAAAGACATCATTTCCCATCTTCATCTGAATTCTAGTAAGACCAAAACTAAAAATAACCGTTAATAAACAAACTATCGCAATATATATTTTAGAATGCTTCAGAATATTTTTAGCCCATTTACCAAATATTTGATTCACTAATTTGTTCCCCTCTCTAGAATTAATATTTTCTAATTCTAGTAGAGAAGACAGATAAATCCTAGCTACAAAATAAGATAGTTGTTTCAAAATGAGACATTATTAAGAATTTGTTTCATTGTGAGAAGATAATTTTTCTAGAGTGTCTTTAATAAATTCGATATCTTTTTTATATTCATTACCATTTCCCGCATTAATTAATAATGCTGATACACCACCAGCTATAAACTTAATCATTGCTTCTGGATCAGTACTTTGTTTAATTGGAGCAACAATAATATCATTTTTATTATTACTGTCATTATTAACATAGGATGTTAATCCCTTTTCAATAATTTTTAAAAAATCACTGTAAAAATTTAAATGATTTTGATTTAAAGGATTTAAATTACGAATAAGATTATTATTTTTAATAATCATTTTTTCTAGTTCATTAAAAAAAGAATCTGAATTACTATATTGTAAATCACGCTCACCAATATACTTAACCATTACTTCTATTAACTGATACTTATCAGTAAAATAACGATAAAAAGTACTCCGGGTAACTAAAGCTTTTTCACAAATATCATTAATAGTAATATCTTCAAATTTACGTTCAGATAATAACTCTTCTGTTGTTTTTAATAAATCTAATTTTGTTCTTGGTGACATAATTTCCTTTCCTAAAAAGAAAAGTATGAACTATATAAACACAATTCATACTTTTTATTATTTCATAATCTTTAAATTAACCACAAAACTAATCATATTGTTTTTCCAATGAACATTAATTTTACCCTGGAAGGCTTCAACTATATCTTTTGCCATGGCTAAACCAATCCCAAAACCTGATTTCTTAGAATTATGGGACTCATCTTGACGATAAAATCGATCAAAGAAATGCTGGTAATTCTTTCCTTTACCATCTACATAGGTATTCTTCACTTTTAAAATTGCATGCTTTCCTAATCGACTTCGAGTTAAGGAAATAACAACTTTCCCATCCTTATCACAGTATTTGCAAGCATTATCAAGCAAAATATTTACTAATTCTTTTAAAGAATGCTCCTCACCTCTAACAAATATTCCCGTATTAATTTGTATTTCATAATGCAGACCATTTTTTTGCATTACTGACTTAAAAGATTGAGCATCATTTTTTACAATTTTAGAAAAGTTGACCTTACCAACAACTAATTCACCTGTTTCACCAGTTCTAGCTAGTGCAATTAAACGATTAATTAATTGAGTTAATCTTTCAGTCTGATCCTTAGTACTCTGTAGCCACTCAGAATCATTACCTAACATCTCTTCCATTTCTGTATTGGCTGAAATAATTGCTAATGGCGTTTTTAATTCATGACCTGCATTAGTAATAAACTCACGCTGTTTATTATAAGTTACAATAATTGGCTTGATTGCTTTCCGAGAAACACTAATCAAGACTAATGCAAAAATAAACAAAGCAGCAAGCGATAATGCTAATGATATTCTTAATAAAAGCCAAAATTTTGCAAAAATTAATGATTCATTTAAAAAGACAATAAAGTGATCACCTAATTTATTCTTACTCTTACGGTATCGATATTTATTTTGACCAATATCAATACTTCCTTCACTTTGTTTAAGTTTAAGAATCTTTTTTGTGATTTGCTTAACTTGTTTACTAGAAAGTTGATAAACATTATCATCATTAATAATTTGAATTTTATTTTTAGGATTAATTTTCACCGAAAAGTAGCGATATTGATATACTGCCTCTGGATTATATCTCCCTGCTAAGAAGGTCCTATTTATTGCATCATTTTGATTACCAAAAGCTGGCTGAGCGTTACGAGGAGTGAGGTGACCTTCATTTTTTATCAAAGCTACCATTACTCGATCAACTTCAGTTTGAGCTTGATGATAATTAACAAATAATAGCATCCCCATCGTTACAATCAAGACTATAAATAAAGAAGCAATCGACATATAAATAAACTTCCAGCGGAATTTCTGAATCATCTTCTCACCTACTTATCATCGATTATCTTATAGCTACCACCTTTTTCGCCTACAATTTGGACTTTACTTTGAATCGATTCAAGTTTTCGCCGTAAATAAGAAATATAAATCCAAACAATCTCATCAGTTACATTATCTTCATTTTTCCAAACATGATTAAAAATATCTTCAGTAGATAGTTCCTTATCCTTATTCAATAACAAGTAATTCATCAACTGAGTTTCTTTATTATTTAGACGAATCGAATTATGACTGACAAGTTCTTGTTCTTCAGTATCTAAACTTAAGTCACCGAATTCTAATTCAGTTGGAGTAAATTCATCTTCACGACGCTCTTTCGACCGCAAACGTGCAAGTAATTCCTTTAAAGAAAAAGGCTTAGTCAAATAATCATCCGCACCACTGTCTAAACCAGTTACTCGATCATCAACTTCAGCTTTAGCCGTTAACATTAAAACATAAGTCTTGTCACCACTAGCACGAATTTTTTTAAGAGCGGTAATTCCGTCCATCACTGGCATCATGATATCCAAAATAATTACATCATAAGAATTTTTTTGAGCATATTCAACGGCTTCTTTACCATCTAATACCGCATCGACCTCATAACCTGCATGAGTTATAGCTGCAACTAATACACGAGATAATTGCGGTTCATCTTCTGCTATTAAGATTTTCATGTTAGCCCTCTTCTCTAATTAATTGGCGAATCGTCTGCATACTTACATCGCACGAAGCCAACTCATCCGCTACGCGCTTCAATTCATTACCAATCATTTCAGGATTATTAATTTGATGTTTATATTTCATTTCATGCTCTAAACTAGCCCAGGTATCCATAGCAATTGTTCTTAATTGAACTTCAATATAATATCTACCAGGATTATTGCCATCAATATCTTCATAGGGAAAAGTTTCTTCTAAAATCAAATGATAAGATCGATAACCATTAGGTTTAGCATTAGTAATATAGTCTTTTTTCTTAATAATTTCAGTACTAGTCCACTTATTAATTAAATCGATCCAAGTATAAATATCATCAATAAAATTACATACTACCCGTATTCCAATACTATCCCGATTTTCTTTTAAAGCTGAGTGTGGAGTTAATGGTAAGTTCTTACGTTGACATTTTTCAGTCATACTAGCTGGTGTCTTTACCCGACCAATTATATGTTCATACAAGCGATCACCAGTTTTTTCCTGATGAGCTTGATTTACTTCATTAAAGTGGTTGAGTGTTTGGTTTAAAATATCATCTAAAATTGGGTGATAGCCACCATATATATCCATACATTTTCACTCCTTTAATCATTATCATAACAAAAAAAGTAAGAAATGGAGTCAATAACTATCAATCAGTAAAGTATTTTAAATCTTTATTTAAAGAAAAAAGAAGATTTCTTAAGTTTGAAATCTTCTTTTCTTCAACATTTAGACTAACTTTACCTCAATATTAATGCCTTTCCTCAAAGTTTGATAAATTGTAGAAACATGTAAGGTATGACTTAAAAAATTCTCTCTTTCCTTTTCATCCATTTCAGAATTGAAAGAAACTTTTGCAATAATCTTAGTTACGCTTGATTTATGGCCCACCTTTTCAGTTATTGCTTTACTTCGAACTTGAAAATTTGTCACTCCCAAATCATGAACTTGATTGATCATCCCTGCAGAAATAGTAATACAACTATTAACTGCCCCAATTAAATATTGGACTGGATTAGGTCCTAAACCTTGCCCACCAGCACTTTTAGGTTCATCGGCTAAAAAAGAAAACTCTCCAGTCTTGTTTTTAATCTTCCATGGTTGCTCTAATTTAGTACTTACAGTATATTCGCTCATCTTTTCTCCTAAAAAAGGTCCCTGGCTAAGGGACCTTCTAAATATTTAATTATTAAGAAACTATGTGGTAAACAATAGAAGTGTAGTACAAAATGTTACTTTTTATTTGCCAAGGAGTATCTACCAAATCAGCTATTGATTGATCCTTATCCATAGGCACCACCTCTTTCTGATTATGAATAGTTCTTACAATTTTCCTACCTTTATTAAACTATATCTTCCTTAAGAAAGCACTTTATTTGCCTACAAATTACAACAAATTATGCTTTACTAAAAAGTCATGAGCAACTTTGGCTGCTTTTTCATGCTTCACGTTAACTAAATAGTTCATCTCTTGCATTTGCTTAGTCGTGATTTTACCAGCCAACTTATTTAAGGCTTTGACAATTTTAGGATTTCTTTCTGCAAAACTTGCCTTCATTAATGGGGCACCTTGATATGGTGGGAAGTAATTCTTATCATCTTCAAGCATTACTAAGTTATACTTTTTGATTTCAGCATCAGTCGTATAGCCATCCACCACATTAGCATCCCCATTAGCAATTGCATGATAACGAATACTTGATTCTGTTGTTTTAATTGACTTGAAATCTAATTGATAAACCTTCTTTAAGCCAGGATAACCATCTTTCAAATTGTAGAAATCTGGATCAAAAGCTGCTTGAATTTTTTTATTTACTCGTTTTAAATCACTTACTTTAGTTAAATGATATTTATTAGCAAACTCTTTTGTTGTAGCCAAAGCATACCCATTTTGATATTGCATTGGCTTAAGATATTCCATATCGTACTGCTTTTTTAAAGCACTTTGAGCTTCTACATAGACTTGCTTAGGATCAGACCCTGTTTTTTTATTTGTTTTAACTAAAGTTTGTAAAACAGTTCCTGTAAATTCAGGATAAATATCAATCTTGTTACTTTGCAAAGCCTTAAATAAGAAAGTAGTACCACCAAAATTAGACTTAAGCGTTACTTTTACATTAGGATCATTCTTTTCAATTAATTCTTTATACATATTAATCAAGATATCTGGTTCTGATCCCATCTTACCAGCAATAACAACTTCTTGTGGCTCAGCTTTACTACTAGTTTGTGATTGAAAAGTGTGATAAACACTATTTGCTCCCCAACCTAGTAAGCAAACAATAATAATCCCTAATCCAATCTTTGTTCTCTTTTTATTTTTAGAAATAAAGTTCAAGAACCAACTAAAGAAGAGGGCTAATAATGCAGATAATATCGCACCTAACAAGACTTCAGCATTATTATTAGAATTGATACCAACATAGATATAAGTACCAAGACCTCCCCCACCAATTAGGGCTGCTAAAGTTGCCGTACCAATAATCATTACCAGGGCAATTCTAATTCCTGATAAAATCATAGGCATTGCCAATGGAATTTCTAATCTTTGTAATTTTTTCCAACGAGATAAACCAAATGCATCGGCTGCTTCTTGTAAGTTAGGTGGTATACTAGCCAACCCAGAATAAGTATTTTGAAAAATTGGCATAATCGCATATAGGACCAGAGCAATTATTGCGGGTACTGTTCCAATCCCAACAAAGGGTAATAACAAACCTAAAATTGCTAAACTTGGAATCGTTTGAACAACTCCAGCCACTTGTAAGGTGAACTCAGCAGCTTTTTTATGATTTTTTAAGATAAAAGCTAATGGAATAGCAATTACCATCGCAATAAATAACGAAATTAGGGATATCTTAATATGAACTAAGGTTGTCGCTAAAATTTGATCATGCTCAGTTAATATCATATTCCACAGTGATTTAAACATTATTGGCCACCCTCTTTAATAAGAAATTCCAAACTCGTTTTGGTTCAATCAAGAACACACCAAATTCAGTTTCAGCAATAAAGAGTGAGTTAGGGTGATTGGAACAATCTTTCACTAAATCTTCAATACTATAAACATGATAATGCGGTAATGTTTCAGTTTTAGGATAAAAACGTGGATCTACCCCTAATTCACCTTTAAGTAAACTTTCTAAATCTAGAGTATTTTGGATTCCATTCCCTGCAAAAAACTTTTTAACAAAATCTGTAGCAGGATGTTGTAAAATCTCACGTGGTTTCCCAACTTGTTCAAGTTGTCCCTGATGAACCACTCCAATTCTATCACCCATTCGTACAGCTTCCTGCATATCATGAGTTACAAATAAGATTGTTTTTCCTATTTTTTTATGTAAATTCAATACTAAATCTTGTAGTTGCTTTCTAACAACAGGATCTAATGCCGAAAAAGGTTCATCCATCAATACCACTGGTGGATTAGAGGCTAAAGCTCGAATTATCCCTACCCGTTGCTGCTCACCACCAGATAAATCTTGAGGCATGCGGTTTAAATATAGGGTGGGATCCATATCTACACTTTTAAGTAACTCTTTTTGTCGGTCAATTCGCTTGGCTCGACTCAATTTTTTCTCAAGTGCAATTGTTATATTCTCTCCAACTGTTAAGTTAGGGAATAAACTGGGCGTCTGTAATACATAGCCAACATCTTGTCTTAAATTTCTAATTTTATAATCTTTAATATTCTTTTTGTTATAAAAAATATCTCCACTTGTCGGTTCAATTAAGCGATTAAACATTTTTAAAAGTGTAGTTTTACCACTTCCACTTGGTCCAACAAGAACGAAAATTTCACTTTCATCTACTTGAAAAGAGATATCTTTTAAAATAATATTTTCACCATATTTTTTGGTGATATTTTGATATCTAATCATCTTGTTTTCATTAATTTCTCCTATAGACATAATCCTTTTTATTTTCTCACTATCTGGGATAAATAACCAAGAGTTTGCATCAATTTAGTTAAAAATTACAAAAAAGAGAGAGTTAAAAACTCAACTCTGTCATTCTTATTATGTTTACTACTTAATCTTTATTTAAATACTCTTGTAAAACTCTTAAAACTCCATTTTCAGTATTTTTAGGAGCAATAAAGCGAGCATGATTTTTAACTTCTGTCATTCCATTTTCCATTGCATAAGAATACTTGGCCAAATCTAACATTGGAATATCATTACCACCATCGCCAAAAGCAATCAAATCATCCCCTGTTAAACCAAACTTGGTAAGCATTTCTTTTAAACCTTTTCCTTTACTTACACCGTAGGCATTAACATCAATTGCCTTTTTAGCAGATCCAAAAACTGAGACTAAATTACCATATTTTCGATTAAATTCACGTTCAATTTGTGGGGCAAATTTTCTATCGTAATGGAAAGTTAATTCAATAAATGGTGCATCTGGAAGAGTATTCCAATCTTTTACTTCGGTCGAATTTCCTGCAAAATATCTTAAAAAATCCTTATCTCGCTTAGGTGCATCCGCTCCTACATAAGCCATATTAGGAGCAAATAAAATTGTAGCCATCTTACCATATTTTGCATGTACTTCTTCAATTAATGACAAAACCGTCTCACGCTTCATTGTGGTAATCCCAATTTCTTTATCATCAGACATTAACCGTGAGCCATTAGCTGTTACAAAGTCCATTCTATCGCTAAAATCAATGAAGTCATCTTTTAATCTTGCATAAGGTCGACCAGATGCAACAATAAAGTGAACATTACGTTCTTCAAGTTGCGTTAAGACTTTATTAAATAATTCTTTATCGTAAGTTCTTTCACCATTTAAAAAGGTTCCATCCATATCAACCGCAACAGCTTTAAAAGGTAAAGTCATATATTTTTCTCCAATCTTCAATGATACTAATTGCACTATCTAAAAATAGTATAACAAGAAAAAAAGAAAGATGCAGTTTACGAAAAACAACATCCTTCTTAATAATAATTATTCTAATGAATTATTCTTACGTTCTTGATAAGTATAATATACCCAAGCAACAATACCAAAGGCCACAGGACCAATTGCAGTCCAGAATGAAGTAGCATAGTCATGAGTAAATAATGGTTCAATACAAGTAAAGACTATACCAATTGCCACTACTAACCAAACAATAATTGTCATCACCCAAACAAACTTCATATTTTTTATAAAGACAAATGGACGATCTAAATCCTTCTTCATCTTGAAGAATGGGAATGCACCAATCAAGAATAAGTATGGTGCAGAAGATGATACGTTCATCATGTCCATTAAAATAGTATAGAATTGAGAGGCTGCATTACCACCAAATGAGATAAATAAGATAATAATACTTACGATAACAGCTTGAGCCCACATTGCATATTCTGGCATGTTGTGTTTATTAAGTTTAGTTAATTTTTTAGGCATTAACTTAGGATCACAACCCTCAATAAAGGACTTAATTGGTGAATATACCATTAAAAATGCTGCAGAAATACCGGCCAAAACATCGGCAATACCGGCAAATCTAGAAAAGGCAGCACCTAAGCCAAGAGATGCTGAAGATGATAAACCTAAAGCGTGCCCAGTTACAACACCTAAATTATTAATCAAAACATATTCAACATTAGCTAAGTCAACATTCTTACCAGATAAACTATGATTCCAGTTAACTGCAACCCCACACATCAAGATGTTTAATACATAAAGTGCAGTCATTACTACCATAGAAATAATTAAAGCCTTTGGGAAAGTCTTTTCTGGCTTATCCACTGAGTCAATTACCCCTGCAGAAGTTTCTAAACCGCCATAAGCAAATAAAGCATAGACAATAAATGAAACAATCGCAATTGGAGACTGGAAGGCTGGGTTTGGTGAATGAGTTAAATTAGCAGTTGTTAATGGTTCTGCTAATTGACCATGATTTAAGATAAATACTAAAGCTGATACAACCATAAAACCAATTGCAATTGCTAAGGTGAAGATACCACCGATATTGCTTACAGCCTTAATCTTATCAATACCTCTAGCCGCACAAAAGGTTACCACCACTAAGAAAACTACTTCTAAGATACCTAATAATTGGGTCGAACCAATTGGCCCTAAATGCCAACTTTGAGTTGTATCATGACCCCAAATAGCAGTTGACAAGGATACAAGGAAGAACTGAGTTGATGATACTAACCAGACTACCCAAGCAGCCAACCAAATAAATGTACCTATGAAGGCAGTCTTTTCACTAACAGAACCACGCAACCATGAGAAGATACCACCCTTAGCCCCTTTAAATGAGGCACCGTACTCTGCGAACATCAATGCTGATGGTACGAAGAAGAAAATTGCTGTCAAAATATACCAGATAATACTGGAATAACCCATCTGGTAAAAGGCAGTTAGTGAATTACTAAAGCCGAAAATGGCTGAAAAGATCATCAAAACTAACGAGCCAGTTTTAATTTTGACACTATTACTATCTTTCAAATTAAAACAACTCCTTTTTTAATTAACACTTATATTATCCTACTTTTCTCATGATTTTTTAACCCCTTTTTCAAAAAGTAAGTGTTTTCAGTACAAAAAAATAGTGATTACCCGAAAGTAATCACTATTTTAGATTATTTTCAATTAATAATTCATGTATTTATTTCTTTCCCAATCAGAAACGCTTTGAGTGTATTGGGACCATTCTAATTCCTTAGAATCAACGAAACTCTTAGTTAAGTGTTCACCTAAGGCATCTTTGATTAAGTCATCTTCTTTGAAAGCCTTAATAGCATTGTGAAGAGTTGATGGAAGTGGCTTAATACCTCTTTCTTTTCTTTCTTCTTCACTCATTTCAAAAACATTAGAAGTAATTGGATCCATTGGCATCTTACCTTCTTTAATACCTTGTAATCCGGCAGTAAGGCAAGCAGCTAATAATAGATATGGGTTAGCTGTAGGATCAGCAGAACGCATTTCAAGACGAGTACCAATTTCATTGGCATCTGGAATACGAACTAATGGTGAACGGTTCTTTGAAGCCCATGAAATATAAACTGGTGCTTCAAAACCAGGAATTAAACGCTTATATGAGTTAACCGTTGGGTTACCAATTGCAGTAATTGCACGAGCATGTTCTAAAATACCATTTAAGAAAGTCAAAGCAGTCTTTGATAAGTGGAATTCACCATCTTTATCATAAAAGACATTCTTGCCGTCTTTAAAGAGAGACATGTTAGTGTGCATGCCGTTACCAGCTTGACCTTGAACTGGTTTAGCCATAAAGGTAGCAAATAAACCATGCTTTCTAGCTACTTCGCGAACAACCATCTTAAAAGTTTGAACCCGATCAGCTGTAGTTAAAGCATCATCAAACTTAAAGTCAATTTCTTGTTGACCATCACCAACTTCATGGTGAGCAGCTTCAATTTCAAAGCCCATTTCTTCCAAAGTTTCAACAATATCACGACGACATCTTGCACCTTCATCATCTGAAGTCATATCGAAGTATGATGCGTGGTCAGGGAATTCAGTAGTCCAATTACCGTCTTCACCTAACTTAAACAAGTGGAATTCAGCTTCAAAACCAATATCAAAGTCAGAAAAGCCCATTTCCTTCATTTCACCAAGAACACGTTTTAAATTATTTCTTGGATCACCTTCAAATGGTTCACCATTAGTCATATGCACGGAACAAATCAAGCGACCAACTTTACCACCACGATTATCAGTCCATGGAAGTACGGACCAAGTAGAAAAGTCTGGGTATAAAACCATGTCACTTTCTTCTAAACGCACAAAACCATCAATTGAAGAACCATCAAAACGAATGTCATTAGTTAAAACCTTATCTAATTGGCTCTTAGGAACTTCAACAGCTTTTAAAGTGCCGTTAATATCGGTAAAAGCTAAACGTAAAAAACGAACGTCGTTTTCTTCAACGCTTTTTTTAATATCTTCTGCAGTAATTTGTTTACTCATTGTACATACCTGTTCTAAAGGATTCTCAGCCAATTTTTAGCGATTGGTATAGTCCTTGAAATTCTCCTTTTTTCTTGTGCCATTGCACATTAACTACAGTAGCAGACTAAATTGGTATCGTCAATATAATTACACAATTATTTTGATTTTTTTGGAAAATTTATCTATGTTTAATAATTATTTTCATATTTTATTCATTTATAAAATCTTCAACTCTCTGATTTATCTTTTCTTGACACTTCTCATCCTTAATTGGATCAAACCACTGAACTGGTAACTGATGTTTAAAGTATGTCAACTGTCGTTTTGCATATTTACGTGATGCTTGTTTAAGTTTAGAAATACATTCCTCTAAGCTTTTTTCTCCTGTAAAATATGGAAAAAATTCCTTATATCCGATTGCTTGAATTACTTGATGCTCACGATCACGGTTTTTATAAATTAATTTTGCTTCTTCAAGCAATCCTTCTTCCATCATTAGGTCAACGCGTTTATTAATTCGGTCATACACAATCTGTCTTTCAGTATTTAATCCAATAATCAAGGCATTGTACCGTGGTTCAATCTTGTTTTGTTGCTGAGAAAATAACTTTCCCGTTCGACTAATAACTGTTAGGGCTCTTAAAGTACGGCGACTATTTTGTACGGCAATCTTACTTGCCGCTTGAGGATCAATCTTATTTAATTCATCCCATAATTTTTGTTCCCCGTGGGTGGTTAAATATTTTTCCCATTTTTCATCAACGCTGGTTTTATATTCACCAGGTTCCCCTAATTGCATCTTATTAACTAGGGCATTAATATAAAAGCCAGTTCCTCCAACAACTAATGGAATCTTATTTTTTTCAGCAATGGAATCTACTGCACTAGTCGCAGCTTTAACAAAATCTTTGACCGAATATTCATCAAAAATTGATTTTTCATCAATAAGGTAATGTTTTACTTTTCTTTGTTCAACTGGAGTTGGCTTAGCTGTACCAATCTCAACTTCTTTATAAATTTGCATTGAATCGCCTGAAATAATCTCAGCATCAATTTTTGGCGCTAAATTTAAAGCAAGACTAGTTTTTCCAATAGCGGTTGGTCCAACCATAATAATTATTTTTTGCATGTGTAAATCCTTTATTTAATATGAAAAGACTGTTAAAATCATAATGAAGATAAAAATTTAGGAGGTATGTCGCATGGCTAAGAAATTTGGTGCTGGTGTTGCAACTGGTATTGCTGCTACTGTTGGCGCAATTGCTGCTGGTTTATTCACTTACAAAAAGAAGGTTGTTGAACCAGAAGTAGAACAAAACAACAAGATTGAAGAAAATCGTAAACGCGCTAACCGTAAGAGTTTTGCTTCACACCAAGCTTAGATATAAAGAAAGAGGGTCTATAATAGATCCTCTTTTTTATTTAATATTTTGAAGCCTTAGTTTGACCTTTCCAACCTTCAAAACCATCTTTTAACCAATAAACTTTTTTATAACCATTTTTCTTTAAAATCTTTACGGCTCTAAGAGAAACTGATGGTGCATCGGAATAGATGTAAACTGGTAAGTCCGGTCTAATTTCATTGTATTGATATTTAAACATAGTCATTGGGATATTTCTTGCACCCAAAATATGTTTCTTTTTAAAAGCGTTCTTTTCACGAACATCAATAATTTGAGCTTTCCGCTTTCCTTTTTCAAATTCCTCATTAGTAATAGCACCGCCAACTCGTTTGGACTCAATCTTGATCCATAACCAGCTACCACCGATTGCTAAAATAATGATAACTAAAATGATATTGATAATTCCCCAAATATTCATAAATCACTAAAATGCCCTTCTGTAGTCTATCACCTATTATGATAATCCTTTATCCTTATTTGCGCTAGAGGCTTCTTTTTGTTCTTCTATTTCATATTGGTGACGCAAAATTAACTTTGCCGTCATATATTCTTTTTCAGAAATTACCCCAGCTAAATGGAGATTATCTAACTCTAATCCCATTAATTCAATATCCCATTTACGTTTACCAACATGAACTAAGATATTAAATTGTTTTAGTAATTGCTGTACATCGTATAAAGTTTTCATTAGTTACTAATCACCATTCCTTGGTGAACACAAAATACTATATAAATTATTAAAAATACTACTGCTAATATTCTTATCTTAGAATGATATTTACGCAGATATTTATTGCCGATAACAATTGTCAACAAAAATCCAGCCACTAAACCACCAATGTGACCTAAAATATCAATTCCACTGGCAAATAAGTCTAACACGATATTAATTACTGCTAAAGCAATCGCTTGCTTACCCAAATATCTCATCTGTGGCACATTACGGTTAGCAAAATACATCGCAATCACTGCACCAAATAAACCAAAAAGAGCAGTGGATGCCCCAGCACTAACAGTTCCGTCACTACCTAAACCAAAGCTTAAAAGGTTACCACCAACACCACTCAATAGATAGATTCCCAAAAAGCGCCAATGACCTAATAACGGCTCTAAAAATTGACCTAAATAGTAAATCATTACTGCATTGGAAGCAATATGAAGCCAACCAATATGTAAAAATTGGGCTGTAAATAAACGCCACCATTGCCCCTTAATTGCAACTAATTGATTATTCATTGCTCCTAGTCGAATCAAAGTATTGAGATTTTCTGATCCGCCCATAAAAGTTTCAACTAGGAAAACAAGGAAGAGGACAATTAGAATGGTCATTGTGACAAAATTTCTTGAGAACTTGCTAGAGTTTGAATTTTCCATACATTCTCCCCACTAAATTTAAATTGTTATATGATTTTCAATTGGAATATCAGTTTGCTCAATTGGCCACGCTGTCTTTTCAATTAATTGTTTAGAATTAACCAGTGAAACCTTACTTAAATTATTTTTAGCTAAAAAGCGATCATAGTAACCACCGCCAAAGCCTAAACGAGCATGCTCAGCTTTTCCATATGCTAACAATGGTACCACAATTAAATCTAAATTATTATCTACAAATGCATCAGGTTCGTGATTTTCTTGAACCCCAAATTTAGTGGTTGTTAATTGCGTTTCGTAAGTAAATCGAGTAAATTCCATTTGTCTCTTCGGTAAGCAACGTGGAATATAGACATCTTTTCCTAATTCCCATAATTGAGCAATAATTTCAGAAGTATCTACTTCTAAAGGCATAGAAAGAGTAATACCAATTTTTTGGGCGTTTATAAGTAAATCTGACTTTAAAAACTTTTCAGTTAAAATTTTATCTTCTTTTTTCTTTCTATTAGTTTGGGCAAATTCTTCTAACTGATTTAATTGTAATTTTCTAAATTTATTTTTTTCCACTCAACGCCTCATTTCTTTTAGATACAAAAAAACAACAGGCATTACCTGTTGTCTCTAATTACTTAGTTTCACGGTGAAGAGTTGCCTTTCTTTCAACTGGGCAATACTTCTTTAAAGTTAAACGTTCTGGATGCTTACGCTTGTTCTTTGAAGATAAGTAACTTCTGTCACCACATTCAGTACATTCAAGGATGATATGTTCTGCCATCTTTTCCACCACCTATTTGCTTTTTATATCGACTGTTAAATTATATAACTTTTTGAATTATATTTCCAGTCTTTTAACAAAATCTCTTATTCGATATGAGTTCTAACAGTAAGATATCCTCCATTCATGTAATTTTCTGCACAGAGAGAGCCATAAGAACTGTCATCACCCCAAAGTAACCACTGAGACTTTGTACCTTTGGTACCCGCAATTCTAAACCAACGTTGAGTTGAGTCTCCTTCCCCAGTAATTTTAGTTGCATCTACCTTAATCTTTTTACCTTGTTCAACAGATTTAGTGGTTTGTTCTAAGTCATTATTGTAGATGAATAGATCACTCTTTGGAGTTACGTAAGTTGCTCCACCATCACGATAAACTGCATGACCATTGATTGCGCCAATATTAATTGCCTTAATATACGCACCGTTGCCTAAATAGTAGTAATCTTGTCCCTTAATCTTGTAATTTTTAATAGTCGATTTTTTAGAACTTGAGCCAGCATAATAGTAATAGTCATCTGCACTAGTCTTAGTTCTCTTCTTACCCGAGTAATTTACTAAATCATACTTGAAAAACTTACTCTTCCCATTGTAAGTAGTACGCTGGCCATTCTTATCATAGACATAAGAATCAGAATTTAACTTCAAAACACCTTTACCATCCATATTATTAACATTGTCAGTGCTAATATAATAGCCGTTACCGACATTTAGATATGAATTCGGTTGGTAAATGTATTTCTTGCCAGTATATTCAACTGTAGATTTCTTAGCATAGTAAGCTTTTTGCCCACGATAAGTTGAAAGACGCTTACCATTCTTGTCATAGACATAAGAATTTTTAATTACATCAAACTTACCACTAGTCCAATTATATGAACCAATATTATTCCAATTAATGTAACCGCCATCGCCTAAATCTGCATATCTAGTACCGTTAATAATTGCTTGCGGCATTCCAAACACAAAGGCATTAGCATAATCTTTAGCACCATTTTTTACCACAGGACTACCATAATATGTAGTTGCTTTAGCAAAATTAAAAGTTGGCTGCTTTTCTAAAGCGACCCCTTTTTCATTATAAATTAAAGGATTAGTGTAATCTTTAGTAAAATTAATCTTACCTTTTAATGATGTGGCCGCTTGGACTGTTTGAGTTTGCGGAGCAAGATGTGATCCTATTAAAGCAAGTGGACTTACAAACATGGTAGCAGTAATAGCTGCAATAGAAATTTTCTTATTAAGCTTCATTTATCTTCCCCATTTCTAACTATTGTTTGTCACATCTATTATAAACCAAAAAAGATACCGCTAATACTCACTAGCGATATCTTCAAAATTTATTTTATTTATGTAATGCAAAGTAATCTTCTACGATAGCTTTAGCCATTTGCAAAGTATATGAACCTTCCTTATCAGGATCAAGTCCTGGGAAGACAATTGCAAAAGCAATCTTTGGATTACTTGAAGGAGCATATCCTACAAATGAAGCGTTAATAACTTCTGGTGCATTTGCATTACCTGGATTATCTTCATCATAGTAGAAAGTTTCAGCAGTACCTGACTTACCAGAAATTGATGGTTTTACGCTACTCAACTTGTGGGCAGTTCCCCAACTGTTAGAACCATGAACAACACGGTAGAAACCTTGGCGAATAACATTTAATTCACTACTTGTCCATGGAATGCGCATTTGAACTGTTGGCTTAGTATTATATAAAATTGAAACTTTCGTACCAGCTGAATTTGTCTGACCAACTGATTGAACGATATATGGTTTCATTCTATAACCACCATTAGCAATTGTTGAAACATATTGAACTAATTGAATTGGTGTGTAAGCATCATAGTTACCATATGACAAGTCAAGTACAGAACCAGTAAGTAGTTGACCACTAGAGTTGTAAGAACTACCAGTAATACCAGAAACTTCACCTGGTAAGTCAACCCCTGTCTTTTGACCTAACCCAAACATAGCAAAGTTACGTCTCAAAACTTGGAAAGCATTATCTGGCATAGAAATATAACTCTTAGGAACATACTTCGCCTTAAGCCAATTCATAGCCAAATGCATCATGTAAATGTTACTTGAAACTTCTAGTGCAGTTGGGGCATCTAAAGAGCTAAAAGTACCAACAGGGTAAACAGATTTCTTAACTGGAGATCCAGGTAAGTAAATCGGCGTATCAGAGAGGGTGTTATTAGTTGGAGTAATAACTTTATTTATTAAACCTCCAGCAACCATTGCCCCTTTAACAACTGATCCCATAACGAATGACCGGTTAATAACACCTAAAGCATCATCAGTATTTTTGTTAGTCTTAGGGTTGTGGCTAATACCTGCAATTGCTAAAAGTGCACCAGTTTTAGGATTCATTACGACTGCGTAAGCACCATTAGAATATTGAGTAGCACCAGCTGCTTCAGCAGAAGCATAAATCTTCTTTAGTGACTTAGTAATTTCTTGTTGATATTTAGCATTCAACGTCAAAATTAAACTTGCTCCACTTTCACCCTTATAAACGGTCTTAGTTTGTTGGATACTACCATTTTTATTTTCAGAAACAACTTCTGATTGTGACTTGGTACCCTTAAGAAGTGATTCATATTTTTCTTCTAGATAACTCGTACCTACCCGATCATTACGAGAGTAACCTTGAGTTAAGTAATATTGTAAATTATCACTTGGTAGACCAGATTTTTCAGAAGAAACCGAGCCAATGATACTTTGGATAGATTTACCATTTGGATAATTTCTCGCCCAGTCAGTACCAATACCTACACCAGGAAGTTCTGACAAGTGCTCACCGACTAATGCCATTTCTTTATTAGTCAGATTCTTATTCTTGATATAAATAGTGGAAAGTTGATAAGCACCTGAAATTTTATTGTAAATCAATGCAGCTGTTTTTTGCTTTTTAGTAAAATGGATATTTTCTTTAGAAAGCTGTTTAATAAGATTATTATTAACTTCAGAACTACTTAATTCATTACCATCCTCATCATAACGTTCAGATTTTGGCAATTTAGCTAATTCTTTATTTGATACTTTACTATCAGCTAAGTAATAATCATAAAGTTGACGCTTAGTAGGTTTTTCATCACTTATAGTAATATAGTTGCTTAAACGCGTTGCTACTTCATAAATCTGACTAGTAGTTGTACTTGCACCCTTAGTATAAGTAATCGCATTATTAGCTTTATTACCTACTAAAATCTTCCCAGTAGAATCATACATGACTCCCCGGGGAACATTAGTTGTTATAACCTGTTGATCTGTCTTTTGTACTTCAGCTTTAAAGCGTCCCCCATAAATTAATTGCAGGTAGACAAGCTGACCTACTAAGACAAGAAATAAAGCTAAAATAACGCCTAAAATAATTTTCATTCTTAAAGGCGTTGACGCAGCTTTTCTAGAACTGTTTTTATTATTTAGATAGTTCAAATTTCTTAACCTCACTTAAAACTAAAATAAATTTTAGCAAAAAATGGTCACAAATTCTATTCTTAATGTTAGAGTAGGAGTAATCTTAATGATTACTTACAGAAAGAAGAACAAATGTCAAAATATTGCAAAAAAATATTTTATATCATTTCATTTTTATTACCTAGTTTAATTTTCTTTTTCTATTTCGTTTATCGCGGAACAGAGATTTTAACGGTGGACTTAGGACAGCAATATGTAGATTTTTTAGCCTACTACCGTGATAATTTATTCTCATCACCTCTCAATTTAGTTTATAGCTTTGCTAAAGGATTGGGAGGCTCGATGTTGGGAACAGATGCCTATTATCTCAACAGTCCACTTAACCTAATTCTATTTTTATTTCCTAAAAAAATTCTTCCAGAAGCTATTTTAGGATTAATTTCAATCAAAATTGGTTTGATTGGTCTAAGTAGTTACTATTTCTGGCAAAAAAGATTTAGCGATTACCACAAGGCAATTGCTTTAACAGCTAGTCTTGCCTATGCCTTATGTGGCTATGTAGTAGCTAATAATTTAAATTTAATGTGGCTTGATACACTAATTTTACTGCCTTTGTTAATTAACTGTATTGACCAAATACTTGCCAACCAAAAAAATAATTGGCTCATTTTGATTACCTTTCTCCTATGGTTCACTAATTTTTATACCGGTTTTATGGCGCTTTTATTTGGGCTCCTATATTTCGGTTGCCAGTTATTTAGTGAAAAAAGGAAGCAGATTTTTACTTTCGTCAAATCTTACTTTTTAAAAAGTATCCTTGGTAGCCTCCTAGCAGGCTTCACTTTGCTTCCTACTTTCTTTGAGTTACTCCAAGGGAAGGCTCACAGTAATACTGATTTTAATTTTAACTTTCAATTTCTACCTTGGAATATTTTTACCAAATTAGAGATAGGAAGTTATAATTTTAGTGAAATGGAAAGTGGGATGCCTAATATTTACCTCAGCTCCTTCCTACTCTTTATTTGTTTAACTTACTTTTTCAGTAAAAAGATTTCTATTAGAGCAAAAATCAGTAATCTTATTTTACTCCTATTTCTCTTAATATCATTCAGTTTTAACCCACTAATTTTACTCTGGCATATGGGACAATTCCCTGTTTGGTATCCTGGACGTTTTAGTTTTGTTTTTATCTTCTTTGCCATTAATTTAGCAATACAAGTTTTAAGTAAACAAAAGAATTTCACAATAATTCAAAAAGTTATAGTAACAGCCATAGCAGTAGCTTTAGGAGTCTTTTTCTTTATTAGTCAAAGTCACTATAGTTTCATGAACCAAACTAAATTTGAACTTTCAATAATTTTTATGGTTTGTGATTTATTAATAATTATCTTTTACCGTTATAAATGGGCTCCCTTATTTATTTTAGGCTTAGCTGGTTTAGAAGTAGGTGTCAATTTAATGTTTAGTCTAGATTCAATCACCTACCAACGAAACTATTCTTACCGCAACACCACTGAAGCTGTTTCTCAGGCAAGTAGTTACACTACCAGTAAAGATTCTTCACTTTTTCGAAGTGAAAAGAACTTTGACCGGTCAGAAAATGATGCTTTAAGTCAAGGATACAATGGTGTATCTCACTTTAATTCAATTTCTGATTGGAAAACACTACAATTTATTGACAAACTAGGCTTGAAGAATAATGACAATTCATTTTCAAATAATTACTCAACTTTAGCAACTGATACCATTTTAGGAATAAAATATTACTTTATCCCTACTTCCAGCTTTCGTACATTACCTGTTAACCAACAAATTAATTTAACTGAGGTTTATTGGCGACCTGATTTGGATAAAGATCAAATTATCAACCGCTCTAAACAGATTCAAACTCGAAAAAATTCAGCCGCTTTACCGTTATTCTTTAAAATTAACTCTTCTAAGAAACTTACCTTAAAATCAGGTGATCCGGTCGGCAACCAAACTAGAATTTTACAAAATATCTTAGGTACTAATGAAAAGTTCTTTACTTCATTAGATTTACCTGACAATCCCGAAACTAGAAATGCTGATGCTTGGCCTGGTGGTTGGCGACAATACGATCGAATCAAGAAAAATAAAGATAGTAGTGTTTCTTTCTTCTTTAAACCTCAGACTAATGATCCTTACTACTTCGAACTACCAAGTGATATCAACAATGCTGCGGCAAGTATGTACGTTAATGGAAATTCAGTTGATACTGATAGTCTTGGAAATTCGCCAAAATTAATCAATTTTGCCTCCAATGATAAAGGACAAACTATTCGAATTAACTTCTTATTACACACTTCATCAATTAATTTAACTAACGCTAGAATTTGGCGGTTAAATACTAATAAACTTCAGTCAACGATTAAAAAGTATAATAAGACTCAACCTACTGTTTATCAAACATCAGCTTTATCTTTGAAGATGACGGCAAATAATTCTAGGAAAACAACTCAAAAACTTGCTTCAACAATTCCATTTTCTAATAACTGGTTGGTCTTTAATAATGGCCACCTAGTGAAGAAGCAATTATGGGCAGATACCTTCTTAAGTTTTAATCTTAAACCAGGTAAAAATCACATTACATTAATTTACGTGCCTTTCGCATTTATTGCTGGAATAATCCTTTCACTAATTACAGTTATCGGCTTATTAATTAGCCACCACAGGCGAAAATCTTAGCCATAAAAAAAGTCCAACTGCTGAGCAGCTGGACTTTTTGTTTAAATTAATTAGCTATTCTTAACTTCATTGATGGTTACGTCAAAACTACCACCTGGAGTATTAACTGTAACAGTGTCACCCTTCTTTTTACCCAAAATAGCTTGAGCAATTGGTGAATCATTAGAAATCTTACCATTCAATGGATCAGATTCGTCTGAACCCACAATAGTATAAGTTTCTGAATCATCTGTACCTACTTCAGTGAAAGTAACAGTCTTACTGATTGAAACTTCATCTGGATCAACACTATCTGCATCAATAACTTGAGCATACTTCAACATTTGTTCAATTTGAAGAATACGTTGTTCTACAGCACTTTGTTCATCCTTAGCTGCATCATATTCAGAGTTTTCTGACAAGTCACCAAATGATCTAGCAACCTTGATACGTTCAACAACTTCTGGACGTTTAACTAATTTTAAATCTTTTAATTCCTGTTGAAGTTTTTCTTTACCTTCAGCAGTCATTGGATATACTTTTTCTGGCATATTTAATTACTCCTAACTAATTCTTTTTTGCAAGAAACAGCTTATTGTTTATTCACTAAAAAGTCAACTAATTATTGACCTAAACTACTATTTCTCTTTAAGTGTTCATCATAAGTGTGAGAGTAGTAAACCTTACCCGTCTTCAAGTTAGCAACAAAGTAAAGATAATCTTCACTCCGATCTGCTGGGTTAAGTACTGCAGTAATGGAATCTAAACTTGGATTGTTAAATGGACCAGGTCCATAACCTTTATGAACATACAAGTTATATGGTGACTTAACTTTGGTATCCTTAATAGTCAATGAATTCTTATGTTTATTAAGGGCATACATTACCGCAATATCTGATTGAAGTGGCATCCCTGCAGCCAAACGGTTAAAGAATACTCCTGCAATCTTACGACGGTCCTTAGTTGTTACACCTTCACGTTCAACTAAAGAAGCTAGAGTTAACACCTTCTGCACTGTTAAATGTTTCTTCTTAATAGTTGAATAATATGGGGTCATCACTTCATTAGTCTTTTCGACCATTTGAGTAACTAATTCCTTCAAAGATGCACCTTGGTAAACATCGTACTTAGCAGGGAATAAGTATCCTTCTAAGTGGTAACGTACATTCTTACTTGCCATTGAACTAGCGAGTAATTTAGGATAACGTTTTTCCAAAGTCTTCATAAAGGATTCGTCTTTCATCAAAGCTAGGAATTCTTTACGTGAATACTTAGTATTCTTACT
Source organism: Lactobacillus sp. (assembly GCF_014803895.1). The sequence continues at coordinate 22,638 of NZ_JAAVAU010000013.1, read as the reverse complement.
TACCGTAGTAGCAATGTCTTCAATAGTTTGGCCTTCCTTAACTAGGACATGTCCCTTAACTGGACGGTCTCCTCCACCCTGAAGTTGACTAACAATTTGTTTATTATTCATTGACTGAGAAACATAAAAGTCCCCTGCTTGGAAATTTGATTCACTATGTAATTTCAACCAAATGTTGAAAATTCTTGAACTATGAATCAAGTTTTTCTTTTTCAAAATTTGGGAAATCTGTGAATTAGTTGCTCCTTCAGGAATATGAACGCTAACTACATCCTCATTATGACGATTAACAGGTTGAAGAGCATAGGCAGTATAAATCCCTGTACCTAAAACTGCTAAGAGAATTACTCCACCAATGATGCTTAAAATCCAGCGGGTAATTTTTTTAGAAGCTTGTTGCTCTAACTCTCGTTGTTTTCTTTTCTTTTTGTCTTGATCTAGCAATAAAAAATCCTCCGACTATCGCAAAAATCTAAGGCAATTATAGCAAAACTTAGCTTTAATGGATTAACGAATCTTAATCTTTAAGTTTTCTTTCAAATCTTCTTCGACCTTATCCATTGCCTTGGTTACGACTTCGTCAGTTAAAGTATCCTTTTCATTCAAGAAAGTCAAAGAATATGCTAAAGATTTCTTACCACTCTCAATTTGAGCACCATCATAAACATCAATTACTTGAATCTTATGTAAGTATTTACCACCACTTTGTTTAATTTGGTCAACAATTTGAGCATTGGTAATGTCTTCATCTACTAAAACAGACAAGTCACGTTCAATAGCTGGGAATTTAGGTGCTTCTTTGGCCTTCATTCCTTTTGTAAGCATTGGAACAATAGCATCTAAATCTAATTCATAGCCATAAATCTCACTACCACGCAAAGCCTTATCTTGAACAGTTACTTCATGGGCAAGCATACCAACCATTCCTACATATTGATCATTGATATAAATACCCGCTGTTCGAGTTGGATGCATCCCTTCGATTTCTTCAGCTTTGTAAACAACATCACTATCCTTGATACCAATAGCAGTAAACAAGTTAGTCAATTGTCCCTTTACAAAGAAGAAATCAATCTTTTGCGTTTCATGTTGCCAATTATTTGCAAAAGTATGACCTGAATATAAAGCGGCTAAATGTTCATGTTCATTAAAATTACCACCTTCGTGGTCATAAACACGACCTTGTTCAAAGAAAGCCAATTCCTTTTGCTTGCGAGCCATATTATAGCTAGCTGCATCTACCAAACCTGTCATCAAGTTTTCACGCATTGCGCTACGATTTGAGTTAAGTGGCATGGCAACTTTGACTAACTCTTTTGGATCTTTAGTATAACGAACTGCTTTTTCAGGAGAAGTTAGTGAGTAGGAAATTGCCTCCATTAAACCTTGACCTTGAGCAATTGCCTTAATTCTTCTCATTGCAGTTTCTTTTTCAGAATAGCCACCATGAGTTTCTTCAAGTAAAGGTTGAGTAGATTCTAAGTTATCATAGCCATAGATTCGGCCAACTTCTTCTACCAAGTCAGCTGGAATACTGATGTCCCAACGTCTGTTAGGAACAGTAACGGTCAAGTTATCACCATCAACTTCAGTAGCAAAGTTCAAACGATCAAAAATTTTAATCATTTCATCACTAGAAAGCTTAGTACCTAAAACTTTGTTAATGTAAGAAATAGTAGTCTTAACAACAGCAGGTTCACGCTTTTCATCGGTAGCCTTTAAAATACCAGACTCTATAGTAGCTTGAGCATCATTTCTTAACAAAAGAGCTGCCATATTAAGAGCTTTTTCTGTATTATCCCAGTTCACACCTTTTTCATAGCGACTTGAAGCTTCAGTACGGTTAGCATGACGCAAAGCTGCTTTTCTAACTAAAGTACCATCAAAAATAGCAGATTCTAAAATTACATCGGTAGTGTCATCAGTAATTTCAGAACTTAAGCCACCCATTACTCCAGCCATCATTACTGGTTTTTCACCATCAGTAATGACAATATCATTTGGATCTAAGTCAACTTCCTTACCATTAAGCAAGGTTAATTTTTCATCTTTATTAGCTTTTCTAACTTCTAATTTGCCATTAGCAAAAGCCTTAGCATTATAAGCATGCATAGGTTGACCGGTTAAAAGCATGACATAATTAGTAACGTCTACTACGTTATTAACTGGGCGAATACCCGCATTCCATAAGCGACGTTGCATCCACATTGGACTTTCGCCGATTTTAATGCCAGAAACCTTTCTTAAGTAAAACTTAGGCGCTAATTTTTCATCAACTTTAGCTTCTAATTCACTAGTCCAGTCTTGACCATCTTCTTTTAAAACTACTTCTTCAATCTTAGGTTTTTGGTCAACAATTGCACCAACTTCATAAGCAGCTCCTTCCATAGAAAGAGTATCAGCGCGATTAGGGGTAATATCAAAGTCTAAGATATAGTCATCCATTCCAAGTGCTTGGTAAACATCATCACCTGGTTTCACATCGCTATCTTTTGGAAATACCCAAATACCATCAGCGTATTTTGCAGGAACAACTTTATCGGTAAAGCCAATTTCTTGTAAACCACAAATCATACCATTGGACTTGATACCACGAATTTTACCACGCTTAATCTTTTCATTACCGGCAATACGAGCACCATGAAGAGCAACAATAACATCTTGTCCGGCAGCTACATTTGGTGCACCACAAACGATTTGAATTGGTTCTTCTTCACCAACATCTACCAAACATTTATGTAAGTGAGTACCTTCAATATCTTCACATTCTAAAATATGACCCACTACTAACTTCTTAAGACCTTCTTGAGGATGGTCAACTGAGGCAATTTCAACACCAGTTCTAGTAATCTTTTCAGCTAAATCTTTGGGATCTTCATTTAAATCAAGGAAATCTTGTAACCAATTATATGAAACGAGCATTAATCTTCCTCCTTACGGAATTGTTCTAAGAAACGAACGTCATTAGTGTAGAAGTCACGAATATCAGAAACTCCGTACTTCAAAATTGCAAAACGGTCAATACCTAAACCAAAGGCAAATCCACCGTAAACGTTAGAATCAACACCAGCATTTTCTAAAACATTAGGGTGAACCATACCAGCACCTAAAACTTCAATCCAGCCAGTATATTTACAAATAGGACATCCCTTACCATCACAGTTAAAGCAAGATACATCCATTTCAACAGATGGTTCAGTAAATGGGAAATAACTTGGACGAAGTCTAGTCTTACGGTCTTGACCAAACTCATGCTTAGCAATCATTTCAAGCGTACCCTTTAAATCAGACATAGTAACGTTTTTATCAATTACTAAACCTTCCATTTGCATAAATTGGTGAGAGTGAGTTGCATCATCATCATCACGACGGTAAACCTTACCAGGACCAACCATCTTTAATGGACCCTTAGAAAAATCATGCTTTTCTAAAACACGTGCTTGATCACCAGAAGTTTGAGTTCTAAGTAAATTTTCTACATCAATATAGAAAGTAGCTTGCATATCACGGGCTGGGTGATCTTTTGGCAAGTTCATCATTTCAAAGCAGTAGTGATCAGTTTCAATTTCTGGACCTTGAACAACTTGGTAACCCATCCCAATGAAATATCTTTCTAAGTCATCCAAAATCACATACATTGGATGCTTAGAACCCAAGTGAGCTTGTCGACCTGGTAAGGCAACATCAATTTTTTCTTCTTCAAGTCTTTTAGCAATCAAAGCTTGGACCATTTTTTCTTTTGCTTCGTCAAAAGAAGATTGGAATAAGTCACGTAATTGGTTAACTTGTTGCCCTACTTTAGGTCTGTTTTCTGGAGCAACATCCTTCATCGAGTGCAAAATTTCAGTTAATTGTCCCTTACGTCCAATTAATTCAACTCTAATTTCATCAAGCTTTTTTTGCGTATCAGCTTGCTTGATCTTTTCCATTCCTTGTTCTTTTAACTTATTTAATTTCTCGAATAAGTCCATCTATTTTTTCCTTTCCAACAAAAAAAGCCCCGTCCTCAAAGGGACGAAGCTTCGCGGTACCACCCTAGTTTAAACCAGCACAAAAAGTGCGTGTTCACACTCTCTTCAGATAACGGGGAAATACCGGAATTGATTAGATTCTGCTCCCAAGATGAAATTCATGCTTCATCAGTAAACCTCTTGCACCAATTAAAGTTCTCTCTAAAAAGAATCCACACTACTAATCTTGATCATTACATTTTTATTTCAAATAGTATATTAAAACAAAATCTATCAACTTGCAATGACTTTAAGCCCATTTATCAGCCCAACCATGAACTTGGTCAAATACTGGTTTCAATTCTACGCCCTTTTTAGTCAAAGTATAAGAAATAATACCAGTATCGCTATTAACATTACGTTTAACGATTTCTTGCTTTTCCAATTCTTTTAGTCTTTCAACTAAAACACGGTCACTGCAGCGACTAATACAACGCGCTAAGTCCTTGAAACGCATTGCTTGGGTATCGCACAATGAACTAATAATTAATCCATTCCACTTCTTTCCAATAATGTCAAAAGCACTTACAAAGTGACCACATAATGAGTAATCTTCTGGGTCGCTACAGGGTGTTACCATTTTCTTTTCAACAGTTTCAGCCATAATGATTCCTCCTAAAATAAACTTTAAACTCATTAATCTAATACTAATTATACAAAAAATTACTTACTAAAAACAAGCTTAATACTTTAGGCAAAATGATAAATCATAATTCCCGCTGCTACTGCTGCATTTAAAGATTCTGCTTGACCATAAATTGGAATATAAATTTTTTTATCAGCACTTTCAATTACTTCTTGACTAGCACCATGAGCTTCATTACCAATAATTAGTGCTAACTGGGGTACAGCTGGTGTATTATTTAACTTCTTAGCCCCCTTATCTAAGACACTCACGTATACTGGCATCCCATTTTCTTTAAAACTAGCAATTGCCTCCATAATTGGCGTTTGAATAATTTGAATATGGAATTGACTTCCTTGCATACTACGTTGAACTTTTGGATTATAGAGATCCACTGACTCTTTCGATAAAACTACCCCATCAAAACCTGCCGCATCTGCAGTTCTAATAATTGTTCCTACATTTCCTGGATCAGTCACATCATCTAAAACAACCCATTTACCGTATTCAAAACTAAAAGATTTTGGCTGATTAATCGGTAAGACCATAAATATATCTTGACTATTTTTAGTAGATGATAAATGATCACAAATCATATCATTAATTAAAATAGTTTTGTCATCAGTAAAACTACGGTTAGTTTCATCTTCTAACCGTCTTAATGCAGAGTCTGTCCCTAATAGATAATGATAATTTTCTTTACTCTGTAAAGCTTCCTTTACTAAATGAAAGCCTTCGATAAGATATAAATGTCTTTCTTTACGATATTTTTTCTTATCTAATTTACGAATTTCTTTGATAACTTTATTGTTTACTGAACTAATTTCTAACATTTTGATTCTTCTTTCTATTTCTATGTATTATTTTAGATTACCCTATGAAAAAATAAAATGTTAATATTGAAGTTAATAAAGAATATTAAGAAAAGAAGTGAAAATATGCAAACTAAACAAATTAATGTCTACGGAATTGTTCAAGGTGTTGGATTTAGGTGGTCAACCCAAGCCCTAGCTCAACAAATGGGGGTTCATGGTAATGTAAAAAATAATGCCGATGGTAGTGTAACAATTATTGCCCAAGCTGAACCCTTGAAACTAGCTGAGTTTATTTCTAAGGTCAAGGCATCCCCAACACCTGCTGGACATGTCGACAGAATCGAAGTTACTGATATTGAAGAAAAGCCACTACATTCTTTTAATGTCATTTTTTAGAACGACATTGCTAGGATTGCAAATTACTAGTAAACTTAAGACAGACTTTGTAGAAAGGCTCGATTTAATTTAAGAATGAAAAAATCAAAATACTTAAAATTAGCAGGACTTTTAGCAGTTATGGCTATCTTCTTAACTGCTTGTGCTAGCAGAACTAGTTCTGGTGCTTTACAACCACCTTCTAGCGGTCCATATGGTTGGATTTATAATATTTTTGGTCGTCCACTTCAAAATATTATGATCACAGTTAGCCAAAAAATTGGTGGTGCAAATGGAGCTGGTTGGGCAATCAGTATTATTACTTTAGTGGTACAGTTTATTGTTATGCCATTGAGATTAATTTCTCAAAGAAAAATGACAACTCAACAAGAAAAAATGCAAAAATTGCAACCACAAATAAAGTTGATCCAAAAAGCTTTGAAGACTCCTGGGATTACTCAATCACAACAAATGGAAATTAGCCAACTTCAAATGAAGATTTACCGTGAAAATAATCTTTCCATGACGGGTGGAATGGGATGTCTTCCTTTGCTTATCCAATTGCCAATTATGGCCGGTATTTATCAAGCGGTAGCTTATTCATCTACTTTGGCTCATTCAACTTTCTTTGGTATCTCACTTAGTCAAAGATCCATTGTCTTCACCGTCATTGCCACAGCACTTTACCTTCTTCAAGGTTACCTTTCAATGATTGGCTTACCAGAAGAACAAAAGAAAACTATGCGCATGACTTTATTTTTAAGTCCAGCAATGACTTTCTTTATTTCTATTTCATATTCTGGTGCTTTAGCCCTTTACTTCATGGCCGGTGGTGTCGTAATTGTAATCCAACAATTAATTACAACCTTCATTATTATGCCTAAGGTTAAAAAAGATGTAGCTGCTGAATTACAAGAACGTCCACTTAAGCAAGTTGTAACTCCAGAAGTTATTAACAATATTTTAGGTAAAGGTGACAACAGTTCTAAGACTTCCATTAAACAGAAGCAATTAAATCAAGACTTACGTCAACGTAATGCTGGAAAGCAAAAAAAGCCTAACAATAAAAAATAGCAAAAAAAATTCCTGATAGCAGATTAAAATTATCAAATCTGTTACCAGGAATTTTTTATTTATCATTTTTAGATTTTTTGTTATCTTCCTTTAGAAGTGGAAATTCAATTTTAAACTTACTACCTGAACCAAGTTGTGAAGTTACACCAATTTTACCATGATAACTTTCAACTAATTTTTGAGCAATTGATAAACCTAAACCATTCCCACCTTTTTCGCGAGTACGAGCTTTATCAACACGGTAGAAGCGATTAAAAATTTTCTTCTGCTCTTCTGCTGCAATCCCTTCACCAAAATCTTGTACAGTGATAATCACACTATCTTGATCATTAGCAGCATCTACTAGGATTTCTTTCCGATCCTTAGAATACTTAATTGCATTATCCATCAAAATGATCAATACCTGCTCTAAATGATTGCTATACATTTTAATGAAACAATGGGGTTTAAGATCCGCGTCATCATAACTAATTCTAAAATCAGGATGAATCATTTGCATATTATCTACTGTACGTTTTAATACACCATTAACTTCTGTTACCTCATTCGGGAATTGGATATCAATTTGCTCAGCACGAGTTAAATCAAGCATTTCTTGAATCAAATGCTTCATTCTATTAGCTTCTTGAAGTGAGGATTCGATTGATTCATCCAAAACTTTTGGATCATCCTTACCCCAGCGTTGTAACAAACTCATGTGACCCTGAATAACTGCAACAGGTGTTCGCAATTCATGAGAAACATCCCCAACAAACTGCTTTTGTTGTTGAATATATGCCTGCATTCGATCAAGCATTTGATTAAAACTATTTGCCAACTCCCCTAATTCATCTGTACGATTTAAATCAGGAATTCGCTCCTGACTATTAGGGTCGGCATTAATTTTATGCGAGATCTTTGACATCTTTTTAATTGGTTTGACGACGCTATTAACTACTAAATAAGACAGAATAATAAAGATAACTATGGCAAGAAATGATAAAATGACCATCCACCAACGAATAGTATGTAAAACTTTATTAGTTTGGGTCATTGAATTATCAACTACCAAATATCCTGTGAGCTTATGAGTACGATCAGAATAAATCTTTTGGTAAATATCTAAGTGTAAACCACTAGAAGTATAAACTAACTTATGAACATTATTAGCCGTAATTTTGGGCATTCGTTCAGAAATATTGTTCCCATTACTAAAAACAATATCACCACTTGTATCATAAATTGTAATACTTGTATCTCGATTAGCCAGAGTAGCTAAAACTTCATCATTAAAAACGCTAGTTTCACTACTACTTGTAACTGGGCTATTCTCTAAGATACGACTAGTATTGGGAGATAACTGAGGAACCACGTTAGAAATTTGTAATTTTTCAGGAATCCCAACTAATCTTTTTTGAAAGGTACTGACTATTTCTTGAGTATTACTTTGATCATTTTGAATCAGTTGTTGTCGAATTAAAGAATAAATTGCTATCGAAAATATTACAAAAGAGACTGTAATCGTCGCAGCAACTATGCTGACCCATTTAAAAGTTAATGACGATTTCTTAGTCTCTTTCTTTTCTTTTTTATTCGATTTCTTCACGATGCTCATCGTTTTCATCTGTTCTGACCATGTAACCAGTACCACGAACAGTCTTGATATAAGATGGGCGCCCAGGAACATCGATCTTATTACGCAAGTAACGTACATAAACTTCGACAACATTAGTTTCAATCTTTGATTCTGGACCCCAGATAGTATTAAGCAATTGTTCACGCGTTACAACATTGTTCTTATTTTCAATTAAAGTCATCAATAAGTTGTATTCACGCTTAGTCAAATCTACTTGCTTATCACCACGGTGAACAATACGGTTAGCGGTTTCAATGGTTAAATCATTGAAATGTACTACCTTTTGTACCCCCATAGTCTCACCCATAGATTTCTTTTCAATTTGAACTCGACGCAAAACAGCACGTAGACGAGCCAAGAGTTCTTCAATTGCAAAAGGCTTAACAATATAGTCATCTGCACCATGATCAAGTCCTGAAACACGATCAATCACTGAATCACGCGCAGTCATCATGATAATTGGTGTAGTCTTTACTTGACGTACGCGACGTGCAATTTCTAACCCATTTAAATTAGGCAACATTAAGTCCAATAAGATAGCATCAAAGTCTTCTTTTAATGCTAAATCTAAAGCCTTACGACCATCACTTTCAACTTCAGTTTCATAATTCTCATGTTGAAGCTCTAATTCTACAAATCGAGCTAAGCTTTTTTCATCCTCAACAATCAAAATTTTACTCATACCAGTTATTTCACTACCTTCTAATTTTATTGGCAATTCATCAGCTATGAATCGGAATTTTTTATTAATAATTTAATTTTAATTTTAAAAAATCGCCAATGCAAGCACTATTTAATTTTTATCTTGATCCTTGAATAAATCTTTTAATTTTGCGAATGCTGGATTCTCTTGGTCAGATTTTTCTTCTTGATATTCTTTTTCAGAAACAACTCGCCATTCATTTCCGGCAGGGAAATCGCCATTTTCTTTTTCATCTTCAGTTAAGATTACGGAAGGCAAACTTAACAATAAATTATCTTCAACTGCAGTTTGAAGATCAATCAAATCATTTTCTACTTTGATAATTGTTTCTTCTTCTTCAAGTTGTTCTTGAGTTGGTTTAACATCTGAATAATTTTCAGTAAAAGTAAAATCTTGGTGTAATTTTACAGGCTTTAAACTACGAGTAGAAGGTGCTTCCACATCAGCTTCTACCGTAAAGCTACCAGTAACAAATGGTTCTTGGTAGAAAAAGTCACCAGATACATGGACATTTTCTGCTTTATTTAAAAGTTCCTTGCTACGTTCAAAAAATTCTGGACTTAATTCAACATCACTATCAATGTGAGTTAAAGGATTTCTACTATTTTTTATTTGTGAATAAGAATAATTAAGCATTTTTCACCTCAATTGGGAAACGACCAAAATTTTGATCTACTCCCATCACTTGTTCAAATAAACGATCAGTTTTTACTTGTAGGGCTAAAGTTCCTGAACTAGCACCCTTTTTATCAACTTTAGAAATTACGGGAACTTCAAAATCTTTACGCATCTTTTTTAAATAATTACGACCACGTGTACTGTACCCTAAAAGCATGGTAGAAATATTATCAAACGAAGCAAAAAGTTCATCTGACTGTATATTTAACAAAGTATACAAACACAAGCGACGTAAGCGAGCATATGTATAACGCTTTGACTTAATTCGACGAAGAAAATCAGTAAAATCAAAGGCTTCATGAATTTCTTCCTTCATTTTATATTCAAGTCCTTCGCTCATTTGATAAATTTTTCGTAATTCTTCTACACTGGAACTCTCGATGCGATATTTAAGGAATTTATACAATAAGTTCCAGTTTGGATAAACTTTTTGCTTTTCTAATTGCAATAATTCCTGCTTAGGAACGATATTTTTTAAGGCACTTAAATCACCATCTTGATGATGTAAGATATAGTTTCTAATTGAAGTGGCAGAAGAAACAATATTTTCACGCATTAAGATATCATCATGTCCACTTCCAATCCGATGAATCGGATGAAGGTTTAAAGGATTTTCTAATGATTGACTAGCCACAGCATAGGCAATTGCTAGCATCAAATTAGGCTGATTGACTTCATGACCTACTTCACTCGCTACCATCTGATTATATTGGGTAGCGTAAGTTTGAGTATAATCTTTAAAATCAAAACGACCTTGTGGAATTTGTGAAATCTTCTGGGCTAAATATGAAAAATTCAAATTAGCATCTTCTACTCCAAAAACTAAATCTTGTGCACCTAGATCATGTAAGAGCTTAACACTTCCACCCGCAAAAATATCTGCTGGTTGAACAGCAAACGAAAAAGGTAACTCGAATACTAAGTCAGCGCCGGATGCCAAAGCGGCCTTGGCTCTACTCCACTTATCCATAATTGCCATCTGTCCACGTTGAACATAGTTACCAGACATCATGACGATAATTGGATCATTTCCAGCAACTAGACGCGCTTGATTGAGTAAAAACTCATGACCACTATGAAAGGGATTATATTCAGCTACGATCCCAACAACACCCATAATCTTCTCCTAGTCTTCTAAGTTTAATTCAAGCTTTTTACCATTACTCCAAAGCTTTTCAAGGCCATAAAATTCACGAGCTTCTTCAGTAAAAATATTAGCTACAACATCACCCATATCCAACAATAACCAGTTAGAATCTTTACTACCTTCAATACGGTAGTCTTCATTACCACTTTCGTGAATTTTATCAATAATGCTATTAGCAATAGCATGTAATTGTCTATTAGAACCAGCAGTAGTTACTACGTAGTAATCAGATAAAATACTTACGCCTTGCATATCATAAGCTTCAGTATCTTCACCATGACGTTCATCGATTGCTTCAATAGTTAAATCTAATAATTTTTTACTTTCTAACATTCTTTTTCCTTTCAATTATTTACGCTTAACTGCCCATTGGTTATAAGCAGCTAGAGTTTTAGGATAAATTTTTTGTCTATTTTTTATTAAAAATTCCAAGGTATGAGCTAGTTCAAAAGCTACTCCCTCGTCTAAGTTTGCAAAAGCAACCTCTCGAGCTTCCTGTACTCCAGGAAAATCTCTTCCAGGTTCAATAAAATCTGCCACAAAGACAATCTTATCTAATGTAGTCATTTCTACATCCCCAGTTGTATGACGTCTAATAGCGGTCAAAATCTCTGGATCAGTAATCTTTAATTCATGTTCAATAAAATAAGCTCCAACAATACCATGCCAGATGGCCCGATTATAATTCAATAAATCAGAATCAAATCCCTGCGTCTTGATTACTTCAATAAAACGTTCTGGTGCCACCTGCTTAGCATAATCATGGATAAAACCAGCTAAAGCAGCCTTCTCTTCATCGTAATTATTTAAACGAGCTAATTTGCGACTAGTTTCACTCACCCCAATACAGTGCTTGAATCTTTTTTCATCCATATTAGCTTTTTCTTTAGCAACAATTTCTTCACTAGAAAGTGGTGAATAAGTATTTTTAAACTCGATGTTCTCCAAGATATAAGCCTCTTTGCTCGATATATAATCTTACTTCTTCTGGAACCAAATAGCGGATAGATTGTCCTGTAGCGATATTTTGACGAATTCGCGATGAACTAATATCCAAATTAGGCATATCAACCCAAATCATTGGATATTTAGGATTTTGAGGATAATTTGGTCTTCTAACCCCTACTAAAGTGGCTAAGAGAGATATTGTCTCTGGTTCCTTCCATTTTTCAAAATCATTCACTTCATCCCCACCCATAATCAAATAATATTGATTACGCGGTGCACGACGCTTCAAATATCGTAAAGTATCAACCGTATATGAAACTCCTCCACGCATAATTTCAAAAAGCATGACTCTAAAGTGCGGATTCGTACGGGTAGCTAATTCGAGCATATTTACCCGATCTCTAGCACTTACATTACCTGTCATTTCCTTATGGGGAGGCACATTATTAGGAATAAACCAAATTTCATCTAAGTCTAATTGTTTTCGAACTTGTTCTGCCATTAACAAGTGAGCAATATGAACTGGATTGAAAGTTCCACCCATAATCCCAATTCTTAACTTGGAGGCAGAAGTTGGTTCAAACTTTACTTCTGGCTTTTCATTTACAATAAATTGCATTTTAAATCAGAGCTCTTCTAATTCCTAATCCAATTCCATCTGGAGTATAAGCTTTAACAACAAGATCTTTTGGTACAGTAATAAAACCTACCCCACCAAATAAGATGTCACTTTTATCTTTAGTAGCAAAAGTTTGACCTTTCATTGGTCCTAAATCGTCTTTTGGACTTGGTGGTAAGAGTAAGTCATCCTTATGCTTTTCATAAAATGCATCTGCATTTTCTAATTTAGTTCGGTGAATATATAAATCACGTGCAGCATAAACTGTTACACCTGAAGGTTCACCTTCTAAAAAGTCAAATCGACCCAATCCTGCTAAAAATAAAGTTTGACCAGGTTGTAATTGGTAAGTAGCTGGCTTTAATGGCTTTTTAGGCTCAACCATCTCTAATTCCTTACCAGTTAAATGACTTGCCAGCTGGTTCTTGCTCATAATCCCCGGTGTGTCAATCAAATAATGACCATCAGAAAGTGGAATCTTGATTGCATCTAAAGTTGTACCTGGGAATTTAGAAGTAGTAATAACATCCTTTAATTCACTACGAGCACTAATAATGGCATTAATTAAAGTAGATTTACCAACATTAGTGGTACCAACGAAGTAAATATCCTTCTTTTTTCCCTTTTTAGCTAAGAAATCAATCAACTCATCTAAATTACGTTTCTTGGCTGCACTAACTAAGAAAATCTTTTCTGGTTGTAAACCATTGCGGTTAGATTCTTGACGCATCCAATCTTTAACCTTGCTTTCCTTAGTGTTCTTAGGGAAAAGGTCAACTTTATTACCAACAAGAACATATTCATTACCACCAATGAAACGTTTAAGAGCTGGGATAAGAGAGTTACTAAAGTCAAAAAGATCGACAACATTAACCACTAAGGCATTCTTCTCACCGATTGAGTTAAGTAGTGCTAAAAAGTCGTCGTTATTTTCCTCAACAGGCATAATTTCATTATAGTGACGCAAACGGAAACAACGTTGACAGTAAACATCACTATCTTCATTCTTAATTGCTTTTTCTAAAGCACTTTTCGGTAAATATCCAGACTTTGTTGGATCTTCACTTTGAAGTGTACTACCACAGCCAATACATTTAATTTCTTCATCCATTTTGTTCAAGTTTCTCCTTAAAAGTTACCGGCTTTTTTAAGCCTAAAAAGAAAAAGATAAATTTTTCAAAGAAACGATTTATTCTTGTATTCCATTTATCAGTTTCTACTAATGGTTTAACTAAAACTGTACCAACACCAGCCAGATTACCTGCTTGAATATCAGTAATCAATTGGTCACCGACCATTAAAACCTGATTCTTATTAAGCTTTAAAATCTTAAGTTCTTTATTAATACCGATTGGTAAAGGTTTACGAGCCTTAGCAATAAATTGAATATGATAAGGATTAAGTACTTTACCAATTCTTTCAGCATTATTATTAGAAATTACAACTAGCTTGATACCAGCCTTGGCTAATTTTTTATTCAATTGATCCATTTCTACAGCTGTATCTGCTTTATTCCAGGCCAACAAAGTATTATCTAAATCAGAAAATATGGCCTTTATTCCCATCTTATTAAGCTGCTTAGGATCAAGATTATAAATTGTATCAATTGTATATCGGGGTCTAAATAACATTACATCGTCTCCAAATTTATATCATATATATATTATCAAAAATTAAGGAGTATTAAAAATATTAACAAAAAATATCGTTAAAAATTAATTTTTAACGATATTTTGAAAATTATTTATTAATGTACACCGTCCATTAGACTGAAAATCTTCTTGGACATAGCGAATAAAATAATACCAAATATGATACTTACTACACCGACAGCTAAGAAATATGGAACTTCAGTAGCAGTTGAATAGTACTTAACAATTTGGGCGTTCACAGCTTGACCAGCAGCATCGGCTAAGAACCACATACTCATCATCTGAGACTTGTAGGCCTTAGGTGCAAGCTTAGTAGTAACTGATAAACCAATTGGAGAAATAAGCATTTCAGCAATTTCCACAATAAACCATGAACCTACTAACCAAAGTGGACTTACACGACCACTAGTACCGAATAAGATACCAGGAATAGCCATCCATGCATAAGAAAGTCCAGCAAAAACTAAACCAGCAGCAAACTTCTTAGGAGAACTTGGTTGGTTCTTCCAGTGTTCCCATAGCCAAACAAAGAATGGCGTTAAAATCATAATAAATAATGGGTTCAAAGTTTGGAAGTTAGCGGCTTGGAAATGCCAGCCACCAATGTGAAGTACAGTTCTTTCTTGAGCAAATAATGCTAAAACAACAGAACCTGATTCTTCAATTCCCCAGAAAATTGCGGCTGCGATAAATAAAGGAATATATGCAGTTACACGAGACTTTTCAACCTTAGTAACTTTCTTACTACGAAGCATAATTACGAAGTAGTAAATTGGAATTGCGATTGCTAGGATTGTCAACAAGTTAACAATGTTGTCAATAGTCAATTGACCAAAGGCTGCCATAGCTGCAAGCAAGAGAATTACAACTACAACGGCAATTACAACCTTCTTAATAATTGCATTTAAATCTTTTTTATCGATTGGATCAGTTGGAAGTAAACTTGCATTAGAAAGGTACTTCTTACCACCAAAATAATATTGTAAAAGTCCAAAGAACATACCAATCGCTGCTAATGCGAATCCAGCATGGAAGTTAGTGGTATTGCCAAACAAATGCATCCCAAATCCATCTGATGCCCAAGGTACTAAGATTGGCGCAATTGCTGAACCTAAGTTAATACCAAATACAAATAAACTGAATCCTGCATCTCGACGGCGGTCATTCTCTGAATATAAACCACCAACCATATCAGATACATTAGGCTTAAGTAAACCAGTACCAGCAACAATTAAGGCAATGGAAGCATATAGAGCTGCTTCACCCCAGGGAACAGCTAAAACCATATGACCAATCATAATCAAGACACCACCGATAAAAACAGTTCGTCTTGGTCCCCAAACACGGTCAGAAAGCCAACCACCAACAACACTTGAAAGGTAAACCAATGAGCCGTAAATCGACATCACTGAGGCTGCGGTAGTTTGGTTCATGCCTAAACCACCCTTAGTTACTGCATAATACATGTAGAATAGCAGGATTGCCCGCATTCCGTAGTAACTAAAACGTTCCCACATTTCAGTGAAGAATAAAGTGGATAGACCTCGAGGCTGACCGAAGAACGCCGTGTCCATATTTTTCTTCTTATCCATTAAATAAAAAACACTCTCCTTAACTTTTAATAACAGAGTCAGCATTAATTATATATTAAAAATAAAAAGTCGTCAAAATCTCTCATAAAATTATCATAATTTATCTAAGTACAAAAAAAGACTTCAGAATTTAATCTGAAGTCTTAATTTTTAATATTTGGCTTATGCTAAAGCTTTCTTAGCAGTTTCTGCTAAATCAGCAAATGCCTTTTCATCGTTGTAAGCAAGGTCAGCTAACATCTTACGGTTCATGTCAACACCTGCAACCTTAAGACCGTGCATTAACTTGCTGTATGAAAGACCATTTTGTCTTGCAGCTGCGTTGATACGAGCGATCCATAATCTTCTGAATTCACTCTTACGCTTCTTACGGTCACGGAAAGCATACTTACGTGATACGAAGATTTGAGTACTTGCTGCTTTAAATTGAACGTGCTTTGAGCCACGGTAACCCTTGGCTAACTTCAAAAGCTTCTTACGACGTGCACGTGTTACGGTTCCACCTTTAGTTCTTGGCATCTAAAATTCCTCCTCAAAAAGTCTTTCTAAAATTAACGCATTTGGGAAAGCATCTGTTTGATGCGCTTCATATCACTTGCTGAAACCATTGCAGCTTTTCTCAAATGACGACGTTGTTTCTTAGTCTTACCGTGGAAACGGTGACCAGTGTAAGCGTGATGACGCTTTAAACCACCATTAGCAGTTCTCTTAAAACGCTTTGCGGAAGCGCGGTGTGTCTTTTGCTTTGGCATATCTATTCCTCCAATTAACTATTTCTTTTGCTTCTTTTCTTTTTCACTCAAAGGAGCAAGCATCAAGAACATAGAACGGCCTTCCATCTTAGGCTTAGTAATTACCTTAGATAAGTCGCTAGCTTCATCAGCCATCTTCTCTAAAACTTGCTTACCTAATTCTTTGTGAGTGATAGCACGGCCTCTAAAGCGAATAGAAACTCTAACTTTAGCGCCTTTAGTTAAGAATTTACGAACATGCTTTAACTTTGTGTCAAAGTCATTTCCTTCGATTGTTGGACTTAAACGAATTTCCTTAACTGCAATTACCTTTTGATTTTTACGATTCTCTTTAGCTTTCTTTTGTTGTTCGAAGCGGTACTTACCGTAATCCATTACACGAGCAACAGGTGGCTTAGCATTTGGAGAAATAAGAACCAAATCCATGTCAGCATCAGCAGCTGCACGTAAAGCTTCTTGCTTAGATACAACACCAACTTGTTGGCCATCTGCACCAATCAAACGAACTTCACGAGCACGGATATCTTCGTTTAAAATCATATTTCTTGGTATGGGTATTCACCTCCACGTTAATTTCGAGGACAAGAAAAAGACGGGCAAAAGTAACGCCCGCCTTTAATCAACAGATATTATCGATTAGCCCAGAGGTCCTTCTTGTTTTAACTTAGGCGAGAAGCGGGTGCTTCTTCTTGTTCTCAACTATTGTATTATACCACCTAGACAAGATTCGTCAAGTACAAAAAAAAAGAGAAGTACTAAAAAGTACTTCCCTTCATTTTTGAACTAAAATTAGTCCTTCTTCCGTTTTTTGATGTCTGCCAATCCAAAGATGAATCCTAGACTTGCTAAGGCTAATCCTAAGATTGTTGCCATATTGTCTAATTGGCTTGCACCAGTTTGTGGTAATTGCTTATCACTCTCTTTAGCGTTTTGACTATCATTTTCATAACCATGATCTTTAAGCCATTGAATACGACGCTCATTTGCATTGCCATAACGATGTCTTG
The DNA here is from genome assembly GCF_014803895.1 of Lactobacillus sp. The sequence goes on along the minus strand of NZ_JAAVAU010000013.1, from coordinate 5,026 downwards.
AAGCTGTACGGGTAGCTGAGCGACTTGTACGACCTTCATCAGGCATATTAGTTGCACGTGGACGAACCACTACTTCAACAGTTCTTGTTTCAGTATGTCCATCAGCATAAGTAATTTCTACTACACCTGTGTGTACTCCTAATGTAGAAACATTTGGTTCCTTAATCCATTTTACAGTAGCACCCTTAGGTAAGTTTTGAATACTTTCACTTGCATCTGGAAGTGTACCTAAAGTAGTTTGAACATGCTTAACACTTGGCTTCACTGCTTTAGAAGCATGTGAGCTTGTAGCAGAGGAAGCTGCGCTGCTTGCACTTGAACTTGCTTGAGAAGCAGCACTACTTGCTTGACTAGGTGTATCGCTAGTTTGGTATAAGCTATTTTCAGCCTCACTCTTAGCGGCACTTGCTACTTTAGCAAATTCCATTTCAGCATTTGCTGCGCTTGCGGCTACACTAGCTGCACTCTTAGCAATTTCTTCATCAAGAGCTGCTTGACTTGCAGCAGTTGATGCTACTGCTTCAGCACTCTTAGCAGCATCGCTTGCGGCACTTGCTAAACTTGCAAGACCTTCTGCCGCACTAGTATTACCTGCCTTAGCATAGCTATCTGCTGCAGCTGCAGCGCTATTAGCTACATCAGCTGCACTCTTAGCAATTGCATCTGCTTCACTAGCCTTAGCGTGTTGGTCTACCGCATCATTAGCTGCACTTGAAGCTACATTTCCTGCACTGGTTGCCACACTGGCTGCACTAGATGCTGCACTTGCAGCACTGCTTGCCACGCTGGCAGCACTTACTACAGTAGGATTAGTTGGGTAAGCATCAGCCATTGATGCTACTTCGTCAGCCACGCTAGTGGCAAGGTTAGCAGTTGAAGAAGCTTGCTCTACAGATTCACTTGCTTCACTACTGTAACCATCTGTACCATTTGCAGCACTACTTGCAGCTTGTTCATATGAATGAACATCAGCTGATGCTACACTCGCACTCTTAGCTTCTTCACTTGCTTGACTTGCGGCATTTTCACCATCAATAGCACTTTGGGCTTCACTCTTAGCTTCAGAAACAATTCCGTTAGCAGCAATAAATTCTAAACCAGCATTTTGTGCAAGATCAGCTAACTCTGCAGCAAGGGCCTCATCAGAAATAGCGCGATCGGCAGCACTCTTAGCTTCAGATTCAGCATTCTTAGCTGTAGCGTATGCATCAACAGCTGCACTTGCGGCACTACTTGCTACTGCATGGTTACCAGCGGCAGCTGCACTTACGGCAACTTCAGCATAACTATTAGCTAAGTCAGCAGCAGATTTAGCCTTAGCATCTGCTTGCTTAGCAATTGTAGTTGCTGTACTTGCATCGTTTTCTGCACTGGTTGCAGTTGAAGCGGCACTAGTTGCTAAACTTGCGGCGCTACTTGCTACGCTTGCGGCACTGCTTGCTTTAGCTGCTGCACTTGCTACCAAACTATTAGTTGGATGAGTATTTGCCATTGATGTGACATCATTAGAAACACTGTTAGCTTGTTGTGCAACTGATGAAGCTTGACTTGCAGATTCGCTAGTCTTAGTACCATAACTTCCTGTAGCACTTGCGGCGCTGCTTGCCTCACTTGCGTATTCACTAGTTTTAACTGAAGCAGCAGAGCTTGCATGATCTTTAGCTGTATCTGCATTATCTTCATCAATAATTGCAGCTTCTGCTTCATTCTTAGCTGTACTTGCGGCTTCATCAAAGTTTACAGCATCTTGGGCTGCACTAGATGCTACGCTTGCAGCACTTGAAGCTATCTTTTCATCTTCAATTGCTTGACTTGCTGCGCTTGATGCTGCACTTGCGGCACTGGATGCTGCAACACTGGCTTGACTTGCTACCGCAGCTGCACTTTGAGCTGCACTTGTATTTCCTGCCTTTGCGTAGCTATCTGCTGCACTTGCGGCACTATTTGCAACACTTGCGGCACTGCTTGCGACTTGATCTGCTGAACTTGCAGCTTCATGTTGGGTAAGCGCATCATTTGTAGCATTTGAAGCTACATCTGCAGCACTTGAAGCTACAGTAGAAGCGCTTTGGGCTGCACTTGCAGCACTACTTGCGGCTTTAGCAGCACTTGAAACTAGAGAGTTAGTTGGGTATTCACTCGCCATTGAAGCTACTTCGCTGGCTACATCACTTGCGTGACTTGCAGTACTTGAAGCTTCGCTAGAACTCTCTGAAGCATTATCAGTATAACTATCTGCTTCACTTGCGGCACTGCTTGCTGACTGTTCGTATGACTGAACTGCTGTTGAAGCAGTATCTGCATCTGAAGCCGCACTACTTGCTTCGTCTGCAGCACTTTCACCGTTGATAGCGTCTTGTGCTTCGCTCTTAGCTTCATTTACTGTATCATCTGCTTCACTTGCAATCTTAGCCATTTCACTAGCTACGCTTGCTCCACTTGAAGCCACACTTGCATAACTTTGAGCAATAGATGCTGCTGCACTTGCAGTACTTTCTGCACTCTTAGCCACACTGGCTGCACTACTTGCAGCACTGGATGCGCTACTTGCTGCGCTCATGTCACCAGCAGCTGCTGCGCTTTCTGCCTCACTCTTAGCCTTGTCTGCTTCGCTAGCTGCGCTCTTAGCTATTGAATCTGCTTCACTAGCTTGATCAAATTCATCACTAGCTAAACTTGCGGCACTTGATGCAGCGCTTGTAGCACTTGAGGCTTCAGTTTCAGCACTGCTTGCTACGCTGGCTGCACTGGATGCCTTTTCGGCTGCACTTGAAACTAATGAGTTATCAGAATGTTCGCTAGCCATTGAAGCTACTTCGCTGGCTACATCACTTGCGTGACTTGCAGAACTTGAGGCTGAACTCGTAGAGTCTGATGCCTCACTGGTTTCTGAATTTGCAGTATCTGCAGCACTACTTGCTACACTTGCATATGAACTTGTTTGCGTTACTGAAGTACTTGCATCACTAGCTGCACTACTTGCACTATTTGCAGAGTCGCTACCTTGTTTCAAGTTATCTTCTGCTTCGCTCTTAGCCTTAGTTGCTTCATCATCAAAGTTTGCGGCATCTGAAGCTGCACTCTTAGCTGTACTTGCAGCATCTGATGCTTTCTTTTCATCTTCTATTGCCTGACTTGCGGCACTTGATGCAATGGCTTCTGCACTCTTAGCTGCAGAACTAGCTTGACTTGCTACACTAGCTAAGCTTTCTGCGGCACTTGCATTACCAGCCTTGGCGTAACTATCAGCCTCACTTGCAGCACTATTTGCAACACTTGCGGCACTGGATGCAATAGAATCTGCTTCACTTGCCTTGGCGTGTTGGTCTACCGCATCGCTCGCAACACTGCTTGCCACACTAGCTGCGCTACTTGCTACTTCTGCAGCACTTGTTGCGCTACTTGCAGCTTCACTAGCTGCCTTGGCTGCACTAGATACAACTGTATTACTTGGATGCTCACTTGCCATTGAAGCTACTTCACTGGCAACATCACTTGCATGACTTGCAGAACTTGAAGCTTCGCTAGAACTTTCAGAAGCATTATGACTGTAGCTGCCAGCGGCACTTGCGGCACTACTTGCGGCCTGTTCATAGGAGTCTACTGCTGTTGAACTAATTGCAGCGTTTGATGCATCTTCACTGGCTTGACTTGCTGTGTCTTCTCCATTTGCTGCATCATCTGCTTCTGATTTAGCTTCACTTACAGTTTTATTTGCTTCACTGGCGATCTTAGCCATTTCACTTGCTACGCTTGCCGCACTGCTTGCTACTGATTCTGCTTCACTTGCGGCCTTGGCTGCGTCACTAGCTGCACTTTCTGCACTCTTAGCTGCACTCGCTGCGTTGCTTGCTGCGCTGGCTGCACTACTTGCGGCACTTGTATCACCTGCTGCGGCTGCACTTTCTGCTGCACTCTTAGCTGCACTTGCTTCTGATGCTGCACTCTTAGCTACTGAATCTGCTTCACTTGCCTTAGCGTATTCATCACTAGCTGAGCTTGCCGCATTGCTTGCTGCTTCGCTTGCACTACTTGCAGTATTTGCTGCACTACTTGCTACGCTGGCTGCACTGCTTGCCTTGGTTGCGGCACTTGATACCAAATCATTATTTGGTCGTGCATCTGCCATTGATTTGACTTCACTTGCTGTATCACTAGCGGCACTTGCTGAGCTGCTTGCTTCGTCGGTACTTGTGCTTGCGGCACTACTATCATTACCTGCTAAACTTGCTGAACTGCTTGCTTGACTTGCATATTCACTAGTCTTAACTGCACTTGAATCAGCTGCACTTGAGGCACTACCTGCTTCGCTTGTTGAACCGCTACCTTGCTTCAAGTTGTCTTCTGCTTCGCTCTTGGCCTTGTTTGCCGCATCATCAAAGTTTGCGGCATCTGCGGCTGCACTCGCTGCATCTTCTGAAGCTTTCTTAGCAATTCCTTCATCTACGATTGCTTGACTTGCTGCTTCGCTTGCGGCACTTTCTGCACTCTTTGCGGCTTCACTTGCGGCACTTGCTACTGATGCGGCACTTTGCGCTGCACTTGTATTACCAGCCTTGGCGTAACTATCTGCCTCACTTGCAGCACTATTTGCTGCTGATGCGGCACTGGATGCAACTGCATCTTCTGAACTTGCCTTGTCGTGTTGTTTTACCGCATCGTTAGCTGCACTGCTTGCTACAGTCGCTGCACTACTTGCCTTGGCTGCTGCACTTGTTGCACTACTTGCGGCTGAGCTGGCTGCACTTGCTGCACTTGCTACAACTGTGTTATTTGGATATTCACTTGCTAAGCTTGCTACATCTTCTGCTGCACTTTGTGCATCTTTTGCTGAACTTGCTGCTGAACTTGAGCTTTCACTTGCTCCTGTACTGTAGCTTCCGGCTGCACTTGCCGCACTGCTTGCGGCTTGTTCATAGGAGTCTACTGCTGTTGAACTAATTGCAGCGTTTGATGCATCTTCACTGGCTTGACTTGCTGTGTCTTCTCCATTTGCTGCATCATCTGCTTCTGATTTAGCTTCACT
>NZ_JAAVAU010000012.1 GCF_014803895.1 Lactobacillus sp. | reverse complement strand
AAGGATGTGCCAAATAAGCCTTACGAAAACGATCCACATGATCCAACAGGTGTAGTTCCAAATGAACCAGTTCCAGAAATCCCAGGATACGTTCCATCTGTACCAACAGTAACTCCAGATGATCCAGGTAAGGATACTCCAGTTGTTTACACTCCAGAAGCTAAGAAGGGTACTGTTACAGTAATCTTCCATGATACAACTACTAATACAGATATCCCAGGCTACGGTTACAAGAGTGATGAAGAACCAGCTGGAACTAAGGTAACTTATAACCCAACAACTGATATTACTAACTTAGAAAATAAGGGTTATGTTGTTGATGGTTCTGTTCCAACTATTCCAGCTACCTTCACTGATGGTGCTCAAACAATTACTATTAATGTGAAGCATGATACTCAACCTGTAAACCCACAAAATCCAGGTAAGCCAGGTGAACCAATTAATCCTAATGATCCAAATGGTGCTAAGTACCCAGATGGTACTGATGCAGATAGCTTAACTAAGACAGGTAAGCAAACTATCCATTACACTGGTGCCGGTAATAACACTCCAGCTGATAATGTTTCAACTGTTGAATTTGATCACACTGTAGTTGTTGATAAGGTAACTGGTAAGATTGTTAAGGATGAAGGTTGGACTCCATCAAGTCATACCTTTGGCACTGTTAATACTCCGGTTGTTGAAGGTTACCACGCAGATAAGACTACTGCAGGTGGTAAGACTGTAACTGTTGAAAATCCAGAAGTGACTGAAACAATTAACTACACTCCAAATGGTCATATTGTCCCAGTAACTCCAGATGGTGAGAAGATTCCAGGAGCTCCAACTCCACAATACACAACTGATCCAAAGGACCCAACTGGGGTAACACCAAATGAATCAGTTCCAATTGTGCCTGGTTACACTCCAAACACTTCTCAGGTAACTCCAAATGATCCAGCTAAGGATACTCCAGTTATCTATACCAAGGATGAAACCCCATCAACTCCAACTCCTGAAACTCCATCAACCCCAACTACTAATACTCAAAAGGCAATTATTAACTTCATTAATGTTGATAATGGTCAAACTCTTGCCACATCAGGCATTCTGAGTGGCGAGTCTGGATCAAGCATTAACGGTCTTTATAACCCAGCTGATGAGATTAAGAAGTTAGAAGATGCAGGCTATGAAGTTATTTACAATGGTTTTGATGGTGATGGTGTAACAAGATACTTTGATAACGATGACAATACTGTTCAACAATTTACAATTGGTTTGAAACCAATTACTATTGCACCACCTCATCCAACTGATGAACCAACTGAGCCAGACACTCCAACTACTCCATCAACTCCTACAACTCCAGAAAATAATGTTCCAGAAAATGAAAATACTCCAACTGAAACACCTGAAGTTGTCGCACCAGTTCACGCAACAACTGTAACTCCTTCATCAAATAATTCAGTTGTAAACCCAGTGAAAGTAGAGCAACAAGTTGCTAAGAGCGGTAAGCAAACTGCTGCACCTACTGCAAAGCAAAATGTTCAACAACAAGAACAAGCAAATGAAAATACTTTGCCACAAACTGGTGCCAAAGATGGTGAAGCTGAAGTAATTCTTGGTGCAACTGCAGGCTTAATCGGTTTAGCAGGTTTAGCAGGTACTAAGAAACGTCGTAGAGACGAAGAAAAATAGTTAAATGCTAACTGAAAGAAGACACGATTTCGCAAGAAATTATGTCTTTTTTTATAAAGTTGATACATTTTTTACCTATTTAATGGCGCATACTATTCTATTTAGTGGGATAATATAAGGGTGTATGAATAAACCCATAAACAAGAAAAAAGAGGAATAGATAATAACATGGAAAACTTGATTGAAGAATCGGCACCAATCGTAGTTAAGTACATGGATTTGGACAATGATTTAGCCCAATTGTCTACTTCGGGTGACTTGATTGCAGAAGTTGGTCAGCGAATAGATTATAGTACGGTTGATGAAATAAAAAGATTAGAAGAACAGGGCTATGTTTTGGTTAACAATTCTTTTGATCCGGATGGTTATGCACCTGTGTATAATGAAAGTACGACTGTATATATAGTTACTTTTAAGCATGGGCGAGAACTAGTGACAGCTAATAATTTGAAATATGGTTGTACCCTAGATGATTTACAAGTTACTGGTACACAAACTGTGCATTATATGGGAGCAGGTAATAGAACTCCTCGTGATAGTGTTACGACTGTAAAGTTTAATCGGATTTTAGTTTATGATAAAGTTACTAAAAAAGAGATTGGCACTAAAGGATGGGAAGACGATAAGAAGACTTATCCAGTAATTGGTACACCTACTATTCTTGGTTATGCTCCAGATAAAGCCTCTATTGGTGGTGAGACCGTTGCTCATGAGATGCCAAATCGCGAATACAATGTGACTTATGCTATTAATGAAAATCCATCTGCAAATTTGCAAATTGCAGAAATTAAATATTTAGACCTTGATGATGATAACAAGCAAGTAGCTTCATCAAATGAATTGAGTGGTTTACCGAATACTCAAATTTCTTATAAAACTAGAGACACAATTGATAAACTTGAACAATTAGGTTATAAAGTTGTAAACAATGAATTTGATGGTAACGGGGATATTCAATTCTTTGACAATAGTGATGGATACCAACAGGTCTTTATTGTGACTTTGGCCCACAAGCAAGTTGTGGTTAATAGTGAAAATCCACTTGATGGTGTTGACCCTAGAGAGTATGAGCGTGAAGTTAGTCAGACGGTTAACTTTAAGGGTGCAGGAGAAAATACTCCTAAAAATGTTATTCAAAAAATTAAGTGGACACGTAATATTGCTGTTGACGCTGTTACTAAGCAAGTCGTGGCTAATAACAAAAATATGACGAATTGGACTCCTTCTGTAAAAGAATATGCTCCAGTTGAAGTGCCGGTAATTGCAGAGTATCATGCCAATGTTAAGCAAGTTAGTGCAACTCCTGCGAAGATAGAAGATACTACTGTCACAGTAACTTATCAATCTAATGGATATTTGATTGCGGTAGACAAAAATGACAATCCAATCAAAGATGCACCTCAGATTCAATTTGTTACTAAAGATGACGATCCAACTCAAGTTGTTTCTCCAATTACCGTACCAGATATCACTGACTATGTTCCTGAAAAGAAGGAAATTGGCGTAGTAAATCCAAGTGGTAATATGAAGGCTCGTTACATCTTAGCCCATAAGTATGTTGCAGTGAATAAAGATAATCCACTTCCTGGTATTAATCCTGGTTACTACAATCGTTCGGTTAGTGCTGTTGTTCATTATCAAGGTGCTGGTGATAAAAATCCTAAAGATTCAGTTCAATTAGCGCGCTGGACACGTACTATAACTTACGATGAAATTACTGGAGAAGTAGTCAAAGATGGTAAATTTACTAGTGAATGGAAAGTAGACCATGAAATTTTTCATGAAGTTCCAACTCCAGTAATTGATGGCTACTTTGCTGATATTGGTGTTATTTCTGAACACACTGTTACTCAGGATGACTTGAAGGCTACGATTACTTATACAAAGAATGGACTTATCATCCCTGTTAATAAAGATGGCAATCCACTTCCTGGTGTAGAGCAAACATCTTATATCACTGATCCATATGATCCAACTCGTGTATTAGTTAGCGAAGATGTGCCACAAATAGATGAATATTATCCAGAGACCCCAACTATTACTATTGCCGATCCGTCTAAGGATACTGAAGTAGTTTATCTTTTAAAACCTCGCTATGTTAAAGTTGACAGTGATCATCCTTACAGAGGTATTGATTCTCGCAAGTATAGTTTCCAAGTTCACGAAATCATCAAATATCAAGGCGCTGGTAATCAAACGCCAAAAGAATGCATTCAAACAGCTCACTGGAAGCGCAGTTTAACAGTTAACGACGTAGATGGGGAGATAGTTGAAGGCGGTAAGTTTGATAGTGACTGGAGTGTAAATAAAGAAAATTATGAAGCAATTGCTACTCCAGTAATTGATGGTTATCATGCTGATAAGAAGGGTGTTAATGAAGAAGTTGTTAATGATGAAGATCATATGATAACTGTTACTTACACCAAAAATGGTAAAATTATTCCGGTTGATGAAACTGGTGCTAGATTAAGTGAAGGTCATGCAATTTCTTATGTAACTGATCCAACTGATCCAACCAAGGTTTTAGCTGAACAAGCTGTTCCTCGTGTTATGGCTTATATGCCTGAAACTTCCTATGTTAAAGTAACTGATCCAGCTCAAGATACTTTAGTGTTGTATTATGCTTTGAATGAAGTAACTTATTTACCAAATTCTACTGATGAAGTTCCAGATCAGCCAGCAGCTCCTGTAGTTGATGATGTAAGATCTGCAGTTGTTAACTATATTGATTTAAGTCATAATGGTAGTCAAATTGCTGCTTCTAATTTACTTACTGGTAAAGCAGGTTATCCAATTACTTCCTTGTATACCAGTGAAGATCAAATTAAGAAACTTGAAGAAGCAGGTTATAGATTAGTAAATAATGGTTATGACCCTGATGGACTAGTAAGATATTTTGATTTTGATGAATCAGGTGTTCAAGTCTTTACTATTTCAATGGAATCAACTGAAGATGTTCAAGCTGGTAAAAATGAATTAAAACTTTCTGCAAAACCTAAGGAAAAGGTAATAAATAAAGAAGATCAACCGAAAATTATTATTCCATCTCTTGCTGAAGATAAACCTGCAAAACATCAGGATACGATGATTGAACTAAAGGAAGAATCAGTAACTCCAAAGGTAAAAGAAGCTGAAGAAGCAGATAATTCTCAACAAGTTGAATCAAAGAATAGTGAACAACCTAATAAAAAACATGGCTGGTCAATTTTTCACTGGGGTAAAAAGTAAATAATAAATATAAATCATGTTCTGATTTTTTCAGAGCATGATTTTTTATTTTTTCGTAAAGAGGGTGTATATTTTTAGAAGAAAATGTGAAGAAAGTGTGAATTTTTATGATTTTTTAGAAGCTGTAATTTAGAAATATTTTTAATGATTCAGAATTAAATAACTCCTAAAAATTAATCAAAAAATTTTTTTAATTTTAAAGCTAAAAAATATATTTTTAGAATCTATAAAACTATTAGTGTATTAAGGATTTATAAAAATAACGGAGAAGTATAAAAAATATCTAAAAATATTTCTTTTAAAGGTGTTATAGAATTAATTTAACTTTAAAGTAAAAAATAAACTTGCTTACCTTTCAAAATCATGATAAAACATAATAGTTAGAATAAAAAGTATGTTGGATAGGAAAGGATTATAAGGAGGAAATATGTTATCTAAAAATAATTTTCAAGAACGTCTCCGTAAAATGGAACGTAAACAAGAACATTTTTCTATTAGAAAGCTAACCATTGGTGCAGCTTCAGTACTTATTGGTGTAAGTTTTTTTGCTGCCAATGCCCCCGATGTGGTTCAAGCCGATACAATAACATCTAATAATACGGCTGTTATTGATCAAACAAGCGCAATTACTCAGTCCACTACTGCTGATACCCCTCAAAGTAGTGCAGCTACTAAAACTGATGTAGCAGATGCAACTGCTGAAAGTGATGCCGTTAAATCAGCAACTAATGTTAATGCTAATAGCGATACAAGTACAAGTACTTCTTCTGATGCTAAGAGTAAGTCCGCTGCTTCTTCTTCTGAATCAGCTGCTTCTTCATCATCCTCATCAAGTGAAGCTACAAATAATGAAGTGGCTAGTCAGTCCGTAGTTTCAAGTGCTTCAGAAGTTAAAGAAACTGAACCAAAATCTAGTGAAAATAAGACAGTTCAGAATTCAACCGCTTCAGTAGATACGTCATCTGCAGCAAAGAATGATAGTACTGAATCAGCAACTGCTTCAGTAAGTGAAACTACTTCTCAAGATTTAACTGTTGATGTACCTAGTGAATCTGCAGCTGTCAACTCAACAAGTAGTTCATCTGTACAATCAAGTGCAGCTACTTCCTCAGCAAGTATTACCAACGATAGCGCACTCACTAGTTCAGTAGATACTGATGCTACAACTTCCACTCTCAATGTAGCTGATTTACAGACATCTTCTTTATCAGCTGTTAATTTAGCCGCTTCTAAAGTTGCCACTAATACAACATCTGCTCAAACTACAGCAGATGCTGGCTCTGCCGCAACTCAAGCTGAAAATGAAAAGACTACTTCTTCAAATAATGATGCTTCCGTAGCAAATGTTGATGATTTTGCAGGTCTTTCTAAGGCTATTGTAGATAAGAATATTACTACTATTAATATTAATAGCGACATTGATTTGAGTGGGGTAACTTCCACTGATGATCTTAAAGTAGATGGTGGTTTAGCTACTAATAGCTCATTAATTGGTACAAACTATGAACTTTCCGCTAATACTAGTGATATTTCTCGTAGTTTAACTATTAATGGTAATGGTCATACTATTGATATGGGGAAATGGTACATTTCTTTCAATAAAGCTTCTGTAGGTAGTACAGAATGGGATCTTACACTTCAGGATATGACCATTAAAAATACTGGTACATCAGGTTCTACAGACTATACTCCTTTTTACTTTGGTAACGTAGGCAGTGAACATCTCCCTAAAACTAACATGACTTTTGAAGATGTAACTGCAGATATAAATACACCATTAGTAAACGATAATGAACCTGTTAATGTAACCTTTGAGGGAACGGATGTAATTACGGTTGCTCCAATGGCTAATAATGCTACTGGTTCCATTGAAAATGGTGCAAACCGAAATGTTGTTAATGCAAATAATATCTATATTGCAGAAAATGCTAATGTTAGTGTGACTGCAACTATGACTGGTACTATTCTTACTGGTGCAAAATTAGCTATGGATGAAGAACACAATGTCTTCAAGATGGTTAACTCTAATGATGCAAATTCTGGGAATATGACTGTTGGTAAGAATGCCAAAGTAACCATTGATACTACTGCAAGTAATGTGGCTGTTCGTGGGGTTGCTTCACGTAATCCAAATGGTATTTTATATTTAGATCAAGGTGCAGACGTTGAGATGAACTTGGGAACAAGTTATTCTTCTGCTGTGATGCTTTCAAACTTAGTGTTAGAAAAAGACTCTACCTTAAATGTAAATACTCAGCAAAATAACAGTGGTAGTACAGCAAATATAGGACCTAGTGGATATTTATATGCGCCTATAGCAATTGGTGTTATTAGTCTTTCTAAACCAACTAGTGCACTTCTTAAAGTAAGTCAAGGCGCTACTTTAAAAGTAACTCGTGGTAGTGTCTCTTCGACTACTCCAATTATCGCTCTTGGTCAAAGTAACGCAGTTGGTGGAGGTAGTTACGACTATAAGATTGAATTTGATGATGGATCTACTGTAGACCTTGAAGATGGAAATACTAAGACTGCACTCTTGAGTAGTAGTGCTTCTAGTGCACTTATTTTATTAAATAATTCAAATACTACCCTTAAAATCGGTCAAATGAAGTACCTTAACCTTCAAAGAACTGGTTCAGCTGTAGGTAAATTTATTGATGCAAGTGATGGTACGGATGTAGATGCTGGTAAGTATGGTGGTATTGAAGTAGAACTTTGGAACAAGGGAAATACTACGGATACTCCAGATGATACTTGGCAAGTTCAAGAATTAAGTGCAAAGTCTAATGGTAAAATATCTAGTGCTACAATGGCACCAATTGAAACTAAAAGTTCTAGTGACCTTATCAGTGCTCTTAACTTAATGGGTGATGGTCAACGTCTTGTTTTAACTGCAGAAAATCTTGAAACTTACAAGTATGATGCACAATACAAGGATACTACTGCAAAAATTGGTGAAACTACCGAGGTAGATTCTCCAACATTTACTGAGCAAGATTCTACCACCCCAGCAACGACTCAACCTGAATTAGCTGCTGATGGGGCATATAGTATTGGTTGGAACGAAAATGATGGTACTGCTATTTCTGGTATGACCGTTCAAGGTGCTACCATTGATGCAAGTACGGGTAAAATTACCTTTACACCAAATGAAGGACAAGTTGGTACCTTAGTAAATGTACCTGTAACTGTTACTTACGCTGATGGTTCTGTTGATCGTATAGTTGCTCCTATTTATGTTTCTGGAGATAATTATGCTCCAATTTGGGAAACTGATGATAATGGTAAGACTACTGCCGTTGTTTCTGTCCACTATGATTCAAATGAGTTACCAGAAACAACCAATGTATCAGCATCAACATCAAATCCAGCTAGCGATACTACTGTAACTTACTATGGTGTGGCTAACTATGATGATGAAAATTACACTCCAGGTTCTACTGATATCACTGATTCAGCAACTATTTCATGGGATGGTGAAGCACCAAGTACTATTGTTTCTGATCCGACTACTTCAGCATCAGCATCTGCCTCAATTAAATTAACTTTTGGTACTAATACAACTGCTGTTCAAAGTAAGTTAGTTAAAGCTGGCGATCAAACCGTTCCTGTAGATATCAGTTTAGTTGGTGCATCAACTAGCGAGAATGTACCTAGCTTTACTAAAGAAAATCTTGAAAGTGGATTAACTCAAACTCAATTTAAGAAATTAGTTGATACTAGTGCTTTAGATAATGCAGGTATTAATTACACATTAAGCTGGGATGAAGATCCAACTACTACTAATGGTGAAAATTCTGGCAATGTTCGTGTAACTTATCCTGATGCTACTGCTGCAACCGATCAAAAGACTCGTTCAGTAGAAAATTCAGCTTACTTAGTTGTTCCCGTTAAGTACAACGTTACTGATGGTACTACTACTGCAGACACCACTAATGTTACTTATCCAACAAATGTAACCCAATCTGGTAGTCCAGTAACTATCACTCCAACTATTACTGATGATGAGGGCAATACTATTGCTATTCCAGAAGGAACTAAGTTTAGTACTACTGATACTAATGCAACTGTAGATCCAACTACTGGTGTGGTAACAGTTCCTGCTACTACTGATACTGGTGTAGTAACAGTTCCTGTAACTGTAACTTATCCAGATGGCAGCACTACCACTGTAAATGCTCAATCTGTCAGTGTAGCTTTAAACGATAATGTAACTGATCCAACTTCACCATATGAATTGATTAAGGATCCAAGTAACTTACCTACAGGTACTAAAGTAACTTGGGCTGATGATAATACTCCAACAGCCGGTTCAAATGTACCAGCTAAAATTGTTGTTTCTGTGCCAGGTGCCGATCCAATTGAATTAACGGGTGCAGTTACTTACAAGGATAGTTCTCTTTACAATCCAGAAGTAAAGAATCCAATTTCAACTAGTATTAATACTCTGCCGGACGCTTCTGACCAAATTACTAACTTTGATGAATTACCAACAGGAACTACTGCAGCATGGCAAGCTAATCAGCAAGTACCTCTTGTAGGTAATCAAAGCGTTTCTGGAGTTATTATTGTAACTTATCCAGATGGTTCAACTACTAAACTTTCTACTACTCTTACTACTGCTGAACTTGATTCAGATAAATATGATCCAGCAGCAGCTACTGTAACTACTAATGAAGGTGTACTTCCATCACCAGAATCCGCTATTAGTAATACTGATGAACTTCCATCAGATGCAGCCTACAGCTGGGCTGTTAAGCCAGATGTAAGTAAGCCAGGAACTAGTGAAGGAACTGTAACTGTAACTTATCCAGATGGCAGTACTGATACAGTAACTGTACCAATTACTGTAAAATCACAAGCTGATCAATACGAACCAACTACGACGGATGTAAGTATTCCCGTTGGTGGAGAAGTACCTGATGCATCCACTGTGATTTCTAATACAAGTGATTTACCAGCAGGAACTAAGTATGCATGGACTAATACTCCAGACACAAGTAAAGTGGGCGATACAACTGGAGAAGTAACTGTAACTTACCCAGATGGAACTACTGATGTAGTAGAAGTACCTGTAACTGTAGAAAGTGCTGACAAGACTGATTTACAAAAAGATGTGGATGAAGCTTCGGATGTAGAAAAGACTCCAGCATATGAAAATGGTAGTGATGATGCTAAAAAGGCATATGATGATGCTATAACAGCAGGTAAGGATGTTTTAGATAACCCAGATGCCACTCAAGATCAAGTAGATGCTGCAACCAAGGCAATCGACGATGCTAAGGGTGGTTTGGATGGTAAGATTACTGTTACTCCATATGAACCAGCTGCATCAAGCGCTGCTGATGAAGCAAATAGTGCAGCTGCTATTGCTGAGAACAATTCAAGTGCAGCTAGTGTTGCTAATAGTACTGCTAAAAGGGCTGCCGATGCTGCAAGTAGTGCAGCTGAAAAGAATTCAGCAGCTAAGAGCGATGCAGACAAGGCAAGTTCCGCAGCTACTGTAGCAAGTTCTGCAGAAGCCAAAGCCTCAAGCGCAGCTAGTGTAGCAACTAGTGCCGCTTCAGATGCAGATATCCAAAAGGGCATTGCAAGTGAACAAGACTCAATTGCAAGTTCAGCTGCATCAGCCGGGGATAGTTCAGCTGCAAGTGAAGCAGAATCTAAGGCATCAGAAGCTGCAGATAAGGCAAGTTCAGATGCAGAAATTGCTAAGAGTGCAGCAAATGAATCATCAATTGCAGCATCAACCGCAAGCAGTGCAGCAGAAGTAGCAAGTAGCGCAGCCAGTGAAGCCGCAAGTGCAGCAAGTGAAGGTTCCTCATCAGCAAGCCCAAGCTCAGCTTCAAGTGATTACGCAAGCGAAGCATCCAGTGCCGCCAGTGAAGCAGGAAGCCACGCAAGTGACGCTTCAAACTCATCAAGTGCAGCCTCAGGGATGAAGTCTGCTGGTTCAGCCGCATCAAGTCCTGCTTCTTCACCAGCTCAAAATTCTGCTGCTAAAGCTCCACATACGCGTGCAAACAATTCAAGTCGTGCCACTAATACTGCATCTGCCATTACTCGTGTTGCTTCAAGACATCGTTACGGTAATACTGATGAACGCCGTGCAGAATGGCTTAAGGATCATGGTTATGTAGTTGTAGTTGGCCCACATGGTGAAATCTTAGATTACACTAAGGCTGCCGATGGTGTAGGACGAATTGTGAGAGTAACTTCAAACTCTACTTCAAGTTCTAACTTGAATTACAATGTTGTAGTTGGTCCACATGGTGAAGTAATTAATGGTACTAAGTCTTCAAATAGTACAGATCGTGAAAAAGCTTCAAGTTCTAATAATGATTTGAAGGACGGTAAGTTACCACAAACAGGTGCAAGTAACTTAGATAATATGACTGCTATTTTAGGATTAACTTTAGCTAGTCTTGGTTTCATCTTTGGTTTAGTTGATCCAAGAAAGCATAAGAAAGACTAAAATTAAATAATAAAAATATAAAAGCTGTTATCTTTTGGCAAATATATTGTCAATAAAAGTTTGATTTTTAAGAACCAAATCGAATAGATTTGGTTCTTTTTTTGTAACTTATTATTAATTACAAAAAAACAGAAAGCTTAAGCTTCCTGTTTGTAAAATTTGTTTTTAAGATGATATACTACTCATATTTGAAATAATAAAATAACACTATAGGCTAGATACTAGAGTAAGTAATCGTATGAAAAATTATTATTAATAATTAAGATAAAAAATGCTTTTATATATTTATGTATTGTTATAAAATGATTATGGAAAATTATTTTACATTAATATATTATATACAGCAAAAAAGTGCGTGATTTTTTAAGGAGGGCACAACGTGATATATTTTATTAATTTTGGAATGCCAAGCCATAAATCCGGTATTGAACATGCAGAGTTAAAACGTTTAAAGTTATTTAAAAATCATAATCAGCCTGCAAAAATTATTGCACGCGATTGGAATCGTGAATTACATAAAACAGCAAACGCATCTGGCGTAGATGATGATAGTTTATTGGGAATGTTTGATTATTTCCAAAATGCTGAACATGTTCCAACTAAACGCGTAACTGTTGAAGACTTAGATTTTGGGGTTGAAAATACTCAAAGAGTTGAAGAAGCAGACAAGAATCGTTTCTTAGTTACAAGTGAAAATGGGAAGTTAATCGCACGTGTAAACTATGATAAAAACGATGATAAGCAAGTGTTATCTACTGAATTATTCGATGAATACGGAAATTTATACCGTGTAGATCACTATGATAGTCGTGGTTTTAGATCTTTGATTCAATGGTATACTCCTGATAACCATGTAGGTAATGAAGAATGGCTTACTCCAGATGGTAAAACTGTAATTCGAACTTTTAACAAATTTGATATTCATAAGAATCTTGTTAAAACTGGTTGGTGGCTTCAAGAAAAGAACGGCGAAGTTCATACATTTGACACCATTGATGAATTATTCGAACACTTTTTAAATCGAATCAATGAAAAGGGTAGAAATATTTTTGTCCTAGATCGTTCTCTTTTGGCTGACGGTGCCTTGACTCGTCTAAAGAGACCAGCTTATACAGTAATGCACTTGCATAACTCACAAGCTGGTGATGCTCAAGATCCAATGCATTCTATTGTTAATAATAATTACGAATATGCCTTAGCAAACCTTGATAATTACTCAGCAGTTGTATCTGCTACGCAAAGACAAACTGATGATGTTGTTGCTCGTTTCAAGCCTAAAGCTAAGATGTACACTATCCCAGTAGGAATTGTGGATGATGAAACACTTAACGCTAAACGTATTCCTGAAGATAAGAGAACTTTTGGTAAGGTGATTGCAGTTGCCCGTATCGCTTACGAAAAGAGATTGGATGACTTAGTAAGAGCTGTTAAGCTTGTTCATGATGAAATTCCTGAAGTAACTCTTGATCTTTATGGTTATGCTGATTCTTCAAATAATTATGGTGAAAAGAGAAAGATCACTGAATTAATTAAGGAATTAGAACTTGAAGATATTGTAACTTTTAAGGGATACACAACAGATATTCCAGATGTTGAAGACAAGGCTCAAATTTTTGGTTTAACTTCACGTATGGAAGGTTTTAACTTGGCTATCATGGAAGCTCTTTCTCATGGTGTAGTTGGGGTAACTTATGATGTTAACTATGGTCCTAACGATATTGTTCAAGATGGAGAAAATGGTTATATCGTTGACTTCGGTGACTACAAGGCATTAGCAGAAAAAATGACTAAGATTTTAAAGGATAAAAAGTTAATGCAAGAGTTGAGTGATGGAGCTTATGATACTAGTGAACGTTACTCTGATGCCAATGTTTGGAAAGCTTGGAAAGAATTAATTGATGATGCAGAAGATACATTAAAAGAAGAGGTGAGATAATTGAAATATCTTGTAGGAGAAAACGTCTTTACATTTAATTCAGGTACTGAATTTTCACAATTTGAAAGATTAAACGCATTTAACGATAACAATGAAGATACTGTTATCTTGTTACGTAATTACAACAGAATGCTAAGCAATGAATTAAAAAAGCATGGCTTAAAGCAAAAAGATGTAATTAATATGTATGATTTCTTTCAAGGAACAGTTCGTACAAAACGTAAGCAGCAGTCATTACGCTTGCTAGATGAAATTCCACTTAAGGATTATCACATTGTTGGTATTGACAACAACCATTCCAACATTGAATACAAAGGCAAAAAAATTGCCGATATTCGTGTTATGCCTGGAACAGTAGGTTTGATTGGTAGTATTGAATATTATGATTCACTAGGTCAAAGCGCTGTTAAGGAATACTGGGATTGGCGTGGCTTTAAGTCAATGGTTGAAACTTATCATCCAGATGGTTCAGTAGCCATGCAACAATACTTAAATCCAGAAGGTAAGCCTGTGCTTGAAGTAACTCATATGTACATTGGTAAGCAAGTATTACCAACCATGTGGAAATTGCTGGATTACAAGGGTCGTGATTGGCAATTTAGAACTGAAAATCAGTTATTTACCTTCTTCTTAAATGAAATTAATAATGCAAATCCAGGAACATTTATTTCTGATCGTCGTACTCTTGATAGTTCAGTATTGAATGTTCAAGGTGCAGATAAGAGAATTGCCTACTTACATAGTGTTCCATTTGCTAATTATCGTCATCCACAACGTGGCTTAATGAATATTTATCAAACTGCAATTAATGGTGAAAATGGTAAAGAATTTGATACTGTAGTAGTGCCAACATCAGATTTAGCTACTGAAATTAAAAAATTAGCAACGTCATCAAGCAAGGTTTTAGCTGCTCCAGATAGTTATGTTAAGAAGGCTAAAAAAGCTAAAAAGTTAAATGATGATATTGTTGTTGCATATGTGGGACGTTTAGCAGAAGAAAAAGATATTTTAACTTTAGTTCGTGCGTTCAAACATATTCATGCACAATTACCACAAGCTCGTTTGAAACTTCAAGGTTACTTCTCCGGTCCAGATTATCGTAATAAGGTTGAAGATTTAATTAAGAAGTCAGAGCTTTCTGATGTAGTAGATGTTGTACCTTATGACCCTCAAAAGACAGTTCTTGATGACGCAACAATTTTCTTAAATGCTAGTTTAAGTGAAGGCTTCGGAATGAACATGTTAGAAAGTTTAGGCAAGGGTGTTCCCGTAATTACCTTTGATGCTAGATATGTCAAAAAGAATTTGATTAAAGACAACGTTAATGGCTACAATGTAACTAAGACTACGCCAAATGGCTTAGCAGATAAGGCAATTTCTGTCTTACAAAATAGTGATTTATATGAACGTTTATCTCAAGGAGCTATTGCAACCGCAAAAGGCCATGATGAAGAAGCGTTCATGAATAGTTGGAAACAAGTTTTAAACTAAAAAGTATGGTAAAGATTTAACCAAAAATATTTTAAAGTTTGGAGAGAGATAATAAATGTCTAAAAAAGATTTTCATAAAAAAGAGATCTTTTCTTTACGTAAGTTAACTGTGGGACTGACAAGTGTAATGATTGGATCTTTCTTCTTTGTTGCGCATGATACTGAACAAGTACATGCTGATACAATGAATCAACCAGAATCTGCAGCTATAGCTCAATCTACTTTAGATGCAGCTGGTCAATTAGCTAGTGATGCAAATTCAGATGTTGCTACTTCAAGTACCAATAGTGCTGAAAATAGTGTTGCGGATAGTGAAGCAACTAGTACCGCTAGCGATGCAAGTGATTCTGTAAGTTTAAGTAGCTCTGACTCTGTAAGCTCAAGCGAAGCTGCAAGCTCTGAGAATGCTCCAGCTTCTCAAAGTGATCAAGCAGCTGAAGGGGATGTAGATGAATTAGCATCAAGTTTAAGTTCATCACCAGCAAGTAGTGAAAAGAGTGCTAGTTCAGATAGTGCTACAGCACATCATGAATCTCAAGATGTAGTGAGTGACAGTGATAACTCTGTATCTACTACCACAGCAGCAGCTTCTACGGATACTACTGCCACCACCGCTACTACTAAGGTAACTCCTTCAGCTGATGAGCAACAATCAACTTTTGTCGTAAAAACTGCTAGTTTTCTTGCAGCAGCAAATTCTGATGCCGTAACAGCTCAATTAGGTGAATCAAAAGTAGCAACTACGGCTTCTGATTCAAACTCAACTTCTGTCTCAACTGCTAGTGAATTCGTAAATGCAATTACTAACACTAGTGCAGCAGTAATTGATGTTACAAGCAACTTAGATTTGACTTCTGCAGGTACAATTACTGTTTCTTCAGATGCAGCATTGCGTGATGTAACAATTAATGGTAATGGTAATACAATTAATTTTGGTAATGCTTACCTTGATATCAAGAGTAAAGATGACCAAAAGGTTACTATTTCTAACGCTACTATCAATAGTACTAACAGTAATGGTGTTGTTTCAATGGATAGTGGAGACAATGCTACTGTTGAATTCAATGATGTTACTTACACTGGTAAGGGATTAGTTAACAACACCAATACTAATGTAGTACTTAGTGGTACCAACAACATCACTACTAATAGCAATACTTATAGTATCAATGCTAAGAGTGTAACTGCAGAGGAAGGTTCCAATACTACCATTACTACTAGTGCAGGTGCTATTTCTGTACCTTCAGGTTCTACTGGGATTAATATTGTCGGTGATTTAACAATCGACCGTACAGGTAAAACTGCTGTAAGTTCTGGTACTGGTATAATTGATGCATCTTCACCAATTACTGTTAGTGGTGATGGTAAGCTTGACCTTGAATTTGATAATGTGTCAGGTTTAACTTCGAAAATGGGTGCCATTTATATTCATAACGGTGTTGACCTTACAGTTAAGGATAATGGTAATTTAACTGTTACTAATAACAGCAGTACTAAACTTGATACTACTGTTATTAACGTTGCTAATTCTGGAACAAGTACGATTAATGCTACAGATAACGGTACCATTAATATTAATGGTACTCTTGGCCAATCTGCTATTTACTTCCAAGGAAATGGTGATATCCGTATTAACGGTGAAAATGCAGCCTTAAATATGGATGTTAGTGGTTATGCTAGTGGTCGTGTATTTGACTTACGAAAAGGTAATGGTATCTACGTCAACAATGGTGGTACTTTCAAAGTAAATTATGATAATGATTCTACAAATAATGATGACATTATTTATGCAGCTGATGGTACTATCCTATCATTCGGTAATAATTCTCATGTGGAATTAACCAGTACTGGTAGTAAATCTACTAACTTACTAGGTGGAGCTGGTAGTGCTAGCTTTATTATTTACCGTCCTGATTCAGTTGTATTTAATGTTCAAAGTGGTGGCTCAATTATTTCTGGTATGAGTGGTAGCTTAGAAGCTCACTATGTTGAAATGAAGAACTCTGCTGATGGTAGTTGGACTGGTCCATATAAGGACGCTACTCTTAATATCAAAAATAGTACAGCGACTACTGTGGGAGAAACAAGTGATTCAACTACGGCTGGTAATACTTTATTAGCTAGCTTGAACAATGGTAAGTACTTTGCTTTCAGTACTGCTGATATGAGCAACTCTATCACTTTAAATGATAGTAATCAGATTAACGATGAAACTACTCAACTTACTGGTACCACTAATGCTAATGCTTATGTAACAGTTCACTACTATGATGGTAGCAGTAATGATGAAAAAGTTACTGGTTTAAGCTATAACTTAACTGCTCCAGGAGAGAGTACTGCTGATTATGTAGTACAAGCAGATGCAAATGGTAATTACACCATTGATTTAACTAATGCACCACTTAAAGCAAATAGTGTTATTGTAGTTGAATCAATGTCTAAATTTACACCAGCTTATGCCACTGCTTATGTAGCTAGTGCTGATTCTACTTATATTGATTTTTCACCTTATGTTTCAAATGCAAACTCAATCGCTTCTGTAGCCAATAGTGTCGCAGATCAAGCTGATTTAAGTAGTGCAGCAGGTGTTTTATCAACTGCCGTGGACGTAGCTAGTTCGATGGCAACTTACGATAGTAGTATGGCAAGTGCAACAAGTACTGCTGATTACACTTTAACTGGCTATCCTAATGCTACGATTGAAGATGATATTAGTAGTCTAGCTGTTTTAGCCGGAAGCGAAGATCCTGACACAGGTGAGACAGTAAATAACGTTGCAAGTGATATTACTGATTCATTAGCAAGTGCAAGTTCAGCAGCAAGTAGTGCAAGTAGCAAGGCAGCAAGTATTTCTAGTGCAGTTGCTGTTTATAATAGTGCTGCCAAGAGTGTAATTGATGCAGCTAGTCAAGGTTCAATTGCTGCTAGTGCAGCTTTGCAAGAACTTAATTACTCATTAGCTGCAAGTCAAGCAACGGCTGCTAATAACACCTCATTAGCTGCTGTTAACTCAACTGCAGCAAGTTCATATGCAACTATTGCTTCCAGCGCTGCAACAGCTGCAAGTCAAGGTGGAACCTTAAATTCAAGTGCAGCAAGTCTTGCTCAAAGTTTAAGTAGTAATATTGAAAGTGATGTTGGCACAGTAGCAAGTTATGCTACAGATACGGTTAATACTGTTCAAAGTGCTCAAAGCGAATACATTTCGGCTGCACAAACAGCTACAAGTTTAACTGCCGATTTAATGAGTGCTACTGCTAATTTTCTATCTTCAACAGCTTCAACTGCTACAAGTAATGCTTCAGTCGCTGATTCTATTGCGACAGCTTTAAAGAGCTACGGTAGCAGTTATCCAAGTGATAGTACTGTTCAATCTGGCGCTAGTCTTGCGGATAGTGTAGCTAGCTTGGTACCGGAACTTACTAGTGTAGCTTCTCAGGCTCTATCTACTAGTTCAACCTTAAGTTTTGCTGTTATTGATTCAGCAACTGCAACCACTGCAAGCAGTAATGCAAGTCAAGCAGCCAAAGATTTAGTAGATGCAATTGAAGCATTTAGTAAGAATGATTCAAGTAGTGCAACAACTAGTTTGAGTGAAGCAAGTAGTATTGATACAGGATTAAGTTCAATTGCTGCAAGTGTAGATCCAATTGCTACTACTATTGATAAAACTAGTACAGAAAGTCCAATTGGGGTTGCTCAAAGTATTGCTAATACAGCAAGTTCGCTTGCAGGAATTGGTAACGCAGCTGTTGCTGCAGGTGAGAAGCAGGGATTAACTAATGCTGAAATAGTAAAAGCGGATGTTCAAATTGCTGCTGCAAAGGCTGATATTGCCAGCGCTGCGGCTGCAGTACAGGTCTCTCAAAGCGAAGCAACTAGTGCGACAGCATCCGTAGCTGCTAAAAGTAATGCGATTAGCGAATTAGTTGCGCAATACCCTGATAAGCTTTCTTCATATGCATCTCAAGCCTCTGAAGCTTATAATATCTCTTCCACTGCAACTGCAGATGTGCCAAGTCAAGCAAAGGCGATTACAGCCGCTTCAACTGGATCTACGCGACCTACAAGGTCAGCTGCTAGCATGGCTACAGAATTAGGAAAGTATCAATATACAGCCTCTCAGAATGCAATTATAGGTGGACTAAATAGCCCCCTATATGCTGCACTAGCTAAGGGTACCCCTGAATTTATTTCAAACTTGTCCAGCTATGCAAGTTTAGCAAATCAATTATCAAGTAGTGCAGCTGATGCTGTAAGTGCGGCTGCAAGCGCAGCTGAGGATGCAGAAAAAGCCAAGCAAGCAGTAAATGATCTTGATTTAGCTTACAACTCTGCAGCCTCTGCCTATACAGATATTAAATCTGAAGAAGCAAACAGTTCAGCTACTGCTGCAGACACCCAGAATAGTGTTGCAAAGAGTTCAGCAAGTTTAGCAGGTAATGATAGTAGTGCGGCAAGCACAAGTACCAACGAAGCAAGCAGCTCAGCTAGTGAAGCAGGTAAAACAGCAGGCGAAGTCGAATCAATGGCAAGTGCCCGTCCAAACAATAGTTTGGTATCAAGTGCCGCAAGCAAGGCAAGCAGTGCAGCCAGCGTAGCAAGCAGTGCGGCAAGCACAGCAAATAGTGCTAGCGAAGCAGCAAGCAATGCGGCAAGCTCAGCTAGTGANGAATACGCTAAGGCAAGTGAAGCAGATTCAGTAGCTAAGAGTGCAGCATCAGAAGCAAGTGCAGCTAAGAGTNCAGCAGAAAGTGCAGCCGCAGCAGGTGATACAAGTGCCGCAAGTAGTGCCGCTGAAAAGGCAAGTAGTGCTGCAAGTCTTGCTTCAAGCGCAGAAACTGCTGCAAGCAGCGCAGCTTCAACAGCCCAAAGTAATGCTGATATAGCATCTAGTGCAGCCAGTGTGGCTAGTGATATGGCTAAGATTGCAAGCCAAGCAGATCAGGATATTGATCAAGCTAAGAGCGAAGCAGAGAATGCCATTAAGGGTGAGGAAGCTGCAAATAGTGCAAGCAGTGCAGCTTCAAATGCAGATACCACTTCAACAGCAGTTCATTCATATGAACAGGCCGCAAGTAGTGCCGCAAGTGCCGCTGGCAGCTACAGTCATAATGCTTCTGAAAGTTCTAGCGAAGCTTCAAGTTCTGCAAGTCATGCAAGTGATGTTGCCAGTGAAGTAGCTTCAATGGCAAGTGAGCATCCAAGTAATACAGTTGTATCTAGTGCAGCCAAGGCAGCTAGTGAAGCTGCAAGTAGCGCAACAAGTGCTGCAGAAGTAGCAAGTAGCGCAGCTAGTGTGGCAAGCAGTGTTGCGAGCGATGCGGTAGACCAACACGCCAAGGCAAGTGAAGCAGATTCTATTGCATCCAGTGCCGCAAGTGTTGCAAATAGTGCTGCAAGTGAGGCTGATAGTTACGCCAAGGCTGGTAATGCAAGTGCCGCAGAAAGCTTAGCTAGTGTAGCAAGTCAAGCTAGTTCTGCAGCTAAGAGTGCAGAAGCCATTGCATCAAGTGCCGCAAGTCAGGCAATAGAAGATGAAAAGAAAGCATCAGATGCTGCAAGTACAGCTAAGAGTGCAGCTTCAGATGCCGCAAACTTTGATGATGAAGCAACTAAGGCTAAGAGCGAAGCAGAAGATAACTTGAAACAAGGTAGCGACTCTGCAAATAGTGCAAGTAGTGCAGCTAGTGATGCAAGTACTTCAGTAACGCAAACAAGTTCATATGCAAGTGTAGCAAGTAGTGCTGCAGATACTGCAAATTCAGAAACCAGTGAGGCATCAGACTCTACGAGTTCAGCCTCAAGTTCTGCAAGTCACGCAAGTGATGTAGCCAGCGAAGTAGCTTCAATGGCTAGCGAACATTCTGATAACTCATTAGTTTCAAGTGCAGCCGAAAAGGCATCCAGTGCAGCCAGCGTAGCAAGCAGTGCTGAAACTGAAGCCTCAAGTGCTACAAGCGCTGCATCAAGTGCCGCAAGTTTAGCTAGTGATGAATTTGATCAAGCTAGTGAAGCAGATTCAATAGCTAAGAGCGCAGCTAGCGAAGCAGACAAGGCTAAGAGTGAGGCAGAAAGCGCAGCAGCTGCTGGTGACATGAGCGCAGCAAGTAGCGCATCCAGTGCTGCAAGTAGTGCAGCCAGTGTGGCTAAGAGTGCAGAAAGTACTGCAAGTGCAGCAGCATCTATTGCTCAAAGTTATGCAAGTGTGGCTTCAAGTGGAGCAAGCGTAGCTAGTGAAATGGCTAAGATTGCAAGTGAAGCAGATGATACAGTAAATGAAGCTAAGAGCGAAGCACAAGACGCTATCAACGGTGAAAGTGCTGCAGACGAAGCAAGTAGTGCGGCTTCAGATGCAGATACTGCTTCAACAGCAGTTCAGTCATACGAACAGTCAGCAAGCAGTGCCGCAAGTGAAGCAGATAGTTATACTGATAATGCTTCAGAGAGTTCTAGCGAAGCTTCAAGTACTGCAAGTCACGCAAGTGATGTAGCCAGCGAAGTAGCTTCAATGGCGAGTGAATACCCAACTAACTCTCTAGTTTCAAGTGCTGCTAAAGCCGCAAGTAGTGCTGCAAGTGCAGCCCAAAGCGCTTCTACTGTAGCTTCAAGTGCTGCAGATGTAGCTTCAAATGCTACAAATGATGCGCTTACCCAACATGAAGCTGCAAGTTCAGCAGATCAAGTCGCAAGCAGTGCCGCAAGTGTTGCAAATAGTGCCGCAAGTGCAGCAGATAGCTACGCAAAGGCAGGAAATACAAGTGCAGCTCAAAGTGCAGCTGCGGTAGCAAGTCAAGCCAGTGTTGCAGCATCCAGTGCCGCAAGTGCAGCATCAAGCGCAGCAAGTCAAGCAATTGAAGATGAAAAGATAGCTTCAAGTGCTGCAAGCGTAGCATCTAGTGCAGCCCAAGATGCTGTAAACTTTGATGAAGCCGCAAGTACAGCTAAGAATGAAGCAGAAGCTGCAATTATTGATGAAGATAATGCAGATACAGCTAAAGATCATGCAAGCTCTGCTGCTTCAGTTAAAACTAGTGAATACGCAAGTGAGGCAAGCAGCGCCGCAAGTGCTACAGGAAGTTATGGTACTAAGACTAGCGAATCTGCAAGTCAAGCTTCATCAGTTGCACAACAAGCTAACAGTGTTTCTAATGATGTCACATCAATGGCAAATACTCATCCAACTAATAGTTTGGTAGCAAGTGCAGCAGCTAAAGCAAGCAGTGCCGCAAGCGTAGCAAGTAGCGCCGCAAGTTTAGCAACTAGTGCCGCTTCAACTGCAACCAGTGCAGAAAACGATGCAAGTACAGCAACTACAATTGCTAAGCAAGCAGATGCTAAGGCTAAATCTGCTGCTGACTTAGCTAATAGTTATGCTGAAGTTGCCGTAAGTGCAGCTGCCGCTGGTAACCATGCAGTAGCAAGTAGTGCCGCAAGTGCAGCTGTTGATGCATACGCTACAGCTAAGAATGCTGAATCTGAAGCTAAGAGTGCTGCCGATCGCGCTATTTCTGATGAGGCCCTTGCTGCAGAGTTAGCTGATCTTGCACAAAATGCTGGTTTAGAATTTATTGCTGCTAACGGAATTGTTTCTGAAGCTAAGAGTGAAGCCCAAAGTGCTATTGATGGTGAAAATGCCGCAAGTCAAGCAAGTGAAGAAGCTAAGAGTGCGAGTGTAGCATCAGCTGATGTTCATTCATATGAACAAGCTGCAAGTAGTGCTGCAAATGGTACAGATGGTTACAGTAGTGAAGCAAGTGAATCTGTAGAGCAAGCTTCTTCAACTGCTAACCTTGCCACTAGCGTGGCTGACGAAGTAGCATCAATGGCTGATGCTTACCCAACTAATCCTACTGTAGTAAGTGCTGCCAGCGTGGCAAGCAGTGCTGCAAGTGCAGCATCTAGTGCAGCCAGTGTGGCAACCAGTGCAGGAAATGTAGCTTCAAGTGCAGCTAATGATGCGGTAGACCAACACGCTAAGGCTAGTGAAGCAGATGCAATTGCTAAGAGTGCAGCTGATGTAGCTAATAGCGCTGCAGCTGCAGCAGATAGCTATGCTAAGGCAGGTAATACTAGTGCGGCAGAAGGTCTTGCAAGTTTAGCAAGTGCCGCAAGCGATGCTGCTAAGAGTGCTGAAGCAGTAGCATCAACTGCTGCAAGTCAAGCAGCTCTTGATGAAGAAATTGCTAAGAGTGCAGCTAGTGTAGCCGCAAGCGCAGCAAATGCTGAAATGGAATTTGCTAAAGTAGCAAGTGCCGCTAAGAGTGAGGCTGAAAATAGCTTATACCAAACTAGCGATACACCTAGTCAAGCAAGTAGTGCTGCTTCTCAAGCAAGTTCAAGTGCAAGCAGCGCAGCTTCCTCTGCTACAAGCTCACATGCTTCTAAAGCAGTGAAGCCAAGTGTTAAGCATGTTCAAACTACTTTAGGTACACTTCCAGATGCAAGTGAAAGTATTCAAAACTTACCTAAGGGTGCTACTGTAAAATGGATTAAGGAACCAAATGTTTCTACATTAGGAGTACACACAGGTGTAGTAGAAATTACTTATGCTGATGGACATACTGAAACAAGAACTGTTGAAGTAGTGGTTCGTCCACGTGCAACTAATATGCCTGATGAAGGTCGTACAAGTCGCTCAGCTACCCGTACAGCTTCAAGACATCGTTATGGCAATGCAAATGAGCGTCGTATTCAATGGCTTAAAGATCATGGTTATGAAAATGATAGTCAAAACGCTAAAGAGAGTGATAAGCAATTACCACAAACTGGTGCAAGCCAATTAGACAATATGGCAACAATCTTAGGATTAGCCTTAGCAAGTCTAGGATTCATCTTTGGATTGGCAGACATCAAAAAACGGAAGAAGGACTAATTTTAGTTCAAAAATGAAGGGAAGTACTTTTTAGTACTTCTCTTTTTTTTTGTACTTGACGAATCTTGTCTAGGTGGTATAATACAATAGTTGAGAACAAGAAGAAGCACCCGCTTCTCGCCTAAGTTAAAACAAGAAGGACCTCTGGGCTAATCGATAATATCTGTTGATTAAAGGCGGGCGTTACTTTTGCCCGTCTTTTTCTTGTCCTCGAAATTAACGTGGAGGTGAATACCCATACC
>NZ_JAAVAU010000011.1 GCF_014803895.1 Lactobacillus sp. | reverse complement strand
TATGACTCCATCAGGTATGGTATCAACGAAATCGCTGATTACTCTGGCTAAATGATTATTAGGAATAGAGAAATCTAAGTTGAGTGTCAAAGTAGTTTGACCTGTGATATAATTTTGATGCATGAAATTCCACCTTCTTGTTTTTATTTTGTGGTGATTTAATAATATCAAGGCTGGAAGATAATGTATAGAAAAAATCCGTTAGAACAAACGAGTTCTAACGGATTTTCTATTTTAAATATCTAGTTTTTTCCCAGACATTTTTGATGTGATGTGAGTATTAAATTTTATACTACATATATATTTTAATCGTATTTTTGGTCTATGACAATTGTTAATTATTGATTTAGCAAGGATTTTGGGGAGGAATTTTAAGAATTACATTGGCTTGTGAAAGAGGAATTCTAATTGCTTTCACTATCCTTATACCATTTGGAAAATACCAACATATTAATTATTAGTAGAAAGAATTGCATAATAAAACAGCATCCCTCTTGCAAGGATGCTGTTTTTGTATATTGTTGTGTTAATCTCGATCTTTACTGTTGGAAGTAATAACTTTCTTAAATGAGTCTTTAGGAATACCTTCTGTATTAGTTAAAAATCTTTATTTTGGAAAACAACATAGTTTCTCGTATTAAAACGATTTCGAGAAGTAGAGTATTCGATTGGTTGTCCATTAGTAAGCCAAATTATTTGTTCTAGTTCTAAGATTGGATCATCTTGCTTAGCCTCAAGATATTCTTGGTCCCACTTAGTGGCTTTACTTGCTCGGATTTTACGATAGGCTGTACCAAATTTCAGCTCAAGTTTTTGATGAATATAGTTATAAATTGAAGACTTTATAATATTTTCATCAAGTGTAGGAACTAACTTAACAGGCATATAAGTGTGTTTCAGTATAAATGGTTTACCATTTAAAAGATACAAACATAAGATATCATAAACTGGGGCGCTACTTTTAAGACGCAAATTATTTTGAATTTGTTTATCTGGAAACTTAATTAAAAAGTTGATTACTTTACTAGTAATCTTTTCTTTTCCGCAGTTTTCTTGTAAACTACTTAATTTGCTTGCAGAAACATCGTACTCAGTTTGAATTGGAATTTTTCCTAAGACAAAAGTACCCAAGCCGGATTGTTTATAAAGAAGGCCCTTACGTTCAAGACCATCAAGCGCTTTTTTTACAGTCAAACGACTCACGCCTAATTCTTTTGCAAGGGCTTCTTGATCAGGGAGGGGCTCTTGAGCTGGATAAGTCCCATCCTCTATTCGAGTTCTAATAGTTCGAGCTATCTTTAGATATTTTATTTCAGCCATCGCTAGGCTTGATGGTCGATCTTTTTATAAAGTTCAACCATTTCTTTGGCTAAGTCTATGAAGGTAATTGCAGTCATTAAATGATCCTGTGCATGCACCATATATAAGTCAACTTTAACATGATCACCTTGGGCTTCTTTAGTTAGCATGTCGGTTTGAACGTTATGAGCATTAACTAAGTCTTTATTTGCTTGTTTTATAAATTCATCAGCTTTGTCAAAATTTCCTTCTTTAGCCGCAGTAATTGCTTGCATAGCAGCTGCTTTAGCATTCCCGGCTTGCATAATAATTCCCATCACAACTTGCATATTATCTTCTTGTGCCATTTTAATCCTCTCCTTTAGTAGATGTTATTAGTCACTAATTAATGCTTGAGCAGTAGCAAGAACTTTTTCACCATTCATCATCCCATAATCCTGCATATTGATAACATCCATTGGAATACCGGCAGCATCAGTTATTTGTTTAACACTGTCTTTCATGTATTGGACTTGAGGTCCTAAAAGCAATACATCGGGATGTTCAGTATCTAATTCATCTTGAATACCAGAGGCTGCGGTAGCAAAAATCTTGTAGTCTTTACCTTGTGCCTTAGCTGCTTCTTGCATTTTTGAAACAAGTAATGATGTTGACATACCTGCTGCGCAGGCTAACATAATAGTTTTTTCTGCCATAATAAATATCTCCCTTTTTTACTTTATTTTTATATTAAATCTCAATACATGCACTTTCATTCTCCCTTGAAAGCAGTTTCATTATACAATAAATTTATTGAAAATACATTACTTCCTCAGAAATATTTTAAGCGTTTTCATTAAAGGTATAATTACCTATCATTATCTAACTATTGGCGGTTAAAAGTATATATTTTTGTGTAACCTGAATTTCATCCCAAGTTATTATTATTTTTTGTTATAATTATTAAGATATAGGGGACGACTTGAGGAAGTGAAAACATGGGCCTTAATACACCACAGTCAAAACGTGGCAATTTGGTAAGATACGGAGTTTATTTATTTTTATATTTTATAATTATCGCTTGTAAAATGTGGGGATTATGGAATAAAAAACTTCATATAGCAGGGGCTATTTTCTTTATTTTAATTAGTATATTTGTATTATATTTCTATATTCGACGCTATAATCGTGAGCAACGTTATTTTGAAAAACGGTTTTCAATGCCCTTACTCGGAGATTATGGTTTTACGATTGGAATGAGTATATTTGTGATTGTTTCAAGATTTGTAGTATCTTATTTACAAGCACAAAATAAACTACCAACGGCTTATTTTCAGGTAGTGTATTCTAAAAGTGAGTCCAGTCTATTATTTTGGTTTTTAATTTTTTGTCTGGGTGTATTTTTACCAACTTTGCAGATTTTTTTAAGTACTGGTTTTTTCTTTAATTACTATTTTCGTAACCAAGATTTAGTCAGTGCAGTTGCTGGGATTGTATTTTCAGGTCTCTTTTTTGGGATTTTAAATTTTCAATTTCCAATGGCTTTAGTGGTTGTTAATAGTTTGTATGGAATGCTCTTTGCTTGGTCATATATGTATACTCAAACAATCACTATGCCGATTTACTTGGCAATGCTTAATGGTTTATTTATGGTTGTTTTAATATAAGAATAATAAAAAAGGATTACGATTGAAGTCGTAATCCTTTTATTTTAAGCGGATAGCGTGAATCGAACCCGCATCTTCAGCTTGGGAAGCTGACATTCTACCATTAAACTATACCCGCATAACGAGTAAATTATAGCATTTTTATGAGCGATATGGCAACTTAACTTTTTCTAAATTAACTAAATTATGGTTTTTTATAACAGAAATCTCGCCGCTGAGCCACGCATTAAGATTATTCTCAGCAAGTACTAAAGGCATTCTATCGTGGACTTGGGCATATAATGGAGTAGGCTGGGTTGTAATCATTGCAAAGTGATCTTTTTCGTAAATTCCAGCAATAAAAGTAAGTGGGGAATTTTTTTGAGTAAAAGAAAACTGTTCTTTATAGGTTTTACCGTTATTAGCAGTGTAAGTAGCCGGACCAGCTTCAAAAAATTGATTAGCAATAATAATCCCTGGAATTGAATTATGCCACATAGAACGAGGTTGGATATATTTTTCAAGTCGGGCATTAACTAATACATTTTTATTATTAAATGGATTAGGGTAACCCCAGCTTTTAGGCATGAAACCAACTTTTCCCGTTGGGCTTTTTAATAGAAATAAAGCTTCTTTTTTAGGGAAGATATCTTTTTTAGAGGCATAGATTGTATGCTCCAGTTGTTGATTTGCCAAGGGCAACTTTAAATTTTCTGTTAGATAGTTTTGCATTAATTTTACGTTAGGTTGTTGATAATGATTACACATATGTTGAAGTCGTTAATAATCCTTTCAAAAACTATTTTAGCAATTTCGCCATTAATTAACAGTAAACCGTATTTTTTGCTAGAATGTAAATCATAAAGATAACAAGTTTATATTTATTTAGGAGAAAATTATGGCAAAAGAGATCTTATTAACTGGCGATCGTCCTACAGGTAAATTACATATTGGTCACTATATTGGCTCATTAAAAAATCGTGTAAAACTTCAAAATGAAGGTAAATATGAGCCATATATTATGATTGCAGATACCCAAGCTTTGACTGATAATGCACGTAATCCAGAAAAAATTAGAAATAGTTTAATTGAAGTTGCACTTGATTATTTAGCTGTTGGACTTGATCCTAAAAAATCAACTATTTATGTTCAATCACAAATTCCAGCTTTATTTGAATTAACTGCTTACTTTATGGATTTAGTGACAGTTGCACGTTTGGAAAGAAACCCAACTGTAAAAACTGAGATTAAACAAAAAGGTTTTAAAGATTCAATTCCAGTCGGTTTTTTGAATTATCCTGTTTCTCAAGCTGCTGATATTACGGCTTTTAAGGCAACTTTGATTCCTGTCGGTGATGACCAAGAGCCAATGCTTGAACAAACTCGTGAAATTGTACGTACTTTTAACCGTGTATACAATACTGATATTTTAGCTGAACCTAAGGGTTATTTCCCACCTAAAGGTCAAGGTCGTCTTCCTGGATTAGATGGAAATGCTAAGATGTCTAAGTCATTAGGTAACGCTATCTATCTTTCAGATGATGCTGCAACTGTTAAGAAAAAAGTTATGTCAATGTATACTGATCCTAACCATATTCATGTTGAAGATCCAGGTCAAGTTGAAGGAAATACTGTCTTTACTTATCTTGATGTTTTTGATCCTGATAAGGAAAAAGTTGCCGAACTTAAAGAACAATATCAAAAAGGTGGCTTGGGTGATGTTAAGATTAAGAAGTATTTAAATCAAGTTTTAGAAGCAGAATTGGCTCCAATTCGTGAACGTCGTGAGAAATTTGCTCAGGATACCGATAGTGTTTATGAAATGTTAATTGAAGGTTCTAAAAAGGCTAATGAAGTAGCAAATGAAACTTTGGAGCAAGTTCGTGCTGCAATTGGTTTAAATTATTTTGACCGTAAGTAATAAACAGGGATAGAAGGATTTTTATGTTACGTGATCGTATTCCTTGGAAGCAGTATTTTATGATGCAAGCACTTGTTATTGCCCAGCGCTCGACTTGTGATCGTGCTTTAGTGGGAAGTGTTATTGTTAAAGATGATCGAATGATTGCGACTGGTTATAACGGTAGTGTGTCAGGCCAGCCACATTGTGATGATGTAGGACATTTAATGGTAGATGGACACTGTGGCAGGACAATTCATTCGGAAATGAATGCTTTAATTCAATGTGCTAAAAATGGCATTTCTACTGAAAATACAGAAATATATGTAACCTATTTTCCTTGCTTTAATTGTGCGAAGTCACTAGTACAAGCAGGAGTTAAAAAAATAAATTATTATTATGACTATCATGATGATCCTTTGACTTTAAAATTATTACGCGAAAAGGGCGTTGCGATTGAACAAGTTAAACTTGAAAGTAGGTATTTTGAAAGCTTAGAAAACCATTTAAAGCAGGCAGAAGGTAAAAATGAAGCATAAAATTTCAGCAATCTTTTTTCTTTTGATAGGAATATTTTCATTGGCAGCAACTACGAGTTCTGTCCATGATCCAGTTCATATTTTTAATGAAAGTGTAATTAAGAATGTAGAACAAAGAAATACACAATATCAAAAGACTAAGCAAAAGCCACGAATCTTACTTCGAAGTAGTAAGGGGCAAAATATAGTACAACTAAAACCTAAAGCTAATGAAGTAATTATTGCGGTAGGTCATGGTAAGAGAAATAATGTTCAAATTTTTGCTGGAAAAAACTTTAGCAAGATTCTAACTAGTTCAAAGTGTGGCAATATTGTTCGTTACGCCGGCGATGATTTACGTAGTTCAAATAATAAAAAATTTAATAAGGGAATCAATACTTGCATTAATGCAATTGGTACCTTAATTGCTCAACAATATGAATTAGCAGGAAATAAAAATGATCTGACGCAACAGCAACTGCAAAAGATTGATCATCCTCAAAGTGTAAACATGGTGTGGGGGATAGGAATTGCAATTGTTGCAACTGCTGCATTTACTTGGTATCAAAATTTCAAAATAAAGCATTAAAGTTTTCATGCGGTTGACGAACTCGTCTTTTATCTATAAAGTGTTTATAGTGTTAATAATAAGTAGCAAATAAACTGTTAGGTGAGACTCCTACGTGAACATATGCTGTCGCCCAGCAACATCCAGAGATGCCAACGGGTCAAACAGGGATCGTCGATTTAAGGCCCTCCCCAGCCAGCTAGCTATGGTTATAGCCTTACGTCACGTAGTGTTAAAACTGAACGACGAGTATATATCGCTTAAAAAAGACCGATACAGTATTTATATCGGTCTTTTTTGTTTGTTTGCGACTCTAGAAAGGATGTTGAAATTGTTAAAAATCAACAATTCTAGTAGAAGACTACTTACAGACACCAAGTTGGTGAAGAGAATCGCTCAAGAAGATAAATTTGCAACCTTGCAAAGATTGCAAACCTCGATTAGTGGTTTGACGCAAACTGATGCTAAGCAGCGTTTAGAAAAGTATGGGCCTAATGAAGTAGCTAATAAAAAAGATGATACTAAGTTACACTTTTTTATCCAAGCATTTTTTACGCCATTTACAATAGTTTTATTGATTTTGGCTTTGGTTTCTTTAGTAAGTAATTATTTTTTAGTACCAGTGGGTCAAAGAGATTATAGTACTGTCTTTATCATGTTAACCATGGTAGTAATTTCGGGAATTATTAGCTTTATCCAAAATTTAAAGAGTAATGATGCTGTTGATGACCTATTAAAGATGGTGTCTGTCACTACAAATGTAAGACGTGACCGCAAAAATCAGGAATTACCGACAGAAGATGTAGTAATCGGAGATATTATTAATGTTGCCGCAGGTGATATGATTCCCGCTGATATGCGCTTACTTAGAAGTAAAGACTTATTTTGTTCATCTGCTTCACTAAATGGTGAATCACGTCCGGTAGAAAAAATGGCTAATATAAAGCCGAATCCTGATAAGCTTAATGACTATCTGGATTATCCTAATATTTTATATGAAGGAACAACGATTGTTTCTGGCTCAGGTGTTGGTGTCGTATTTGCGACAGGTGATAAAACACTGTTTGGAAAAATAGCTAGGAACATTTCTAAGACTGAGATAAAAGAAACTACTTTTGATGTTGGAATTAGAAATATTTCTAAACTTTTGCTCGCAATGACGGCAATTATTGCACCATTGGTTTTAATTATTAATGGATTAACTAAAGGAAACTGGTCTAGTGCTTTAATTTTTGCAATTGCAACAGCTGTTGGTCTTACACCGGAAATGTTGCCGGTAATTGTAACTAGCAACCTGGTGAAGGGTTCAATTGAAATGTCGAAAAACGGCACAATTGTCAAAAAGATGAATTCCATTCAAAATTTTGGGTCAGCTGATATTTTGTGTACTGATAAGACAGGTACTTTAACCCAAAATAAAGTGGTGCTGGAACGTCACTATAACTTAAATTTGCAAGAAAAAAAGAAAGTTTTGGAGCTTTCATATTTAAATAGTTATTATCAAACTGGGATGAAAGATTTAATCGATAAAGCGGTGATTGATGCGGCTGGAGATGAGCTGGATGTAAATGATTTGCAGTATCGTTACAATAAAGTTGATGAGATTCCCTTTGATTTTAAGCGTCGACGAATGAGTGTAGTTGTGGCTAATTCAGAAAATGAGCACATGTTAGTCACTAAAGGGGCTGCTGAAGAAATGCTTGCTTGTTGTGATAAGATGGAGCTCAATGGGCAAGTAATGCCACTGACTGATCAATGGCGAGAAAAGGTACGTCAAGAAATTACTGAAATGAATAATGATGGTCTAAGAGTCATGCTTTTAGGCTATAAATTAAATCCCGCTCCAGTTGGCGAGTTTAGTAGCGAAGATGAAAAAGACCTAATTTTGATTGGCTTTTTAGCTTTTTTAGATCCACCCAAGGAAAGTGCTAAAGATGCTTTAAAGCAGTTAAAAAAAGATGGTATTACTGTTAAGATTTTGACTGGTGATAATCAAGCAGTTACTAGAAATGTGGGACTGCAAGTTGGATTTAATGTTGATACTGTCTACTCTGGTAGTGATTTTGAAGGTAAAAACGCTGACGAAATGAAACAGATGGTAGAAGAATGCAACATTTTTGTCAAACTTACACCCGAACTTAAGGCACGAATTATCAATATTTTGAAGAGTAATAACCATACTGTTGCTTACATTGGGGATGGTATTAATGATGCACCAGCGATGAAAGCTGCAGATGTTTCGATTTCAGTTGATAACGCGGTTGATATTGCCAAGGAATCAGCGGATATTATTTTGCTTCATAAAGATTTACGTATTTTGGAAAAAGGTGTCCGCATTGGTCGCCAAATTTTTGGAAATACAATGAAATATATAAAGATTACCCTGTCATCTAATTTTGGAAATATTCTTTCGATTTTAGTTGCGTCTTCTTTTTTACCATTTTTGCCGATGTTACCTTTACAACTTGTGATTCTAGATTTGCTTTATGGAGTTAGCTGCCTATCTTTGCCTTTTGATAAAATGAATCATGGTTATTTAGAAGTACCAAGAAAATGGCATACAAAAAAATTACCAAAATTTATGCTTTATTTTGGTCCTGTGTCTTCAATTTTTGATATTTTAACTTTCTTTATATTATTTAGATACATTTGTCCCAACATAGTTGGAACAAGTTATACAGCAGCTGACTCGGCTCAAAAAGTTTTATTTACAACAATATTTTGTACAGGTTGGTTTATCGAATCTCTTTGGACTCAAGAGATGGTTATTCAAGTCTTACGTGATCCGAGGTTACCATTTATTAAACAACACGCAACTGCACCAGTGTTATGGGCAACAATGGGAGCTGGAGTGATTGGGACGATAATTCCATTTACTCCATTGGCTCATTATTTGAAATTCGGTCCCATGCCAAGTTATTATTTATTAGTGGTTGCAGTGATGTTATTGCTTTATATTGCACTTGCAACGCTAGCTAAGAAATGGTACTTGAAGTCAGAAAAATATTTATTATAAACAGAATATGATTGAAAAATGTCTTTTTATGACGAGTTAAGTTGTAAAGAGACATTTTTAATTATAATTTTTAGTATAAATTAGTTAAGAATTATAATTAAAAATTGTAGAGAGGCAATTAAAATAGAGAGTAAAATTTTAGTATTACTCAACAAAGAAGTACCATGATTTATACTGAATTAAAAATTGTTTTGCAGGATTTAACTACAAGCACTGTAGTTAAACAAGATGAAATATTATTTAAAGCTATTGAGGAAGCCATAGAAAAAATAAATAAAAAAGATAATACTCAAGTAATTTCCAATTTAAAACAAGCACTTAATATCTATTCCGTATCTCATGGTTTTAAATTACCCAAGGAATTAGTTTCCTTACAAATAATTTTAGATAGACCTAATAAATGGAACAGTGCAGGAATAACGGGTTCTTTAACTAATTTATAACGGGTACTATTAAGTAGTACTGCAAGATAAATTAACTAAAAGTAGGCATATTTTTCAAAAATGCCTGCTTTTTTTGTCTATTTCAGTTAAGTAGTAATGCTATGATATACTAGCAATTAAGCAATAAAACTAACATAAATAGGGAGCAAAAATTTATGGCAGAAGAAAAGAAAACATTTTATATTACTACGCCAATTTATTATCCATCAGGTAAATTAACTATTGGTAATGCTTATACCACTGTGGCTGCTGATAGTATGGCTCGTTATAAACGTGCTCAAGGCTATGATACTTTCTTCTTAACTGGTACAGATGAACACGGCTTGAAGATTGAACAAAAAGCCGAAGCTAAAGGTATCAAACCACAAGAATTTGTAGGTGAAATGGCAGCTAGCTACAAGAAGCTTTGGAAGATGCTTGATATTTCTTACGATAAATTCATCCGTACTAGTGATGAACAACACGTAAAGGCAGTTCAAAAGATTTTTGAAAAATTATTAAAACAAGGTGACATTTACTTAGGTGAATACCAAGGTTGGTACTCAGTTGAAGATGAAGAATACTTCACTGAAAGTCAACTTGCTGAAGTTTACAAAGATGATAATGGCAAAGTTATCGGTGGTAAGGCACCATCTGGTCACGAAGTAAAACTTATTAAGGAACCTTCTTACTTCTTTAGAATGAGCAAGTATGCTGATCGTTTGCTTAAGTATTATGAAGATCATCCAGAATTTATCTTGCCTCATTCACGTGAAAAGGAAATGATCAATAACTTCATCAAGCCAGGCTTGGAAGATCTTTCTGTAACTCGTACAACTGTTAAGTGGGGAATTCCTGTACCTAGTGATCCTAAACATGTTGTTTATGTATGGATTGATGCTCTTTCTAACTATATTACTGCTCTTGGCTATGGTTCAGATGATGATTCACTCTTTAAAAAATTCTGGCCTGCAGATGTTCACTTAGTTGGTAAAGAAATTGTCCGTTTCCACACTATTTATTGGCCAATTATGTTAATGGCTCTTGATCTACCATTGCCTAAACAAATTTTCGGTCACGGCTGGGTATTGATGAAAGACGGTAAGATGTCTAAGTCTAAAGGTAACGCTGTTTATCCAGAAATGATTGTTGAACGTTACGGTTTAGATGCTCTTCGTTACTACTTGATGCGTGCAATTCCATTTGGTAGTGATGGTATCTTTACTCCAGAAGACTTTGTTGAAAGAGTTAACTTCGACTTGGCTAACGACTTAGGTAACCTTTTGAACAGAACTGTTTCGATGATTAACCAATATCAAGATGGTCTTGTAGCACCAGTAAGTGATAAAGAAGATGAATTTGCTAAATCATTACGTGAAACTGCTCAAGAAACTATCAAGACGTATCATAAACAAATGAATGAACTTCACTTCTCGCAGGCTTTAGATACTGTCTGGAAGTTAATTTCGCGTGCTAATAAGTATATTGATGAAACTACTCCTTGGGTTCTCAATAAGGAGGGTAAGAAAGAAGAACTTTCTCGAGTTATGACTAATTTAGCAGAAAGTCTTCGCTTAGTAGCATTGTTGATTCGTCCAATTATGACTGAAAGTCCAGTTAAGATGTTCCAACAACTTGGCTTATCACTTGATGATGAAAAGGCTACTACTCTTGAATGGGGTGCATATGGCTGGAATAGCAAGGTAACT
Organism: Lactobacillus sp.; assembly: GCF_014803895.1. Next base: position 136,161 of record NZ_JAAVAU010000011.1, on the reverse strand, counting down.
GCTGATCCTAAGCCAATCTTCCCACGTTTGAAGAATGATGTAGAAATCAAGTACATTAAAGAACAAATGGCCAAGGCTAAGCCAAAGAAGGCTACTAGAAGCGAACAAAAGAAAAAAGAAGATAAACATATCACAATTGATGACTTTGATAAGGTTGAAATGAAAGTAGGAAAGATTTTAGAAGTTGAACCTGTCAAGGGATCTAAGAAGTTACTTGCATTTAAGCTGGACTTTGGTGAAAGTGAACCTCGTCAAATTTTAAGTGGTATTGCTCAATTCTATCCACAACATGCTGATTTAGTTGGCAAAAAAGTTCTAGCTGTTACTAACTTGAAGCCACGTAAAATGCTTGGTCATTTAAGTCAAGGAATGCTTTTATCTAGTGAAAAACAAGGTGAAGTTAAGTTAGCAATCGTGGATGATACACATGAAGTTGGAGCAATTTTAGGCTAATGGAAATTTTTGATTCACATACTCACTTAAATGATGAGCCTTTTCGAGGCAAGGAGCAGTATTATCTTGATCGGGCAGCTAAGTTAAGTGTGACTAAGGCAGCTGTAGCGGGGCAAGATCCTGAGTTCAATGAACGTGCGGTTGAGTTAAGTAATCGTTTTGATAATCTTTATGCCATTGTTGGCTATTGTCCAGATGTGGCTAAGAATTGGAACCAACCTGCTCGTGATAAGTTGATTGAACAGCTGCGATTGGATAAGACTGTTGCTTTAGGTGAAATTGGTTTGGATTATTACTGGGATGAATCTCCACGCGATGTCCAAAGAAAAGTCTTTGCGGAACAATTAGAGATTGCTCATGATCTTAAGCTGCCAGTAAATATTCATACTCGAGATGCTTTTGAAGATACCTATGAAATTTTAAAAAATAGTAAGGTTAGCGAATATGGTGGGATTTTACATAACTTTAATGGTAATCCTGAATGGATGAAAAAGTTTCTTGATTTAGGCTTGATGCTGTCCTTTTCTGGTGTTGTTTCTTTTACTAAGGCGACTGATGTTCATGAGTCTGCAAAGATAGTACCATGGGAGAGCATGTTAATTGAGACTGATGCCCCATATTTAACTCCTAAGCCATATCGTGGTAAACAAAATGAAACTGGATATGTGCACTATGTAGCTCAAGCAATCGCAGATTTACGTGGTGTTGATATTCAAAAAGTAGCTGAACATACTTATAAGAATGCGATGAGAATTTATGGAATCAAATAATCAAAAGCAGTTTAATGCTGTTATTATCGTAGAAGGGCGCGATGATACTAAGAGACTGCGCCAATTTTTTCCAGGAATTGAAACTATTGAAACAAATGGTTCAGAAGTTTCTGATGAAACTTTAGCCGAAATAAAAAAACTTTCTCAAACAAGAGAGATTATTATTTTTACTGATCCTGATTTCAATGGTGAACGAATTAGAAAACTAGTGACGCAAGCTGTACCAAATGCTAAGCAGGCTTTCATTACTAGAAAAGAGGGCGAACCAACTAAGCGTGGTAATAGTTTGGGAGTTGAACATGCTTCTAAAGAAGCCTTAGAGCGTGCCTTAAGTGATTTACATGAAGTTAAAAAACAAGAAAGTGATTTAACTCGCCAAAAATATAATTCTTTAGGTTTAGGGATGGGACCAAACGCTAGAAAATTGCGTGAAAAGGTTGGTATTAAACTTGGAATTGGTTACGGAAATGCTAAGCAATTCTACCGTCGTCTGGAAATGTTTGGGATTAGTTATAAAGAAGTGAAGGAGGCCGTTGAAAGTGTCCAATAGTATGCCGATTGCTTCTCCGGTTAGAACACAGGCAATCGTAAATCGTTATTTCATGCATGCTAAAAAGAATTTAGGTCAAAACTTTTTGATTGATTTAGCTGCAATTCAAGGTATTGTTGAAGCTGCTAAAATTCAACCTGGTGATCAGGTGATTGAGATAGGACCAGGAATTGGCTCATTAACAGAGCAACTCTTGTTGGCAGGTGGAAAAGTAGCAGCTTATGAAGTTGATCATGATTTACCAGAAATTTTGCAAAATGAATTGCCACAAAAGATTAATGGTGAAACTTTAGATAATAGATTTAAGTTAATCATGAAGGATGTTTTAAAGGCGAATTTTAAAGAAGATATTGGTGATTTCTTTAATTTTTCAGAACCAATCAAGATTGTTGCTAATTTGCCTTACTATATCACAACCCCAATTATTTTTGACTTAATTCAAAGTGATTTAGATTTTGTAAGTTTAACTTTAATGATGCAAAAAGAAGTGGCTGAACGTCTTGTGGCTCAGCCTCAGTCAAAAGCATATGGCCCATTGACAATTGCTGTACAAACTAGGATGCATGTAGAATTAGCTGAAGAAGTAAAAAGTGGTTCTTTTATGCCAAGACCAAAAGTAGATTCTGCTGTTGTAGTTTTAACTCCACTTGCTCAAAAGCCTGATATTGCTGATTATAAATATTTTGATCATTTGGTTAAATTAAGTTTTTCTCAAAGGCGTAAAACATTATCTAATAATCTAAAACCGCTTATTAAAGATAAAGATGAGCGTGAAAAGCTAATAACTGATTTAGGTTTAGATTTACGTGTTCGGCCAGAAGAATTAACAATTAATCAGTTTATTGAATTGGCACATTTGCTTAAAAAGCATACTGACAATTAAATGTCAAGGAGATAAACTTGAATTTTGTTATTTTTTGTGCTATAATTTACTCCAATGCAAAGGAGTGACGTCTAGTGCCAATGTCATTAACAGACATCAAAGAGAAGTTAGACTCTCATATTGGAGAAAGTCTTATAGTTGTTGCACAAGCTGGCAGAAAGAAAGTGACGCGCAGAAAAGGTGTGTTGACTAAAACCTACCGTGCAGTATTTGTAGTTGATCTTGATCAAGATCAGAATAATTTTGAAAGAGTTTCATATAGTTACACAGATCTTTTAACTAAGAATATTGAACTTGAATTCAATATAATGTAATTATAGAATTAATGTATTACGAACAATCACTAGTATTTTTTGAAAAATGCTAGTGATTTTTCTTTACATAGGGTATATTTAATTTAGTGCATGAAAACAATTACATAATAGAAAGGTAAGAAGCGATGAAACGTTCAGAAAGATTAGTAGACATGGTGAAATATCTCTTAGAACGTCCACATACATTGATTCCTTTACCATTTTTTGCGAATCGTTATGGTGCTGCTAAGTCTTCAATTTCAGAAGATTTGGCTATTTTAAAAGATACTTTAGCTGCTAATAAGAATGGTATTTTGGAAACAGTTGCTGGTGCGGCAGGAGGGGTTAGATATATTCCTTTTATGGGTGAGCAAGAAGCCAGCGAATATATAGAAAGTTTAGCCGTTCAAGTTCAAGATCCTAAACGCATTTTGCCTGGTAATTTTGTTTATTTATCAGATATTTTAGGATCACCTCAAGATTTAGCAAAAATTGGCCAGTTAATTGCAACAAAGTATGCTTATAGTAATGTTGACTATGTTATGACTGTAGAAACTAAAGGTATTGCCTTAGCTCAAGCTGTTAGTCGCTACTTAAATGTACCCTTTGTAATTGTTAGAAGAAGACCTAAGATTACTGAAGGGGCAACTATTTCGGTTAATTATGTTGCTTCATCAAGTGAGCGAGTAGAGAAGATGGAATTAGCTAAAAGGAGTCTTCCTGAAAACTCTAATGTTTTAATTGTCGATGATTTTATGAAGGGCGGCGGCACTTTAACTGGTATGGAAGAATTAACTAAAGAATTCAACTGTACTGTTAGTGGAATGTGCGTTTTATGTGAAAGTAAGAATGCTTCACAGAAGGTTGTAGATGATTATCAATCATTAATTAAAATCACTGAAGTTGATCGTAGTCAGGATATTATTCAGGCTGAACCAGGTAATATTTTAGAACAAACTGACTTTAATCGTTTTTAAACTAAAAAATGGTATACTGATAGCTAGTTTAGAAATATGAAGGGATCATAAAAGATGAATAAGTACGTTATTATTCTCGCTGCAGGTAAAGGTACCCGCATGAAGTCTAAGCTCTACAAAGTTTTACATTCTGTTTGTGGTAAAACTATGGTAGAACACGTAGTTGATGCTGCTAAAGGTACACATCCTGATAAAATTGTTACTGTTGTAGGTAATGGAGCAGCAAGTGTTAAAGGAATTTTAGCTGGTGAATCTGAATTTGCTTTTCAAAAAGAGCAATTAGGTACTGGTGATGCTGTCATGGCAGCTAATGATATTTTAGAAAATCTAGAAGGCATGACTTTGGTTGCTACTGGTGATACACCATTATTTACTAGTGAAACTTTTAATAACTTGTTTGATAAGCACCAAGCTAGCGGTAATAGTGCCACTGTTTTAACTGCTAAGGCTCCTAATCCATTTGGTTACGGACGTATTATTCGTGATGAAGATGGTAATGTTTTACGCATTGTTGAGCAAAAAGATGGTACCCCAGAAGAATTAGCTGTTGATGAAATTAATACTGGTGTATTTTGTTTTAATAATAAAGAATTATTTGAAGCATTAAAGCAAGTAGGTAATCATAATTCTCAAGGTGAATACTACTTGACTGATGTTTTAGAAATTATGCGTAAAGCTGGTAAAAAAGTTGGCGCTTATGAAATGGCTGATTTTTCTCAAAGTTTAGGCGTAAACGATCGTATTGCTCTAGCTCAAGCGACTAAGATTATGCAAAAGCGAATCAATGAGGAACATATGCGTAATGGCGTAAGTTTTATTGATCCGGATACAGCTTATATTGATTGCGATGTTAAAATTGGTAATGACACTGTAATTGAAGGTAATGTTGTCATTAAGGGTAACACCGTAATTGGCAGTGACTGCTATATTACTAATGGATCACGGATTGAAGATTCTAAAATTGGTAATAACGTAACTATTACTTCTTCAACGATTGAAGAATCTGAAATGGATGATAATACTGATATTGGTCCAAATTCTCACCTTCGTCCTAAAGCTATTATTCGTAAAGGTGCTCATATTGGTAACTTTGTGGAGATTAAGAAGGCTGAAATTGGTGAAAATACTAAAGTAGGTCACTTAACTTATGTTGGGGATGCTACGTTAGGCAAGGATATTAATATTGGATGTGGAACAATCTTCTCTAATTATGATGGAGTTAAAAAATTCCACACCACTATTGGTGATCATTCATTTATCGGTGCAGGTTCTACCTTGATTGCACCAATTAATGTAGCTGACCATGCATTTATTGCAGCTGATTCAACAATTACCAAAGATGTTGGTCGTTATGAAATGGCAATTGCTCGTGGTCGCCAAGTTAATAAAGAAGACTACTGGCATAAGCTTCCTCTTTCTAAAGATAAAGAATGGGATTAATTACATAAAATAATCTAAAAAATGCTTCAAAATTGAAGCATTTTTTTAATTTGAAGTATAATATAAAGCAGATTATCTGGAAAAGGGGCAAATTTTATGAAATTAAGTAAAAAAATTGCAGTGTTATCTACTGCCGCATTATTAGGTGTAGCTCCAGTTATTGCAACTGGTGTTAATAGTAGTGCTAATGTACAAGCAGCATCAAGTTCAAAGGTCTATAACACCAATGGTAAAGGCAGCATAACTGTTACTAAGAAGACTAATTTTTATGATAAAAATGGTAAGAAGTTATCCCGTACTGCTGCCAAAGGTGGAAAGTACACTATTTGGAATGTAAAAACTATTAACGGCAAACTTTACTTTAGTATCCAAACTAATTTAAAGTACTGGCTTCCTGCTACTGCAACTAAGGGTACTGTTAGTTATAAAGATGGTTCAAGTACTATTACTTATACGACTAATGGGACTAGCACCATTACGATGACTAGCAAGACTGGTACAACTACTTCAAAAGATAGTTCTACAAGTTCATCATCTAAAACTACTACCACTAAAAAGTCCTCAACAACTAAAACTGTAAAAATTACTATGAAACGTAAAGCTTACGTTTATGATAAAAACGGTAAGCGTGTAAAAGATTACTACGGTACTTCTTACATTGGTAAAGGTATTACTGTTAATGGCTACGGTACAAAGACTATTAAGGGTACTAAGTATTACGCTTTAGAGCCAAATAAGTACTATGTAAAGGCATCTGATGTAAAATAATATGTTTTTGAGAAGCTGTAATTAAAGATACAGCTTCTTTTTTTGCTTAAAAACGAGCGTAATTCATCTTTTTTTGCTATGATTAATAATGAATGTAAGCTTTTTTCGTGGAGGAAACTATGTCTCAATTGGACAAAGAAATTAAAATTTTTGCACTCAACTCTAACAAACCATTAGCTGAAAAGATTGCTAAGAGTGTTGGTGTTGAACTTGGTAAGTCTGACGTAAAACGTTTTAGCGACGGTGAAATTGAAATTAATATTGATGAATCTGTTCGTGGTAAAGACGTATATTTAATTCAATCCACTAGTGATCCAGTTAATGATAACTTGATGGAATTATTGATTATGATTGATGCTGTTAAACGGGCATCAGCGCGCACTGTTAATATTGTTTTGCCTTACTATGGTTATGCTCGTCAAGATCGTAAGACACGTGCACGTGAACCAATTACTTCTAAGTTAGTTGCAGATATGATTCAAAAGGCTGGTGCAAATCGCGTATTATCACTTGACTTGCATGCACCACAAATTCAAGGCTTCTTTGATATTCCTGTAGATAACTTGATGGGTGCACCATTACTTGCTGATTACTTTTTACGCAACGGTTTAGAAAAAGATGCTGTTGTTGTTTCTCCAGACCACGGTGGTGTTACACGTGCTCGTAAGTTAGCTGAATTTTTAAAGACTCCAATTGCTATCGTTGATAAGCGTCGTCCTAAGGCTAATGTAGCTGAAGTTATGAATATTATTGGGGATGTTAAAGGTAAGCGAGCAATTATTATTGATGACATGATTGATACGGCTGGTACGATTACTTTAGCTTCTCAGGCATTAATTGATGCTGGCGCTACTGAAGTTTATGCATCAGCTACTCATGCAGTTTTATCTGGTCCGGCTATTAAACGTTTGAATGATTCTCCAATCAAGAAGTTAATTTTAACAGATTCAATTAATCAACCAGCTGAAAAGCGGTTGGATAAGACAGAAATTGTTTCTGTTGGACCATTAATGGGACAAGCTATTAAGTTTATTCAAGAACATAAGCCAGTGAGTCCTTTATTTGATACTCGCTTTGTTGCAAGTAACTTTAAATAGTTGTATAAGCCTAAATAAAAAGGAATCTTTGCAGATTCCTTTTTTAATTTTCAATATTCTTTTTCTTCTTTGGTTTACGTAAATAATGTAAAGTATTATTTTTGATATATTTTTGAAACTCTTGATAAATTGGATCAAATAATTGGGGCTCTTGATGTTCTTCAGTCATTGTCTTAGGGAAGAAAAATCTTTTGTCCCCCTGAATGGTTCCATTTAGTGATTGAACTAAAGGACTTAATTTAGATAACTCAACTAATGTTCCATCAGGCTGCATAATTTCAATTGGGCTATGGGCATTTTTCCCAGTAGGCTTATAAGCATCGTAAGGTTCATCAAAAGCAGAATTAGTATCAGTGTAATACTTAGGATTAAAACCAGCTTGTTCAATTAATTTGTTAAGTTTCGGAATCAAACTTTTAGTATCATCATCAATTTTAATGCTTTCTAGAGGATGACGATAAAGATAACGACTAGCTAAGTCAGATATAATTTGATCTCCCGAATTTACCCATAATAGAAAATTAGTTTCCATCACGCCATCATCAAGTTGCAAGTAATCCTCTAATGTATTATTGCCATCTAAAAAATCAGCAAGTTGAGGGGTAACTTGTAGTTTATTTTGCTTATATAAATCTTGTGCTCTCTCTAGTAAATGATGCAAAATAACTTCCATTGATCGGTTAACACGGTGGAAGTAAACTTGTTGATACATTTGGTAGCGACTAATAATATAATCTTCAACTGCATGAATCCCTTTATCAGTGAAACAAATACCATCTTTATATGGACGAATCACCTCTAAAATACGGGTGATATCAAATGAACCATATGTAACTCCTGTGAAATAAGCATCTCGTAAGAGATAATCCATTCTATCGGCATCTGCTTGACTAGAAATTAATTTTACTACTTGAGGATTAGGATAAGTTTTAGCGATAACGCTAGCAACTAATTCTGGAAATTCTGGACTAACTTGGCGTAATGCTTTATTAACTTCGGTACTTTTATCGATAATAATTTGTTGGCCCATTTTTTCATGATTAGTACCAAATAAGTGCTCAAAAGTATGAGAGTACGGACCATGACCAATGTCATGGAGTAGGGCTGCACATTCGGCTAAAAGAGTTTCTTCTGGATTCCATAACCCGTCGTCTTCATTTTTAGATGCATAGCGTTCGTTAAAGATGTTGCAGATGCGGCGTGTCAATTCATATACGCCTAGATTATGTTCAAAACGCGTATGAGTGGCTCCAGGAAAAACATATGAAGCTGGACCTAGTTGTTTGATCCGACGTAAACGTTGAAATTCTTTTGAATTAATAATATCAAAAATAACTTTATCTTTTATATGAATATAAGTATGTACAGGATCACGAATAACTTTTTCATGATCTAATTTTTGACTATAAAATTTTTCCATTTTTTGATAACATTTTCTTGTTTATAATATATTGATTACTTTATTTCTTTTCTAAATTCGATTATAACAATATTAGGTATTTAGCGCTATTAGACATAATTAGTGAGGAAAATATGACAAATATAAAAGTTAAATTAACTAGTACAATTACACAAGAAGATCGTAGTGAGACTTTTTCTAAAGTTGGAATTGGTACTATTGAAAAAATCAGTAAAGATTCTTGGCGTGTAAAATATGAGGAAGAAAATAAAGAAGGTAATGTGCCAGTAATGCTCTTGATTAAACCACATGAATTAGTAATGCAACGTGGTCGTATCGAGGATAATGATTATAATATGATGAAATTTGAACCTGGAGAAAAGAAGAACTGTCGAATTATTGCATCTTCTAGAGTTATGGATCTAACTAGTATTACGCAGAAATTAGATTTTTCTGGTGAAAATGATGAAAATATGCAACTTAAAGTTGAATATGAACTCTTTTCTGGTCTATACTTAATAGGTAACTATGCAATTAAGATTGATTTTTATCCGCAAGATTAAGTTGTAGATAAGAACTCTAAGTGAAAGGACGTGCCATTAGTGGGTTTAGATGATTTTAAAGGTCAAAATAAAGACGAATTATCAATGATTGAAGTTGCCCGCGCAATTTTACAAGATCACGGCAAGAGAATGGCTTTTGCAGATATTGTTAATGCCATCCAACAATTCTTGGGTAAGAGTGATGAAGAAATTCGTGAACGTTTACCACAATTTTACACTGATATGAACACTGACGGCGAATTTATTTCTATGGGTGACAATGTCTGGGCTCTTCGTTCTTGGTACCCATATGAATCTGTTGATGAAGAAGTTAACCACCCAGAAGATGAAGAAGACGTACCACGTAAGAAACGTCATAAGAAGGTTAATGCATTCTTGGGTGATAATGATGACGATGATATTATCGACTACGATTCAGATGATCCAGAAGATGAAGATTTAGATGTCGATGATGAAGACTCTAGTGAAGACGATTACTCAGATGATGATGATTTAGATGATGCAGATGATGATGAATTAGATGATGGCATCGAAGGTCAATTATCTGAGCTTCATCCAGAAGTAAATGATGATGAAGATGATGAATAAAATACTTGACGGATTTGATTTTTCCCTTTAGTATTTTGTATGGGCACTTTACGTGCGTTTTAGCTCCCAGTGAGGGAGCTTTTTTTGTTTTTATTAAAGATTTGATTTTAACTTATGTAAAAGAAAGGGAGCACTGCATGACTAAGTATATTTTTGTAACCGGTGGGGTTGTTTCATCTTTAGGTAAAGGTATTTCTGCATCAAGTTTAGGCCGTTTATTGAAAAATCGCGGTTTAAAGGTAACCATGCAAAAATTTGATCCATACATCAATATCGATCCAGGTACGATGAATCCATACCAACACGGTGAAGTATACGTTACTGATGATGGTACAGAAGCTGATCTTGATTTAGGTCACTACGAAAGAATTGTTGATGTTAGAACGAGCAAGTATTCTAACGTTACTACTGGTAAAATTTATAAAGAAGTCTTAGAAAAAGAACGTCGTGGTGATTACCATGGTGCCACTGTCCAAGTGATTCCTCACATCACTGACATGATTAAGAAAAAAATTATGCGTGCTGCTTTAACTACTGATTCAGACGTAATTATTTCTGAAATTGGTGGTACTGTTGGTGATATCGAATCTACTCCATTTATGGAAGCAATTCGTCAAATGCGTCGTGAAGTCGGTGAAGAAAATGTAATGTATATTCACTGTACTTTAGTTCCTTACTTACATGCAGCTCAAGAAATGAAGACCAAACCAACACAACACTCAGTTGCTGAACTTCGTTCAATTGGTATTCAACCAAATATGTTGGTTCTTCGTGCGGAAAAGGCAGTCCCACAAGAATTGAAGAATAAGATTTCTACTTTTACTGATGTGCCAGTAGAAAGAATTATTGAATCAATTGATGCTCCTTCATTATTTGATTTGCCACTTGCTTTCCAAGATCAAAAGATGGATCAAAAGGTGGTTGATTTCTTAAATCTTGATAGTCCTAAGCCAGAAGCTGATATGGAAGCTTGGAAGAAACTTGATGAACGTGCTAAGACTTTGAAGCACAAGACAAAGATAACTTTAGTTGGTAAGTATGTTGAATTAGAAGATGCATATATTTCTGTTACTGATGCCCTTCAACATGCTGGTTACTTGTACGATACTAAGATTGAAGTTGATAAGGTTCAAGCTGAAGATATTACTGAAGATAATATTGCTGAAATCATGAAAGATTCTGATGGCTTAATCGTACCTGGTGGCTTTGGTACACGTGGTCTTGAAGGTATGATCACTTCAATTAAATATGCACGTGAAAATGATATTCCATTCTTAGGTATTTGCTTGGGTATGCAAATGGCTAGCGTGGAATTTGCACGTAATGTATTAGGCTTAAAAGAAGCTAACTCTGCTGAAGCTGATCCTAATACTCCAGATAACATTATTGATATTATGGCTGATAAGCGTGATGTTGAAGATATTGGTGGTACTTTACGTTTAGGTCTTTACCCAGCTGCTCTTAAAGAAGGTACTAAGACTCGTGAAGCCTACGATAATCAAGATGTTATCCAAGAACGTCACCGTCACCGCTTTGAATTTAATAATGACTACCGTGAAGCATTTGAAAAGGCTGGTATGGTATTCTCAGGTGTATCACCAGATAATCATTTAGTAGAAATTATTGAAATTCCAGATAAAAAATTCTTTATTGCTGCGCAATATCACCCAGAATTCTTAAGTCGTCCACAAAGACCTGAAGGTTTATTCAAATCCTTCATTGGTGCAGCTAGTGGTTTACCTGCTAAAAAGTTTGACTAGAAAGAATACAAAATAGTTAAATTTAGTTAACAAGAGGTTGGCTATCGGCTATTCCTCTTGTTTTTTTTGTAAATTTTCTATATGATATAGCTTGATACATTAGGTATGACTTTAGATGAAGAGGATTGTTTCCCCAATGAAACAAATGATTATTCATGGTGGAAAGCCCTTAAAGGGCGACGTATGGATTGGTGGAGCCAAAAACTCTACTGTAGCATTGATTCCTGCGTCAATATTATCACGGACCCCAGTGACATTAGAGGGAGTGCCACGGATTGCGGACGTCGATAACTTGATGGATTTGCTTCGTGAAATGGATGTAAAGTGTAGTTTTGAAGAAACTACCTTGAAAATTGATCCAACAGAGATCAAGAGAAATCCATTACCAGGAGATAAAATCAAGTCTTTGAGAGCATCTTATTATTTTATGGGTGCTTTATTAGGTCGCTTTGGAAAAGCTGTTGTAGGCTTTCCAGGAGGCGATGACATCGGTCCACGGCCTATTGATCAACATATTAAAGGTTTTGAAGCTTTAGGTGCACGTGTAGAAAATAAAAATGATCAAATCATTATTACTGCACCTGAAGAGGGCTTACATGGTGCAAATATTCATTTAGCCATGCCTTCTGTAGGTGCAACAATGAATATTATCATGGCTTCGGTAACGGCTAAGGGCCAGACAATTATCGAAAATACTGCAAAAGAACCTGAAATTATTGATTTGGCAACTTTCTTGAATAATATGGGTGCTGTAATTCGCGGTGCGGGAACTGAAACTATCCGTATTGAAGGCGTTGACCAATTAAGAGCACAAGTTCCACATACAATTATTCCAGATCGAATTGAAGCAGGTACTTACATTTCTTTAGCTGCTTGTATTGGTGATGGAATTAGAATTCATAATATTATTGAAGAACACTTGGATAGCTTCTTGGCTAAGGTAGAAGAAATGGGCGTAGTAACAGAAGTGGATGAAGATTCTCTCTACGTTTACCCAGCTGGTGATTTAAAGATGATCCAAGTAAGAACTGATCCATATCCTGGATTTGCGACTGATTTACAACAACCACTTACACCATTACTTTTAACTGCAAAGAAGGGTGAAGGTGTAATTATTGATAATATATATCCTAAGCGTACTGGTCATATTCCTCAATTGGAAAAGATGGGCGGTGCAATTAGAGTAGAAGATAATATTATCTTAGTTCACCCAACCAAGACTTTACATGGAGCACATGTGTCTGCTGGAGAGATTCGTGCAGGTGCGTGCTTGATGATTGCAGGTTTAATGGCTGACGGTGAAACTATAATTTCTAATGCGGGTAATATTTTACGTGGATATGATCGCGTTGAACAAAAACTTCGTCAACTTGGTGCTGATGTTGAAATCAGAGATGTAGATGAATAAAAAGAGGCTTAGGCCTCTTTTTTTGTTATGTCTTTAAAGATACTTTTTTAGTGTTAGTGTAAGAAAAAAGTCCGGTTGTTAAACCGAACTTTTTAAGATGTTGAATAATTATAAGAAAATGGGGAATGGAAATAACTAAATGCTAGTGTTGAACACTTTTTTATCGTGTTTTTCTTCGCGTTTAATCTTTCCTTTATCATGCAGCGCACTTTTGCCTTTGAAAAGCAGGTTCAAAAGTGTTGCAGAGATAGTGGCAACAACGATTCCGTTGCTTAAAAATAATTGTATAGTTGCTGGTAAGGCAGCAAAAAGTTGTGGGTAAACTGTGACACCCAACCCTAAGCCGATTGAGATAGCTACAATAAGGAGATTACGATTATCGTCAAAGTCTACTACTTTAAGCATTTTCATTCCTTGAACGGCGATCATCGTGAACATTACAAGCATTGCACCGCCTAAAACTGCATCAGGAATAATAGTTACCAAGGCACCAATTTTTGGAAGAAGTCCCATAAACATTAATATTCCAGCTGCCCAGTAAATAGGGCGTTTAGTTTTAATACCAGATAGTTGGAGTAAACCAACATTTTGAGAAAAAGTAGTATACGGAAAGGTATTGAATACACCACCTAAAATTTGTGCTAAGGCTTCAGCTCGATATCCTTTTTTGAGATCTTCTTCGTTGATATCTTTCTTTAATAAATCGCCAAGGGCAAAAAATACACCGGTTGATTCAACCATCGAAACTAAACCAATAATAATCATGGTTAAACTTGATGACCATTCGAAGTGAGGAGCACCAAAGTAAAATGGTTGAGGTAAATGGAACCAAGCAGCTTCACTTACTGGACTAAGAGATACCATCCCCATGAATGAAGCAATAATTGTCCCAAAAATCAAACCGATCAAAACAGAAATTGATTTCCAAAAGCCTTTGCCCCAAGCTTGAAAGGCTAAAATAATGGCAACAGTTATAAAAGCAACGATTAAGTTCTTTGGATTCCCGAAGCTCTTAGCACTACTATCACCACCACCCATATTTTGAATAGCAACTGGAATTAAACTTAAGCCAATTACGGTGATTAAAGTTCCTGTTACAACAGGTGGAAATAATTTTTTGATTTTAGAGAAATAACCTGAAATCAAAAAGACAAATATTCCTGCGACAATGATGGCCCCATACATTGTTCCGATGGTGAATTTTTTACCAATCATTTGCAAGGGAGCAACAGCTTGAATGGCACATCCCAATACTACTGGAAGCCCGATACCAAAGTAACGGTTTCTAAATAGTTGTAAGATCGTTGCCACACCACACATAAAAATATCAATGGAAACAAGGTAAGTCATCTGAGTGCTGTTGAATTTCAAAGCTGTCCCGATTAAAAGTGGTACTGCAATGGCACCGGAGTACATGGCAAGTAGGTGTTGCAGTCCTAAAAGAGCAGCTTTTTTGTGGTTGACTTCTTTTTGCATTTTATTCTCCTACAAAGTGAACTATTCCATCATCAAAATTGTCAATATTAGCTAAACTTTCTAAATGATAGCCGTGGTCTTTGACCCAGTCACTACCGCCTTGAAAAGCTTTAGCAACAACTACACCAATACCTGCTATTTTGCAATTAGCTTGGTTAGCGATGTTAATCATTCCTTTAACTGCTTCACCATGAGCTAAAAAATCGTCAATAATCAACAAAGTATCATTTTTACTTAAAAATTTTTCTTCAACACAGATTTTATTATTCACTTTTGTAGTATAAGAAAAGACGTCTGCCCAATAAACGCTGTCGTTTAAAGTTGAGGGCTTTTTCTTTCGTGCAAAAACAACTGGAACATTCATTGCATACCCAGCCATTACAGCTGGCGCAATTCCTGATGCTTCACAGGTTAAAATTTTAGTTACACCAGCTTCTTTAAAAAGATGGGCGAATTCTTTACCAATGGCCATCATTAACTGAGGGTCAATTTGGTGGTTGAGAAAGGAATTAATTTTTAAAATATTTCCGGGTAATACTTCCCCGTCTTGACGAATACGATTTTCTAATAACTGCACTATTTCCTCCTGAAAAAACAAAAAGAACTTCTTTCACCCACTTGCCTTAGGTAAAAGAAGTCCTGAACTTATCTCAGCACTGATAACCTATAGTCCAAAATTTATGGTTTTGGGTAGAAACTGTCGACCTTATTTCGACAATATATAAGTTTCATATTATGGTTGCTATTGTAGCAGAGGAAATTAAGATAAACAAGGTGAAAATAAAAAAAGTTCGATGTACCCATAGAAATAGGTCATCAAACTTTTTTATACTGGACGCTTCCAGTGACTCACAATTTGATTTGCAATTCCGAAAAGGATCCCTGCAAATACCCAAATTAACCAACTATTTTCCCAGTGATGGGTGAAAAAGCTCACTCCGAAATAAATCATGGTAACGATTGACCAATAGATTGGAGCAAAAGCACCAAGACTTTCGCGGTCTGATTTTTGTTTTGGACTATAGTCGTTTTCTTGAAGCAAAATGTCATAACTTGATTTGATGATATTAGCTTTTACAATCAGATGCACCCCAATACTGATAATAATCAAAGTTAAGGCTACAAAGAAGAGCATTATTTTATCTAGGAGAGCTGCAGGAATATTGGTTAAGAATGCACCAAAGAAAATTGGGATGGCTGATAAAATACAAAGCATAATCCCTGCCGTAAGATATTTAGAATATTTACTACGGTAATTCAGTTGATCTTGTTTTACTTGCTTTTCACTTTCTTTGATTAAAGTGAAATTACTTTTTTCTAAGTATTGATATGGTTCAAGTAAATTACGGTCATGAATGAATAGACCAACGGCACATGCTATGGTGATTAAAAGTAAAATCATTCCTATTCCAAGACTTAAATTGTAATCAATGATGCCTATTTCTCCCACACCGGTTCCAACTAAAATAAAGCTTCCTGCTAAGATACATAAACTTACACCCCAGGCTGTAGAGCTAGAAACTTTTTTTCTTAATTTAAGAAATTTATTGACGTCGTCAGGTGTAACAGTAGGAATATCAGTATTATCAGCAAAAATCTGTGGCTCATCTTTTAGTAAAAAGTCAGTAGTAACATGAAAAAGAGTAGCGATTGCGACAATTTTATCGACATCTGGAGTAGATTGGCTGCTTTCCCATTTGGAAACAGCTTGCCGACTAACATTTAATTTTTCTGCAAGTTGTTCTTGTGACCAACCTTCTTTTTTGCGTAGGCAAATAATTTTTTCACTAAGTGTCATTTTCTTCATCTCCTTAAATAGTATTTGAAATTTATTTTGTATATAAATTATCTCTAAAAAAACCGTTGCATACAACCAATATGTCTAGTCATTTAGAGCAACTACCAGTTGCAATTTAAGTTGCTAAAAATTATTCTGTCAAAAATATTATTCTTTTTTTGGCTTGACCATTTTTAATTTTGTTAGTAAAGTCTTTTAGTAAAAGAAACGGATTTTTAATTTTTGCTTTAGGAGGATAGCGTGGCTAAGACTAATCTCAGTGATTTTGACAAGATAATCGTGCTTGATTTTGGGAGTCAATATAATCAATTAATTACACGTCGTTTGCGTGATTTTGGAATTTATTCCGAACTTCTGGCTCATGATATTAGCATGGAAAAAATTAAAGAAATTGCTCCCAAAGGAATTATTTTTTCTGGTGGTCCAAATAGTGTTTATGATAAAAATGCCTTGGAAGTAAATCCGGAAATCTTTAAGTTAGGTATTCCAATTTTGGGAATTTGTTACGGGATGCAGTTAATGTCTAAGGACCTTGGTGGTAAAGTTGAAAAAGCTGCTAATTCAGAGTATGGTCGCGCTGAAATTGATATTGTTGATTCGAAATCACCATTATTTAAAGATTTACCGACCAAACAATATGTTTGGATGAGTCACGGTGATTTAGTGACGCAAGCTCCAGATGGATTCAAGGTAGTTGCGAAGTCTGAAAATTGTCCGATAGCTGCTATTCAAAATGAAGATAAGAATTTTTATGGTATTCAATTCCATGCTGAAGTTAGAAATTCAGAATATGGCTTAGATATTTTGAAAAACTTTGCCTTCAATGTCTGCAAGGCTGAGGCTAACTGGACAATGGATGATTTCATCGAAATGGAAGTTGAGAATATCCGTAAACAAGTTGGCGATAAGAAGGTTATCTTAGGTCTTTCTGGTGGTGTGGATTCTAGTGTAACGGCAACTTTGCTTCATAAGGCAATTGGTGATCAGTTAACTGCGATTTTTGTTGATCATGGGATGCTTCGTAAAGATGAAGGTGACCAAGTGATGCAAGCTTTGAATAAGGATCTTGGTGTTAATATTATTCGGGTTAACGCGCAAGAACGTTTCTTAAATAAATTAAAGGGCGTAACTGATCCAGAAAAGAAACGTAAGATTATCGGTAATGAATTTATTGAAGTTTTCAATGAAGAAGCACAAAAGCTCGGTGATATTGACTTTTTGGCACAAGGTACACTTTATACTGATGTGATTGAATCCGGTACTAATACTGCTCAAACTATCAAGTCTCACCATAATGTTGGGGGCTTGCCAGAAGACATGCACTTTGAATTGATTGAACCATTGCGCAAGTTATTCAAGGATGAGGTGCGTGAATTAGGTGAAAAACTTGGTATTCCTCATGACTTGGTATGGCGCCAACCCTTCCCAGGTCCAGGTCTTGGAATTCGCGTAATTGGCGAAGTTACTGAAGATAAGCTTGAGATTGTGCGTGAAAGTGACGCAATTTTACGTGATGAAATTAAAAAGGCCGGTTTAGATCAAGATATTTGGCAATACTTCACAGTTTTACCGGGTATTCGTTCAGTTGGTGTGATGGGCGATGGTCGGACTTATGACTACACGATTGGTATTCGTGCAGTTACTTCAATTGATGGGATGACTGCTGATTTTGCTCAAATTCCTTGGGATGTCTTGGGTAAGATTTCTACTAGAATTGTCGACGAATGTGGTCACATTAATCGCGTAGTTTACGATGTAACCAGTAAGCCACCTTCCACAATTGAATGGGAATAAAGGGACAATGTTATTTGATGAGGGAATCCCGATTTAATAGCATTTAACTGAACCAATTCCCAGCAAAAATAATAAAAAATGATTTGGTTGTCTGCCAAAAGTCTGCCAAATTTGAAAAGTTCTCAATGTAACAATTGAGGGCTTTTTATTTAAGTTTAAGAATGGATATTGAGGTAAAGAAAGAATTAACAGATAATAGAATAGTTGAAAATAAAGATAAATTAGGTGC
Organism: Lactobacillus sp.; assembly: GCF_014803895.1. The sequence goes on along the minus strand of NZ_JAAVAU010000011.1, from coordinate 117,915 downwards.
AGATTATGGTAAGAAGTATTGAAGAAAAAGTAGAAGAATATTACAAAGCAAAATTTGATGAATATGGAATTAGACACTTTGGTAAGACAGAGAGCATTAATAATGATATTTCTAATGCTTTAAGTGAAGCTGAATCTAAATCAGGTGGTAAAGGTAATAATTATCCAGATATTCAATTACTTTTAGAAGATAATCATTCACGTAGAATTCCTGTTATGATTGAAGCTAAAGGTGGAAAGAATAAGTTAGAAAAGCTAGATAAAAATGGACAAATAGTTCAAGAAACAGTATTTGCTTCTGATTCCAAGCCTAATGCTAAAAATCCTCACAAAAAGGGTGATAAGAATTATTCGGCTATTACAACTTATGCTACTAATGGGGCTTTACATTATGGTAAAGCTATTTTGAAATACTCTAATTATGATGAAGTATTAGTGATTGGAGTTAATGGGACTACTTTAGATGATAATGGACAAGTCATAGATCCAGAATGTAAATCATATTATGTATCTAAGAAAAACAACTTTGTGCCTAAGCACGTTGAAGAACTTGATTCATCTTTAATTCTTTTAAAAAAGAGTAATGTAAGTAGTCTTTACCAAATACTTGATAATTTAAATTTAACAGAAGAAGAAATTGAATCCATAAAGGCTACTACAGAGAATGAATTGGAATCTAAAATTAAATCCATTCACCAACGTTTATATGATGATAAATCATTAAAGAACACTTTAAGTACCAATGATAAGTTATATGTATTTACAGGCTTAATTATGGCTGGACTTGCAACTGATGGAGTTAAGCGTTTGGAGGTATCAGATTTAAGCTCTAATAATAGTGAAACTTGGAATGATGGTTCAATAGTTCTAGAACATATCAAAGTGTTTTTAACTGCGCGTCATGCAACAACAGATAAAATAGATTTAATCACTTCTTTGTTGGGGAATGTTTTCAAAAATAAAACAATGTGGCAACCTTCAAATGGGGAAAGTTTAATTAAGAGTTTGTTTGCTCAAATCAGTCAAGATATTATTCCCTTACTTGAAAGTAATTTGCATTTAGACTTTACTGGTAAAATTTTAAATTCATTGAGTGACTGGGTTTCAATTGATAATGACAAAGCAAATGATGTGGTTTTAACCCCAAGTTATGTTACGCATTTTATGGCTAGACTGGCTAGAACGAATAAGGATTCTTTTGTTTGGGATTTGGCAATGGGTTCAGGTGGATTCTTAGTTTCTGCTATGGATATTATGATTAAAGATGCTGAAAACAAGATTCAAGATAAAGTTGAATTAGAAGCTAAGGTAACCAATATCAAAGAAAATCAGTTACTAGGTGTTGAAATTCTTGGAAATATTTATATTCTTGCTGTTTTGAACATGATTCTGATGGGTGATGGTTCAACTCACATGTATAGGGAAGATTCACATAAATATTATGAACAGCTAGGTAAAAATTTTCCTGCAAATGTATTTTTGTTGAATCCGCCATATTCTGCAGAAGGTAAAGGCTTTGTCTTTGTTCAAGAAGCTTTGTCTCAAATGACAGAAGGGTATGCTGCAATTTTAATTCAAGAAAATGCTGGTAGTGGTAATGGATTACCATATACTAAAAATATTTTGAAGAATAATACATTGGTCGCTTCTATTCGTATGCCGAATGATCTTTTTAGCGGAAAAGCAAGTGTTCAAACTGCTATCTATGTATTTAAAGTAGCTGAACCACATGATAAAGACAATTTAGTAACTTTTATTGATATGTCAGAAGATGGTTATACTCGCCAAAATCGTAAAAAGTCTAGTCAAGAAGTTAACTTGCGTAATACTGACCATGCAAAAGAAAGATACGCGGAAGTTGAAGCAATTATATTAGGCAAGAAGCCACAAACTGATTACTATACTGAAAAGAATGGAAAGGTAATTAGAGATTCTATTTCACTAGAAGGTAACGATTGGACTTTTGGACAACATCAAGTCATTGATACTACCCCTACAGAAGAAGATTTTAAGGACGTTGTAGCAGAATATTTAAGCTGGAAAGTAGATCAATTAATTAAAAATGATAGAGTTTAAGGAATTTAAAATTGCAGATCTCTTTACAAAGAAAACCGTAAAGGGATTTTCAAAAGTAAAAGAAAAAGTTGTATATACTAAAGATGGATATCATGTTTTTGGACAAAATATAAAATATCAATTTCCTCAAAAAGTTCTTTTAGATTCAAAATTTTTATTTGAAGTTAATCCTAATAAACCAATTATAGGATATGCTTCTAGTACAGGCAGTGTTGGAATGATTAGTGAAAGCTTCTATAGAAGTGGTAATAATGGTGCTTTTCAAGCATTAATTCCTAAGTTTGATAATTATAACTATCGACATATGTTGTATTTGTTAGCTTGTTTAAGAAAATTATTCTCGAGTAAAAATTACACTACAAATATTAATAATGTACCAGAATGGGTTGTAAAACTTCCAATAACTTCTACTACAGGGAAAATTGATTTTCAATATATGNAAGATCNAGTGAAGGCACTCGAACAAGATCGAGTGAAGGCACTCGAACAAGATCGAGTGAAGGCACTCGATAACTATTTAACTGTTACTGGACTAGATAACTATGAATTAACGGATAGTGATAGAAAAGTATTATCTTATAAACCTAAATTTTCTGAATTTAAAATAGAAGATATTTTTAAAATACATAAAGGTAAAAGATTAACTAAAGCTAATCAGATAGAAGGTAATACATTATTTGTTGGATCTACCGCATTAAACCATGGTGAAACTGCAAGGATTGGACAAAACCCAATTTTTAAGGCAAATACAATTACTGTTTGCTACAACGGGTCAGTGGGTGAAACATTTTATCAAGATGAACCATATTGGGCATCTGATGATATAAATGTATTAACCTTGAAAGATTTTAAATTAAATGCTGAAATTGCTGAATATCTATGTGCTGTACTTAAAAAAGCTGGCAAAAAATATGGATACACTTACAAGTGGAATGTAAGCAGGATGAAGAAGTCTATTATTTCCTTGCCGGTAACAACTAATAAAGTAGTTGATTTTAAATACATGGAAAACTATATTAAAGCTGTTCAGAAGCTTACAATAAAAAATGTAGTTAAATATAAAGATGAAGTAATAAATAAGACAAAAGAAGTGATAAATATTAAGAAATTTTAAAGAGAAAAATACCATATTGATAAATTATATTTGAAATGATATAAACAAGTTATAAGTATTTAAAGGATTTTTTATTATAAATTATTAATTAAAGGTATATTTTGATTTACTCTTATTGAAAAAATGCTATTCCATTGCGCCAACGTGTTGGGTAGTGTCAATAAGAGGTTGCGTTGGATAAGTCATAGAACAATGCGCCCGCTACTGCAGATCTATGGTGGATATAGTAAATAAACGTAGTGGTACCACCGTGGGCGGCCACGCTAGCGGAGATTGGTAGTAGCGTGGTTTTAACTGTTAAAGTATTAAAGGAATTTTTTACTGTAACTTCTCTATGCGCTACCAGTCTGCCCTTTTTTGGAAAAAACTGAATAAGATAGCAAGGGAAGCATATGTTTAAAAACATATGCTTCTTTTAGTTATTAGCGGATTATCAGCGTTAGAGAACGTATTAACTGATAATCCGCTTTTTTGTTGTCGAATTTTACTGAAGGGATGCCATTTCCCGTTTTTCTCAATAGGAGGTAATAAATATGGCACAAAATCAAACTAACGCCGAATCTGTTAAAGGTTCTACTTTTGCGCAACCATTGATGCCTAAGGCTACACCAATTAGTAACTCACTTACTAAACCTTTGAAGCTTGCTACAGGTACAGTCTTTAAGGTTGTTTCAGGCTCTAACGAGCAGGTACAAGACAAAGATGGTAATGAGGTTGTTAGAGCGGTTTACAAGATCCAGGTCTTAAACAGCAGCTTACTTCCATTAGCTACTGAATTGGAAGTCAAAATTAAGGGACAGGAATGCTTATTAAGTGAACAAGATAATGTGGACATCATGTTTAACTCTAAGATGGTAACTGTTGCCTTTGATGATTTGGCATTATGGTCTTTTAATGGCCATGAGGGCTTGACAGCCTCAGGTATCAGACCACTAGAACTGAGTAACGACCAGATTCAGAGGATCGTAGGAGGTCACCATGCGCAAGATTAATTACAATCCTAATGACCGCTACCATCTTAATGCTGCGTTGTTAGTAGTTGGTGTCATTGTTGGTATCATTTTAGGTTTTAGCTTTGGTTCTGCAACCTTATTGTTGCTTAGCCCTGTTTTAAGCCAATACCGATGGCTAATTGACCGCTTCAATCGTATTGTTTTTCCTGATCAAATTCGAGCTTTAGATCGTTTAACCAATTCGGCTGCACTAGCTGATAGACGTGACAATTACACAATTGGTCGATATCGTGCTAACGTTAAGTACATATTGGATATGTCCTATTCAGGCTACTATCTGTTGTCAATTGATTCCAATGGGATAACTGGTACAAAGAGTTTGAATCAGCTAGCTAATGAAGTGGGGGCAGCATTTCATCGTCCAGCTAGCTTAGAACGGGTGAGCAACGGTGTTGCAGTCTATCGTATTAACTTATCAATTCCGAAGGTAAAGGTAAACGAACATGATTTCTAAGGTGTTGTTAGCTCCTGACTGCGTAATCGATTGGAAGTCTAGCCCACATATGTTGGTATCTGGGGTAACTGGTTCAACCAAGACTAATACACTTGAAGATGTATTGTTGTCAACGATGAGCACCAAGAGCCGTTTAGAGAATCAGCAAGAAGGGATGGCTGCTAAAGTTTACCTAATTGATGGTAAGGGAGCTGATTTGGCTAGCTTAAAAATGCTGAATCCAGCTGTTACACCAAATCAAGCTGCACGCACCTTACGTATTCTTGTGCAAAACATGCATAAACGCTATGACCATTTTTCAGGGGAATTTGGTAAAACTGCTGGTGACTATCATATCAATGGTAAGAAAGTTAGAGATGTTGTTGTGATCATTGATGAACTTGCCGTTTTATTAAATGATCCGAAACTCCGTAGCGAGATCCAACGTTACTTATTTGAGCTGTTAATTGCAGCTCGACAAGCTTCAATATATGTCTCGCCCCTCGGGGCTATGTAGTTGTAGGTATTCAGCGTCCATCAGCTGAAATTCTTCCACGGGATACGACATTGCAATTTAACAATCGCTTACTTATGGCATCTAATGGTGCAGATTCTGATACTAAACGAATGCTGTTTCCAATGACTGAGGTTAAAGGCTTGCCATTAACTGAAAATGTTAAAGGAGCAGGGTTGTTCTACAAGAATGGGTTAATTATGCCAAGACCAGTTTACTTCCCAAATATGTCGGAAATTGATATTCCTAGAACTGTAACTAGGATTCAGCAGGAAGTAAATCCTAATTGGTTTATCCATGAGGACTATTGGGAAGAACCTTAACTGTGGTGTCTGCCGACGGATGCCAGCTGGAAGCTGGCAAGTGGAACGATCCGAGCGGAGCGCTCGGCATCAACCCGCCATAACTATTAGGCGGGTATATCTAATAAATTAAAAGGAAGGTATATCATATGGCTCAGTACTATGTGACTGTTGACCAAGTAAGTATTAATTTTCCTATTGGCAAGATGGGAGGATTAAATACTGCTTTGGAGATTGAGAAAGAGCTTCATTTAGCAGAAATACTAGGTGGCTCTGATAAAGCTAAAGCATTAAATCATTATTCAGAAGCTATCGCTTACTATGATGGCAAAATTAAGATTATGTGGAATGTTAAGAAACCATCACAGGGCTTGTTGCTTTATTTTAGTGCTACTGGATACAAGGCATTGCAAAGCTTAGGTAGACTAAGGGACTATGATATGAGTTTTGTTAACCTGCTTAAATATATGGATGATAAGAAAGCTAGGTTTACAAGACTTGATGTTGCTATAGATGTTTTAGATGGTGATCTAACTGTTAATAAATTGCATCAACAATTACAAAATAAAAAAGTTTTAATTTTGGATTCATTGGAGCGTGAACTATCTTCTCAACATCAAAAATTCTTTGGTGCAAATAAAATAATTACTGGGATAACCTGTGGTGCAAGATCTAGCGACAACTTTTTACGTATTTACGATAAAAAAATCGAACAAGATAGAGTAAATGCTCCTTATTATGACTTAGCACAGCAATGCAAGAGTTGGGTGCGAATTGAAGGGGAATTTAAGCATGACGCGGCTCATGCAATTCTTCAGGATTTATCTGGAAAAGAAGAAATAGAAGTAAACCAGAAACTAATAGGGTATGTAGTAAAGAGATGGATTCTTGCTGATGCTAAACATAAAGCTATCCCATTATGGAAAAAGCTTACCGAATTGGCTAACGGTTCAGGAACAATTCCTCCACTAGCTTCTAAATTAACTGATCGGTTAGTACAAGAACTAAAATGGTTCTTAACTGGTGGAGCTGCTGGGGTATTCTATCGAGTAGCTCAACTATTTGGTGAAGTAGGAAAAGCTGATTTTCTACTTTTCATGTTTGAATACGTAGCTAAGCCGAACAGAGATGATCATTATTCTATTCCAAGTAATATGGCTCAAGATTTGGCATTGATACAAAGCCAACATCCAAACATTGAGACGATTAACTATTATCTCGAAAAAGCTGTAAAAGAAATAGAAGATGAAAAAAAGGCTAATCATACCGACCAAAGTAATGATTAGACCTTTTAAGCGAACAAACCAAATGCGACGGCTGTTCGCTTTTCATTATCTTCTTTTTATGATTGATTTAAAAGAGAAGGATACTAAATGAAAAAATTAATGGGTTTTAATGATGTAGTTAAATTAGGTTACAAGCCTAGTCAAGCTAGAGAAATTATTAGAACTGCCAAAAAAAAGATGGTAGACGCTGGTTATGAGTTGTACAATAATAAGCGTCTGGGTGTTGTACCAGTTAAAGTTGTTGAAGAAATTACGGGATTGTCTCTTTTGGAAAAAGGGGACGATTAGTAAATGCCAGTAACTAAAACCAAATATGTTGACGTCTACAAAGATGATAAAGGAAGATTCTTTTATCAGATCTTTTTAGGTAGGGATGCCAAGGGAAAGAAGCATTTTAAAAAAGGGAGAAAAGACGAGCTAAACCGCAGTTTTACTAGTGCAAGAGCAGCTCATATTGAAGCCCAAAGAGTTAAGCAAGTTTATCTAAATGTCAATTTAGGTGATATGACTTATTCTTCTTTTATTAAGGAAAAATTCTTACCTAAATACAAAGCGGATGTTGAAAATAGTACCTATGATACACATCAGAGAATGTTTTCTCATGGTGTGGATTACATGGGAAACAAACTATTAAAGAAAATTACGGTAGAAGATTGCGAGAAGTATCGTACATGGCTCTTAACTGAAACTGATTATTCACAAAGTTATGCCAGTCTTGTGTATACTTCTTTTAGACAAAGTCTAGATTATGCAGTAGAGATTAGTTTAATTCCTGCTAATCCATCTTTAAAAACTAAATCAATCCCTAAAGGAAAGGCTACTGCTAAGTATTGGACAAAGGAAGAATTTGAAAAAGTAATTGCTTCAATTTCAATTTCTAGCTTCTACGAACAATTTATCTATGTTACTTTCTTATTCTTTTACCGCATAGGTTGTAGAGTATCAGAAGCAGGTGCTTTAAAATGGTCTGATATCGATTTAGACAATGGCAAGGTAAGGTTCTTGAATAATCTACATTATAAGAATAAGTTGGACTATGAGCTTAAGCCATACTTAAAAACTGATTCTAGTAGACGAACCTTAACACTTGACGATGAATTGGTAGAAGTCCTAAAGGCATGGAAAAAAGAACAGCTTAAGTACGGTGTTAAAGATTTTGTTTTATCGTATGACAACTGTCCTTTAAATAAGTCAACTCTAAGTAGATGGCTGAAACGCTATTCCAAGCTTGCAGGTGTTCCTAGAATTGATGGTAGAGGATTAAGACATTCAAATGCGTCTTATTTGATTGCTGAACTTGGCGCTGATGTTTTAGCTGTAAGTCATCGACTAGGGCATAAAACGCCAATGACAACTCTTAAATACTATGCTCATATGTTTAGTAATAATGATATTGAATTGGCTTCAAAGATGGAAGGAAGTATGAATATTTCTCCGGCTAAGAAGTCAAAAGTTTCATTCAATGGTAATCAACATTTAACTACAGCTAAATTAAGCGGTCTGCCAAAAGTCTGCCAAAATAAGAAAAAAGCTGTGTAAACACTGATATAAAAGGAATGTCTCTTATTCTAAGGGAATAGGATAGATTAACTCTCTATATAATTTACAAAAAGATGCTTATTTGTAGAAAAATTTGTAACAGTAAAAAGTAATTTCCTTGTCAAATCCCCTAAAGCTCGATAAAATTTAATTGTAGATATAAGTAGGTCAGCTAAGGAAGTATAGTCATCGACTGCAAGCTATACCAAGTACCGAAATCCTGCTACAACTTAATTAATTTGAATATAATACTTAAAAAGGGTAAAGCACGTCTTTGAATGAGAATGGTACCGCCGTAACTGGTGTCTCACTTAAAGACGTGCTTTTTTATTTTAGAAAGAAAAATATATGACAAAACGGATTGTAATTAAAATTGGTACTAGTAGTCTAGTACTCGCTAACGGTCAGCTTAATTTACGAACTATTGATCGTTTAGCATTTACGTTAGCAACGCTCAATAATCAAGGATATGAGTTAATCTTAGTTTCTTCGGGAGCAATTGGAGTTGGACTAGCTAGTCTTAATTTAAAAGACCGGCCAGAGGCAATTGACCAACAACAAGCCTTAGCGGCAATTGGTCAGGCAGAGTTAATGAGAATTTACTCACAACGTTTTCTTGATTATCAGACTCATGTTGCCCAATTATTATTAACTAAGGATGTTTTAGATTTCCCAGTTAGTCGGCAGCACACACTTAATACTATTAATGCTTTACTTAAGCAGCATATTATTCCAATTATTAATGAAAATGATCCAGTCTCAGTAGATGAATTAGATCATCACACTACTTTTAGTGATAATGATGAATTATCTGCTCAAGTAGCTACAACAACTGATGCCGACCTTTTAATTATTTTATCGGATATTGATGCCTTATATGATCGAGATCCACACCGTTACGCTGATGCCCAGATTATTCGTACAGTTTCAACGTTAACTCCTGAAATTAAGGCGGCAGCTGGCACCTCAAGCACAAAATTTGGAACTGGAGGCATGGTAACAAAGTTACGAGCCGCTGAAAGAATGATTGAGAATGAGAAAGAAATGATTCTTTGTAGTGGTCAACATCCCCAGATTATTTTTGATATTTTTGATGGTCAATCCGTAGGTACTCATTTTGGTAAAAAGAAGGTTTTTAATCATGAATAAGCAATTAACTATATTTGGACAACAGGCTCAACAAGCTGCTGGAGAATTAGCACTACTTGATACAGCTACTAAAAATTACGCTCTGCAACAATTAGCGAATGAATTGTTAACTCATCAAGATGAAGTCATTACTGCTAATCAAGCTGATCTTGCGGCAGCTACTACAATGCCCAAAAAATTTATTGATCGATTAACTGTTGATTCTCAACGAATTAAAGATATGGCAACTGGTTTACAAAATATTGCTGATCTTCCTGACCCAACTGCTAAAATTGATCAAGGGTGGATTACTCAAGATGGTCTTCAAATTTTACAGCGTCGGGTACCACTTGGAGTAATTGGGATCATTTTTGAGGCGCGTCCTAATGTAACTGTTGATGCTCTTGGCTTGACGCTTAAAAGCGGTAATGCCGTGATTTTACGTGGTGGAAAAGAGGCTTTACAAACAAATCAAGCTCTCGTTAAAATTCTTCGCGAAGGATTAAAGAAATTGAATCTTCCAGTTGATGCCGTGCAATTAATCACCAATCCTGATCATGCGTTAGTTGATGAAATGATGAATCTTACCGACTATATTGATGTTTTAATTCCTCGAGGTGGGCGCACTTTAATTCAGCGAGTAGTTAATAATGCAACTGTGCCAGTAATTGAAACAGGCGCAGGGAATTGTCATATTTATATTGATCGGGATGCTAATCTTGAAATGGCAACTAAGATCGTTGTGAATGCTAAGGTTCAACGTCCATCTGTATGTAATTCAGCAGAAAAACTTTTAATCCATCAAGATGTAGCTACAGAATATTTGCCAGTAATCGCGCAAGCATTATTTGATCAAGGCGTAGAACTACGTGGAGATGAAAGAGCTCGAGCAATTGTTCCATCAATTAAGCCAGCTAGTGATAATGACTGGGATACAGAATATAATGACCTAATTATGTCGGTTAAAATTATTGATTCTCTTAATGATGCTATTCGGCATATTAACCGCCATAGTACTCATCATTCTGAAGCCATTATCAGTGATAATATTATTCGGAGTCGCCAATTTCAACGTAGAGTTGATTCAGCTTGTGTATACGTTAATGCTTCAACTCGCTTTACGGATGGTGGTGAGTTTGGTTTTGGAGCTGAGATTGGTATTAGTACTCAAAAATTACATGCTCGGGGTCCAATGGGACTAGAACAATTAACAACTATTAAGTACGAAATTACTGGTGACGGACAAATTAGGCAATAATTTTTTCATAAAAAACTCTCAAGTTTTAAAGCTTGAGAGTTTTTTGTTTCGTGATCTTCTTAGTGATTGACGAAAATATTTATGATTTTCTTAATATTTATAAGCAATTCACTTAGTATAAGTAGTATAATACACCTGTTAAATAATAACAGTTTATTAGTAATTAATTTATCGAGGGAATAAAATGTTATCGAAAAATAATTTCAAAGAAAAATTAAGAAAGATGGAACCACAAAAACAAATTTTTTCCATCCGTACTTTAAAGGTAGGAGTTAGCTCAGTCTTAATTGGATTAGCTTTTATGACATCTGGTAAAGTTGTAAAGGCAGCTGAAGTTACTCCAGCTCAACCTACTACAGTTACTGTTGCTCAGTCTTCACAAGATAGTTCGTCAGAAGATGCAACTGAAGATAATGAGACTAAAGCAGAGGATAATGCTACCAAGCAAACAGCAGATACTCAAACTCAAAAGAATGATGCAGCTTCAGTAACTACTAATTCAGAAAGTTCAAAAGATAATAAAGAACAAACTACAGATGTAAAAACTAGTGATGATGCTACCGAAGATGTAAAAACTAGTGATAATGCTACCGAAAAAAAGGTAACTACTCAAACTAATGATTCAAGCAAGAATGCCGACGTTACTAACGATTCAAGCACTCAAGTAAAAATGGGGGGGTAAAGCAGGCCACTGTAAACCCTTCTAAAGAAGATAACCCCTCCTCTAATACTTCAACATCAGTTGATGTAAAAAATTTAACTACTAATAATGAAAAAACTAATACAAACACTACTACTCAAAATCTTAAAGATTCGAAAGTAGCTACTACTAGTACTGGTGATAAACAGACTAAGGAAACAACCATTATTGGTAAAGATCCTAATAATACTGTTTTGAACAGTGCTAAAGCTTTAATCAAGAATGATAATTTATACATATATGAAGTTGTACAACTGGGGAATATAAAATATGATAACCAAAGTGCCAGAATGATTATTGCTACTGATCGTGCTAATCCTGGTCAACAAGTTCATGTCTTTATCACAAATTCAGACTTTAAGAAGATAGATCCTAACAACAATGATAAAATTGTTACAGTAGATAATAATCCTGATAAAGCATCAAATTATGTTGATATTGTAGTAGGGGGTTCTACCTATCGTGTCCATAATACCGGTGTTTATAATTTAAATGTTGAGGGTGTTTCAAGACCTACTCAAGCTGTAACTAACATTCAAGGGTTAAACGGAGCATGGTCATCAAATGCTTATGGATTAGGTGCTCAAATTACCGGAGGTTTGTATCAAAAGGTAGATATTGACCCAGTTAGATCCAGCCAGGCTGCAGTAGTATATTATGTTCTTGGAGACGACAACAAGTATCATGAATATGACGATCCTGATCATGATATTGAAGGTATTAATGTAGAAGGATTAAGTGGACAGACATTCACTATCCCTAATATTGATCAGTATAAAAAGGTGATTACAGGGGAATATTTAACTAATAGTGATAGTTTGGCTAATAGTGGTATAAGCTATACTGGTACTATTTCTCTGTTCCAACCAAATAGATACTATAAAAAAGTCTTGTACAATGCAGATGGTTCAATTTCTAATACGATTGTATATCATGAAATTCCAAACGCCCAGGGTTTATATACTGGTACGATGCAAGCATCTTTGTATATTGGAAAGGAAGGAGATTCAGTAGAAACATTAACAGTTGAGCCGGGAGAAGATAAAACATTTGAGTATGATGCTGCTAATAATCCTATTCATGCCAGAAGTCCATATATTCCTAATGATGTTAATGTCGCTAACTTATATTACAGCCCACTTGGAAAGATTATCCCAGTTGATGAAAATGGTAAGCTAATAGATGATGGACTATATAATACACAATATAATAACAACCCTGCAGATGCTTCTAAAGCTGCTGTAACTAGTGCACCTGATATTCCTGGCTGGACTTTAGTAAATCCTCATGATAAAAATTATACTCCCACAAATCCGGGTCAAAATCATCCGATTGCATATACTAGAGTTAAATCATTAGCTACAATAACTTATATTGATGATACTGATAATGAAGTCTTATATACAGATAGTTATAATGGGGAATATGAAGATGATATAGAGTTTGATGTTGCTCCAGCAACTGTAATTGATCATTATGAAAAGCAAGGTTATGTCCTAGTAAGTAGCAATTATGTACCAGATGAAAAATTAGGGACAGAACAAATTAATTATGTTGTTCACTTAAAGCATGGCGTATTACCCGTAAATCCTGATAATCCAGGTCAGCCTGGTGATCCAATTAACCCAGATGATCCAGATGGTCCTACTTTCCCACAGAATAGTAGTGCAAGTCATCTTACTGCAACCGCAACTCGTACTATTAATTATGTTTATGCTCGTAATAATAAGCCAGTTGATGGTTTGGAGAGCAAAGTTCAAACTGCTACATTTACTGCTACAGGTTATCTTGATAAAGTAACTGGTCAATGGGTAACTGTTGATGAGAATAATAACATTACTGGTACAGCCGAAGGTCCAACTTGGACGCAATCTTCTGTTGTCCTAGATAGTGTAGAATCACCTGAGGTTGAAGATTACTATGCAGATCCAACTGAAGTTTCACCAGTGGTAGTGACTCCAACTAGTGGTGATTTGGTTGAAACTGTTAAATATTCTCATGCTGAAACTGCCAAGTTTATTTACCGAGATATTACTGATAATAAAGACTTAGAAACTAGAATTACTGAAGGTATTTACAATACAGCTATTTCCTACAGTCCTACAAATGCAATTAACCGCTATATTGCTGGAGGATATGTTTTAGTTAATAATCCATTTAAAGCTGGTACTAAATATAAGGATTCAATTGATGAACCGGATGCTAATACTTATGTGATTACTCTTAAACATGGAGTAGAACCTGTTAATGAAGAGAGAAGTGTTACTAGAAGTATTAGATATGTCTACGAAGACGGTAGTGTAGCTGTACCAACTAAGGTAGAGACCGTTAACTTTACTGGTACTGGCTATAAAGATAAGGTAACTGGAAATTATGTAAAGGTTGATGATAACGGTAATATTGTAGAAACAGTTTCTAACCTTGATTGGGACCCAGAATATGGAAAGTTTGATACTGTAGTTTCCCCAGCTATCACTGGTTATAGTCCAGATCAACTTGAAGTAACAGCCAAGTATGTTGTACCTACCAGTAATGACATTGATGAAATTGTTGTTTATAAGAAGAACTTACAAGCTGCTCAACTTAACTACTGGGATGATGTAACTGGCGCAGCAATTGGTACAGATTATGCTTTAGGTAAATATGGAGATACAATTTCTTTCCCATTCGATCCAGAAAAGACTATTGCACTTTTTGAAAGCCAAGGATATGTTTTAATTCCAGGTAAGGGCAATTTTGATCCTAAAGAAACTTATACTTATCAGCAAGATAATGACAAAAATATTTATGATGTTTACTTTACTCATGGTACTGAAGATGTAACTACTACAAAACAAGTGACTAGAACCATCGACTATAAATATGCGGAAGATGGTAGCCAAGCTGCTCCTAGTGTAACTCAAACAGTGACCTTTACTGGAAATGGTATCAAGGATAAGGTAACTGGTAATTTGGTAGAACTTGATAGTAATAACAACATTGTTACTGAAGATGGAGTTATTAAAGAAGGAAGTTACAGTTGGACTCCTGAAACAAGTGATTTTGAGGAAGTAACTTCACCAGTAATTGCTAACTATGTACCTGACCAAGAAAAAGTAAGTCAAGTAACTGTTACTCCAGACCAATCAGATATTAATGAGACGGTTCTTTATGGTGCAAATGAACAAACTGCCCAAATTATTTATCGTGACGTTACTACTAATAAGGATTTAAAGACAGCAACAGTCACTGGTAAGTACAATGAAGTTATTGATTATTCAACTGCTGATATGATTACAGCTCTTGAGAACCAGGGTTATGAATTAGTAGATGATGGCTTTAAAGTAGGAAGCAAGTTTGCAAATAATGAAAAAGACAATACATTCTATGTTTTGTTAAAACATGGTACGGTACCTGTTGATCCTGAAAATCCAGGCAAACCAGGTGAACCAATTAATCCTGAAGAACCAAATGGTCCTAAATATCCACTTGATTCCGATAAATTGGAAAAAGATGTTACTAGAACTGTAAAATATCAATATATTAATGGTACACAAGCAGCAGTTCCAGTAAGTGATACGATTCATTTCCAAGCTACAGGGGTGATTGATAAAGTTACAGGCGACTATGTAGTCTTAGATAATGATGGTAATATCATGGTGAATGAAGATGGTTCCCTTGTAACCGGTCAATTAATGTGGACTGGATCTGGTGATAGCTTTGATGAAGTAGTTTCACCTCAGATACCTGGTTACACTGCAGATCAAACAGTTATCAACCAAATTAGTGGAGTAACACAAAATAATGCAGATACAGAATTTTTGGTAACTTATTATGAGAATAATGAGAGAGCTAATATTACTTACATTGATAAGGTAACTGGCAAGACTTTACTTACAGATTCTGTTTATGGAAAGTACCAAGAGGGTATTACTTTTGAAAATGATCCTCAAAGTGTAATTGAGGACTATGAAAAACGTGGTTATGAACAAGTAGATAAGGATCAATTCAAGTTTATTAATGGCGTAACAAAATATGGTGATTCACAGGCAGATCCAAACGTTAATAACTTTACGGTTTACTTAACTCATGCAACTATTCCAGTCGGACCAGATGATGACTTTACACCTGATACTCCAATTAATCCAGATGATCCAGATAGTCCTAAGTACCCACTTGATTCAGCTAGTTTGAAGAATACTGTAACTAGAACGATTGATTATATTTATAATCTGAGTGGTGAAACTGCAGCTCCAACTAAGGTTCAAACTCTTACTTTTACAGGTGTTGGGACTGTTGATAAGGTAACTGGTCAATTAGTAAACCTTGATTCAAATGGACAAATTGAAGTAGATAATCAAGGTAATCCAGTCGCTGGTACCATTAGCTGGAGTAGTGATGGTACAAGTTTTGCTGCCGTAACATCACCTAAGATCAATGGTTATGTAGCTGATCGTTTGGAAATTCCAACAGTTAATGAGATTAATGGCTACACACCTAATATCTATGAAACAGTTGTATATGATGCTAACCCAGAACAAGCTACAATTACTTATGTTGATGCTACAACTAATACAGTTTTAGATAAGCAAAGTGTTGATGGTAAGTATGATGAGTCTATTTTCTTTGAAGATGACCCGGCTCAAGTTATTGCAAGCTATGAAAAACGTGGTTATGAACAGGTAAACAAGGATCAATTTAAGTTTGTAAATGGTGAGACAAGATATGGTGATTCCCAAACCAATCCAAATGTTAATAATTTCACTGTTTACTTGGCTCATGCAACTATCCCAGTTGGACCAGATGACGACTTTACACCAGATACTCCAATTAACCCAGATGATCCAGATAGTCCTAAGTATCCACTTGATGCTAAGAGCTTGAGCAAGACTGTAACTAGAACGATCAAGTATGTATATGCATCTAATAATCAACCTGTAGAAGGACTTAGTGATAAAGTTCAATCATTGAACTTCACTGGTAAAGGAATTATTGATAAGGTAACTGGTCAATTAGTAAATCTTGATTCAAACGGACAAATTGAAGTAGACGCTCAAGGTAAGCCAGTAGCTGGTACAATTGATTGGACTGCAACAGACGGTACAAGTTTTGCGGCAGTAACTTCACCAGAAGTACCAAATTATGGTCCAGAACCAATTGAGGTAGAAGCAGTAAACGGTATTAATCAAGATTCAGAAAATATTGTTGAAACTGTAAAATATGTAGCTAATGAACAAACTGCTCAAATCGAGTACATCGATAAGACAGACAACTCAGTTTTAAGTAGTGAAAACGCTGCAGGTAAGTTTGGTGATGTGATTAGTTTCCCAACATCTCCTGCACAAATGATTGCTTACTATGAGGCTCGTGGCTACAAGTTAGAAAATAGTACTTATAATGAAGGTGCAAGTTTCCAAGCAGACAACAATAAGAACTTATTCAAAGTTTACTTCACGCACGCAACTATCCCAGTTGGACCAGATGATGACTTTACACCAGATACTCCAATTAACCCAGATGATCCAGATAGTCCTAAGTATCCACTTGATGCTAAGAGCTTAAGTAAGACCGTAACTAGAACAATCAAGTATGTTTACAAAGATACTAATACATCAGCTGCCCCAGATAAGGTACAAACCATTACTTTTAAGGGAACAGGGATTATTGATAAGGTAACTGGTAAGTTGATTGGAAATATTACTTGGACTCCAGCTGCAGGTAGTTTTGAAAGTGTGGATTCACCAACTATTGAAGGTTATACTCCAGATTATCCTGTGGTAGCTGTAAAAGATGGAATAACTAAAGATAGTGCAAATACAACGGTAACGGTAACTTATACTAAAGATACAGAACCAACTACACCAGTTGTACCTGATGAACCATCTACACCAACTACTCCGGATTCACCAACTACCCCTGATGAACCATCACTTCCAGATACACCAAGTACTCCTAGTGAGCCATCAGAACCATCTACGCCTGGTAAACCATCAGTGCCAAGTACACCAAATAAACCATCTACTCCAAGTAAGCCAGATACTGCAGACAAGCCTAATACTCCAAATAAACCTACTAATAATACTGTTAATACTGTTTCGCCAAATAAACCAGCACAAACAGTTATTAGTACTAAACCAAGTCACAGTAATGTAGGTTCCGGAAATGAGAATTCTGCTACATCAGTAAATAGCAATAAGAATCAAACTACTTTGCCACAAACTGGTGCTAAAGATACAAATACTTTAGGAATTTTAGGTTTAGCAATTGCAAGTATTGCAGCAATTTTAGGATTAAGAGGTAACAAAAAAAGAAAAGATTAATTAAAAAATAAATAAAGAAAAACACGTAACTCCAATTTTAGGAGTTACGTGTTTTTTAGTAACTAAACTATTTTAGTCTAACAAGTCGTACTTCAAAGTCATCAAGCCATGACCTTCATTAACCATGTTGCCTAAAAGTTCTACGGTATTGTTGTAAACTACATCAGCCATTTTTTGGTTAGCGTCATTTAATTTTTCTTCTAATTCTTTGCCTGAAAGGTCTTTAACAGCTTGATCAGTTTCATGTTGAATCTTATGACATTGAGCTAGGGATTTTTGTTCAAAATCTTCCTCTAAGGCACCATATACTCGGAAGTTAGTATCACCTAATTGAGCAGCAAGTTTGTTTAACCAGAAAATCTTAGTTAAATCAAACTTAGGACCAGTTTGAAAACTTGCTGGGGTAGTGGTGATATTGGTATAGAAAGGTACCATACTATTAAAAGTATTAGGACCAAAGGCTAACCATTGCACACCAGAAATTTTAGCTGGAACATCATTTCTCAATTGTAAGATATGAGTTTCAAAGTTTCTATTGATACCAATTGGACGGAAAGTTTTCTTTTGTTCAGCTGTACCCATATCGCCATAAGCATCAAATGGGGTGTCTTGGTAGTGAGAACTTTCAAGAAACTTGATATCTTCGATACTAATTTTTTTCTTAGCGTAAGTAATAAATGGTTGATCTTGATCTCCTGGTTGTCCATCAAATTCTGGATCAAAGTATTTGTGAACGTACCAAGCGCGTGGATTATTATAGTGGGCATCTTTAATAGTTGATGAACCAAAGATATGGCGCATGTTGTAGCCACTTTTATCAGGGTTTAAGTGATATTCTTCAATTAATTCCTTTAAATCATCGCTGAACATAAAGTCATCTGATTCAAAGTCGAATTCATCAATGTTCAAACGATTTGGTGCAACAACATAAGCGTCATCTGGAATACGACGAGCTATCCAGTGGTGACCACCAATAGTTTCTAGGTACCAAATTTCTTCATTATTAGAGAATGCCATCCCATTCATTTCATAGGTACCGTATTTTTCTAGTAAGTAACCGACACGTTCCACACCTTCTTTAGGTGAATGAATGTAAGGAAGGGTTAAAGTTACAAAATCTTCCTCACCAAGTCCTCCTTCAGTTACAAGTGGGTCAATCCCTTGGATACGAGAATTAGTAGTAATAGTTTCAGTTGCAGTCATTGCAACATTATCACTGTTAATACCAGCTGCAGCCCAAATACCGTTTTTACCAGATGCATCAGGTGCAGAAGTATAGCGCATAGGATTGGCTGGTAAGTCACTGTCATCAATTTTTTGATGGCTAATAACGGTTTCATAATGTTTAGGTTGATCGGCAGGCATTACTACATCAAATCTTTCAGGGATAATAGTACGCCCACCATCTTCACTACGGGCAATCATTGTGGATCCATCGATAGTTGCATTTTTACCAACTAAAATAGTAGTACATTCAGTTTGCTTCATTTAATCACTAGGTCCTTTTCTAAAATAATTTTTAACTATAATTAATTATAGAAAAAGTTAAGATTGATAACAAAATATTTGACCGCTTAACTGAGATTACTGATATGCTTAGAAAATTCGTATTGTGTAACGTTTGAAAAAGTAAATAGGTCCTCATATCCAATTTTAGAGGCAACACTTTGAATAGAATCATACTCTTTTTAGTTGATTTTCTATCTATAGTAAAATTAAAATAAAAATATACTATTTGTGAATGGAGTTGGAGAATATATGGAATATTCGGGAAAATCACCACAACTATGGGAAGCAATTAAGAATGAAGAAAAACGTCAAGAAGATACAATTGAATTAATTGCTTCAGAAAATATAGTTTCTGATGATGTACGTGCAGCCCAAGGCTCAGTTTTAACTAATAAATATGCTGAAGGTTATCCAGGCAAGCGTTACTATGGTGGATGTGAATACATTGACCAAGTAGAGCAATTAGCTATTGACTATGCTAAAGAATTATTTAATGCCAAGTATGCTAATGTTCAACCTCACTCTGGTTCTCAAGCTAATATGGCTGTTTATCAAGCACTTCTTAAACCGGGTGATAAGATTTTAGGAATGGGAATGGATGCCGGTGGTCACTTGACTCATGGTTCTAAAGTAAACTTTTCTGGTAAAGTTTATGAATCTTATAGTTATGATTTGAATCCTGAAACTGAAATGCTAGATTTTGATGAAATTATGGCAGTTGCGCAAGAAGTAAAACCACAATTAATTGTGGCAGGAGCGTCTGCTTATAGTCGAATTATTGATTGGCAAAAGTGTCGTGAAATTGCGGATAGTGTAGGTGCTTACTTAATGGTTGATATGGCCCATATAGCTGGCTTAGTTGCAGCGGGCTACCATCCAAATCCTGTGGGTATTGCGGATGTGGTAACTACTACTACTCATAAAACTCTCCGTGGACCTCGTGGTGGAATGATTTTATCTAATAATCTTGAATTAGGTAAGAAAATTAACTCTGCTGTTTTTCCGGGAACGCAAGGTGGTCCTTTAGAACATGTGATTGCAGGTAAGGCACAAGCTTTTTATGAAGATTTACAACCAGAATTTAAAGTTTACATTAAGCAAGTAATCGAGAATGCTAATGCGATGGCGGATGAATTTAATAAGATTGATAATATCCGAGTAGTTTCTGGTGGAACAGAAAACCATTTACTCAATATTGATATCACTGATACTGGTTTAACAGGTCTTGAAGCACAAGAATTATTAGATAGTGTTCATATTACAACTAACAAAGAATCGATTCCTGGAGATAAACGTAGTCCCTTTGTAACTAGTGGATTACGTTTAGGTACACCTGCTATTACTAGTCGCGGTTTTTTAGAGGAAGATAGTCGGGAAGTAGCAGATATTATTGGAAAATTATTGAATAATCCTACTGATGAGCAGGTAAAAGTACAAGTTCAGGCTGCGGTAAGTGAACTTACCAAAAAACACCCAATTAAGTAATTAAGAAAAATTGCTACTGAAATAATTTCAGTAGCAATTTTTTGGTACAATTATAAACATCTTATACTAATTTAAAAGAAGGAGGGATTGCGTGGACAAAAGCAAATTACATAAAATGAGTCTTTTCTCTGCTGTAATGTTGGCTTTAAATTCATTAATTGGGTCTGGTTGGCTATTTGGGGCAGGTTCTGCTGCTAAAATTGCTGGACCTGCAGCTATTATTTCATGGATTTTAGGTGCCGTGATTATTATTATAATTGCCCTAACTTATGTAGAATTGGGTGCTATGTTTCCTGAAAGTGGGGGAATGAGCCGCTATGCGCAATATAGTCATGGTCCATTTTTAGGATTTATTGCTGCTTGGGCAAATTGGATATCATTGGTAACTTTAGTCCCTATGGAAGCTGTTGCAGCAGTCCAATATATGAGTTCATGGCCATGGAGTTGGGCAAATTGGACTAAGAATTTTATGCATAATGGTAATATTACGACACGTGGTTTATGGGTAGTATTCTTATTTATGTTTATCTTTACCTTGATTAATTTTTGGTCAGTAAAAATTATGACTCATTTTACTAATTTAATTTCTATTTTTAAAGTTTTGTTACCGACTTTAACAATTATTATTTTAATTTGCAGTGGATTTCATACACAAAATTTTGGAAATAGTGTCCACAGTTTCATGCCTTATGGTACGCGTTCCATCTTTGAGGCAACTTCCATTTCTGGGATAATTATGTCGTATGATGCCTTTCAAACTGTTATCAATATGGGTGGAGAATTAAAAAATCCGCGTAAAAATATCGTTCGTGGTGTGTTAATCTCAATGTTTATTACTGCAGCTATTTATATTATGTTGCAAGTCACTTTTATTGGTGCAGTTGAACCTTCGATGTTAGCCAAAGTTGGATGGCATGGGATTAATTTTACATCTCCATTTGCAGATTTAGCAATTTTACTGGGAATTAACTGGTTAGTTATTTTACTTTATTTAGATGCTTTTGTATCTCCATTTGGTACAGGGGTTGCCTTTGTAGCAACTGCTTCTCGTGCGCTAGCAGCTATGACGCATACTAAGCACTTACCAAGTTGGTTAGGACGTTTAAATCGTCGCTACATGGTGCCACGTTTTGCCATGGTTGTAGATTTTCTTTTAGCAATGATCTTAGTTTCGGTTTTTAGAAATTGGAACTTACTTGCAACTGTGATTACAGGCGCTACCTTAATCGCATATCTAACTGGTCCGGTTACAGTCATTTCTTTAAGAAAGATGGCTCCACAATTAGAACGTCCATTTAATCCAAAATGGATGAGTTGGGTAGCCCCACTTGCATTTGTATTAGCTAGTTTAGCAATTTATTGGACAATGTGGCCAACAACTATTGAAGTTATTTTAGTAATTGGATTAGGATTGCCAGTATACATCTACTATGAAGTTCGTTACCGTCACTCTAATTTGAAAAAGCAATTAAAAAGTTGCTGGTGGATGTTAGGTTATTTAGTTTTCATTTCAGCGATATCATACTGTGGTAGTGTTGGCTTTGGTGGACAAAATTGGCTTAAGTATCCTTGGGATTTTGTGATTATTATTGTTGCCTCACTTCTTTTTTACTATTGGGGTATTAATTCTCACTTAGTTAAAGTGGATCCTGATGCAATAAAAGTAAATGAGCGTGTAAAAAAAGAATTTGATGAAGAATAATTTTTTAGTTCATTGATTTGAGATGATTATAAAAGGTCTTGAAATAAAGGCTTAAAGATGTTATTCTGTACTGGTCGTAATATAATCTATGATCTGAAAGACTGATCATGGCAGAAGGAGTATTAAAATTATGAAACAAGGCATTCATCCAGATTACCAAGAAGTAGTTTTTATGGATACAGCAACTGGTACTAAGTTTGTAGCAGGTTCTACTGTAAAGCCAACTGAAACTATTGATTACGAAGGTAAGACTTACCCATTAGTTCGTGTTGAAATTTCTTCAGCTTCACACCCATTCTACACTGGTAAGCAAAAGTTTGCTCAAGCAGATGGTCGTATCGAAAAATTCAACAAGAAGTACGGTATTTCTTCAAAGAACTAATATTTCTTGGTATTTATACCGAAAGAGCAGTTCCTATTGGAACTGCTCTTTTTATAATATTATGAGCTGGTAAAAACTTAGGAATTTATTCCTAATGTAGTTCATATTTTTTGTGTCTGAGCGTGGTATAATTTTTTGTGGCGCACATAGTCATTTTGTCAATAAATTAAAACTAAGTATAATAGGCTATATGCAATTTTTAGTAGGAGTTAATAATTTATGAAAATGCAACTTGCGGAAATCGCAAAGGCTTTAAATAGCGATTTAAATATGGGTGAAGATACAGTTATTACTTCTGTGGAATTTGACTCTAGAAAGTCAACTCCAGATTCACTCTTTATTCCTCTTGAAGGTAGTCGTGATGGTCATGATTTTGTTTCTAGTGCAATTTCTAAGGGTGCTAGTGCTACATTATGGAAGAAAGGCCATCCTGGTAAGCCAGAAGATTTTCCAGTAATTGAAGTTGAAGATCCTTTGACTGCTCTTCAACAATTAGCTCAATATTATTTGGTTAAGGTTAATCCAACCGTCGTAGGAATTACTGGTTCTAACGGTAAGACTACTACCAAGGATATGGTTGCGGCTGTTTTATCTAAACGTTTTAATGTGCATAAGACACAGGCTAATTTTAATAATGAAATTGGTGTTCCTATTACTATTTTAGAAATGAAGCCATCTACTGAAATTTTGGTATTAGAAATGGGGATGGATCGTTCTGGACAGTTACATCATTTAAGTAATTTAGTGCGTCCCGATGTATGTGTAATTACTATGATAGGGGAAGCTCACATTGAATTCTTTGGTAGCCGTGATAAAATTGCCGATGCAAAAATGGAGATTACTGATTTCTTAAAAGAAGATGGTAAATTTATCTATAATGGAGATGAACCACTACTTAGAGAACGTGCTGCCAAGTTAGAACAGGACAAGAGTACTTTTGGCTTTAAAGAAGATGATACTATCTATGCCATCACTTTCAGTTCTCATATGCGTCATGCTTCGTTTAAGGTTAATGACTCAGAGCAGAAGTTTTCTATCCCAATGATAGGAAAGCATAATGTTTCCAATGCATTAGCTGCAATTAGTGTGGGTCGTCATTTTGGTGAAAGTGATGAAGAAATTGCCAGTGCTCTTGCAACTTTCACTCCAACGGCTAACCGTATGCAATGGAGACAAGGTGATGTGGGTGAAGCCATTATGGATGATGTTTATAATTCTAACCCTACTGCGGTTCGAGCAGTTACTACCTCCTTTGGTCAAATTGTGCTTGAGAATGAAGGTCGTAGAATTGCAGTTTTAGGTGATATGTTAGAATTAGGTGAAAAGTCACCTGAATTACACGCTGATTTAGCAGATGCATTTGACCCAGCCATTATTAATGAACTTTATTTATACGGTCCTGATATGAAGAATTTATATGAGGCGCTAACTGATAAGTATAATGCAGATAATTTGCATTATTATCCAGAAGAAAATATGGATCGTATGATTGATGATTTAAAGAATGATATTAAACCTGAAGATATTGTAATGCTGAAGGGTTCTCATGGAATGCATCTAGATAAAGTTTTAGAGCGCCTCCTTTAGGAAAGGATTATAATTTGAAATTTACAGAATTAGATTTAAAACCAGAAATTCTTAAAGCCATTAAACGTGCGGGCTTTGAAGAAGCAACTCCTATCCAAGAAAAGACTATTCCATTAGTCTTAGAAGGAAAGGATGTAATTGGTCAAGCTCAAACTGGTACTGGTAAGACTGCAGCTTTTGGTTTGCCAATTTTGCAAAATGTTGATAAAAAAGAGCACTTTATTCAAGCACTTGTAATTGAACCAACGCGTGAATTAGCTATTCAAACTCAAGAAGAATTATTCCGTTTAGGCCGTGATGAAAAAGCACGTGTCCAAGTAGTCTATGGTGGAGCTGATATTCGTCGCCAAATTCATTCTTTAAAGCAAACACCTGCTATTTTAGTAGGTACACCGGGACGCCTTTTAGACCACTTAAAACGTGGTACAATTGATCTTTCTCATGTGAAGACAATTGTCCTTGATGAGGCAGATGAAATGCTTGATATGGGTTTTATTCAAGATATCGAAAGTATTTTGAAATATGCTTCTAATGCTCATCAAACTCTCTTATTTAGTGCTACTATGCCTAAACCGATTATGCGTATTAGTGAAAAATTTATGCATGATCCTCAAGTTGTTCAAATCAAAGGAAAAGAGTTAACTGCTAACTTAATTGATCAATACTTTGTACGAGCAAAAGAAAATGAAAAATTTGATATTCTTTGTCGTCTAATTGATGTTCAAAATCCTGAATTAGCAGTTGTTTTTGGTAGAACTAAACGTCGTGTTGATGAATTAACTCGTGGTCTTCAAGCTCGTGGCTATAATGCTGCAGGTATTCATGGTGATTTGTCACAAGCACGTAGAATGAATGTTTTAAAACGCTTTAAGAGTGGTAAACTTGATATTTTGGTAGCAACCGATGTTGCTGCACGTGGATTAGATATTTCTGGCGTAAGTCATGTTTATAATTATGATATTCCACAAGATCCTGATTCTTATGTTCACCGTATCGGTAGAACTGGGCGTGCTGGTAAAAATGGTATCTCTGTAACATTTGTTACTCCAAATGAAATTGGTTATATGAGAACTATTGAGCAGTTGACACGTAAGAAGATGATGCCTCTTCGTCCACCTTCTGATGCTGAAGCATTTAAGGGTCAATTAAGTGCTGCTGAAAAGAAAGTTGAAGATTTAATTAATAGTGACTTGAGTAAGTATACTGATGGAGCTGCTAAGTTACTTGATGAATATTCTGAAGTAGATTTAGTTGCAGCCCTTTTAAAAGACCTTTCCAAGGATGCAGAAAGTATCAAGGTTAAAATTACACCAGAAAAACCACTTCCATTTAAGGGTAAGCGTAATGGTAATCATCGCCGTAGACGTAGTAGCAACTTTAAACGCGGTGGAGATCGTAATGAACGCTATCGTCGTAAGCCAAATGCTCGTCAAGGTAATAACCATCATAATGGTGGTCACCATGATTTTGTCATCAAAAAGAAAAATAATGACTAAGTAAAAAAATCCTCTTTGCATTGTGAAGAGGATTTTTTCATAGAGGAAAAGCATAATGATTAGAGGAATAGGCATTGATATTTTAGATTTAGATAGAATAAAAAATATCATTAAAAAGGGTGATAATTTTGCCAAGAAAGTTTTAACTCCAGATGAATATAATCAATATAAGGAATACTCTGGTCGCCGCAAAGTGGAATATTTAGGGGGGAGATTTTCTTGTAAAGAATCATTTTCTAAGGCTCTGGGTACTGGAATTGGGAAAGGTGTTAATTTTCAAGATATTGAAATTTTGCAAAATGAATTGGGCCAACCAATAATGACGTCCACAAAATTTAGTGGTAATATATGGGTCAGTATCTCACATGAAAAAAGATACGTGATTACGCAAGTATTGTTGGAGGATTAAAATATGGTTCCTACACTTCATCGGCCAGCGCAGATTAACGTTGACCTGGGTGCAATTAAACAAAATGTTGAAAATGAAATGAAGCATTTAGATGATGGTCAACAATTGTGGGCTGTTGTGAAGGCAAATGCTTATGGTCACGGAAGTATTCCAGTTGCAAATACAGCACTTAGTGCTGGGGCTACAGGCTTATGTGTGGCTACGCTTGATGAGGGAATTCAATTACGTCAAAATGGGATTACTGTTCCAATTTTAGTTTTAGGAATTGTTGATACTAAGTGGGCATCTCTTGCTGCTCAAGAAGATATTTCTTTAACTGTTGGTAGTTTAGAATGGTTAAAAGAAGCTCAAGATCTTTTAATCGCTGATAAGAAGAAATTAAAAATTCATTTAGCAGTTGATTCTGGAATGGGGCGTATCGGCTTTTCCGAAGATGAAGAATTTAAAGAAGCTAATAAATTCTTGGAAGATAATAAGCATTTTGAAGTTGAGGGAATGTTTACTCACTTTTCTAAAGCTGATTCTGCAGACACTTCATATTTTGAATATCAAGTTAATCGATTTAATCATATGAAAAGTTTGTTAACTATCAAGCCGAAGTATATCCATGTTGATAATACTGCTGCTAGTATCTTTAGCAGAGGTGTAAAAAGTGATCTTGTACGATTTGGGATTGGAATGTATGGTTTGAATCCTTCTTCAGTTCCAAATGCTGAAGATTTAAAATCTGATATTCCATTAAAGCCAGCACTTTCCTTTACTTCTGAGCTTAGCTTTGTAAAGCAAATTCATAAAGGAAACGGCGTGGGTTATGGTGCTACGTTTGTGGCTGATCAAGATGAATGGATTGGTACGGTTCCAGTAGGTTATGCTGATGGCTGGCAAAGAAGCATGCAAGGTTTTAAGATTAAAGTTGGCGATGAATATTGTCCAATCGTTGGTCGAGTATGTATGGATCAATTCATGGTTCTTTTACCGCATGAAATGCCAGTTGGTACTAAGGTTGAACTTATCTCAGCTGATTCTAAAGCTCCAAATAATATTAAGGCTGTTGCTGATCAAGCCGATACGATTCACTATGAAATTGCGTGTTTGTTAAGTGATCGATTACCACGAATTTATAATAAATAATAAAAAAGCATCCGTTTGAGGATGCTTTTTTATTAAAGTTTATTTTTTATCTAAAAAACCATGTGGATCTTCGTCACTTCTAATTGCTAGTCCTGATTGTAAATCTTCAATTTCAGCAACTACATAGCCACGTTTTTCAAGACGGTCAACAATTGTTTCCATTGTATCACGGGATATGCCAGATGGAAGGGTAAAGAGAGTACGACGTACCAATTCACCGGAACGTACATCTAAAGTTAAACAACCTGCGATGTTAGCATATTTTGAAATGATTTTAGCAATTTTAACTAAATTACCACGTTCATTATCGGATAACACAGTTAAAACATAAGAACCACTATCCATGTTCCACGCGTTAGACAACATATCTAACAAACGGGAGTGAGTTAAAATACCATAGAAGTGATTTTCTTCATCTAATACTGCGATGTACGGAAGGTCACGGATGTTAAAGAATACCCGGTAGAATGGTGAGTTAACCTTGATTGTCTTAGTAGCATTTTTTAATAAGTAAGTTACAGGTAAGCTCATGTCACCACCTTGAGACTTATGGCGGTAGATGTGCATCTTATAGATGTTTCCCCTAAACATCTTCCCAGTATCATCCAAAATAGGTACACAACGGAAACCTGAATCTTCTAAAATTTTCAAAGCTTCTTCAAGTGTTGCTTTTTCATTAACTGTTGTTAAGTATTCTTTCTTTCTTACAAGAGATTTAATCAGCATAATTTTGCCTCCGTGCATAGATTAATAATAAAAATTATAGCATAATCAACTACTAAATTAGATGAATATTAAATATTTTACTAAAAATCTAATATTCTTCTGACGCCTCTATTGTAACAATTTTAAAGTCAAGAAAAAAGACATTGCCAAAGGCAAATGTCTTTTAAAATTATTAATTAAGTTAGAATTATTGACGAACCTTAACGCCAGTTTCTTCGAATGCCTTGTCCATAACCTTCTTCAATTGGTCAGCAGAAGCTTGCATCTTTTGCATTTCGTCTTCGTTTAAAGGCATTTCGATAATTTGTTCCAAACCATGACGACCAACAACTGCTGGAGTACCGATGTGTAAGTCGTGTAAACCATATTGGCCATCCATTGGTACTGAAAGTGGAAGAACTCTGTGTTCATCGTTCAAGATAGCCTTAGTAATCATAGCTAAAGCAGTACCAATGCCGTAGAAAGTAGCACCCTTCAAGTTGATGATAGTGTAAGCCATATCAGCAACTTCCTTGTGGATTTCTTCAAGCTTGTTTTCACCAACTTCTGGGTGAGCCTTTACCCAGTCAGTAACCTTTACGCCACCAACATTGTTGTAGCTCCAAGCTGGGAATTCAGTATCACCGTGTTCACCAAGCATGTATGCGTTAACTGATGCTGGATCAACGTGTTCCATTTCACCAATAACTTTTTGAAGACGACCAGTATCAAGTGAAGTACCTGAACCGATAACACGATCCTTAGGGAAACCTGACATTCTCCAAGTTGCGTGAGTTAAAATGTCAACTGGGTTAGCAGCAACTAAGAAGATACCCTTGAAACCTGATTCAACGATTGGTTCAACGATTGAGCTTAAAATCTTCAAGTTCTTGTTAACCAAGTCAAGACGAGTTTCACCTGGCTTTTGTGGAGCACCAGCAGTAATAACAACTAAGTCAGCATCCTTAGCATCTGAGTATTCTGCTGAGTAAATGTTCTTAGTTTCAGTCCAAGGAGTAGCATCTGCTAAGTCGATTGCGTCACCCTTAGTTCTGTCCTTAATAACATCAACGATACCTAATTCTTGTGCAATACCTTGGTGTACTAATGCAAATGCGTAGCTTGAACCTACAGCACCGTCACCAACAAGAATAACCTTCTGAATCTTTTCTTCAGTCATGTTTAATACTTCCTTCCAGTATTAGTGATAGATTTAACAATTGAATTATACCACAAAAAAATATTTCTACTAAGAGTAAAGTAAAATCTCTTAGAAAAAGTATTGTGTTATAATTTTCACACTGAATACTGATAAGATGGAGGAAGAGAAAATGAAATTAATTACGGGCCTAGGAAATCCAGGTATAAAATATGATAAAACTAAGCATAATACGGGTTTTATGGCGATAGATAACTACTTAAAGAAAAATAATCTTACCTTAGATAAAGAAAAGTTCAATGGTTTTTGGACTAAAGTTAAAATCAATGGTGAAGATGTAATTTTTTTGGAGCCACAAACTTATATGAATGATTCTGGTAAATCTATTGCTCCACTCGCTAATTTTTTTAAAATTGATCCAAAAGATATCTTGGTAATTCACGATGATATGGATATGCCAATTGGAAAAATCAGGATTCGAGCAAATGGTAAATCTGGAGGCCATAATGGAATTAAGAGCATTATGGCGTGTTTAGGGACAAATGAGTTTAACAGGTTAAAGATTGGTATTCATCATCCACAAAAGCAGAGCGTGGTTTCATGGGTTTTAACTCCATTTGATAATGACCAGCAAAAATTAATGGATCAAGCTTTTGAAACTAGTGAATCTATTATTGATGATTTTATTGCAGGAAAGAACGCCCAATATTTGATGAACCAATATAACTAATATCGAGGTTAATCAAACTTTATGCAAATTTCAGAAATTATTGCACATGATAAAGAACTAGATAATTTTATTCAAAAAGCTCCAAATTATACCCGTTCATTGCTTACGGGGACTAATGATGGAGCTTTTAGTACTGTTATTTTACAAATTTTAAAAAAATTAAATAAGCCACTTCTTATTGTAGAAGAAAATGAGGATAAGGCACAGAGATTACAAAATGAATTAAGTAGTCTACTAAATGATGAAATTGTACATATGTTTCCTGTTGACGCGACCATCGCTACTCAAAGTGCAGTTGCCTCTCCTGATGAATTAAGTCAGCGATTAGATACTTTAAATTTTTTGCGAAGTGGCCGTCCGGGAATAGTAGTTACAGTTCCTCAAGGTTTACAATATCAACTTTCTGATCCAGAAGTATTTTCAAAAGCAGAAAAGATATTTGCCCCAGAAAAAGAATATGATCTCCCCAAACTAACTGATTGGTTACTTAAGCTAGGGTATCAAAGAGAAAGCTTAGTAGCTCGTCCTGGTGAGTTTGCACTTAGGGGAGATATTTTAGATATCTATCCTCTTAATTCGGAAAATCCTTTTAGAATCGAATTTTTTGGTGATGAAATTGATACTATCAAAGAATTTGATCCAGCAACGCAGCGCAGCTTACAGGAGAGAGAGTTAATTGCGATTGGGAGTGCAATTGACCGTATTTTTAAAAAAGAGGACCTTTATCAAGCCGCTGAGAGAATTAAGATAGATATGAAGGATTCAATTGCTGATAAAAAAGCAGTTGGAGAACATTTTGAACAAATTTTAGATAAATTAGAAAATGGCGGTTTGCCAGAAAATTATGCTTTTTTAGTTGACTATTTAATAGATAAGCCAGTTAGTTTACTAGATTATCTGGCTAGTGACGGTTTGATTTTATATGATGATTGGACAGCTATTAAAAAGAATATAGCAGATATCAATGCCAGGAATGAATCTTTTATTTCTGAAGAAATAAAAGCAGGCGCAATGCTTGATAGCCAAAATTTGCGGATGGATTTTAGTAAAGTTACTAAAAAGGCTAAACAGTCAATGATTCTGCTTTCACTTTTTCAAAAAGGAATGGGAAGGTTAAAGTTAGATCAAATTAATAATTTTACTACCCGCCAATCTGAGCAATTTTTTAGTCAAATGCCTTTAATTAAGTCGGAACTGATAAGTTTTCATAAAGAAAACCAAACGGTTGTCTTACAGGCCGATAATAAAGAAAGAGCTCGCCAAATTGATCAAAACCTAACTGATTATGGTCTAGATATACCGATTGTTAGTCCAGAAAATATTGTTGAGGGACGGACGCAAATTATAGTTGGTAACTATACTAATGGCTTTACTCTGCCAAGTGTAAATTTAGTTTATTTAACTGAACGAGAACTGTTTAACCAAAAAAAGCGAGTTAAAAAACGTATTAAGACAATGGAAAATGCACAACGCCTGCGTAACTATAATGAATTAAAACCAGGCGACTATGTTGTACATGTTAACCATGGGATAGGACGTTTTGAGGGTATTAAAACCTTAGAGAATAATGGAGTAAAACGTGACTATATCACGATTACTTATCAAAAGGGTGATCAGTTATTTGTACCAGCTGATCAGTTAGGTTTAGTTCAAAAATATGTTGCTTCTGAGGGTAAAATTCCTCACATTAACAAATTGGGTGGTAGCGAATGGGCTAAAACTAAAAGTAAAGTTCAATCTAAAGTAGAAGATATTGCTGATGATTTAATTGAACTTTATGCAAAAAGAGAGTCAGAAAAAGGCTATGCTTTTGGGCCAGATGATGATTTACAAAGACAATTTGAAGATTCTTTTCCTTACCCTGAAACTCCCGATCAGTTACGTTCAATTAAAGAAATTAAGACTGATATGGAAAAAGCTAGGCCAATGGATAGATTGTTGGTGGGGGATGTTGGGTTTGGAAAAACTGAAGTAGCGTTGCGCGCAGCTTTTAAAGCTGTTAGAGATGGGAAACAAGTAGCTTTTTTAGCCCCTACAACAATTTTGGCTCAACAGCATTTTGAAACGATGCAAGATAGGTTTAAAGATTTTCCAGTTAATGTAGCACTTTTATCTCGCTTTCAGTCTAATAGTGAAGTCAAAGAAATTATTGCTGACTTAAAAGCTGGAAAAGTAGATATAGTTGTTGGAACTCATAGAATTTTATCTAAAGATGTTGAATTTAAGGACTTAGGCCTTTTAATTATTGATGAAGAACAGCGGTTTGGTGTCAAACATAAAGAGCGTCTAAAAGAATTAAAGGCTAACATTGATGTATTAACTTTAACTGCAACTCCAATTCCGCGTACTCTTCACATGTCGATGGTAGGTGTACGCGATTTATCAGTAATGGAAACTCCCCCTACCAATCGCTATCCTATCCAGACTTATGTTATGGAAGAGATGCCGAGTGTTGTACGTGAGGCATGTTTACGTGAAATGAAACGTAATGGACAAATTTTCTTTTTACATAATCGAATTGGTGATATTGATAAGACTGTCAGTCGTCTTCAGGAGTTGATTCCAGAATCAAGAATTGAATTTATTCATGGTAGAATGAGTGAGAATCAGCTTGAGGACATTATGTATCGGTTTGTAAAAAATGAATTTGATATTCTAGTAACGACAACAATTATTGAAACTGGTGTTGATATGCCTAATGCTAACACCTTAATTGTTGAAGATGCTGATCATTATGGGTTAAGTCAACTCTATCAACTTCGTGGTAGAATTGGGAGAAGTGCACGTTTAGCATATGCTTATTTTCTTTATCAACCAGCTAAGGTTTTGACTGAGGTTGGCGAGAAACGACTGGGAGCAATTCGAGATTTTACTGAATTAGGCTCAGGTTTTAAAATTGCGATGCGTGATCTTTCTATCCGAGGCGCAGGTAATATGCTTGGTAAGCAGCAACATGGTTTTATTGACAGCGTAGGGTATGATTTATATTCACAAATGCTTGATGATGCAGTTAAAAAGCGTCAAGGTAAAAAGATAGTGGCCAAATCAAATGCCGAAGTTCAATTTGATATTGAGACATATATTCCGGATGAGTATATCTCTGATCAAGAGCAAAAAATTGAATTTTATAAAAAAATAAAAGGTATTAATTCTAAAGACGAAGCAGATAATATTGCTGATGAGCTAGTAGATAGATTTGGTGATTATCCTCTACCAGTCGAAAACTTGCTTAATGTATCGGCTCTAAAAGCTGATGCTGACATTGCTCAAGTATTGACGGTAGTGCAAAAGGATGATCGGATTCAGGTTATTTTTAATAAAAATGCGACTAAGGAACTTGAAGGACCTAATATTTTTAAAGCTTTAGAGCATGTAACCTTACGTGCACGTATAAATATTGATCCTGAGCAACGTTTGAATGTAATGTTGGAAATAGAAAAGAACATGTCTACAAGGCAATTGTTTAATGAGTTACATCATTTTTTACAATCAGCAGGAGATATTGTTCAAAGATAGGAGTAATTATGAGATTAGACAAATATTTAAAGGTATCACGGTTAGTTAAGAGAAGAACTATTGCAAAAGAAATGGCAGATCAAGGTCGTGTTGAGGTTAACGGTCGTGTAGTAAAATCTAGCTATGATGTTAAAATTGGGGATGTAATTGAGATTGGCTTTGGAACCAAGCAACTTAAAGCAAGAGTTTTAGACTTACGGGAAACTACAAAAAAAGCTGAAGCTAGTGATTTATATGAATTGATAGATTAATGACAAACTTTGCCTAAAATGTTATAGTAAAAACACATTGCATTATTTTTTATTAAAAAAGGTAGGCGGGTCAAATGAAAAAAGGACCACGAATTTATAATGGTCCTAGTGACCGAGAAATAATGACGCAAATGCATCGTCGAGAAACTAAAAGAGTAAAAGAAATCCATCGTCGTCGGAGAACATGGCTTTTTTTAGGATTTTTGGCATTATTATTAGTTCTTGGGATGCAATTTATGAAAACTGAGTCTAAAACTCAGCAACTTCGTCAACAAGTTTCAGCTAGTAAAGCTAAATTAACCCAAGTTAATAAAACTAATAAAAAGTTAAAGGGACAAGCTAAGGATTTGAAAGATCCAGATTATGTAGCTAAGTGGATACGTTATAAACTTTATTACTCTAAAAAGGGTGAAACTATTTATAATGTTCCCGAATCACAGGATGATGATTAATGAAATTTCCAATTGGATTAAGACTCGATGCTCAAGTTAATAATATAACTAAATTAGGTGTGTTTGTTAGCTTACCCCATCGTCGTCATGGTCTGATTCACCATAAGGATTTTGGTGAGCGTTGGCCTAATGTAAAAGATAATTTTGTAAAGGGACAAGACCTACGAGTAGTGGTAGTTAATAATCAAAATGGTAAACTGGCTTTGTCGCTTACCAGGGTTAATGATCCAGATTTGGTTGACCCCACTAACCAATTTAATGAGAATAAAAAATTTGCTGAAACTTTGGCCCAGCTTTCTGATCAGGCTGATAAAGAAATTAAGCAATTAAGAACGCAAGTTAATTAAAGGTAGCCGAGTGGCTACCTTTTTCTTTGGAGAAAAAGTGTGATTAAAGATTTTTTTGTGAAAAATAATTTGGAATTTGAAAATAAGAGATTTTTATTAGCGGCTAGTGGAGGACCAGACTCAATGGCCTTATTACAGATGCTAATTGATGAGTTATCAAGTGAGCAAATAATTGTTGCGCATTTAAACCATCAATTGCGCGCAGATAGCTATTTAGAGACTGAACTTTTAGAAAAATTTTGTCAGAAAAATAAGATTTTATTTTTTGATGAAAAGTGGCCATTAGAATTGCATCCCAAAACTGGGATAGAAGCAGCTGCCAGACAGTATAGATATCAATTTTTAGCTAAAATTGCTAATCAAGTGGATGCACACTATTTATTGACGGCACACCATGGGGATGATTTATTAGAAAATATTTTGCTGAAATTAATTCGATCTGGAGATGCTAACGAAATGAGTAGTCTACGTCAAGTTCGATCATGGGGAGGTCGAAAATTGATAAGACCTTTACTAGATTTTTCAAAGCAGCAGTTGTTAGATTTTGATAAAGATAGAAAAATTCCTTATGTTGAGGATAGTACTAATCAAGAAGATGATATTCAACGCAATCGACTGCGTCATCATGTGATACCAATTTTAAAACAAGAAAATTCTAATATTTTAGCAAATGGTCTGCGTTTCCTGGACAGTGTGGCAATTTTACAAAAAGATCGCAAAGAATATTTTAGACAAATTAAAGTCGAATATTTTATGGGATGTCTCCGTATCCAGGATAATAATTTGGAAAAGATGCCCTTAGACATTAGGGGAGATTTTTTTTCCTATTTAATTCTCAATAAGTGGCAGCAACAGGTTAATTTTAATGACTTAATTACTCCTGATATTAAAATTATTAACCGAGATGGATTTGAAATTAGTTATTATCAAGGCTATTATTATCTTCGTCGAGTTAAAGATTCTTTAAAAAATAACACTAAATTAAAAAAAGTAGTGTTAAATGAGGAATTTAAATGGCAAAATAATAAATATGTGATTTCTAACAAAAAATTAGTAGGTAATCATTATCAAGAGATTGGTAGCTTTTATACAACTAAACTTCATGAATTAGATGTTGGTAGTTTACTTCCAGGAATTAAATTACAGTTAGCCAACGGACAATTTACAAAGGCTAAAAAGAAATTTGCAGAAAATGCTATTCCACTTTTTTTGCGATCAGCATGTTTAACTGTATATACTAATAATGAAGTAGTTTTTATAGAAAATACCTATCAAAAGCAACAGTATAATGAAAACTTTTTCAAATATTGGACTTACAGATTAAAAGTTTAAGTAAATTATTATGGAAAACTTGTAGTTTGTGGTAAAATTTTGAAAGTAATTCTAGAATTTTCTACGGAGGTTTTTTATGAAAAATAATAGAAATAGACTGCTTTCTAACGGTCTTTTCTACATCTTAGTATTCGTAATCCTCTTGGCTGGAATTAACTGGGCAATGGGTGGCTCAGGTAGTAATGGTTCTAGCGAAAATATCCGCTATTCTGAATTCGTTAAGGATTTAAAAGCAGGTAAAATCAAGAGTTTCAATATGCAACCAGCAAATGGTGTCTATACCGTTACTGGTACGTATAAGAAAGCACAAGATTCGAAAAATCAAAATAGTAACAGTGGATTTAATCTTTTAGGTGGATCCAGTGGTAGTTCTAAAGTAACTCAATTTAGTACTACTATGCTTCAAGATGATTCTATGGTAAGTGAAGTAAATAAAGCTGCACAAGCCAACGGAACTGCGATTTCTGGACAAGGTGAATCCCAATCTGGTACTTGGATTTCTACGATTGTCATGTTAGTTCCAACTTTGATTTTTATTGTTATGTTATGGATGATGATGAATCAAAGTGGTCAAGGTGGTCGCGGTGGCGGCATGATGAACTTTGGTAAGTCACGCGTCAAGCCACAAGATCCTTCTAAAAATAAGGTTCGCTTCTCAGATGTAGCTGGTGAAGAAGAAGAAAAGCAAGAATTAGTCGAAATTGTTGAATTTCTTAAAAAACCGGCTAAATTTACTAAGCTAGGTGCCAGAATACCAGCTGGTGTACTTCTTGAAGGTCCTCCTGGTACTGGTAAAACTTTACTTGCACGTGCAGTTGCTGGTGAAGCAGGCGTACCTTTTTATTCAATTTCTGGTTCTGACTTCGTAGAAATGTTTGTTGGTGTTGGTGCATCTCGTGTACGTGATTTATTTGAAACTGCTAAAAAGAATGCTCCAAGTATTATCTTCATCGATGAAATCGATGCCGTTGGTCGTAAACGTGGCAATGGCATGGGTGGTGGACATGATGAGCGTGAACAAACTTTAAACCAGTTATTAGTTGAAATGGATGGATTTGACGGTGACGAAGGAGTTATCGTTATGGCTGCCACTAACCGTTCAGATGTTTTGGATCCAGCTTTACTTCGTCCAGGTCGTTTTGACCGTAAAGTTTTAGTCGGACGTCCTGATGTTAAGGGACGTGAAGCAATCTTAAAGGTACACGCTAGAAATAAACCAATGGCTGATGATGTTGACTTGAAAGAAGTTGCACGTCAAACACCTGGTTTTGTGGGTGCTGATCTTGAAAACGTACTTAATGAAGCTGCCTTAGTTGCTGCTCGTAGAAATAGAAGTAAAATTACTGCTTCAGATATTGATGAAGCTGAAGATAGAGTTATTGCTGGTCCTGCTAAGAAAGATACTGTTATTTCTGCCGCTGAGAGAAAGAGAGTTGCTTTCCATGAAGCTGGTCACGCTATTGTTGGTTTAGTCTTAAGTGATTCACGTACTGTTCGTAAGGTTACTATCGTTCCTCGCGGTCGCGCAGGTGGTTACAACATCATGCTTCCAAAAGAAGATCAAAACTTATTGACTAAGAAGCAGTTAATGGAACAAGTGGCAGGACTTATGGGTGGTCGTGCTGGTGAAGAAGTTGTTGTAGGTGATAAGTCTACAGGTGCTTCAAATGACTTTGAACAAGCTACTAACATTGCTCGTGGAATGGTTACGCAGTATGGTATGACTGATGTAGGTATGGCAGAATTAGAGTCACCAAGTATGCAATCTCCATATGGTACTAAACCATACAGTGAAGCTACTGCTGCTAAGATTGACGAGGCTGTTGAAAATATCTTGAATGAAGGATATGAAAAAGCAGTTGAAATTATTAAAAATAATCGTGCAACTCATAAAGCAATTGCAGAAGCTTTGCTCAAGTACGAAACTTTAAACGAAAAACAAATTCTTTCATTATTCAAAACTGGTAAAATGCCAGAGGGTGACGAAAGCGAATTTCCAAGTGAAAATACAGCTTCTACTTTTGAAGAAGCAAAGGCTGCTATGGAAAAGAAAGATCACCAAAGAGAAGAAATTGAAGAAAAGGATGATAAAGAAGATATTCATCCACTTCCAGATGATCATAAGAATATTGATGATATTCCACTTAATCCGACATCTGAACAAGATTCAACTTCTCAATCAAAAAACAAGAAAGAAAACAATTCTGGTGATGCAGATAATTCTGATAAGCAAGAATAAGTGTAAAATAGAGCCTGCAATAGGCTCTATTTTTTATTAGAAGAAAAGAGGATAAGTGATGAATGATTATTTAATAAGAGCAATTGATAAAACTAAGAATTTACGTTTATTGGCAGTTACCGCTAAAAATTTAGTTGGAGAAGCCCAAAAACGTCATGATACTTGGAGTGCATCTTCTGCTGTTTTAGGTAGAACAATGATTGGCGGTTTGCTTTTAGCTGGGGGATTATTAAAGGATAAAGATGAACTAACGGTTCGACTTTTAGGTAATGGCCCCGTTGGACCAACAATTGTGACTGCAACGGCAGATTTAAAAGTTAAAGGCTATGTACAAAATCCACATATTGCTTTACCACCTAAAGAAAAAGGACATATTGATGTAGCTAAAGCTGTTGGTCAAGGCTGGCTTGAAGTAACTAAAGATTTAGGCTTGAAAGAACCTTATACTGGTCAAGTCCCAATTGTTTCGGGTGAAATTGCGGAAGATTTTACATATTATTTGGCAAAGTCTGAACAAATTCCATCTGCAGTTGGTTTATCAGTATTTGTTCAACCTAATAATTCAATCGGAGCTGCTGGCGGCTTTATGTTGCAAGCTTTACCAGGGGCTAGTGATGAGTTGCTTCAAAAAGTCGAAGCTAGAATTAAAGAGTTACCTAATTTGTCAACGATGTTTTTAGAAGGTGAGACGCCAGAAGGACTAGCCAAGAAAATTTTGGGTGATGATTGTAAAATTTTATCTCAAGAGGATGCTTCTTTTGAATGTGATTGTTCTAAAGAAAAATATGCTAAAATTTTGGTAACTTTAAAACCGATTGAATTAAGAGAAATGATTGAAAAAGATCATGGAGCAGAGTTAACTTGTCGTTTTTGTGGTAATCAGTATAATTACAGCGAAGATGACTTAAAGAAAATTTTGGCTGATCAAAAGAATAATTAATAACAGGTGGTACATAATCTCTTTATATGATAGGATATTGTGTATTCTAGTATATTCGATTTGAAAGGAAGTGAGCACGTGAGTCAGAGCTGGAAGATACGCGATGTAGTAATTCCTAACCGCGTCGTTGTTGCTCCAATGGCTGGTATTTCCAATGCTGCCTTTCGTGTTGTTTGCAAGGAATTTGGTGCAGGTCTAGTTGTGTGTGAGATGATTTCTGATCATGGAATCATTTATCGCAATAAGAAAACTTTAAGTATGCTACAAGTGGATCCACGTGAACACCCAATGAGTATTCAAATTTTTGGTGGTAGTGAGGAAACTTTAATTGAAGCAGCGCATTATGTTGATACTCATACTGCAGCTGATATTATTAATATCAACATGGGCTGTCCTGTTCCTAAAGTCACTAAAACTGATGCAGGCGCTCGTTGGTTGCGTGATCCAAATAAGATTTATCAAATGGTTCATGCTGTAGTTAAAAATGTTGAAAAACCTGTGACTGTAAAAATGCGTACAGGTTGGGATAGTAAGCATATTTTTGCTGTTGAAAATGCTTTAGCTGCGCAAGAAGCTGGTGCTAGTGCGATTGCAATGCATGGTAGAACACGTAAGCAAATGTATGCTGGAGAAGCAGATTGGGAAATTTTAAAAGAAGTTGCTGATCACCTTACTGTTCCATTTATTGGTAATGGTGATATAACTAGTCCTGAAAGAGCTAAACAAATGCTTGATGAAGTAGGTGCAACTGCAGTGATGGTAGGACGTGCTGCTTTAGGTAATCCTTGGATTATTAAAGATATCGAGCATTATTTAGAAACAGGAGAAAAGCTTCCTCCACAAACTGTCCAAGAAAAAGTTCAAACGGCTAAAGATCAACTTAACGGATTAATTGAATTAAAGGGAGAAAAAATTGCAGTTCCTGAATTTAGAAGACAAGCTGCCTACTATTTGAAAGGAATTCCCCGCTCAGCTCGAACCCGTGCTAAAATAAATGATGTTTGGACTAAACAAGAAGTTTTTGACTTGCTAGATGATTTTGTTGCAAAATATGAAGAAAGACAAAAACAAATTATAAAATAAACAAAGGAGTTTTTAGAGTGGCAAAGAATGAGATGAATGACCAACTTATTGTCCGTCGTGAAAAGATGGATGAGATGCGTGAAAACGGCATTGAACCTTTTGGTGTAAGAAAGTTTGATCGTCAAGATTTAGCGCGTACTTTAAATGAAAAGTATGCAAATGAAGACAAGGATGAATTAAACTCAGATATGCCTAAAACCAAGATTGCAGGTCGTATGCTTGCAAAACGTGGTAAGGGTAAAGTTGGTTTTGCCGATCTTTACGACCGTACTGGTAAAATTCAAATTTATGTTCGTAAGGATATTGTTGGGGAAGATAACTATAAAATTTTTAAGAAATCTGATATTGGTGATTTCTTAGGAATCGATGGTGAAGTAATGAAGACGGATACTGGTGAATTAACCATTCGTGCTACTCATATTACTTTCTTATCAAAGGCTCTTCGTCCATTGCCTAATAAATGGGATGGATTAAAAGATGTTGAACAAATTTATCGTCAACGTTACTTGGATCTTATTACTAACCATGAAAGTTACGAACGCTTTGTTAACCGTACTAAGATTGTTAAGGCAATCCGTAACTACTTAGATAGCCGTGATTTCTTAGAAGTTGAAACTCCTGTCTTACATAATATTCCAGGTGGTGCTGAAGCTCGTCCTTTCATTACTCATCACAATGCTTTAGACATTAGTCTTTACATGAGAATTGCTTTGGAACTTCCATTGAAGCGTTTGATTGTTGGTGGGATGGAAAGAGTATACGAAATCGGTCGTGTATTCAGAAATGAAGGTGTTGATACTCGTCACAACCCAGAATTTACTGAACTTGAAACTTATGCAGCATACTGGGACTTCCACGATGTAATGGATGAAGCAGAGGGTATTATTAAAGCTGCTGCTAAGGTAGTTACTGATGATGGTAAGATTAATTACCAAGGTACTGAAATTGATTTAGGTAAGCCATTCCGCCGTGTTCACATGGTAGATATTATTAAGGAACAAACTGGTGTTGATTTCTGGAAACCAATGACTTTGGAAGAAGCTAAGAAGATTGCTGAAGAACATGGTATTCACGTTGAACCATTCTGGAAAGTTGGCCACATCATCAATGCCTTCTTTGAGGAATTCGGTGAAAAGTCTATCGTTGACCCAACCTTTGTTTATGGTCATCCAGTAGAAGTATCACCCCTTGCTAAGAAGAATGCGGACGATCCAAGATTTACTGATCGTTTCGAAATCTTTATTATGGGTACTGAATACGGTAATGCCTTTTCAGAATTAAATGACCCAGTTGACCAACGTCACCGTTTCGAAGCTCAAATGGCTGAACGTGAAGCCGGAAACGATGAAGCTGATATGATCGATGAAGACTATATTCGTGCAATGGAATTTGGTATGCCTCCTACAGGTGGTCTTGGTATCGGTATCGACCGTTTAGTAATGCTCTTAACTGATGCACCAGCTATTCGTGACGTTCTTTTGTTCCCAACAATGCGTCCTGAAAAGGTTGAAGATGTAGATGCTGAAGTTCAAGCTGATCTTAAGAAAAAAGCTAATAAAAAGAATAAATAAAAAAAGTGTTTGCAAATAAGATTAGATTTGTTATAATCTTATTTGTACTGCGGAAGTAGTTCAGTGGTAGAACATCACCTTGCCATGGTGGGGGTCGCGGGTTCGAATCCCGTCTTCCGCTCCAAAGAATAAAGACTCACCTTCCGGTGGGTCTTTTTATTTTCTCGGGATGTGGCTCAGCTTGGTAGAGCGCTACGTTCGGGACGTAGAAGTCGCAAGTTCAAATCTTGTCATCCCGATTATAATAATTATATTTTCTTAAAGTCGTCTAGTCACTAGGCGGCTTTTTCTGATAATTGTTATAATGAACTAGTTAAACGTTAAATATTTTACTTTTTTTCACTTAAGGCTTAAAATGTTTAGCTAAAGATTGCAACTTATAAAAAATTAGTAAGGCGGTGCAAAATGGAAAATTCTTACAGTAAAAATGCAAAGGAAGCTCTGAGAATTGCACGAGAACAAGCGCAAAATTTTCAACACCGAATTATTGGTACTGAGCATGTCT
The DNA here is from genome assembly GCF_014803895.1 of Lactobacillus sp. The sequence continues at coordinate 75,723 of NZ_JAAVAU010000011.1, read as the reverse complement.
TGCTCGCACTAGTAATCGAATCTGAGGGAGAAGCTGGTAAGTTATTACGCGAAAATGGTGTGACACCAACTTTGGTTCGTGAGGAAATTGAACGCTATACTGGTTATGGCTCGAGTTCTCAAACAAATTATATGGAGATGTCTCCTCGCTTGGATTTGGTTTTAAAATACGCTAAGCAAAAGGCGGACAGTTTGGGTTCAGGTAAAATTGGTACTGCTCATATTTTGTTAGGATTACTAGCAAGTGATCAAATTTTGGCTAGTATGATTCTGAAAAACTTGAATGTCGATCCTAAGATGATTGTAGATGAAGTCAAAGAAATTTTATCTGATCGTAGCGAAGATGGTCCTACCGATAGTAATGGAAAGTCTTTAACGCCAACTTTAGATAAAGTAAGTGTTAACTTGAATAAACGAGTTTTAGAAGGCGGTATAGATCCCGTTATTGGTCGTGATAAAGAAATTAAACGAATGATTCAAATACTTGCTCGTCGTACTAAAAATAATCCTGTTTTAGTGGGCGAACCGGGTGTAGGTAAAACAGCAGTTGCTCAAGCAATTGCGGCGGCCATTGTTAATCAACAAGTTCCTGCAGATTTAATCCATAAGCGAGTTATGGCTTTAGATATGGGAAGCTTGATTGCTGGTACTAAATATCGTGGTGAATTTGAAGATCGAATGAAAAAGATTTTGAAAGAAGTTCATGATGATGGTGAGGTAATCCTATTTGTTGATGAAATGCATACTTTAATTGGTGCCGGTGGTGCTGAAGGTGCTATTGATGCTTCTAATATTTTAAAGCCATCTCTTGCTCGTGGTGATATTCAAATGATTGGTGCGACGACTTTTGATGAATATCAAAAGTATATTGAAAAAGATTCTGCTTTGGCTCGTCGGTTCCAGCAGGTAAAAATTGGTGAACCATCTAAGGACGCAACAATTGAAATTTTACGTGGCTTAAGACCTAAATATGAAGCTTATCATAATGTTAAAGTTACAGATGATGCATTAAAGGATGCTGTTGATTTTTCTGTAAGATATATTTCTAATCGTTTCTTGCCGGATAAGGCTATTGATTTGATTGATGAGGCAAGTGCTGCCGTTAAAATTCAGAATAATGGTGAAATTGATCCTCGTTTAACTAGGTTAGAGACGCAGATTAAATCAACAATTAAACGTAAAGAACAGGCTGTTGAAAATCAAAACTTTATAGAAGCAGCTAACTTACGTGATGATGAAACTAAATTACAAAATAAGCGCAAAGAATTAGAAGAAGATATTGATCATCAAAAAGGGCAACAGGCAGTTGTTACCACTGACCAAATTGCAAAAGTTGTTTCTCAATGGACTGGAGTACCAGTGACTAGAATGAAACACAGCGAAACTAAACGTTTAGCCAATCTCGAAGGTATTTTGCATGAACGAGTTATTGGTCAAGAACAAGCAATTAGTGCAGTAAGTAAAGCTATTCGCCGTAGTCGGAGTGGAATTAAGGATGAAGATCGTCCAATCGGTTCATTCCTATTCTTGGGTCCAACTGGTGTAGGTAAAACAGAATTAGCAAAAGCTTTAGCTGCTGCTGTGTTCGGCTCCGAAAAGAATATCATTAGAGTAGATATGTCGGAATACATGGACCAAGTGGCTACGAGTAAGTTAATTGGTTCAGCTCCAGGATATGTGGGTTATGAAGAGGGGGGCCAACTTTCTGAAAAGGTCCGTCGTGATCCATACTCAGTTATCTTGCTTGATGAAGTTGAAAAGGCTCATCCAGAAGTATTTAATCTGCTTTTGCAAGTTCTTGATGAAGGATTTTTAACTGACTCTAAGGGACGTCGCGTTGATTTTAGAAATACAATTATTATCATGACCTCTAATTTAGGGTCAAGAGCTTTGCAAGAAGATAAAGTAGTCGGTTTTTCTGCTGAAAAAGCTGATTTAGATAAGTTGCGTGCTGAAAAGGTTAAGCAAGCAACTAAACAATTCTTTAGACCAGAATTTTTGAATCGAATTGATGAAATGGTTGTCTTTGATAGCTTAACTAAACCAGAACTTCGCCAAATTGTTACTTTGATGACACAACGTTTAGTTAGACGGTTAGCAAGTAAAGATATTACTTTAAAACTTTCTCCAGCTGCTTTAGATGTTTTAGCTAAAGATGGTTTTGATCCAGAAATGGGTGCTCGTCCATTACGTCGTTCAATTCAGCGGGATTTAGAAGATCCAATTGCCCAATACTTAATTAGTAATGAGCTATCTGCTGGTCAAACTTTAAAAGTTGGGGCTAGTCATGGTAAATTAAAGTTCAATATTCTTACGGATAAAAAGCTAGTAAATAGCTAGCCTAAAGTATTGACAAATTTGAAAAATCAGTATAAAATTATAAGCTGTTTAAAAGGCTGAAATTCAGGATTCTACCGATCTATTGTCCGGTAGAATGATAAAACAAAAACGACATAGGTTTTGTTGTTTTTGTTTTTTTATACCCAAATTTGTCCTTTTTGCAAAATGTAACACAAATGTAATATTAGCTTCTAGATAAAAATGGAAAGGATGTTTTCTTTGTTAGGACACGCTGTAAACTACGGTCATCAACGTACAAGACGCAGTTTCTCACGTATTAAAGAAGTATTGAAATTGCCTAACTTGACTGATGTACAAACGCAATCTTACAAGTGGTTTCTTAATGAAGGTATCCGTGAAATGTTTGATGACATTATGCCAATTTCAGACTTTTCCGGAAAGCTTTCGCTTGAGTTTGTAGACTACAAACTTTTGAAACCTAAATATACTCTTGAAGAAGCTCGTGATCACGATGCCAATTACTCTGCACCGCTTCATGTAACTTTAAAATTAACCAATCATGAAACTGGTGAAATTAAAACCCAAGATGTATTCTTTGGTGAGTTTCCCTTGATGACTGACTCTGGTACTTTTGTAATTAATGGTGCTGAAAGAGTTATCGTTTCCCAATTAGTTAGATCACCTGGTGTTTACTATCATTCTGATTTTGACAAGAATGGTCGTCAAATTTTTGGTGCTACCGTTATTCCTAACCGTGGAGCTTGGCTTGAATACGAAACTGATTCTAAAGACTTGGCTTATGTCCGTATCGACCGTACTCGTAAGCTCCCATTGAGTATTTTAATTCGTGCATTGGGCTTTGGTTCTGATGATGAAATTCAAAACATCTTTGGTGACAGTGATTCCTTACGTTTTACTTTAGAAAAAGATATTCACAAGAATCCAGCTGATTCTCGTGTTGCTGAAGCTTTAAAGGATATTTACGAAAGATTACGTCCTGGTGAACCTAAGACTACTGATTCATCAAGATCACTTCTTTATGCTAGATTTTTTGATCCAAGAAGATATGATTTAGCACCTGTTGGTCGTTACAAGATCAATAAAAAGCTATCTCTAAAGAACCGTCTTTTGAGACAAACTCTAGCAGAAACTTTAGCAGATCCAGATACTGGTGAAATTATTGCTAAGAAAGGCACAGTAATTAATCATGAAATTATGGACAAACTTTCTCCATATTTAGATCGTGATGACTTCAAGATGGTAACTTACCAACCATCAGAAGAGGGTGTTTTACCTGATCCTGTTACTGTTCAAGAAATTAAAGTTTACTCCAAGGTTGATCCTGAACGTGTAGTGAAGCTTATTTCTAACGGTCACATTGCTGATGATGTTAAATACTTAACTCCTGCTGATGTATTAAGTTCAATTAACTACTTCTTTGCACTTCAAGATAATATCGGCAACGTTGATGATATTGACCACTTGGGTAACCGTCGTATCCGTCGTGTGGGTGAATTGCTTCAAAACCAATTTAGAATTGGTTTAGCAAGAATGGAACGTGTGGTTCGTGAAAGAATGTCAATCCAAGACATTTCTACTGTTACACCACAACAATTAATTAATATTCGTCCTGTTGTTGCTTCAGTTAAAGAATTCTTTGGTTCATCTCAATTATCCCAATTTATGGATCAAAATAACCCACTAGGTGAGTTAACTCACAAGCGTCGTATGTCAGCATTAGGACCTGGTGGTTTGTCACGTGATCGTGCTGGTTATGAAGTTCGTGACGTGCACTATACTCACTATGGACGTTTATGTCCTATTGAAACTCCTGAAGGTCCTAACATTGGGTTAATTAACTCTTTAGCAACTTATGCTGTTGTAAATAAGTATGGTTTTATTGAAACTCCATATCGTCGTGTTTCTTGGGATACTCACAAGGTTACCGATAAAATCGATTACTTAACTGCTGATGTTGAAGATAACTACATTATTGCCAGTGCTAACTCTCCTTTAAACGAAGATGGTTCATTTAAAGACAAGATTGTTTTGGCTCGTCATAGGGAAGAAAACCTTGAAGTTAGCCCTGATAAGGTTGACTACATGGACGTTATTCCTAAACAAGTAGTATCTGTAACTTCTGCATGTATTCCATTCCTTGAAAACGATGACTCAAACCGTGCTTTGATGGGAGCTAACCACCAACGTCAAGCTGTTCCTTTGATTAATCCACATGCGCCAATTGTTGGTACTGGTATGGAATATCGTGCTGCTCATGACTCTGGTGATGCAATCTTAGCTCAAGAACCTGGTGTTGTAGAATATGTTGACGCTAATGAAATCCGCGTTAGAAGAGATGACAAAACTTTAGATAAGTATGTTCTTGAAAAGTATCGTCGCTCAAATGCAACTAAGAACTACAACCAAACTCCAAATGTTCATCAAGGGGACAAGGTTGTAGCAGGTGAAGTTATTGCTGATGGTCCTGCAATGGATAGAGGCGAATTGGCTTTAGGTCAAAACCCAATTATTGCCTTTACCACTTGGAACATGTATAACTTTGAAGATGCCGTTATGATTTCTGAAAGAATGGTTAAGGAAGATGTATATACATCAATCCATATTGAAGACTATGAATCAGAAGCTCGTGATACTAAGTTAGGACCTGAAGAAATCACACGTGAAATTCCTAATGCTGGAGAAAATGCGCTTAAGGACCTTGATGAAAGTGGTATTGTCCGTATTGGGGCTGAAGTTCATGATGGTGATATTTTAGTTGGTAAGGTTACTCCAAAGGGTGTAACAGAATTATCAGCTGAAGAACGCTTGCTTCACGCAATTTTTGGTGAAAAAGCACGTGAAGTACGTGATACATCCCTTCGTGTACCACATGGTGGTGGCGGTATCGTCCAAAATGTTCAAATCTTCACTCGTGAAGCCGGTGACGAATTACCACCTGGTGTTAACCAAATGGTTCGTGTCTACATTGTTCAAAAGCGTAAGATTCAAGTTGGTGATAAGATGGCTGGTCGTCACGGTAACAAGGGTACGATTGCTATTGTTGCTCCAGAAGAAGATATGCCATACTTACCAGATGGTCGTCCAGTTGATATTTGTTTGAACCCAATGGGTGTGCCTTCACGTATGAATATCGGACAGGTTTTAGAATTACACTTAGGTATTGCGGCTAAACAACTTGGTGTTCACGTAGCAACCCCAGTATTCGATGGTGCATCTGAAGATGATATGTGGAAGATGGTTCGTGAAGCTGGTCTTGGTAAAGATGGTAAGACTGTTCTTTACGATGGACGTACAGGGGAACCTTTCCACAACAGAGTTTCAATTGGTATTATGTACTACTTGAAATTAACTCACATGGTTGATGACAAGATGCACGCTCGTTCAATTGGGCCTTACTCATTGGTTACTCAACAACCTCTTGGTGGTAAAGCACAATTTGGTGGACAGCGTTTCGGTGAAATGGAAGTTTGGGCACTTGAAGCATATGGTGCTGCCTACACTCTTCAAGAAATCTTAACTTACAAGTCTGATGATGTTGTGGGTCGTGTAAAGGCATATGAAGCCATTGTTAAGGGTGAAAAAATTCCTAAGCCTGGTGTTCCTGAATCATTTAGAGTTTTGGTTAAAGAATTACAATCTCTTGGTTTGGATATCAAAGTCTTAGATATGAACCATAAAGAAATTGAGCTACGTGATATGGATAATGATGCAAGTGAGCATTTAAATATCGATAAATTATCTGAAATGGCTCAAAAGCAAGAAAAGAAGAAGTTAGCCGAAGAAGCCGCAAAAAATAGTGATGATGCAAAATCTAAAGATTCATCAGATTCATCAGATGATAAGGTTTCTAAGTAATATAGGAGGTTAAACTTTTGATCGACGTAAATAAGTTTGAAAGTATGCAAATTGGTTTGGCTTCACCAAATAAGATCAGAAGTTGGTCTTATGGTGAGGTTAAAAAACCTGAAACCATTAACTACCGTACTTTGAAACCAGAAAAAGATGGTTTGTTCGATGAAAGAATTTTCGGACCAACTAAAGACTGGTCTTGTGCTTGTGGTAAGTACAAGGGTGTTCGTTATCGTGGTATTGTATGTGATCGTTGTGGTGTTGAAGTAACTTCTTCTAAAGTAAGAAGAGAACGCATGGGTCACATCGAATTAGCTGCTCCAGTTTCTCATATCTGGTATTTCAAAGGTATCCCATCCCGTATGGGTCTTGTTCTTGATATTTCACCTCGTTCACTAGAAGAAGTAATTTATTTTGCTGCATATATTGTGATTGATCCAGGTGATACTGATCTCGAATATAAACAACTTTTAACTGATGCTGAATATCGTGAAAAGAAGGCAAAATATGGCAACCGTTTTACTGCAAAAATGGGTGCCGAAGCCATTAAAGATCTTCTTCAACAAGTAGATGTTGATAAAGAAGTTAAAGAACTAAAAGAAGAATTAAAGACTGCACAAGGTCAAAAGAGAACTCGTGCTATCAGACGTCTTGATATTTTAGATGCGTTTAAGCATTCTGGTAATAAGCCTGAATGGATGGTTATGGATTGTATTCCAGTTATTCCACCAGACTTACGTCCAATGGTTCAACTTGATGGTGGTCGTTTCGCTGTTTCTGATTTGAACGATTTATATAGACGTGTAATTAATAGAAATAATCGTTTGAAGAGATTGCTTGATTTAAATGCTCCTCGTATCATTGTTCAAAATGAAAAGAGAATGTTACAAGAAGCGGTTGATGCTTTGATTGATAATGGTCGTCGTGGGCGACCAGTTGTTGGACCAGGTAACCGTCCACTTAAATCACTTTCTCATATGTTAAAGGGTAAGCAAGGTCGTTTCCGTCAAAACTTGCTTGGTAAACGTGTTGATTACTCAGGTCGTTCAGTTATTGATGTTTCACCAAAATTGAAATTCTATCAATGTGGTGTTCCACGTCCAATGGCTCTTGAATTATTTAAGCCATTTGTAATGCATGAATTGGTAAAACGTGGTTTAGCTTCAAATATTAAGAACGCTAAGCGTAAGATTGACCGAGAAGATGATGACATTTGGGACATTTTAGAGGATGTTATCAAAGAAAGACCAGTTCTTTTGAACCGTGCCCCTACTCTTCACCGTTTAGGTATCCAAGCTTTCGAACCAGTTTTAGTTCCAGGTAAGTCAATTAGACTTCACCCATTAGCTTGTGAAGCTTACAATGCTGACTTTGATGGTGACCAAATGGCTATCCACGTGCCTTTATCTGATGAAGCTGTTGCTGAATCACGTCTTTTGATGCTTGCAGCTCACCATATTTTAGCACCTAAAGATGGAAAGCCAATTGTTACCCCATCTCAGGACGTGGTTTTGGGTAATTACTGGTTAACTCAAGCTGAACGTGGTCGTGAAGGTGAAGGTATGATTTTTGATTCACCAGAAGAAGCTGCAATTGCGTATGCAAATGGTGATATTCACTACCATACTAGAATCGGGTTAGCTGCTGATTCTATGCCTGAAAAGCCATGGCCAAAGGGTTATGAACATGGAATTTTTGTAACTACTTATGGTAAGTTAGTGTTTAATCAAATCTTCCCTAAAGATTTCTTCTACCTTAATGATCCTACTCAAGAAAACTTAACTCATCCAATTGATGAAAAGTATTTCTTGCAACCAGGTGAAGATATCCACGAAAAATTGGATAACATGAGACTAGGTGATGCCTTCAAGAAAGGCTTCTTATCAGATGCGATTGCTCAAGTTTACAAAGAGTACAAAGTTCAAAGAACTTCAGACCTTTTAGATGACATGAAGGAATTAGGATATACTGCATGTACTACCTCTGGTCTAACCATTGGTGTTGAAGATATTCCTGAGATTACTGATAAGGATGATATTGTAGCTGAAGCTCGTAAGAAAGTTGATACTGTTTCTAAACAATACCGTCGTGGATTAATTACTGATGAAGAAAGACATGATCGAGTAATCAGTATTTGGAACCAATGTAAGGACGTTGTACAAAACGAAATTGCTCAAATCCATGCTCCAAGAAATCCAATTACTGTCATGGCCGATTCTGGTGCGCGTGGTAATATTTCTAACTTTACTCAGTTAGCTGGTATGCGTGGTTTGATGGCTGCTCCTAACGGAGGTATGATGGAAATTCCTGTTACTTCAAACTTCCGTGAAGGTCTTACTGTTTTGGAAATGTTCATGTCTACTCACGGTGCTCGTAAGGGTATGACAGATACTGCTTTGAAGACTGCTAACTCTGGTTACTTAACTCGTCGTTTAGTAGATGTTGCTCAAGATGTTATTATTCGCGAAGAAGATTGTGGTACTGATCGTGGTTTGACTGTACACGCTATTACTGAAGGCGATGAAATGATTGAACCATTATTTGATCGTTTAGTTGGTCGTTACACTTCTAAGAGTGTTTATGATCCTGAAACTCATGAAGTAATTTGTCCAGCTGATGTAATGATGGACGAAGATATGGCCCACAAGATTGTCGATGCTGGTGTAAGCGAAGTAACAATTCGTTCCGTATTTACTTGCAACACTCAACATGGTGTATGTAAGAAGTGTTATGGTATGAACTTGGCTACTGGTGAAGATGTCGAAGTTGGTGAAGCAGTTGGTACTGTTGCCGCTCAATCAATTGGTGAACCAGGTACTCAATTGACTATGCGTAACTTCCACAATGGTGGTGTTGCTGGTGCAGCTGATATTACTCAAGGTCTTCCTCGTGTTCAAGAATTATTTGAAGCTCGTAACCCTAAGGGACGTGCAGCAATTTCTGAAGTAACTGGTGAAGTTGTTTCAATTGAAGAGGACCCAGCTGAACATACTCGTCAAATCACTGTTAAAGGTCAAACTGATACTAGAACTTATGATGTTCCTTATACCGCATCTGTTGCAGTGAGTGAAGGTGACCATATTGAACGTGGTGAAAAATTAACGCTTGGTTCAATTGATCCTAAGGAATTAATTAGAGTTCGTGATGCTTTGACTACTGAGAAGTATATTTTGAGTGAAATTCAAAAAGCCTACAGAATGCAGGGTGTAGAAATTGCCGATAAGCACGTCGAAGTAATGGCTCGTCAGATGTTACAAAAAGTTCGCATTTTGGATCCAGGTGAAACTGATATTTTACCAGGTGAATTAATGGATATCGGCGAATTTAGAGAGAGAAACAAGGAAGTTATTACTTCAGGTGGTATTCCAGCTACTGCACAAAGTGTGATTCTTGGTATTACTAAGGCTGCTTTGGAAACTAACAGTTTCTTATCTGCTGCTTCATTCCAAGAAACTACTCGTGTCCTTACTGATGCTTCAATTCGTGGTAAAAATGATCCATTGCTTGGTCTTAAGGAAAATGTTATTATCGGTAAGATTATTCCTGCCGGTACTGGTATGCCTGTATATCGTGAAATGGAACCAAAGGTTGACGGACCAGTGGTTGTAGATGAAAAGAAGCCACTTCAATCTATTGCAGATGTTAAGAAAAAAATGGACGCTGCTGATAAAGAAAAATCAAAATAAACTTTAAGCTTAGTTAAAGTTCAATACATTTGTGTTTTAAAAAGGGACTATCGTTGCGATAGTTCCTTTTTTGTTTGCTAGAATAAGCTATTAATGATAAAACCGCAGAAAATAAAAGGGATAAAAGGTAATGAAGAGGAAGTATGATTGAAAACGTAATAAATTAAAAGTAAAATGCATCCTATAAGTAAAATATGAACGGCTATTAAAGTTCCAAGATACAATGCTAGTAAAATGAAAATTATTAAATCGCCCAGTCCCATTTTCTTTTTTAATATTTGAATAATAAAAAAGAAACTTATGAAAAGCAAAGTTACCCATTCAGTTAAGATAAATCTATGATAAGAGCTTATTGGCGAAAGGAATGTGATTAATGTTAAAGGAATAATAAATACAGTTGAAAATTCTTTTTCTTGATAATCTTGAAGACTAATAACTAATAGATAAAAGATAAATAATATATTTAAAATATCAAACCTTTCATAAAAAGTAATTTTTAAAAATGCAAAGCCACCAAATATTTCTGAAATAATAGTGATTATAGGAATAGTTGCGTGGCAAAATTTACACTTTCCCTTATTATGTATAAAAGAATAAATTGGAATTTCATCAAGAAGAGAAAGTTTAATATGGCAAGTATCACAATAAGAGCTTCCATAGATAAAATTAGTATTGTCTAAGCGCTGGACAAGTACTAAAGCATGGGACCCAAGGCAGCTACCAATTATAAAGTTAAGTATCAGAGTAATTATTTCCATTTTTTCACCTCAATTATATGTACGCAAAAAAATAAAAGCTGTGAAAATTTATTAAAAATGTTGACCCACGAGTTTATTCGCGTTAAACTATTTTTTGTGCATATAAACATGATGTCCGTGAGGTCAAAAAGAAACTCCCGGATGTGTGAACAAATTAGGAGGAACATTTAATGCCAACAATTAACCAATTGGTTAGAAAAGGCCGTCACTCTAAGACGACTAAATCTAACTCACCAGCTTTAAACTATTCTTACAATAGTATGAAGAAGAAGATGAACTACACTCCAGCTCCACAAATGCGTGGTGTTGCAACTCGTGTAGGTACTATGACACCTAAGAAGCCTAACTCAGCTTTACGTAAGTATGCTCGTGTTCGTCTTTCAAACATGATCGAAGTTACTGCTTACATTCCTGGTATTGGTCATAACTTACAAGAACACTCAGTAGTATTAATTCGTGGTGGTCGTGTAAAGGACCTTCCTGGTGTTCGTTACCACATTGTTCGTGGTGCTTTGGATACTGCAGGTGTTGATGGCAGAAAACAAAGCCGTTCTAAGTACGGTGCAAAGAAGGACTAATAGGAGGAATTCAGAATGCCTAGAAAAGGTAAAGTTGCTAAGAGAGACGTTTTAGCAGATCCAGTTTACAACTCTAAGTTGGTTACTAAGTTAGTAAACCATTTAATGATTGATGGTAAGAAGGCAAAGGCATCTTCAATTCTTTACGATGCTTTTGACATTATTCAAGATAAGACTGGTAAAGAACCAGTTGAAGTTTTTGAAGAAGCTATGAACAATGTTATGCCTGTATTGGAAGTTAAGGCTCGCCGTATCGGTGGTTCTAACTACCAAATCCCAGTTGAAGTTCGTCCTGAAAGAAGAACTACTCTTGGTTTAAGATGGATTGTTTCATACGCACGTTTACGTAATGAACATACTATGGATGAACGTCTTGCAAATGAAATTATGGATGCTGCAAACAATACTGGTTCTGCAGTTAAGAAACGTGAAGACGTCCACAGAATGGCAGAAGCAAACCGTGCATTTGCTCACTACCGCTTCTAATCGTTAGTTTTTAAAGGAGATATATTTTATGGCTAACAAACGTGAATTCCCTTTGGAAAAAACACGTAACATTGGTATCATGGCCCACATTGATGCCGGTAAGACTACTACTACTGAACGTATTTTGTACTATACTGGTAAAATCCATAAAATTGGTGAAACTCACGAAGGTGATTCACAAATGGACTGGATGGATGAAGAAAAAGAACGTGGTATCACTATTACTTCTGCAGCTACTACTGCTCAATGGAAGGATTACCGTGTTAACATTATCGATACTCCAGGACACGTGGACTTTACTATCGAAGTAGAACGTTCACTTCGTGTTCTTGATGGTGCCGTAACTGTTCTTGATGCTCAAGCAGGTGTAGAACCACAAACTGAAAATGTTTGGCGTCAAGCTGAAACTTACGGTGTTCCTCGTATTGTTTTTGTTAACAAGATGGATAAAATTGGTGCTGACTTTGATAAGTCTGTTAAATCTTTGCATGAACGTTTGAATGCAAATGCTCACGCTGTCCAAATGCCTATTGGTTCTGCTGATACTTTTGAAGGTGTCATTGACTTAATCGACATGGTTGCAGATGTTTATGATGAAGATAAGCTCGGCTCTAAATGGGAAACTATTCCAGTTCCTGATGAATATAAAGAAGAAGCTGAAGCACGTCGTGCTGAATTAATTGAAGCTGTTGCAGATGTTGATGATGCTATCATGGAAAAATACCTTGGTGGTGAAGAAATTTCTAATGATGAATTAAAGGCTGCTATCCGTAAGGCTACTTTGAACTTAGAATTCTTCCCAGTTTATGCTGGTTCAGCATTTAAGAACAAGGGTGTTCAAATGATGCTTGATGGTGTTGTGGACTACCTTCCATCACCACTTGATGTTAAACCTTATGTTGCACATGATCCTAAGACTGGTGACGAAGTTGAACTTATGGCTAATGATAACAAGCCATTTGCTGCTTTGGCATTTAAGATTGCAACTGATCCATTTGTTGGACGTTTAACTTTCATTCGTGTTTACACTGGTACTCTTCAATCTGGTTCATATGTTTTGAACGCATCTAAGAACTCACGTGAACGTGTAGGTCGTTTGCTTCAAATGCACGCTAACTCAAGAACTGAAATTCCAGAAGTATTCTCAGGTGATATTGCTGGTGCTATTGGTTTGAAGAATACTACTACTGGGGATTCTTTAACTGATCCAGATCATCCACTTATTTTGGAAAGTTTACAAGTTCCAGATCCAGTTATCCAAGTTTCTGTTGAACCAGAATCTAAAGCTGATCGTGATAAGATGGATGTGGCTTTACAAAAGCTTACTGAAGAAGATCCGACTTTCCGTGCAGAAACTAATCCAGAAACTGGTCAAACTTTAATTTCTGGTATGGGTGAATTACACTTAGATATCATGGTTGAACGTATGAAGCGTGAATTCAACGTTGCAGCTAAGATTGGTAAGCCACAAGTTGCTTACCGTGAAACTTTCACTAAGCCAGCACAAGCACAAGGTAAGTTTGTTCGTCAATCTGGTGGTAAAGGTCAATATGGTGATGTTTGGGTAGAATTTACTCCAAACGAAGAAGGTAAAGGCTACGAATTTGAAGACGCTATCGTTGGTGGTGTAGTTCCTCGTGAATTTATTCCTTCAGTTGATCAAGGTTTACAAGAAGCTATGAAGAATGGTGTTCTTGCAGGTTACCCATTGATTGATGTTAAAGCTAAGCTTTACGATGGTAGTTACCACGAAGTTGACTCATCTGAAGCTGCATTCAAGGTAGCTGCATCTCTTGCATTAAAGAATGCTGCATCTAAGGCTGGCGCAGTGGTATTGGAACCTATTATGAAGGTTCAAGTAACCACTCCAGAAGAATACTTAGGTGATGTAATGGGCTCACTTACTGCTCGTCGTGGTACTATGGAAGGTATGGAAGATAGAGCTGGTGCTAAGATTATCAACTCATTTGTTCCACTTTCAGAAATGTTTGGTTACGCAACCACTTTACGTTCATCAACACAAGGTCGTGGTACATTTACTATGGTATTTGACCACTACTCACCAACTCCTAAATCAATTCAAGAAGAAATTATTAAGGAACGCGGTGGCAATAACAACGCTGAATAATATGCGTTAAAAGGTATCAGGTTAACTGATGCCTTTTTTGTATGTATTTATTTATTTGATTCAAAAAACGAATTTAATTAATTTTGTTAAAAACCTTGATATTTAAAGGAATACCCAGTACAATATAAAACGTGCGATTTGAAAGGGTAGAGTATACTCTTGCACAAGTTATATGCTTTGACGCAAAAGGTTGCGGCACACCAGGCTGCATTGCCACAGAGGTGGTCGGTAATTTTTGCTGAGCTAGTCATCTTTAAAAGAAGACGAAGGAGGTTATTAGATGGCAAGTCAACAAATTCGTATTAGATTAAAGTCTTACGAACATGGTATTCTCGATGAATCAGCTGCTAAAATTGTAGCAACTGCGCAAAGAACTGGTGCAGAAATTTCAGGTCCAGTTCCATTGCCTACTGAAAGAACTTTGTTCACTGTTTTACGTTCCCCACATAAGAACAAGGATTCACGTGAACAATTTGAAATTCGTACACACAAGCGTTTAATTGATATTTTGAATCCAACACCTAAGACTGTTGATTCATTAATGAAGCTTGATCTTCCAAGTGGCGTAGATATCGAGATTAAATTATAATAGTAAAATAAATATGGAGGTGTAATCATGACCAAAGGAATCTTAGGAAAAAAGGTCGGTATGACTCAAATCTTCACTGAAAATGGTGTTTTGGTTCCTGTAACTGTTGTTGAAGCAACCCCTAACGTGGTTTTACAAGTTAAGACCAACGAATCAGATGGTTACGAAGCAGTTCAAGTAGGTTACCAAGATATGCGTGAAGTATTGAGTAACAAGCCAGCCAAAGGTCATGCTGCAAAGGCAAAGACTTCACCTAAGCGCTTCATTCGAGAAATCCGCGATGTAGAGCTTAAGGACTATGAAGTCGGCTCAGAAATCACGGTGGACTCATTTAGTGAAGGTGACGTTGTTGACGTTACTGGAACTTCAAAGGGTCATGGTACTCAAGGTAATATCAAGCGTTGGGGCCAATCAAGAGGTCCTGAAACTCACGGTTCAAGATACCACAGAGTCGCAGGTTCTATGGGTTCAATCATTAACCGTGTACCTAAGGGTAAGAGATTACCTGGTCACATGGGTGGCAAGACAGTCACTGTTCAAAACTTAGTAATCGAAAAAGTTGTACCAGAAAAGAATGTATTACTTATTAAGGGTAACGTTCCAGGTGCAAAGAATTCATTAATTTTTGTTAAGTCTGCTGTAAAGGCTGCTAAATAGGAAGGAGGACTATAATGGCTAATTTGCAAGTTATCGATCAAAAAGGTAAATCAGCTGGTAATGTTGATTTAAATGAAGAAATCTTCGGCATTGAACCTAACGAAAGTGTTGTTTTTGATGCTATTATTAGACAAAGAGCCGGCATGCGCCAAGGTACTTCTGCTGTAAAGAATAGATCAGCTGTTCGTGGTGGTGGTAAGAAACCTTGGAGACAAAAGGGTACTGGTCGTGCTCGTCAAGGTTCCATTAGAGCACCACAATGGCGTGGTGGTGGTACTGTATTTGGTCCTACTCCACGTTCATACAAGATGAGTATGCCACGTAAGGCACGTCGTTTAGCTATGAAGTCAGTTCTTTCCCAAAAAGTTGCTGACAATGAATTGGTTATTCTTGATCAATTAACTTTAGCTGCACCTAAGACTAAGGATTTGTTAGCTATTTTAGATAGTGCAAATATTACTGGTAAGGTGTTAGTAGTTTCTGATGATAAGAATGTTCAATTATCAGGTAAGAACCTTCCAAAGGTTAAAGTAGTTCCTGTAAACGGCTTAAATGTTGTTGATGTAGTTAACTACGATAAACTTGTATTAACTCAAGACGCTATTAAGAGAATTGAGGAGGTTTTGGCATAATGGATGCACACGATATCATCTTACGTCCCGTTATAACCGAAAAGTCAATGGATTTAATGGATGATAACAAGTACACTTTTGATGTCCTTGTGTCAGCTACCAAGACTCAAGTTCGTAATGCTATTGAAGAAATTTTTGACGTAAAAGTTAAAAAAGTTAACATTATGAACGTTCGTGGAAAAGAAAAGAGAGTCGGCCGTTATACTGGTAAGACTGCTCGTCGTAGAAAAGCAATCGTTACTTTAACTGAAGATTCAAATGCAATTAAGATCTTCAATGACAATAACGAAACTAAAGAAGATAAGTAATTAGGAGGTCAGTCAATTGGCAATTATTAAATATAAGCCAACCACAAACGGCAGACGTAATATGACTTCTTCTGACTTTGCTGAAATCACTAAGAGTAAGCCTGAAAAGACTTTACTTGAATCACAAAGTAAGACTGCTGGTCGTAACTCTTACGGTCGTATTACTGTTAGACACCGTGGTGGTGGTCATAAGCAAAAGTACCGTATTATTGACTTCAAGCGTAATAAAGATGATGTACATGCAGTAGTTAAAGCAATCGAATATGATCCAAATAGAACTGCTAACATCGCTCTTCTTCACTACACTGATGGTATTAAGGCTTACATTTTAGCTCCAAAGGGCTTAAAAGTTGGCGATATTGTTGAATCTGGTGCAGATGCAGATATTAAACCTGGTA
The DNA here is from genome assembly GCF_014803895.1 of Lactobacillus sp. Next base: position 59,333 of record NZ_JAAVAU010000011.1, on the reverse strand, counting down.
ATGCATTACCATTGTCAGCTATTCCTGCAGGTACTGAAATTCACAATATTGAACTTAAACCAGGTAAGGGTGGACAATTAGTAAGAAGTGCTGGTACTGTTGCTCAAGTTCTTGGTTTTGATGGCAAGTACGCTTTAGTAAGATTACAAAGTGGTGAAGTTCGTAAGATTTTATCAGCTTGCCGTGCTACTATTGGTTCTGTTGGTAATGAACAACACTCATTAATCCAATTAGGTAAAGCTGGTCGTAAACGTTGGTTAGGTAAGCGTCCACAATCTCGTGGTTCTGTAATGAACCCTAACGATCACCCACATGGTGGTGGTGAAGGTAAAGCTCCAGTTGGTCGCCCACAACCTATGACTCCATGGGGTAAAAAGGCTCGTGGTATCAAGACTAGAAACTCTAAGGCTAGAAGTGAAAAGCTTATTATTCGTCACCGTAAGGGTAACAAATAGTTAAACAAAAGGAGGTTAATTAATGAGCCGTAGTATTAAAAAAGGTCCTTTCGCAGATGAAAGCCTTTTAAAGAAGATCGAAGCCCAAGAAGGCTCCGAAAAGAAGCAAGTAATTAAAACCTGGTCCCGTCGTTCAACTATTTTCCCTTCCTTTGTTGGTTACACAATAGCTGTATACGATGGCAGAAAGCATGTGCCAGTTTATGTTACTGAAGATATGGTTGGTCACAAGTTAGGTGAATTTGTACCTACTAGAACTTTCCGTGGCCACAAGGCTGCTGATAAGGCAACTACTACTAAATAAGAAAGGAGAAACATATAAATGGCAGAACAAATTAGTTCAGCTAGAGCTGAAGCAAGAACTGTTCGCATCGCTCCTAGAAAAGCCCGCTTGGTTGTAGACCTTATTCGCGGTAAGAGTGTTGCTGAAGCATTAGCTATCTTAGAATTTACGCCAAGAGCTGCTTCCCCAATCGTTGAAAAAGTTTTGAAATCAGCAATTGCTAACGCAGAACATAATTACGATCTTGAAAGTGCAAACCTATACGTATCTGAAGCATACGTAAATGAAGGCGCAACTTTAAAGAGATTTCGTCCACGTGCTAAAGGTATGGCTTCTCCAATTAATAAGAGAACCAGCCACGTAGTCGTTGTAGTTTCTGAGAAGAACGATTAAGGGAGGTAAATTTAATGGGTCAAAAGATTAACCCAAATGGTTTCCGTCTCGGTGTTAACCGTGATTGGGAAGCAAAGTGGTATGCAGACAAAGATTACGCTGACACTTTAAATGAAGATTTACGTATTAGAAAGTTCATCTCTGAAAAGTTAGCTGACGCTTCTGTTTCCACTGTTGAAATTGAACGTGCTGCAAATAGAATTAATATTTCTATTCATACTGCTAAGCCTGGTATGGTTATTGGTAAAGGTGGTAAGGAAGTTGAAGCTTTAAGAAAGCAACTTAACGCCTTAACCAAGAAGAACGTTCACATTAATATCGTTGAAATTAAAAAGCCTGATTTAGATGCAAAATTAGTTGGTGAAAGTATTGCTCGTCAATTAGAAGCAAGAATTGCTTTCAGACGTGCTACTCGTCAAGCAACTCAAAGATCTATGCGTTCAGGTGCTAAAGGTATTAAGGTACAAACTGCAGGTCGTTTAAACGGTGCAGATATGGCCAGAAGAGAATGGCACACTGAAGGTAGTGTCCCACTTCATACTTTGAGAGCAGATATTGATTATGCATGGGTAGAAGCTAACACCACTTATGGTCAAATTGGTGTTAAGGTTTGGATTAACCGTGGCGAAATTTTACCACAACGTAAAAACAAGCCTGCTTCTAAGAAAGCGAAGGGAGGAAACCAATAGTGTTAGTACCTAAGCGTGTAAAGCACCGTCGTGAATTCCGCGGTAAGATGCGTGGTGAAGCCAAGGGTGGTAAGACCATTGCATTTGGTGAATATGGTTTACAAGCTGTTGAATCTCACTGGATTACCAACAGACAAATCGAAGCTGCACGTATTGCCATGACTCGTTACATGAAGCGTGGTGGTCGTGTTTGGATTAAAATCTTCCCACAAAAATCCTACACTGCTAAAGGTGTTGGTGTTCGTATGGGTTCCGGTAAAGGTGCTCCAGCAGGTTGGGTAGCTGTTGTTAAAAGAGGTAAGATTATGTTTGAAATTGGCGGCGTTTCAGAAGATGTCGCTCGTGAAGCATTAAGACTTGCATCTAACAAGCTCCCAATCAAGACTAAGTTTGTTAAGAAGAGTTCGGAAGTAGGTGGCGAATCTAATGAAGGCTAAGGATATCAGAGCATTAACCACTGATCAAATGTTAGAAAAGGAAAAGCAATATAAAGAAGAACTCTTTAATTTGCGTTTCCAACAAGCAACGGGTCAATTAGAGAACACCGCTCGCTTGAGACAAGTCCGCAAAAATATTGCCAGAATTAAGACTATTCTGAGCGAAAACGAATTAAGTAAGAATTAGTGATGGAAGGGAGTTATTAACTTGAGCGAAACTAACGAAAGAAACCGTCGTCACGTATACCAAGGTCGCGTTGTTTCTGACAAGATGGACAAGACTATCACAGTTGTTGTTGATACTTACAAGAACCACCCTGTTTATAAGAAGCGTATCAAGTATTCTAAGAAATACTACGCTCACGATGAAAACAACGAAGCTAAGATTGGCGATACTGTTCGTATCATGGAAACTCGTCCATTATCACATGCGAAGCGTTACCGTCTTACTAAGATTGTTAAGAAGTCCATTTAATTACGCGGATTTTATTGAGGGGAGGATATACTAGTGATCCAACACGAAAGCCGTTTAAAGGTTGCTGACAACTCCGGTGCAAGAGAACTCCTAGTTATCAAAGTTTTAGGTGGTTCTAAGCGTAAGACCGGTAATATTGGTGATATTGTAGTCTGTGCTGTTAAACAAGCAACACCAGGTGGCGTTGTCAAAAAAGGTGACGTTGTCAAGGCAGTTATTGTTAGAACAAAATCAGGTGCACGTCGTGAAGATGGCTCATACATTAAGTTCGATGAAAATGCAGCTGTTGTAATTAACGCTGATAAGAGTCCTCGTGGAACTCGTATTTTTGGGCCAGTTGCCCGTGAACTGCGTGAGCACGATTTTATGAAGATCGTATCTCTTGCTCCTGAAGTATTGTAGAAGTTTTAGGGAGGTGCACTGATGTTTGTTAAAACAGGTGACAAAGTAAAGGTTATTGCCGGTAAAGACAAGGGCAAGGAAGGCACTGTTCTTTCAGTCAACGCCAAAACTAACCGTGTCGTTGTCAAAGGTATCAACAAAATCAAGAAGCACGTTAAGCCTTCACAAACTAACGCTAATGGTGGCGTAGTTGAAGAAGAAGGTTCAATTCATGCTTCAAACGTAAAAGTAATTGCAAAAGCAAATAGTAAAGAAGAAAAGAAGTAGGGAGGAGGACATAAATGGCAAATCGTTTAGTTGAAAAGTATTCAAAAGAAATTGCTCCAGCTTTGAACGAAAAGTTTGATTACAAATCTGTAATGCAAATTCCTAAGATTGACAAGATTGTATTAAACATGGGTGTTGGTGATGCTGTTTCCAACGCAAAAAATCTTGATGAAGCTGTTGAAGAATTAACTTTAATTTCTGGTCAAAAACCTTTAATCACTAAAGCAAAGAAATCTATTGCTAACTTCCGTTTGCGTGAAGGTATGGCTATCGGTGCTAAGGTAACTCTTAGAGGCGATAGAATGTACGATTTCTTAGATAAGTTAATCAACGTTTCTCTTCCTCGTGTTCGTGACTTCCGTGGTGTAAGTTCAAGATCTTTTGATGGTCGTGGTAACTACACTTTAGGTATCAAGGAACAATTGATTTTCCCAGAAATCGATTATGACAAGGTAAACCGCGTAAGAGGTTTGGACGTTGTTATTGTAACTACTGCCAATACTGATGAAGAAGCTCGTGAACTTCTTGCAGATTTTGGTATGCCGTTTGCTAAATAATTTGGAGGACAATTAATGGCTAAAACATCACAAATCGTCAGAAATCATCGTCCTGCTAAGTTCTCATCTCGTGAATACACTCGTTGCGAAAGATGTGGTCGTCCACACTCTGTTTACCGCAAGTTTAAGTTATGCCGTATTTGCTTAAAAGACTTAGCACACAAGGGTCAAATCCCTGGTCTTAAAAAGGCAAGTTGGTAATTAACGGTAAAGGAGGCAAAATTAAATGGTCATGACAGATCCGATTGCAGACTACTTAACTAGAATCAGAAATGCTAACATGGCAAGACATGATTCAGTTGAAATTCCTGCATCATCAATGAAAAAAGCACTTAGTGAGATCTTAAAGCAAGAAGGCTTCATTCGTGATTACCAAGTTGAAGAAGACAATAAACAAGGTATGATTAAAGTTTTCTTGAAATACGGTCCAAATAATGAACGTGTTATTTCTGGTTTAAAGCGTATTTCAAAACCTGGTTTAAGAAATTATGTTAGTGCAGAAAACTTGCCAAAGGTTCTTAATGGTCTTGGCATTGCCATCATTTCTACTTCTGCTGGTGTAATTACCGATAAAGAAGCTAGAGAAAAGAACGTCGGCGGCGAAGTTATTGCCTACGTTTGGTAATATTTGACAGAAAGGAGAACTACTAATGAGCCGAATTGGTTTAAAGGTCATCAATGTTCCTGAAGGTGTCACTGTTACCAAAAATGGTGATGATATCACTGTAAAGGGACCTAAGGGTGAACTTACTAGATACTTTGATCCACGTATTACCTTTGAACAAAACGATGGTGAAATTCATTTTTCACGTTCCAGTGAATCTGATAAAGCTCTTCATGGTACTGAAAGAGCAAACCTTGCATCAATGATCGAAGGTGTAACTAATGGTTACGTTAAGAAGTTAACTTTAGTCGGTGTTGGTTACCGTGCAGTTGCTCAAGGCAGCAAGTTAACTTTAAACGTTGGTTACTCACATCCAGTTGTATTTGAAGCACCTAAGGGTATTACTGTTAAAACCCCATCAGCAACTTCAGTTGAAATTGAAGGTATTTCAAAACAAGCTGTAGGTCAATTTGCGGCAGAAATTCGTGATGTTCGTCCACCAGAACCTTACAAGGGTAAAGGTATTCGTTACGAAGACGAACAAGTACGTCGCAAAGAAGGTAAAACTGGTAAATAATAAATAGAAAATTTTTGAGGTGAAATTGTGATTTCAAAACCAGATAAAAACAAATTACGCTTAAAGCGTCATAAACGTATTCGTGGTAAAATTTCTGGTACTGCTGAGCGCCCACGCTTAAGTGTTTATCGTTCAAACAAAAACATCTACGCTCAATTAATTGATGACGTAGAGGGTGTAACGCTTGCAAGTGCCTCAACAAATGATAAAGCTATCTCAGCTGAAGGTTCTAAGATGGAACAAGCAGCTCAAGTTGGTAAAGCTTTAGCAGAAGCAGCAGCAAAGAAGAATATTAAGGCTGTAGTATTCGATAGAAGTGGTTACCTTTACCATGGTCGTATCGAAGCTCTTGCTGATGCAGCTCGTGAAAACGGATTAGAATTCTAGGAAAGGAGAATTAACTAATGGCAAACCGCAACGATTCTCGTAGAGATTCTCGCAAAGATCGTAAGAAAGACGATATTGAAGATCAATTAGTAGCAATCAACCGAATCACCAAAGTTGTTAAGGGTGGTCGTCGCATGAGATTTGCTGCCGTTGTTATTGTCGGCGACAAAAAAGGTCATGTAGGTTTTGGTACTGGTAAAGCTCAAGAAGTCCCAGAAGCTATCCGTAAGGCAGTTGAAGCTGGTAAAAAGAACATGATCAAGGTACCAGTTGTAGGTAGTACTATTCCTCATGAAGTCATTGGACACTATGGCTCAGGAAACATCATGTTGAAGCCAGCCGAAGCAGGTTCCGGAGTTGCAGCTGGTGGTGCCGTTCGTATCATCATGGACTTAGCTGGTATTGCAGATGTAACTTCTAAGTCTCTTGGTTCAAACACACCTATCAATGTAATCCGTGCTACTATGGACGGTTTGAAGAAGTTAAAGACTCGTGAAGATGTATTAAAGCTTCGTGAATCTGCAAAGAGCTTAGAAGATTAAGGAGATAGATAAATGACTGATTTAAAAGTTACCTTAATTAAAAGCGTTGCACACCGTCTACCAAAGCAAAGAAAGATCGTTAAGGCTCTTGGCCTTGGTAAGGTAAACAGTACTGTTGTTCTTCCAGACAACGCTGCTACTCGTGGCGCTTTACTGAAGATTGCACACCTAATCTCAGTTGAAGAGGTTAATAAGTAATATATAAAGAATCCAAGGAGGTGCCCGAACTAATGAAGCTTAATGAATTGAAGCCAGCTACTGGTTCACGTCGTAGTAGAAAACGTGTTGGCCGTGGTACGTCAAGTGGTTACGGTAAAACTGCAGGTCGTGGTCAAAAGGGTCAATTAGCTCGTACTGGTGGTAAGACTCGTTTAGGTTTTGAAGGTGGTCAAATGCCATTATTCAGAAGAATGCCTAAGCGTGGTTTTAAAAATGTTAACCGTAAAGAATATGCTATTATTAATTTAGAAGACTTAAACAGATTTGAAGATGGTAGTGAAGTAACTATTGAAACTTTGAAATCTGCTGGTCTTGTTAAAAAAGAACTTGCAGGAGTTAAGTTGTTAGCTAACGGTGAATTAAATACTAAGTTAACTGTGAAAGTTAATAAAGTTTCTGAAGCTGCTAAAAAGGCAGTTGAAGCCGCTGGCGGAACTGTTGAGGTGATTTAATGCTCTCAACCTTGAAGAACGCCTTCAAGGATAAGGAAATAAGAAGTAAAATCTTTTTTACACTCTTTATCCTCTTGCTATATCGCATTGGTGCTAATATTACAGTACCAGGTGTAAATGCAAAAGCAATCACAAAGGTAGCACAAACTGGCCTTGTTCCTATGTTGGATACTGTTAGTGGTGGTGGGTTAGATAACTACTCAATTTTTTCTCTGGGTGTTTCACCATACATAACGGCCCAAATCGTTATTCAATTATTACAAATGGATATTGTTCCTAAACTTGTTGAATGGGGAAAGCAAGGGGAAGTTGGTCGTCGTAAGACTAATCAGGTAACTCGTTACTTAGCATTAGCTGTTGCTTTTGTTCAGAGTATCGGGATTACATTAGGTTTCAATGTATTAACTCAAATGGGTTTGGTTAAAAATCAAACTCCCCAGACATATATTGAAATTGCTATTATAATGACAGCTGGTACAATGCTACTTACCTGGCTAGGTGATGAAATTACCGATAAAGGCCTTGGTAATGGAGTATCTGTAATAATTTTTGCAGGTATTATTGCTCGCCTACCAAATGGTATTTATCAGTTGTTTAAAGATATGATTATCAATAATAGCCCTAGTGATCGTTGGCAAGGAATTTTGTTCTTCATTGCGGTCATTATCGCCATTTTAGTGGTAACGCAATTTGTTACCTGGTTCCAACAAGCTGATTTACGTGTGCCAATTCAATATACACGTAGAGCAGTTACAAGTGGCTCCGAAAGTTTCCTACCTTTAAAGGTTAATGTTTCTGGAGTTATTCCAGTTATTTTTGCCAGTTCCTTTATTGTTACTCCGGCAACAATCTTAATGGCCTTTCAAAGAACTCATGGTGATGAACAATGGTTTAAGATTTGCAGCCAAATTTTTAGTTTGCAAACAACACCTGGAGCATTAATTTATACTCTATTAATTGTTTTATTTACTTTCTTCTATGCCTTTGTTCAAGTAAATCCTGAGAAACTTTCTGAAAACTTACAAAAGCAGGGTGCATATATTCCAAGTGTTTGGCCAGGTAAAGATACGCAACAGTATGTATCTAGAATATTAATTCGATTATCTACTGTAGGTTCTGTATTTTTAGGTTTAGTTGCTTTACTTCCACAGTTAGCTACAAATATTTGGGGATTGCCTAGTTCGATTGGATTAGGTGGTACCAGTCTTTTAATTGTTATTGGTGTTGTCTTAGAGCTTGCTCGTCAAGTTGATGGGTTGCTTATGAAGCGCGAATATGTTGGTTTTATTAGATAGGATTATAAATGATTAATTTAATTCTGTTAGGTCTGCCGGGTGCAGGCAAAGGAACAGCTTCTGAAAGAATTGTTGATAAGTATCATCTAGCACATATTTCTACTGGAGATATGTTTAGAGAAGCTATGGCTAATAAGACTCCTGTAGGTCTTGAAGCCAAGAGTTACATTGATAAAGGTAATTTGGTTCCGGACGAAGTAACTGCTAAGTTAGTAGAAGAAAGACTTCAACAACCAGATACTGAAAAAGGATTTATTTTAGATGGTTTTCCAAGAACTACAGTTCAAGCTGAACTTCTTGAAGATATCACTAAGAGATTAAATAAACCTTTAACTAACGTTATTGCTATTGATGTGGATGAAGACGTCTTGATCAAACGTCTTTCAGCACGTTACATGTGCAAGAACTGTGGTGCAACATACAACAAAATTTCTAATCCAACAAAAGTTGAGGGAGTTTGTGATCGCTGTGGTGGTCATGAATTTTATCAACGTGAGGATGATAAGCCAGAAGTTGTTAAGAATCGTTTAGAAGTTAACGAAAAGATGAATACCCCTCTTCGTGAATTTTACGAAAAGAAAGGTATTCTAGCTACGGTTGATGGTGAACAACAACCAGATGAAGTTTTTGCTGAAATTGATAAAATTTTGAGTAAAGATTAATTCGATAATTGTTTTTTTCACTTTCCGTGCTATAATTTCTTAAGTGTGACTTATTTGTCAATATGGAGGAACAGTTTTGGCAAAAGAAGATGTCATAGAAGTTGAAGGTAAAGTAGTAGATACTTTACCTAATGCTATGTTCAAAGTTGAATTAGAGAATGGAGCAACAATTTTAGCTCATGTTTCTGGTAAAATTAGAATGCATTATATTCGTATTTTACCTGGAGATCGTGTAACAGTTGAATTGTCTCCATATGATTTAACTAAGGGTAGGATTACGTATCGTTTTATCAAGTAATTACGGAGGCAAACATGAAAGTTAGACCATCTGTTAAGCCAATGTGTGAACATTGCAAGATTATCAAAAGACATGGTCGTGTTATGGTGATTTGCTCTGCAAACCCTAAGCACAAACAACGTCAAGGTTAGTATTTTTAAAATAGGAGGTGCAATAAATGGCACGTATTGCTGGTGTTGACTTACCAAGAGGCAAAAGAATTGTTGTCGCTTTGACTTACATTTACGGTATTGGTGAACCAACTGCTAAGAAGATTTGTAAAGATGCTGGTATCTCTGAAGATATTCGTACCAATGATTTAACTCCAGAAGACCAAGAAAAGCTTCGTAGCGAAGTAGATAAGTACCGTGTTGAAGGTGATCTTCGTCGTGAAGTTAGCTTAAACATTAAGCGTTTGGTTGAAATTGGTTCTTACCGTGGTATGCGTCACCGTCGTGGTTTACCAGTTCGTGGTCAAAACACGAAGAATAACGCTCGTACTCGTAAGGGCTCAAAGAAGAGATAATTAATTTTATTAAATAGGAGGTTAAGTTAATGGCTGCAAAGAAAACAGCACGCAAGCGCCGTGTAAAGAAGCATGTCGAAAGCGGTGTTGCACACATTCACTCTACATTCAATAATACCTTGGTCATGATTACTGATGTTCAAGGTAACGCAGTCGCATGGTCTTCCGCTGGTGCTTTAGGATTTAAGGGTAGCCGTAAGTCTACTCCATTCGCAGCTCAAATGGCTGCTGAAGCAGCAGCAAAGACTGCTATGGATCAAGGTATGAAGCATGTTGAAGTTTCTGTTAAAGGCCCTGGTGCAGGTCGTGAAGCTGCAATTAGAGCATTACAAGCAACTGGTCTTGAAATCACTGCTATTCGTGATGTTACACCAGTTCCGCACAACGGTTCCAGACCACCAAAACGTCGTCGTGTCTAGTTTATACCTGCGTGCAGGACATTACGTTTTGAAAGGGGCCCAGTAATGATTGAATTTGAAAAACCAAATATTACCGTAGTAGACCAAGAAGAAGAATACGGTAAGTTTGTTGTCGAACCACTGGAACGCGGTTTCGGGACTACTTTAGGTAACTCACTCCGTCGTGTTTTATTAACTTCTATTCCAGGCACGGCACTTTCTTACATTCAAATTGATGGCGTATTACACGAATTTTCGACGATTCCTGGTGTTAGAGAAGACGTCACCAAAATTATCCTTAATTTGAAGAAACTAGAATTAAAGTCACTCTCAGATGAGGAAAAAGTTGTTGAAATAGATGTAAAAGGTCCGGCTGTAGTTACTGCAGCTGATTTGAAAGTCGATTCTGATGTTGAGGTCTTAAATCCTGATCAATACATCTGTAGTATTGCAGAGGGTGGCCATTTGCACATGAACGTTGCGATCAAAGAAGGTCGTGGTTATGTTCCCGCAAGTGAAAACAAGACAGATGACATGCCAATTGGTGTCATCCCAGTCGATTCATTATTCTCTCCAATTAAGAAAGTTAACTATCAAGTAGAGAGCGCTCGTGTTGGTAAGAGAGATGATTTCGATAAATTAACTTTAGAAATTTGGACTAATGGTTCAATTACACCTAATGATGCACTTAGTTTTGCTGCTAAGATTCTTGTAGAACACTTTAAAGTATTTATGTCTACTGATATGGATGCTAAGTTAGATGACGTTATGGTTGAAAAAGAAGACGACCAAAACGAAAAGAAACTTGAAATGACAATCGAAGAATTAGATTTGTCAGTTCGTTCCTACAATTGTCTAAAGCGTGCAGGTATCAACACTGTTCAAGAATTAACTGATAAGTCTGAAGCAGATATGATGCGTGTAAGAAACTTGGGACGTAAGTCATTGGAAGAAATAAAGAATAAGCTTGCCGATCTTGGTCTTTCATTTCGTCAAGAAGATTAAGATGGATTAATAAGGAGGGAAAAAGCTCATGGCATACCGTAAATTAGGTCGCGATAGTGCACACAGAAAAGCAATGCTCAGAGAAATGACTACTCAACTTATCATGAATGAACGCATTGTTACTACTGAAGCTCGTGGTAAAGAAGTTCGTAAGACTGTAGAAAAAATGATTACCTTGGGTAAGCGCGGCGATTTAAACGCTAGAAGAAAAGCTGCTACTTTTGTTCGTAACGAAATTGCAGATATTCATGAAGAAGGCGATGCAGTTGTTGTAAAGTCAGCATTGCAAAAGTTATTTAGTGATATTGCACCTCGTTATGAAGACCGTAATGGTGGTTACACTAGAATGTACAAACTTGCTAACCCACGTAAGGGTGATGCAGCACCAATGGTTATTATTGAATTAGTTTAGTGTTTGTTGAACAATTTAATATTTTATAAATTAAATCTCCACGAAAGCGAGAATAAGCGCGATGATGGTGGCTTATGCCTAGTCTAGCTTAGATGTTAATTCATCCCTCTTCGTGGATGATTTTTTTTTGCTCTTTTTTTGGATTTGTTACAATAGAAACATATGTAATAAATGCAGGAGATATAAAATGAGTAATGATATTATCAAATTAAATAATGTTTCATATTCTTATCCAGATACAAATAGCCCAGCTTTAAAAAATATTGATCTTACTATTTCTGAAGGTAAATGGACCGCTTTAATTGGACATAATGGTAGTGGTAAGTCTACTCTGGCTAAACTTATAGATGGGTTGATTATGCCGGATAAAGCTAATGATACAACTATAATGATTAATGGCTTTTCTTTGAATTCGGAAAATATTTGGAATATTCGGGATAATGTAGGAGTTGTATTTCAAAATCCTGATAATCAGTTTGTAGGTGCAACTGTTGAAGATGATATAGCGTTCGGATTAGAAAATAGAAATGTTCCACGCAAAAAAATGCATGAAATTATTACTCATGTATTATCGGAAGTTGGAATGGTTGAATATCGTAAAAAAGAACCTCAAATGTTGTCAGGAGGACAAAAACAGCGTGTTGCTATTGCAGGAATATTAGCTATTAATCCTAAAATAATTATTTTGGATGAAGCTACTAGTATGTTAGATCCAGAAGGTCGTACACAAATATTATCCATAATTCGCAATTTACAAAAAGAGCAAGAATTAACAGTAATTTCTATAACTCATGATGTTGATGAGGTTATGCTTGCGGATCAGGTAATAGTATTAGACAAAGGTAAAGTTATAGAAAAAAATACTCCAAGTGAAATTTTTAATGATAAATCTTTGGTAGAAAGGACACAAATTGTAAAGCCTTTTGTATATCAATTAAAAGATAAGCTAGAACAAAAAGGAGTACAAATACCTGCTAAAGTAAATAATGAAGAAGAATTGGTGAAATATTTATGGCAATTAAATTCGAAAAAGTAAGTTATATTTATAATTCAGGTACACCTATGCAAACAGTAGGATTAAATGATGTAACTTTTGATATAGAAGAAGGAACTTTTACTGCTCTTGTAGGACATACAGGTAGTGGAAAATCTACAATAATGCAACATTTAAATGGTTTACAGAAACCTACTAGTGGAAAAGTTGAAATTGCAGGTTTTACGCTTGATTCGAAAACGTCCAATAAAGGATTAAAACAATTAAGAAAAAAAGTTGGATTAGTGTTTCAATTTCCTGAAAGTCAACTTTTTGAAGAAACTGTTTTAAAGGATGTAATGTTTGGTCCTAAAAATTTTGGCTTTTCTGAAAAAGAAGCAGAAATACAAGCTAGAAAATGGCTTAAAAAAGTTAATATTAGCGAAAAATTATTTTTTAAATCTCCCTTTGATTTATCAGGAGGACAAATGCGGCGTGTTGCCATTGCAGGGGTCTTAGCATCGGAGCCTGATATTTTATGCTTAGATGAGCCAGCTGCAGGTCTTGATCCTAAAGGAAAAATAAATATGTTCAAATTATTTAAAGATTATCAAAAAGAAGGACATACAGTAATTTTAGTTACACATGAAATGAATGATGTAGCGACATTTGCAAATAAAGTGCTAGTGATGGATGGAGGTAAACTTGTAGGTAATGGCTCTCCTGAAGAAATTTTTATGGATAAACGCTGGTTGAAAAACCATCATTTGGGGGTACCTTCTGCTGTTAACTTTAGTCTTAATTTACAATCAGGCAACTTTAAATTTGATACTTTACCTTTGACTGTCGATAATTTAGCCGATAAAATTATTGATAATTTAAAGGAGGAGTCACGTGAGTAAAATTATTTTAGGAAGATACATTCCAGGAAATTCGACAATTTATAGGATGGATCCACGTGGAAAGATTATTGGAACTTTTATATATATTATTCTAATTTTTTTAGCCAATAATTGGTTAACTTATTCTATTTTAATTATTTTTACTTTAGGTGCTGTTCTAGCAACAGGCTTACGTCCGAAAGTGTATTGGGATGGAATCGAAGCATTAATTTGGTTAATTTTATTTACTTCAATTTTGCAGTTATTTTTTACTAGTGGAGGAAAAATATACTGGCAGTGGGGAATTTTGAGTATTACACAATATGGTATTCAGAATTCAGTCTATATATTTATACGTTTTGTAATGATAATTTTGCTTTCAACGGTATTAACGCTAACAACGACATCTTTACAAATTGCAGATGCTCTAACTTGGTTATTAACACCTTTGAAGTATATTAAAGTTCCAATAGAGCAAATTTCATTAGTAATGGCAATAGCTTTGCGATTTGTTCCAACATTAATGGATGAAACAGTAAAAATCATGAATGCACAAAGGGCCCGTGGAGTAGATTTTAATAGCGGGGGTTTGATTAAAAGAGCTAAGAATATTATTCCAATTTTAGTGCCCTTGTTTATTAATTCATTGACAATTGCTTTAGATTTATCTGTAGCTATGGAATCTAGAGGTTATCGTGAAAATGCACCTAGGACGCATTACAGAGCTTTAAAATGGTCTAAGTATGATTGGCTTAACCTAGCATATTTCATCGCTTTAACAGCATTATTATTAATATTTAGGACGAGATAATGACAAGATATAAACTAACTATGGCCTATGATGGTCATCTCTTTCACGGGTTTCAAGTTCAGCCTAATCAAAGAACTGTTCAAGGTGTAATTGAAGAAGCTTTAATAAAAATTACAAAGGGCAAGCGGGTAATAGTCCATGGGTCTGGAAGAACTGATGCCGGTGTACATGCCAAAGGACAAGTAATTCATTTTGACTATCCAGGAAAAACTATCCCTGCTAAGAATATGATGTTAGCACTTAATTCTTTGATGCCAACGGATACAGTGTTTTTTGAAAGTGAGATTGTTGATACAAATTTTCATGTTCAATATTCTACCAAAGGAAAGTGGTATCGCTATATCGTTGATCAACATCATTTTGTTGATCCTTTTAGACGATTTTATACAGGTCACTATCCTTATCCCTTAGATATTAAAAAAATGCGTCAAGCGGCTCAGGATTTAATTGGAGAGCATGATTTTACTAGCTTTGCAGCTAGTGGTGGTCAAATTAAGGATAAAGTACGAACTATTTATTATATAAACATTCAAGAAGATCCACGTGAGAAAAAAATAATTTTTGATTTCATTGGGAATGGTTTCCTGTATAATATGGTACGAATCCTCGTGGCAGCACTTTTAGAAATTGGTAATGGGAAACGCCCCGTTCATGATTTTCCAAGAGTTATTGCTGCCAAGGATCGTCAAGAAGTTAGAGGAACGGCGCCTGCTAGTGGACTATACTTATATCATGTATTTTATGATGAAGTTCCAACAAAATATCGATTAGATCTTAAAAATAATTGACTTTTTGGTCAAAACGACGTAAATTAGTATACGTATGTTTGTCCACGATAGGCCCCGGAAACTTATTGTATGTCAAACACAAGAAAACGGAGGAATTTAAATTGCGTACTACCCCATTAGCTAAAACTAGTGATATTAAACGTAAGTGGTATGTTATTGATGCAACTGATGTGGCTCTTGGTCGTTTATCAGCTGTTGTAGCATCAATTTTAAGAGGTAAGAATAAGCCTCAATACACACCAAATGTAGATACTGGTGATTATGTCATCGTTGTTAATGCTGGTAAACTTAAGTTAACTGGTAAAAAAGCAACTGACAAGATCTACTACCACCACTCAGAATACCGTGGTGGTTTGAAGGCTACTCCTGCCGGTGAATTATTAGCCAACAACCCAGTAAGATTAGTTGAAAAGTCTGTAAAGGGCATGTTACCAAAGAATACTCTTGGTCACCAAGAATTCATGAAATTGCACGTTTACGCTGGTGAAGACCACGAACATCAAGCACAAAAGCCTGAAAAGTTAGACATTAACGAATTAATCTAGGAGGTTTATATACATGGCACAACAAGCAGCTTACGCTGGAACTGGTCGCCGCAAGGATTCTGTTGCGCGCGTTCGTTTAGTACCAGGTAATGGTCAAATTACCATTAATAAAGAAGACGTAACTAAGTACATTCCTTACCCTAACTTGGTTAAGGATATGAAACAACCATTAGACATTACTGAAACTGAAGGTCAATATGATGTTTTAGTAAATGTTAACGGTGGTGGTTTCTCAGGCCAAGCTGGCGCAATCCGTCTTGGTATCGCACGTGCACTTTTAGAAGTTGACCCAGATTTCCGTGGTCCACTTAAGAAGGCTGGCATGTTAACTCGTGATCCAAGAATGAAGGAAAGAAAGAAGCCAGGTTTGAAGAAGGCCCGCAAAGCTTCACAATTCTCAAAACGTTAATATTTTCACAAAAATGTTGTTGTATCAACGTTTACGAGATATATTTTGGGCACATATGGTCGCAATTTGATTATATGGAGTTTAATAGATTTAAAGCATTAGCATCTTGCTAATGCTTTTTTTCTTGTATTAATGCTTTATGGATATGAATCTCTCCAGTTGGACAAGAATTTCGGAGTTTTATTTATGCATAAAGTATTTAAGTAAGACAAAATTAATATTTATAGATATAAAATAAATAATAAAAAATATTGACAATATAAAAATATGAAGTATCATTTTAATAAACGTAATAAAAAAATAATTATATTTTAATTATTATTGCAAAGGGAGGACTATTTATGACTTTAGAAAAATTAGTAAAGGGTATGAATGAAAAAAAGGTAGATTACTTTAAGGAAGTAACACTTACTTGGAACCATTCAGTTACTAAGGGTTTGTAAGTCTTTAAATTTTAAAAAGTTTATAAATTCTTTTAAAGTGGGAAATCCTATTAAGGAGTAATGCTTAGTTGGTAATGTAAGAAAGTCAAAAACTTTTGATTAGTAATCTATATAAGCTAAATAAATTATCTCAATCCAAAGAAGTATATAGAATAATGAAAAGAGATTTATTAGGACGAGAAAATTATGACAAGTATATTATTAGAAGCTAATCATATTAAGCGTAACTTTAAGGATAAAGATAGAGTTTTTCACGCTGTAAAAGATATCAGTTTTGATTTAAATGAAGGCGAAGTTATTTCTTTTATTGGACCTAATGGGGCCGGGAAAACAACTCTTTTAAAATCTATATCTAATTATTTAGTCCCAACGAGCGGAAATATTGAAGTGATGGGAATTGATCTTCTCAAACAACCACGTAAGGCAAGAAGAAAAATGGGTGTTGTTTTTGGTGGTGATCGTGGTTTTTATAATAATGCGACTGCCAGAGAAAACTTACGTTTTTTTGGAAGATTACTAGATGTTAAAGAAAAAGAATTAAATCAGAATGTAGAAAAAGCATTAGATGTCGTGGAATTAGCTGATGTGGGTAATAAAAAAGCCGGGACTTTGTCTAAAGGAATGCTCCAAAGGTTACATATTGCACGTGGTTTAGTTAATAATCCCAAAATATTAATGCTTGATGAGCCAACGGCTGGATTAGATGTAGAAGCAGTTTATGAGATTCGAGCATTAGTTAAAAAGTTAAAACAACAAGGCCATGGAATTATTTTAACTAGTCATGATATGGCAGATATTGAGAATTTAGCCGATAGAATTTTCTTAATTGGTGGAGGGGAAATTCATTTTAGTGGTGATATTAATGCCTTGAAGAAGTTTGCAAAAGTAGATCAAGATGCAAGTCTGGAAAAAACTTATTTGCAAGTTGCAGATCAATTGAAACGGAGAGATTAAGTATGAAAAAATTTCTTCATTTAGTTGGTTTTCAAGTAAAGGAATATGTGAAAAATACATATTTTGTCAATTTAGTATTAATTCAAACTACCATGATGATGCTGTATGAATATTTAGCCCATTATGTTCATCATACTTATTCAGGGCAGGAATGGTTAATAGCCGGAGTTATCGGCTTGTGGGCTTCTTGCACTACTAGTGGTGGAGCATTAGGCTTTCAAAGATTTCAAGGTACTTTACCTCATCTTTTAAATGGGGCTTTACCACCTTTTGAAGCTTTGCTAGCTACTTTAGCACCAGCTGCTATTTATGGTTTAGTTGCATTTCCTTTAGCTGCTTTAGAAGCAGTTGTTTTAGGAATACCGGTAAACTATTTAAGCTGGAAACTTTTACTCGGGATTGTAATCTTATGGTTTACAGCGACAGTCCTTAGTTATGTAGTAAGCTTGATTTTTGTTTTATCAAAGCATGCAATGCAATATGAGGAGCTATTGTTATTGCCGATCTTACTTTTATCCGGATTTTTAACTATTCCGCAAGTTTTATTACCTTATATAAAACCTTTTCAGTTGTTAAGTCCTTTGACTTTACCAATTCAAATTATCTACCATCAACCGGTTAGACCGATAACGATTATTTTTTATTTCTTGCTTATTATCTTGTTTATTTTAAGTGCATTAAAAATGACTAATGTAATAGTGCAAAGAGCAATTAAAGAGAATAGGCTGGAGATTTTCTAATGAAAAATTATCGTGTAACTTTTAAATCAATTGGAAATTTTGATAGTATTCCTACTATTCTAGTAACTTATTTAATTTTACCTATCGTATCCCTGATTATGTTATTGCTAATTGCTTTTAGTGGTAACCAAGCTTATACACGTATTTTGCTTGGTAGCTTAATGGATACTGGAATTGCAACTATTATAGGAATAATTGTTGGTAGCTTTGTAATGGATCAAGATTTAGGTGTAAGTGATGAAGTTATTTCAATTAAACCTAAATTTAGGAATTATTGGCTTCCTAAAATATTAATTGCTTTTGGGGTAATGTTGGTTGAAGTTATCTTACTAATGTTAATTGGCTTGTTTTTTTTACATCAATTAAATTTGTTACCAAAAGTATTAATTTCTTTAGTATTTTTTGGCTTAATAGCAATTATTTTAGGGTATATTTCGGCAATTGCAGGAAGAGGAAAGGAAAATCCTTATTGGCTTTCTAATTTTTTGATTGGAGCTATTATAATCTTGTCAGGGGTAATTATTCCTGTAAACCAATATCCTTTATGGTTGAAAATTGTAGCAGGTCTATTTCCAATGAATAATATTTTAAATTGGATTCAATTAAGAAGTTATATAAATCAGGAATTATTAATTGTAGTGATTAAGTTGCTAATTTGGTATGTAGTAGCAATTGTTTTTAATAAAATTCAAGAAAATAGATCAAGATAAGCCATTAAATAATTTATAATAAAATTGGTAAAACTACGTTTGTATACTAAAAAAGCATCTCACAGGGGATGCTTTTTTAGTATGGAATATTTAACAATAAGTTAAAAAGATATAAAAGTAAAGGGGACTATTGTAAAATAGAGATGCTCATTGGAGGAAAACATGAAATATTTAATCACTAGTGCTAGCAGTAAGTTAGCTCAAAAAGTAACACATTGGCTTAAAACCATGACTGATGAAGTCAATATTAGAGTGGGATTAGATTCTCTAACTGAAAAAAATAAATATGATGATCTAGAAGTTGAAAAAGTAAAGGTGGATTACACTAATCATCATTCAATCCAGGATGCCTTTAAGGAAATTGATCTTGTAATATATATTCCCTCAATTGATTTAACCTTATCAAATCGAATTTTAGAATTTGAAAGCATTCTTGCTGGGGCTGAAAAAGCAAATGCTAAATTTATTTTTGCTAGTTTTTTTGCAGATCAAGAAAATAATCCATTCTTGATGTCACCATTTTATGCATATGCAGAAAGAAGATTGGCGGGATCAGGAGTTCCATATAGTATAACCAAAAATACTATGTATGCAGATCCTATTGTGGATTATATTCCCGAGCTAATAAAGCGGAAAAATATTATTTATCCTGTTGGTGATCAATCATTATCTTTTATAACATTGAATGATAGCGCCCATGCAATTGCTTGTTTAGCTGTACAACAAACAATGCGT
Source organism: Lactobacillus sp. (assembly GCF_014803895.1). Next base: position 40,030 of record NZ_JAAVAU010000011.1, on the reverse strand, counting down.
GATAAGGGACAGTCGTATTTATTATCAATGGAAAATAATTATAATATGATTGAACTTGCCTATATCATTAGCCATGCAACTGAAACTGATATTGGGTACAAACCAGTTAGTGTTGAAAAATTTGCTAAAATTTATAAAAATCCTGTTATGGCATCCTTGTATGCTGCAGGTGGTAAAGGATTATTAAATAGGACCTCGAGAGATTTTCATAAACTAACAGGGCGTGAGCCAGAAAGAATGAATCATTATTTGCGTAATGGTTATCAGATAGCGAAATTATTAGATTATTGAACTGAGCTTGAGCATATAAAAAAAGAGAAGTAGAATTTTTATTTGAAACTTAAAATTTTACTTCTCTTTTTTATTTAGAGACTTTCTTTAATATTTTCTGCTAAATAATCATATAGCATTCCCTTTTTCAATTCGTCAGTGTTATATCCTAATGCCTCAGCAATTGCATAAGCGTATGCCCATGCTGTTGCTGGTGCTCTACTAGTAATTACTTTTTGCTTATTATCAGTTACAGTAATTCTGGTGCTAAAGTTACCTGTTGGACATTCTTTCTTTATTACGTCTTCAAAACCAGGATAGCAAGTGTAGTTAGTATCGTTTAAAATTCCATAACGACTTAAAGCAATTGGTGCAGCGCACATTGCTGCATCCCATTTACCTTCTTTGTGGCGTTTAATCATTAAGCCAGCTAATTTCTTATTATCGCGTAAATTTTCTGCACCAGTTTTACCACCTGGAAAAGCAACTAAATCGTAGTCAAGCAAACTATCGTCGACAATTTTATCGCAAGTGATTAAAATATTATGATCGCCATGGATTTCTTTTTTATCTAAGCCCACCATGTCACATTCTATATTTAACCGTCGTAGAACGTCAACGACACTTAAACCCTCTACTTCTTCACAGCCATCTGCAAAAACAACAGCTACTTTTGTCATCAAATTATCCTTTCTATAATTGTAAATTTCTCAGTTAATATTTTACCGCAGTTTAATTACTAATTTTGAAAAAATGCTTTCAATACATATCTTGTATTGGAATAAATTGTGAAACACAAAATATAGTAGTACATAAAAAATGCTTGCATTACGCTGCTTTTTTGTTAACATTTATATAAATATGTTGTCAAGTTTGTGAAACAATATAAAGAAAGAAGGTTTTTTATGGCTACAGAAGTTTATTTGGTTCGTCACGGAGAAACAATGTTTAACCAGCTTAATAAAGTTCAAGGATGGGCAGATTCCCCACTTACTGTTAAAGGAATTGATGATTTAAAAGTAACAGCTCATAAATTATCACAAGTTCACTTTGATAAAATGTATAGTTCTGATTTAAAGCGGGCCATTGATACAGTTCACTTAATAGCAAATGCGAATGAGGTATCTAATATTGGAAAAATAAAAAAATTTCCAGCATTTAGAGAAGTATTCTTTGGTACATTTGAAGGCGATGATATTGATCAAACATGGGAAAAAGTCTCACTAGCTGGTGGGATGGATCCCGAAACCGATGTAAATAAGATTATTAATACTTTAGGAATTTATAAATTTAGAGAGGCTACCAAAAAAGCTGATCCTCGGCATTTAGCTGAAAATAGCGCTGAATTAGATGAGAGAATGACTAGAGCAATTAAGCAACTTTCTGAAGAAACAAAAGGCTTAGGTCGTGTTTTAGTCGTTTCTCATGGAGATTTTATTAAGACGTTAGGAATCAAATATTGGGATAAGTCTGATGGAATGCACGATATTCCGTTCCCAGAAAACGGTAGTGTAACTCGTGGTATTTTACATGATGATGGGCGATTTGAAATTGTAGATTATAACGTTAAGAGTAAAGATTTGATTGATATGTAGAAATATCTAAGTAACCAAATTCAACCTTTTAGTTGTGGGAAAGTTAAAAATTTAAGATAATAGTTAGTGATATATAAATGGGGGATTTTTATGAAAGATAAGTCATCTATCCGTTATTTATGGGTCACAATTTTAAATATTGTAATTACTGTTGCTGAGTTTATAGGCGGAGCTGTATCTGGCTCTTTAGCACTTTTATCAGATGCTGTTCATAATTTAAGTGATGTTGGATCAATTATTTTAGCTTTTATAGCTAATTTGATTTCTAAAAGAAAACGAGATGTTAATAAAACTTTTGGTTATGATCGAGCAGAAATTTTAGCAGCCTTTACCAATGGAATAATTTTAATTGTAATTAGTTTGTATTTAATGGTTGAAGGAATTCAGCGTTTTTCTCATCCTGAACCAATTAAAGGAAAGATTATGCTTATTGTTTCATTAATTGGATTAGCTGCTAATTTAATCTCAATGTTAGTGGTGATGAAAGAAGCTAAGACAAGTTTAAATGCTAAAGCCACGTTTCTTAATATGCTTTCAGATGCTCTAACAAGTGTGGCTGTTGTAATTGGGGCGATTGTAATTTCAATTTGGAAAATATATTGGATTGATCCGATTCTAACTATTGCAGCTTCACTATTTTTATTAAAGGAAGCCTATGAAGTTACTACTAAAGCTGCAAACATTTTAATGGAAACTAATCCAAGTATTAATTTGGATGAAGTGAGAGAAACAATTATTTCTATTCCAGAAGTAAAAAATGTTCACCATGTTCATGTCTGGCAATATTCTGATACTGTAACAATGCTTGATGCTCATATTAATGTTGATGCTAAGATGGATGCTAAAGAATTAGATAGTTTATATGGAAGAATTGAACAAGAACTTAAAAAGCTAGGAATTAATCATGTTACTTTACAAGCTGAATGTGTTAGAGGAATGAATGAAAAAATTTTAGCTTCTGGAAAAAATACTAGATGATAAAGAAGACCTGTTAACTATTTGGTAAAATAGAAGCGGGTCTTTTATTTAGAAATTTTCTTGAAAGGAATTAAAAATATGGAATTTGATACTGAAAAATTTAAGCAAAAACTTAATGAAAAAACAGATGAATTAGCTGAAGCAGCACAATCGGGTATTGAAAGTTTTAAAGAAAATCAGTGGCCAAAAATTAAAGATACAATAGATGAAACATCTTTTGGTAAAAAATATGGCAAAAAAATATGGCACAAATCTAAGCAATCATTTAAAGATGGTGTGCGTAAGCTAGATCAATGGGTAAATGGTAGTAGTGTGCATAGGGACGATAAATAAAAATGCAAATCAATATTTGGGTTAGTTTAATTGTGCTATTGGTTGGCTTGTGGGATATTTATACTGCTTTTCAAAGAAAACGTAATAAAAAATTAATTGCAGAAAAGAAGTTAAATTTAAGTAAAGCCCAGAAAAGAAATTATCCTACTGGTGGAGAAACCTATTTTTTGATTTTAGGAATTATTTTTACCGTCTTGGGAATTATATTGTTGATTTGGCATTAGCTATAGGTGGGTTATTTTGGTCAAGTTAGTATTAATTAGACATGGAGAGAGTACTGCAAATGCAGACAATGTTTATACTGGTTGGAATGATGTTCCTTTAAGTAAACGGGGACTTGAACAAGCAAAATATGCCGGAGTTCAAGTAGCAAAAATCCCTAATTTTGCACCAACCCATATTCATACATCTGTTTTATCAAGGGCTATTATAACAGCTAATATTATTGCAGATATTTGTAGTTTTCTATATTTGCCTATTACTAAAACTTGGCGATTAAATGAACGGCATTATGGTGCTTTGCGCGGAATTAATAAAGATATTTCTCGAAAAATTTTTGGCAAAGAGCAAGTGCTAGAATGGCGGCGGAGTTTTGATAGTGTGCCACCTAAGTTAGTACAACCAGTTCAGGACAGAAGATATAAATATTGTGATATGAATCTAATGCCTCAAGCTGAAAGCTTGCACCAAACACAAAATCGCTTAATGCCATATTTTTGGGATAATGTGGCACCTCAATTATTGGCAGGTCATGATCAATTGATTGTTGCACATGGTTCTAGTTTGCGTGCATTAATTAAGAAAATTGAAAATATCAATGACCAAGATATTATTAAAGTTGAAGTCCCAAATGCTCAACCGATTGTTTATACATTTGATAAAAATCTAAAAATTATAAAAAAAGAAATTCTAAAATAATTTTTGCTTCTTTGTAAAGTTCGTGAATTATTAAGTTTTATGGTAGAATTTTTACGTATATATAGACTTAAAATTAGTTTGGAGAAAAAGATGCGTAAAATATTTCTATTAAGAGGTGCACCTGGATCGGGTAAGTCATCTTTTATTGCCCGTCACCATCTACAACCTTACGCCATTTCTCGTGATGCAATTCGTTTATTACTTGCGGATTTAACTGTATTTTATGAGAAAAAAACTGATCAACTTCATCAAATAATACCTCGTTATGTATCTAAAGATACTGAAAAAATGGTAGATGAGCTAGTTGAACATAAAATGTCTTATGGTGAGACGGTAATTGTTGATGGTACGCATATTACACCGGAGGCAATTGAACATTTCAAGCCTTGGGTTGATAAGTATCGATATGAATTGTTTGTTGTTGATTTAATGCAACATAATACTTTAGAAGGGTTACTACGACGTAATCGAATTAGAATTAATTATGATTGGGTTAAACCTTCCGTTATAAAAATGATGTATGAAAAATACGAAGCTCATCCTGAAGTTCCTGATTGGGCGTATTCAATTTTACCAACGGGAATGGAACGTGCATTAAGTCAAAAAGAAAAAAATTTAGATAGATATTCGCATGTTATCTGTGTACCCGACAAGGTCAAACCAGAAGATTTTCCACATGTTCATATCTCTAATTTCTATTTTTCTTTTAACGATGAATTTACTCGACAATATGGATCATATCGTAATGTAATTACGATTGCTAAAACTCCTGAAGAGGCAGTAGAGCAATTTAAGTTGCCATATTTTGTTTTCAAGTTTCACCATAAACATTTTTTAATTTCTGCTTATCCAATTAGAAATGAAATGCTTGATCCAATTCGAAAAGTAAAGGGTGTTTGGACTTATTCAACTGGACTTTATAATGTTGCTGATTTTGTAAAGGAATTCCCAGAAAATAAAAAATCTCATGTCCATCAATTTAATTTAAGTAAAATTGATCCTACGAGATTGCTTCATATTTGGTAAAAAAAGAACGTTACGTAAAAATTACGTAGCGTCCTTTTTTTGTGTATATAGTTAATTAAAATTTAGTAGCTAAAGCTCCCATTGGATCCCATGGTAATAATTGGATTGGATCTTTAGCACCTTCTTCAAAGGCTTTTCTTAAATCTTCAGGCATGTTCTTCTTATTGATAACAGCTTGGTAAACAAACTTATCAAACCAAGCATCGCTCATCACGAAGTATCCCTTGAAACCAGGTTTTTCACCCCATGAGTTTTCGATCTTCCACTTAGTTGGCTTGCCATCTACTAAGTCAACACCAGTAATAATCATTGCGTGATCCATTAAGCTTTCACCAGAGTTTAGAGCGTCAGCTTTAGACATATTGAAATCAACATCAAATAATTCATCACGCTTGTAAAGTTCAGTATCAAGTAACCCAGCTTGACGTTCTGAATCCTTAACAACGTTTGAACCAAACCAAACAACTTCACCATCTTTTAATTGCTTGATGATTAATTCTTTCATTTCATCGATTGGTAAGTTTAAGTGACGTACTTGACGTCCACCTTCAACGTTACCTAAGTATTCAACTGAAAATACCTTGTGGAAAGGTTTGTCTTCAGTTGGAGCGTTGATAGTTGAAACGTATTGACTTAAGTCCCATCCAACATATTTTTTAAAGAAATCTTGTGGGGTTAAATTGCTATCTCTGTGGAAGTTCTTATCGTCATCTCTGTATTCAAAGTCAAACTTCTTAGGTGGAACACCAAGAGAGATTGCTAATACGCGGTAAACTTCTCGAAGCATTTCGTCTTTACGAGTTTGTACTTCTTCTTCGCTTTTACCGTCTTGAATCATACGACGTAATTCAAGACCATCTTTACGAAGTAAAGTATTTAAAGTATCGTTTAAAGCACTTGAATTAGTGGCATTAGCAGTTTCTGGGTAAACGCTCTTTGGCACAATACCATATTTTTCAATAATGCCACAAAGCATATCCCATTGACCACCATCTTGTTGAGGAGTAGTAAATAGGAATGAGACTTTACGGTCACCAAGATCTTTATCTGCAGTAGCAATTACATTTTCAAAGAACCAATTAGATTTTTCAAATTTATCCCAGAAGTTAGTGTAATTTTGAGATAGTTCAAAATCTTTAATTTTGAATTCTTTTTGAATTGAGTGACGCATAGTGTTTAAAGCACTAAACATCCAGCAGCGACCAGATTGCTTTTGATTAGCAACTTTACCAGTATCAATTTCAATAGAGAAAGTAGGATCTAAGTTAACTTTTGTTTGTAAGTTTTGACTTGCTTTATAGATGCCGTTTTCTTGAGCAGCACGCCCAGCAATTTTGTTAGCTCTATTTGAGTTAAAATCTTCTTCAAAACTTGCAATAGTCTCGTTAGTGATTTCTTTAGTCATGCAAAATGCCTCCTTAAATAATACATCATATTAAGTTTATACCATTAATAAACGAGCGTCTAATAATCTTTTTTGAAAAAAGAACAGTTTTTGCGTAATATAAAATAAAATTATAAAAACAGATTAGTTGAATTATAGAAGATAGGAATTTAAAATGCGTAAACGTGGTTTTGAAATTGTTTCTAAATATGAGAATGCTGGCTTGCACTTACCTCAAAGACAGACTCCAGCAAGCGCTGGATATGACTTTGAGGCAGCCGAAGATATTGTAATACCATCAATTTGGCAATTTAATTTTGTAAGAATTTTTCGTTTAATTAGAAATTTTCATGAGCTTAATGAACATGATTACCAAGTAGCTGAAAGAGTGTTAAAACCTTTTTTAGTGCCAACAGGAATTAAATGTTACATGTCTGATGATGAGGTGTTAATTTTAGCTAATCGTTCATCGAATACTTATAAACGTAATGTCACTTTACCAAATGGAATTGGTGTAATAGATAGTGATTATTATGATAATGAAAAAAATGAAGGGGAAATTTATTTTCAATTTATTAATTATGGAGTTCGTCCTTTAAAAATTAAAAAGGGTGAGAGGATAGGTCAAGGTATTTTTATGCCATACTTAAAAGCAGATAATGATAATCCGATTCCTCGTAAGCGTATGGGAGGATTTGGATCATCTGGAATAAGGGATGAAATAAATGGCAAAGACAAAGACACGTTATAAATGTCGTAATTGTGGCTATATTTCAGCATCATATTTAGGAAGATGTCCTAATTGTGGCGCTTGGAATCAATTAGAGAAAGAAACAGAAACTGTAAAAAAGATTTCTTCTAAAGCGACTGCGAGTCGTTTAATGACTAATACAGGTATAAATAAGCCAATTAAATTAGATGAAATAAAAGCGGAAAAAGAAGAGCGAATTATTACTCCCTATGAAGAATTAAATCGTGTTCTTGGTGGAGGTATTGTTCCCGGGTCCTTAGTCTTAATCGGGGGTGATCCAGGAATTGGTAAATCTACCTTGATGCTTCAAATAATGGGAACTATTGCTCGTGAACATACAGTTTTATATGTTTCTGGTGAGGAGTCAGCTAATCAAATAAAAATGCGAGCAGACCGTTTAGGAGTGAGTGATAGTGGCATTTTACTTTACCCAGAGACAAATATGGAAAATATTCGTGAGCAAATTGATGATTTTAAACCAGAATTCTTAGTAATAGATTCAATTCAGACTATGAATGAGCCAAGTATTGATTCAATGGTTGGATCAGCGGCTCAAGTGCGTGAAGTAACGAGTGAGTTGATGAAAATTGCTAAAAATGATCAAATTACTGTTTTTGTTGTTGGACATGTTACTAAAGAAGGTTCGATTGCTGGTCCTAAAATTTTAGAACATATGGTTGATACTGTCCTTTATTTTGAAGGTGATGGTCATCATGCATATAGAATTTTACGATCTGTGAAAAATCGTTTTGGGGCGGCAAATGAAATTGGTATGTTTGAAATGAGAAATGAGGGTCTTAGTGAAGTTACTAATCCTTCATCAATTTTTTTGGATGAGCGACTACCAAATTCGACTGGTTCTGCGATTGTTGTTTCTTTAGAGGGTACAAGACCACTTCTTGCTGATATTCAAGCCTTAGTAACACCAACAGCTTTTGGTTATGCTAAAAGAACAACTTCAGGGCTTGATTATAATCGGGTTGCTTTATTGTTAGCTGTTTTAGAAAAAAGAGGCAATTTGATGCTTCAAAATCAGGATGCTTTTTTAACTGCAACAGGTGGGATTAAACTAAATGAACCGGCAATTGATTTAGCCATAGCAATGGCTGTAGCTTCAAGTTATAAAAATGAAGAAATTCTCTCGACTGATTGTTTTGTGGGAGAAATTGGCTTGACTGGCGAAATACGTCGCGTAAACAGAATTGAAGCTCGTGTGAATGAGGCAGCTAAAATTGGCTTTAAACGCATTTTTATTCCTCTCCATAACTTGTCTTCTACTTTAAAAAATCGCAGTGATATTGAAGTAATAGGGGTTGCTAGTTTGCCACAAACATTAAAGCTAGTATTTGGTTAATGAAAGATTGAACTTTTTTACTAGAAAAGTTAAACTTAAAGAGATGCATTTTAAACATAAATGAATGAAAGAGGCGCTTTATTTTGGCTAAACAAAAAATCCGTGTGCGTTATGCTCCAAGTCCTACTGGTCACTTGCACATTGGTAATGCACGTACTGCATTATTTAATTACTTATTTGCACGTCATAACAAAGGTACTATGGTTCTTCGTATTGAAGATACTGACCAAAAACGTAATGTTGAAGGTGGTTCAAAATCTCAAATGGAAAACCTTCACTGGTTAGGTATCGACTGGGATGAAGGTCCTGATAAGGGTGGCGAATATGGCCCATACCGTCAATCAGAAAGAAAAGATATTTACAATAAATATATCAAACAATTGATTGATGAAGGTAAAGCTTACTACTCCTACAAGACAGAAGAAGAGCTTGAAGCCCAACGTGAAGAACAACGTGCAATGGGTATTGCTCCTCACTATACTTATGAATATGAAGGCATGACTGCTGATGAAATTAAACAAGCTCAAGAAGCAGCCGAAGCTAAAGGCTTAAAGCCAGTTGTTAGAATTCATATTCCTGAAAATAGAACTTATGCTTGGGATGATATTGTTAAGGGTAAAGTATCATTTGAGTCTGATACTATCGGTGGCGATTTTGTTATTCAAAAACGTGATGGTATGCCAACTTACAACTTTGCAGTTGTAATCGATGATTATTTGATGAAGATTACTCATGTTTTACGTGGTGATGATCATGTTGCTAACACACCTAAGCAATTAGTTGTTTATGAAGCTTTAGGTTGGGAACCACCTAAGTTTGGCCACATGACTTTGATTATAAATTCAGAAACTGGTAAGAAGCTTTCCAAACGTGATGAGTCAGTTCTTCAATTTATTGAACAATATCGTGAACTTGGCTATTTACCAGAAGCAATGTTTAACTTTATTACTCTCTTAGGGTGGTCACCAGTTGGTGAAAATGAAATCTTCTCTCAACGTGAATTGATTAAGTCATTTGATCCAGCACGTTTATCTAAATCCCCAGCTGCTTTTGACCAAAAGAAACTTGAATGGATTAACAACCAATATGTTAAGAAGGCAGATCGTGATACATTACTTGATTTAGCTTTGAATAACTTGCAAGAAGCTGGATTGGTTGAAAAAGAAGTTTCACCTGAAAAGATGGAATGGATTCGTCAATTAGTTAACATTTACTCTGTACAAATGTCTTATACTCAACAAATTGTTGAGATGGCTAAGATTTTCTTTGAAGATCCTAAAGATTTATCTGAAGAAGAAATTGAAGAAATTAAGAAAGATGACGGTCGTGGTGTAATTGAAGAATTCAAGAAGCAATTAGACTTGATCCCTCGTTTTACATCAGTTCAAATTATGAATGCTATCCAAGCTACGCGTAAGAGCACTGGTGTTAAAGGTAGAAAATTATTTATGCCAATCCGTATTGCTGGTACTCGTTCTATGGTTGGACCTGGTATTGGTGAAGCTATGGAACTTCTAGGTAAAGAAAGAGTGATTGAACACTTAGATCTTACTTTGAAGCAAATGGCAGAAAATGGTCTTTAATTTGTAAAGAGAAATAAGAAGCTGCAAAAGAACGCAGCTTCTTTTTCTTTCTGGTAAAATGAGAGTAGATTTTAAGAAAGGATAGTGTAAACCGTGAAAGTTTTTAATACTTTAACGCGCAAAAAAGAAATATTTAAACCATTAGTCGCCGGAAAAGTCAGTATGTATGTCTGTGGGCCAACGGTTTATAACTATATTCATATTGGGAATGCTAGAAGTGTAATTGCTTTTGACACTATTAGACGTTATCTGGAATATCGTGGTTATGATGTAAATTATGTTTCTAACTTTACTGATGTTGACGATAAAATGATCAATGAAGCCAAGAAAGAAAATATAACTGTTCCAGAATTGGCGGAAAGATATATCAATGCTTATTTAGAAGATACTCAAGCTTTAAATATTAAACCAGCCAACCTTCATCCAAGAGCTACTCATGAAATTAAAGATATTATTGCTTTTGTTCAAGATTTAATTGATAAAGGATATGCTTATGAAGTCGATGGGGATGTATATTATCGCGCTCGAAAATTTGTGAATTATGGTCAATTAAGTGATCAAAATATTGCAGAATTAGAAGAAGGTGCTTCTGAACATATTAATTCTTCCGAACAAGATAAAAAAGAAGATCCAATAGATTTTGCCCTTTGGAAATCTCAAAAGGAACCAACTGAAATTGCATGGGATTCTCCTTGGGGTAAAGGACGACCAGGATGGCATATTGAATGTTCTGTAATGAGTACTAAATACTTGGGTGATAGTATTGATATTCATGGTGGAGGCCAAGATTTGGAATTTCCTCATCATGAAAATGAAATTGCTCAAAGTGAGGCTAGAACTGGTAAAAAATTTGTTAATTATTGGCTTCATAATGGCTTTGTAACTGTAGGTAAAAAGCAGGAAAAAATGTCTAAGTCATTGCATAATTTTGTGACGGTTCATGATATTTTAAAGAAAATTGATCCACAAGTTTTGCGTTTTTATATGTCTAGCGTCCAGTATCGCCGTCCAATAAATTATTCTGAAGATGGTCTAAAACAAGCAGAGACAGTACTTGATCGTTATAAAAATGTTTTACGTAACAGTGAAAGACGATTAGAAGATGAGAATGAAAGTATAATTTCTGATGAATTAAGAAATAATTTAAAAAAGGCTCAAAGTGACTTTATTGATGCGATGGATGATGACTTTAATGTCCAAAACACTTTAAGTGTAATGTATAATTTAGTATCCAAGATTAATGCTCATTTAAATGAACAACAAGTGGATAAAGAAGCTATAACTGAATTTATAAGTGTTTTTAAACAATGGTTATTAATTTTTGGTGTAACTTTCAAAAGAAAAACTAATAGTGATGATGTAAAAATAGATCAAATGGTTGCTGAACGTGATAACGCTCGTAAAAATAAAGATTGGGCAACGAGTGATCGCTTGCGGGATGAATTAAATAAAATGGGTATTATTCTAGAAGATACTCCTCAAGGAACGAGGTGGCATCGTGCTTAAGCCTAAAGTATTAACTGAAAAAGATCGTAACCCTTATGCTATGGGAGCTTTAACATTAGCTTATTTGGGAGATGGTGTATATGAAGTTTACATACGCCGTCACCTAGTTAAAGGTGGTATTGTTAAGCCTCAAATGTTGCAGCGAAATGCAACTCATTATGTTTCGGCTAAAGCCCAAGCTTGGTTAATTACTAAGATGGAAGCTGAGGGGATGCTTAGCGAAGATGAATTAGATATTTTTCACCGTGGGCGTAATGCTAAAAGTCACACCCATGCTAAAAATACTTCGTTAGCTACGTATCGTCTGTCTACTGGTTTTGAAGCTTTAATTGGTTACTTAGACTTATTAGGAAAGCATGATCGGGTAACAGAGATTTGTGAATGGTGTATTGATCAAGTAGAACATGGAGGGGATGCAGAATATGAGTTCAAGTAGTGAAGATTTTGTTTTTGGTAGACATGCAGGAATTGATTATTTAAAAACGCAAGATGCTGATAAAATTAATAAAATTTTCTTACAAAGAGGAATACAAGAAGATTTTGCTAATCAAGTTTATCAATTAGCTAGAAAAAAACATTTAATTGTTCAAAATGCCCCTAAAAATAAACTTGATCAATTAACCGATCAAGGTAATCATCAAGGGCTAGTTTTGGCTGTTGCGTCATTTGAATACGCTGACTTAGATAACTTACTAGATAAGTTTGATGCTGAAGGCAAGGAACCTTTTTTGTTAATGCTGGATTCTATTGAAGATCCACATAATTTAGGCTCTATTTTAAGAACGTGTGATGCAACGGGAGTAAGTGCCGTTATTATTCCAAAACGACGTGCAAGTGGCTTGACTTCTGTAGTTGCTAAAACTTCAACTGGTGCAATTGATCACGTACCTGTAGCTAGAGTGAATAACTTAGTACAAACTACTAAGTTATTAAAGAAACGTGGATATTGGTTCTTTGGTACAGCGATGGAGGGAACTGATTATCGTAGATGGGATGCTAAGGGAAAGACTGTATTAGTAATTGGTAATGAAGGAAAAGGAATATCCCCGTTACTTTTAAAGCAAATGGATCAAACGCTTACTATCCCAATGATTGGGCATGTTCAGTCCTTAAACGCTAGTGTAGCCACGGGAGTGTTACTTTATCAAATGTTTAATAGTCGTTATCCTCTAAGTTAAAAAATAAGTGGTACATTTTTAAGAAAGTGTGCCACTTTTTTGCGTCTTTTTTAAGTAGATGAGCGCTTAAACTTATGTTCTCCTTAAATTGTTTGTTATGTTCGCTAAAGTATTGTATAGATGTTGATCATAAGCTAAATTATTAAGGAGGACTAAGGTGAATGATTTAGATTTAATATTATTGGTTAAACAAAAAGATAGTGATGCATTAGTAAAGTTGCTAGAACGCTATATGGGAATTGTTTACAATATTAAAAATAAATATTATTTACGAGACTATGATAATGATGATTGGAAACAAGATGCATTGGTACTTTGTTATGAAGCCTGTTGTATGTTTGATGTTGAAAAAGGAAAGAATTTTGGCTCATTTTTTAAAACATACCTTAGCAATCATGCTTGTTCATTACTTCGCCATGATTTAGCACAGCGACGTGAACCTTATCGCCATGCAATTTCATATGAAGGATTGATGAGTGTTGGAGGTGTTGAAGAACAGACTGTAGAAATGCAAATACCCATTGATAGTGAAATTTTGGAGAAGTATTTAAAATCTCTTTCTCATGTTGAAATTATGATTTTTTTACATCATGTTGGATACATAAGTCAGAAAAAATTGAATAAGATGGGTTTTACTAAAAAACAAATTCAACAGGCTAAACATAGATGTAAGAAAAAATTCTTAGATTCGATCGATTAGAAATCAAGTTAAAATTGTGTCACTTTTAAGAAAAGGGACTATAATAAGAATTGTAGAAGTTATTTAGGAGGTATTTAAGATGGCAGAAATTATTAAGACAGATTTATTAGATCGTCGCATGAATGAGGTCTTTGATTGGAGTGATTCAGAGCTTCCAGTAAGAGATGCCCTTTGGGACTACTTCATGGAAAGCAATGGTCATGATACCATGAAGACAGAAGAAGCTATGCTTCCATTTTTGAAAGACTCTGATGATAAAATCGAAGTCTTTATAAACGAAAATCTTAAAAAGTAATAGTAATTTCCTAAAATTCTACGAACAGTGGTCACGCATTAGTTTGACCACCAAAAAAGACAATCCTTTGGATTGTCTTTTTTAATTGAATTTTAGAGTTTTTATTAATCTGCCAATATTTTCTGCAGTTTGGGTAAGATCATGATGGCTGTCTTTGATTGCTGTAGTTAAATCTTTTGCCCCACTTTCCGTAGAAAAAATTGCATCTATTTTACCTGATTTATAGAGAGAATCTACGTTTTTACCAATATTACCTGTCAAGATAATTACGGGTGCATTAGGAACAATATCTTTTGCGGCTTTGGCGACACCAAATGGAGTTTTACCAAATTGGGTTTGATAATCTGTAGCACCTTCACCTGTAAAGATAATATCAGCATCTTTAACTTTATCTCTAAATTTATTGAGTGATAAAACGACTTCCACGCCAGCGTGTAAGCTTGCTTTGGTGAAACTAAGAAGGCCAAAACCTAACCCACCAGCAGCTCCAGAACCAGGATAGTTTTCAAAGTCTGTACCTAAGTCACGCTTAACTACACTGGCAAAATGATGCAAATTACTATCTAAAACTTCAATCATTTGAGTTGTAGCGCCTTTTTGGGGACCGAATATTTTTGATGCTCCGTTAGCTCCAGTTAAAGGGTTAGTTACATCACTAGCTAAAATAATTTCAATATTTTGTAATCGAGGGTCTAAATTTTGCATATCAATCTGCATTAGATTATTTAAATTTCCCCCACCTGGTTCTAATTCATTCCCATTAGAATCAAGTAATTTGATTCCAAGTGCTTGAGCCATACCGGCACCACCGTCATTTGTAGCACTGCCACCAAGGCCAATGATAATCTTTTTTACATGCTTATCTAGTGCAGCTTTGATTAATTCACCGGTCCCATAGGTACTAGTAAGCAGGGGATTAGCAGTGGCAGAATCTACATATTGGAGGCCACTAGCTTCTGCCATTTCAATAACTGCAGTTTTTTGATCACCTAAAATTCCAAATTTTGCTTGAGTAGTTAATCCAAGTGGATTTTTAACTTCTTTGGAAAATATTTCACCATTTGTCGCATCGACTAATGCTTGCATTGTTCCTTCTCCACCATCAGCCATTGGGATTAACTCAAAGGTAGCGTTTGGAAATGAAACTTTAAGTCCATTTTTGATGCAATAGGCTGCCTGCTTTGCGGATAATGAGCCTTTAAAGGAATCTGGTGCAATTATAATTTTCATAAAAATCTTCTTTCTAATTTTTGTACAAAAAAACTGCTAAGACTAATCTTAGCAGTTTAAATAGTAATATTAAATTCCAAAAATCACTTTGTAAAGTAAAGCACCACAAGTTCCTCCTAAGATAGGAGCAAGTACAGGTACCCAACCGTATTCCCAGTGAGATGAACCTTTATGTGGTAATGGTAAGAATGTGTAAACTAAACGAGGTCCTAAGTCACGAGCTGGGTTAAGAGCAGGACCAGCTGGACCACCACCTGACATAACAAGAGCAGTAATTAAGAACCCTACTCCGATATTAGCAATATCGATTGATTGGTGGTAGAACATTCCACGGTAAAGTCCAACTGCACAGAAAAGCAAAATAGCAGTATCAATAAATTCTGTAATAAAACCATTAAGTTTACTATTTGCATAATCAGATGTTGAGAAACTACCAAAAATAGCATCTACGTCATCAGTTTCCTTAATATATGGGTAGTAAAGAGCTACTACTAATAGTTGCCCTACCATTGCACCAAGCATTTGAGCAATGATATAAGGTAACACATGTGACCAAGGAAAGGCACCAGCGGCTGCTTGGGCAAGTGTTACGGCTGGGTTTAAATGATTTCCTGAAATTGATCCAAAAAGAAACGCAGGAATCATAACCCCAAATCCGAATCCCCAAGCGATTAAGAGCCAACCACCATTAGCCTTATCATCTTGATTATTACCAGCGGTACCTTTTAGCATTGCGTTAGCTACTGCACCGTTTCCCAAAAGTACTAAAATAGCGGTTCCTATAAATTCCGCAAAGTACTTTATCATCCAAGTATGTTGCATTTATACTTTTTCCCCCTGAAAAAATAATCGAAAAATATAATCCAAGAGATGATTATACCTAAAATAAGCTAATTTGGATAGACATACGAGGCAAAAAAGTTGCATTTTTTTACTTTTTTTGTTAGTTGCCTATAAATGTATAGTGATTCTTATTTATAGTTAGTCAAAATTAGTTTAAATTTTTCTAAAGAGCATCTCTTGCACCTATTCATTTAGTGCATTAAAATTACATTAATGGTGTAAAAGAAGTATATATATTACTTTTTAGAAATGGTATGAAAAATGAAATTAAGAAAAATTATTTATAGTGTAAGTGCAGTTGCATTATCAGCTGTAATGCTTTCAGCATGTTCAAATAGTTCAAGCAAATCTAGTGATTCATCTTCTGCAAAAAGCAGTAAGGTAGAAAAGTCTTCAAGTTCAACTAAAAAGACTACCTCTAAAAAAGTCGCTGGGGCAGATTTAAAAGATGGTAAGTATCGATTATTAGAAAACGATGTTGAAGATGGCTACCGTGTTGAAATGTCAATGATTGTTAAAGGTGGGAAAGTAATTAAGACTACCTATAAGGAACTGGATAAGAACGGTAAGACTCTGATTACTAAAGAGACTAAGCAGTTAAATAAAGATTGGGCTGCTAATGCTAATGATCCACGATGGATTGATTCTGTTAAAAAAGATGTTGATGGTGCTCACAGATTACAAAATTATGCTGTTCAGTTATTTAGTGCCGCTCAAAAGGGTAAGACTTCAACTATTCATATTAAAAATACGGATAAATACCATGATGGTACTTATAAGTTGACAGAAAAAAATCCTAATAAAAATGGTTATCGTCAAACTTATGTGTTAGTAATTAAAAATGGTAAAGTAAGTAGTTTAACATATGATCAAATAGATAAAGATGGCAAGTCTATTAAGACAAGTACTAACTACACTAAGAATGATGGGGTAAATTCAGCTACTCCGAAGAAGTACATGACTAAATTGATGCAAGAATTTAAAGATGAAGATTATGATATCGATGATGTCAAAGTTGTACCTGGCGCAGTTCAAGCTTCTAATGAGTTCATTGCCTATGTAGGTCAATTATTAAATGCTGCCCAAAATAATAACGCTCGCTTTATCCATGTTGATAATATTGTTTACTCGGAGAAAGATTAATAAAATAACTCGATATTGCTTTAAGAAGTAATTTTTGCTAATATAGTTGCAGTTTAGGAGTGATTTTATGGCAGTAAAGAAAGCATCCCTTGCTTGTACAGTATGTGGATCACGTAATTATTCCATTACTGCAAGCAAGAATCGGACTCAAAGACTTGAACTAAAAAAGTTTTGTAAACATTGTGGAACTCAAACTCTCCACAAGGAAACGAGGTAAGAGGCATGATTAAGTTTTTCAAAAGTGTAGGCCAGACAATGAAAAAAGTATCATGGCCAAGTTGGAAACAAAATAGACGTGATACTAGTGTGGTTGTAGGTAGCTCAATTCTTTTTGCCGCTTACCTGGGTTTATTGGATTTATTGTTCAGCTATATGACACAATTATTCTTATAAGTCCAAATCTATGATATAATACAGCTAATTGAAAACCTCCATGTGAGGTTTTTTTGTTTGCATTAGTTTTAATAAGGAGCAAAAACATGGTTGAAACCAGCAAGAAACAATGGTATGTAGTCCACACTTACTCTGGCTACGAAGATAAAGTTAAAAAGGATTTGCTTTCACGTGCTCAATCTATGGGGATGCAAGACTACATTTTTCGTGTAGTTATTCCAGAAGAGCAAAAAACTGAAGTTGTTCGTGGTAAAAAGCAAGAAGTGGACGAAAAAGTTTTTCCTGGTTACGTTTTAGTAGAAATGGTAATGACTGACGAAAGTTGGTTTGTTGTCAGAAACACTCCAAACGTAACTGGTTTTATTGGTAGTCACGGTGGTGGTTCTAAGCCTTCTCCACTTTATGATGATGAAGTAGAAAGAATTTTGAAGGCGCAAGGTCAACCGGCTAAGCAAATGCCAGATGTTGACTATGAAATTGGTGAAACTGTTACTATTACTGGGGGAGCCTTTAACGGATTAACAGGTAAGATTACTGAACTTGATCCAGAAAAGGCAAAATTAACTGCCGTGATTGATATGTTTGGTCGTCAAACTAATGCAGAATTAGAGTATGATCAAGTTAAAAAGTTAGACGATTAAACTAAAGTATTGTCAAGATAAAGAAATGATGATAGAATAACACAGTATCTGTATTACTGTGGGAGGGGAAACAGGAAATTTCTCCATTATAACCGCATCACGGAATCAAGGAGGTATTGACCGTGGCAAAGAAAGTTATTAACGTAGTTAAACTGCAAATTCCTGCTGGTGCAGCAACTCCTGCACCTCCAGTTGGTCCTGCATTGGGTCAAGCTGGAATCAACATCGTTGGTTTCACTAAGGACTTCAACGCTCGTACTGCTGATCAAAAGGGTATGATTATCCCTGTAGTTATTACTGTATATGAAGATCGTTCATTCGAATTCATTACTAAGACCCCACCAGCAGCTGTTCTTTTGAAGAAGGCAGCTAAGGTTGATAAGGGTTCTGGTGAACCTAACACCAAGAAGGTTGCTAAGGTAACTAAGGATCAAGTTAAGGAAATTGCCGAAACCAAGATGAAAGATCTAAACGCTGCAGATGTTGAAGCTGCTATGCGCATGATTGAAGGTACTGCTAGAAGCATGGGCTTCGAAGTTGAAGACTAATCTTCGTTTCTAGTAATGTCGGATCGTTAATCAAAATTAACGAATCAAGGTGGGAGAGTTTGAGAAGACTCGTTTGACCACATTTTCAGGAGGAATTTTTACATGGCAAAGCATGGTAAGAAATATTTAGAAGCAGCTAAGAAAGTTGATTCAAATAAATTTTATACAGTAAACGAAGCTATGGAGTTAGCTAAAGAAACTTCATACGCAAACTTTGATGCAACTATTGAAGTTGCTTACAACTTATCTGTAGATCCAAAACAAGCTGATCAACAAATTCGTGGTTCTATCGTTTTACCTAACGGTACTGGTAAGACCCAAAAGGTTGTTGTATTTGCTGAAGGTCCACAAGCAGAAGCTGCTAAAGAAGCAGGCGCTGATGAAGTTGGTAGCGATGATTTAGTAGCTAAGATTCAAGATGGTTACTTAGACTTTGACGTTGTTGTTGCTACTCCAATGATGATGGCTAAAGTTGGTCGTTTAGGTCGTGTATTGGGACCTAAGGGCTTAATGCCAAACCCTAAGACTGGTACTGTAACTATGGACGTTGCTAAAGCTGTTCAAAACGTTAAGGCTGGTCAAGTAGAATACCGTGTTGACAAGCAAGGCTTGATTCACGCACCAATTGGTAAGGTTTCATTTGAAGCTGATAAGTTAGCAGAAAACTTTAATGCATTACGTGACGTTATTGTTCGTGCACGTCCTGCATCAGCTAAGGGTCAATACATTAAGAGTGTTGCTGTTTCTGCAACCTTTGGCCCTGGTATCCACTTGGATCCATTGAACTTAGACTAATTATTATTTAAAATTAATAAAAACCACCTTTCAATTAAGAAGGGTGGTTTTTTGTCTTAATAATGAATTTGAATAGATATATAAGTATAAGATACAATTATTACATGTTCATAAAAAGGAGAAGGTGAAGTTATGAAACAACTACAGCTGTCTAAGAAAAGTATATATAAATGGGGGATGGCTGGTTTAGCAATTATTACAATTATTTTAATTGTATTGGATTATGCGGCTTTGGTACGTTTGGATGATCCAACTAGTAAATGGTTTTGGGTTAATAATATAATTTTGTGTATTTTTGCTATTGATTATTTTGTAAGGCTGTCGCAGGCTAAAGATAAACAAAAATTTTTTAAAAATAATATATTTGAATTACTTTCTATTATTCCAATTAGTATTTTATTTGCTTGGACTAGAATAATTAGTGTTAATCTTCAAATACCGATTAAATTATTACGTTTAGTAAGATTAGCGGGTGTAGTTGGACGACTGCGCAAAACTTTCCATACTCATGGATTACTATATGTTATTTACTTTGCTATTACATTTTTATTATTGGGATCTGTAGTTATATCTTTAACTGAACATGTATCACTTGATGATGCTTTTTGGTGGGCAATTTCAACAGCTTCAACTGTTGGATATGGTGATATCGCTGATAAAACTTTAGTTCCCCATAGTATTATGGGGAAAACGGTAGCTTTAATCATGATGTTGCTTGGAATCGGAATTATTGGTGTATTGACATCATCATTAACTACGCATGTCATGAGACATTCTAATAAATATGCAGTTAGCAGTAATGATAATTTACAATTAATTTTGGAAAAATTAGATAAGCTAACAGAGCAAAATAAGCAACTGGTGGTTCAAAATAATGAATTAAAATCTGAAATCGAAGCATTGAAGTCAAAAACTAATGGTACTGAATGGCATAAATTTAAGCAATGGCTAAAAAAGAAAGAATAATTTAGATATTTTTTAGATTAATTGTTGACATTAACTCTGATACCTAGTAAAGTATTAGTCGAAGTAAATTCTACCTAAGACTCGGGTGGCAAGATGCCTTAATATCCCGCCGAGGCCAGAAAAACAAAGAGTATTAAACTACTCCATGTCTTTTTGGCATGGAGTTTTAATTTCGGCTGATAGAATTTATCTTAAAGTATTTTTGGAGGTGAATTCATTGAGTAAAGCTGCTATTGCTGCTAAAGAAAAACTTGTTGACGCTTTTGCAGAAGAACTTAAGAATGCTAAAGCTATTTTAATAGTTGATTACTTAGGTTTAACTGTTGAAGAAGTTACTAACTTACGTCAAGAATTACGTGATTCTGATGTTAAGATGAAAGTCATCAAGAATACTTACTTAAGACGTGCTGCTGAAAAGGCTGGTATCGAAGGTTTAGAAGATACTTTCGTAGGTCCAACTGCTGTTGTTTATACTGATAACGCAGATGATATTACTGAACCAGCTCGTATTGTTTCTAAATACGAAGATAATGTTGAAGCATTATCTATTAAGGGTGGTATGCTCGAAGGTAAGGTTGCCAGCCAAGAAGAAATCAAGAAACTTGCTGCTATTCCAGGTCGCGAAGGTTTACTTTCAATGCTTCTTTCTGTATTGCAAGCACCTGTTCGCAACGTGGCATATGCTGTTAAGGCTGTTGCTGATTCTAAAGACGAATAATTTCGTAAATTTAAAAAATATTATTTTGGAGGAAACTTATAATGGCTTTAGATACTGATAAGATTATTGAAGCTTTAAAAGACGCATCAATCCTTGAATTGAACGACTTAGTAAAAGCTATCGAAGATGAATTTGGCGTTTCAGCTGCTGCTCCAGTTGCTGCTGCAGGTGCAGGCGCAGGTGCTGCTGAAAAGACTGAATTTGATGTTGAATTAACTGACGTTGGTCAAGAAAAAGTTAAGGTTATCAAGGTTGTACGTGACATCACTGGTCTTGGCCTTAAGGATTCTAAGGATCTTGTTGATGGTGCACCTAAGAACGTTAAGGAAGCTGTTTCCGAAGACGAAGCTAACGATATCAAGGCTAAACTTGAAGAAGTTGGTGCTACTGTAACTGTTAAGTAATTAACGGTTCATTAAAAGAAAAGAGCAGATTGCAAATGCATCTGCTCTTTTTTTATTTTAAATAAAACATGTAGTAAGTCTGTCTAATATAATTTAAGATATAGGTGTAAAATAATACCAAATACTAAATAAAGTATTGATAAAGCTAAAATTACCCAACCACAAGTAAGCCAAAATCTTGCCCAGGTTTGTTTACTCGTATCAAGTTGACGACCGAAAACTTTTTCTTTACCCTTAATCTTAAAACCTATACCTATAGCTATTAATCCGATTACAATTAAAATAATAAAAATTGGAATTGAAATATCCATAAATTAAATCCTTTCTGATTTGAAGGTCTTCTTTTAATTATATAATTCGGAAAGGAAGTTGTACAAGATTAGATTACTAATGCTAGCATATATTTATATAAGGTTAGACACATAAATAATGAGAAACTAAGTGAAATAGAACTCAAAAAAATAAAAGTGATAGCAGTAAATTTTTTATAATCTTGAAGGTGAAATAATATAAAAATAGTAATTGCTAATAAACCTAAACTTAGGAATGCGCTAATACCTAGGATACCTCCGCTATTGGTCAAGAACCATTTTAAGGAAGGAAATAATAGACTAGTAATTAAGGTATTCATGTCTCTCCCTCTTAAACTAATATTAAATTATTTTAATTTAAATTTTACATTAATATAAGTAAATGTCAATCAAGAAATCTTGTAGAAAAATTAGTAAACTATATTTAGCAGAATAAAGGATAATAAAAATGAACCAAGAAAAAAATCAAATGTATTTTGCCGTAGATCCAAATGCTAAGCATGACGAACGTTTAGTGGATTATCATGTTGATGGAATAGATTTAAAATTTACAACAGATGCAGGAGTTTTTTCAAAATTAAGAATTGATTATGGATCTGGAGTATTAATTAAGACGATGGAGAAAATAAGTTTTCCAGATGATAACATTTTAGATGTAGGAACGGGCTATGGTCCTATTGGATTATTTGCTGCAAAATTTTGGCCAAATCAGGAAGTAGATATGATTGATGTGAACGAAAGAGCATTAAATTTAGCTAAAAGAAATGCCGACTTCAATCAGATTGAGAATGTAAATATTTATTCTTCTAATGTTTATGAAAATATTCCCAAAGATAAAAAATATGGTTTAATTTTAACTAATCCACCAATTCGAGCTGGTAAAAAGGTAGTAGATGAAATTTTGACTGGTGCGTTTGATCATTTAGTTACTGGAGGAAGTATTTTAGCCGTAATTCAGAAAAAGCAAGGAGCACCAAGCGCACGTAAGCTAATGGAAGAAACGTATGGAAATTGTGAAATTTTAGCTCGTGATAAGGGTTACTATATTTTAAGAAGTATAAAAGATTAAGGGAGAGAGATCTTGCTTTCAAAAGAAGATAAAGAAAAGTTTATGAAGCTTGCATTTTCGCAAGCTAAAAAAGCAGAAAAACAAGGAGAAGTCCCTATCGGTGCTATCGTGGTAAATTCCAATGGTGAAGTAATTGGAGAGGGTTATAATAGAAGAGAACTTGATGAGGATAGTACTCAACATGCTGAAATGATTGCTATTCGACAAGCTTGTCAAAATTTAGGATCCTGGCGTTTGATTGATTGTAGTTTATTTGTGACGCTTGAACCTTGTCCTATGTGTGCAGGTGCGATTATTAATTCACGAATTAAAGACATTTACTATGGAGCCTTTGATCCTAAAGCGGGTGCAGCGGGAAGTGTAGTTGATTTGTTTAAAGTTGAAAAATTTAATCATCATCCCCAAGTTTTTGGTGGATTATATCAACCTCAAGCTGCTCAAATGCTTAAAGATTTTTTTCGACAGATTAGAAAAAAACAAAAGGAAACTAATCGTAATTAATGGTGGAAAATTTTAAAAAAATACGTTATTATAGTTTATGGGCAATGTTCAACTGCTGAATTGTGTCAGGACCGGAAGGTAGCAGCACTAAGGTTGTTTGGGCATGTGCCTTTTTTTGAGACATTTAACATGCTCTTAACTCTTTTAAAGAGTTAGGAGCTTTTTTATTCAGAAAGAAAGTAAGGAGTACAAATGGCTTATCAAGCGCTGTATCGCAAATGGCGACCACGTTCGTTTGATTCAGTGGTTGGACAGACTGCGATAACTGATACATTAAAAAATGCCATCAAGCGAGGTAAAATTTCGCATGCTTTCTTGTTTGCCGGACCAAGAGGTACTGGAAAGACTTCATGTGCTAAAATTTTTGCCAAGGCTCTTAATTGTACTAATTTGCAAGATGGTGAACCATGCAATGAGTGTGAAAATTGTCTTGCTGCTGATAAGGGTGCTATGAGCGATATTATTGAAATTGACGCTGCTTCAAATAATGGAGTTGATGAAATTCGAGAAATTCGCGATAAAGTTAAATATGCACCAACTCAAGGAAAATATAAGGTTTATATCATTGACGAAGTTCATATGCTTTCCATGGGAGCCTTTAATGCGTTGCTTAAAACATTAGAGGAGCCGCCTGAGCATGTGGTATTTATTTTGGCAACTACTGAACTCCAAAAAGTTCCAGCAACAATTATTTCGAGAACACAACGTTATAATTTTAAGCGAATTGATCAACAAGACTTAATTGCCAGAATGGAATATATTTTAAATCAAGAAAAAATTAATTATGATTCCAAGGCTTTAAAGGTGATTGCACAGGTTGCAGATGGCGGAATGCGGGATAGCTTAAGCATTTTGGATCAAATTTTGTCATATGATCAAGACAGTGTAAAGTATAAAGATGCTTTAGAAATTACTAGTTTTGCTGACCAAGAAAAAATAGAAAAGTTATTTTTAAGCTTAAATCAACAAGCCACGGAAAGTTCTTTATCTCAAGTTAAAGACCTACTTAACAATGGCGCTAGTAGTAAGAATATCTTAGATGAATTGATTCGACTAAGTGTTCAAGCGATGCTTGCAATTAAGGGCAATAAGCAAAATACATTTTTACTTGAAAATTATGTTGAAGAATTAAAAAAATTGCCTAGTGATAATTTTTTGAGATTAGTTAAGTTAGCTAACCAAGCAATTAATGATTTACGTTTCACTAATCAGCAAGAGATTCCGCTTGATGTATTTGTAGTGCAAATGACTAAAGAAATTGCACCAAACCAGTTATCGTCTAACCAGCAAGTTACTACGCCACATAAGGCTGAAATAGATAGTTTAAAAAATAAACTTGCTTTACTTGAAGAGAAAATAGCTAAGTTAGTAATAAATTCATCTAAGTCGGTTGCTTCGAGCGAGAATTTTTCTGGTAAAATTGAACAGACTACTGTTTCTCAAAAGCCAGTATCTGTTGCTAAGAGTAGTCAAAAACCAAAAACACCTAAGGCTAAAATAAAAAATAATGTAGCCAAAGAGAATAATCGACGTCAGGTTTATCATGTTTTGGAAAATGCTACTAGTGCTGATATTTCTGTGATTAAAGATACTTGGGGCG
Source organism: Lactobacillus sp. (assembly GCF_014803895.1). The sequence goes on along the minus strand of NZ_JAAVAU010000011.1, from coordinate 14,997 downwards.
ACGTTGTATCTACGTTTAGTGTATCTCAAAAGGCTTTACTTGATATTTTGACGCCAGTAGCAGCTAGTGCTGATCAGGTAGTGTTAAGCTGTAAGTATGAATTATGGTTTGAAAAAGCTACTACTAATAATCAGTTCTTGGAAACATTAGAAGCTCAAATTGCTAAGATGACTAAGCATAATTATGGTATTGTTTTAGTACCGGCTGATTCTTGGCAACAAGTAAGAAGTGATTTTGTACAAAGTCATAAACAAGAATTACTTGCTAAGAAGATTAAAAAATTGAGTCAAGAAACTCAACAAGAATCTGATGCTTCTAAGGTAAACGAAGAAAATAAAAAAGAAATAATTGGTAAAGCTCAAGAACTTTTTGGTGATTTAGCACATATCAAAGATTAGAATAGAAACTATAAGTAAAAATAAAGGAGATATTATTATGGGTAAAAGACCTAATTTTGGTGGCATGGGTAACATGGGAAACATGCAAAATTTAATCAAGCAAGCTAAAAAAATGCAAAAACAAATGGCTGAAGAACAAGCTAATTTATCTACTAAGGAATTTGTGGGTAAATCAGTTGATGATTTGGTTGTAGCTACTTTTAGTGGTGATCGTAAGTTAAAAGATATTAAAATCGCTGCTGAAGCTATTGATCCAGATGATCCAGATATGCTTCAAGATTTAGTTATTGATGCAGTTAATAAAGGGATTAAAGAAGTTGAAGATGCAACTCAAGCATCAATGGGTAAATATACTAAGGGCTTGATGTAACAATGCAATATCCATTACCAATTGCACGTTTGATTGAAAGTTACATGAAATTACCAGGTATTGGTGAAAAAACTGCAACTCGTTTAGCTTTTTATACTTTGGATATGCCTAAAGCTGATGTAGAAGACTTTTCTAAGTCCTTACTGCAAATTAAAGAAGATATTCATTATTGTTCTATTTGCGGAAATATTACTGAAAGTGATCCGTGTGTAATTTGTCGTGATCCTAATCGTGATCAATCAACAATTATGGTAGTTGAACAGGCTAAAGATGTCATGGCATTTGAAGAAATGGGTGAATATAACGGTTTATATCACGTTTTACATGGTGTATTGTCACCTATGGATGGCGTGGGACCAGAAGAAGTAAATATCAAAAGTTTGATTACTCGTCTTCAAAAAAATGATGATATTAAAGAAGTAATTTTAGCACTTAATTCAACTTCTGAGGGTGAAGCAACTGCGATGTATATTGGCAAATTGATTAAACCAGCTGGTATCAAAGTAACACGGTTAGCAGCTGGTTTAGCAGTTGGTAGTGATATTGAATATGCCAACTCAATTACATTGAAACGTGCTGTTCAAGGGAGAACAAGTCTATGATTGGAAAAAAGCATCATGTAAAAGAAGAAGGCGACGAGAAATTATTAAAAGTAATTTCAAATCTTCAACATCAACTAGTAGTTCAAAAAACTTTTGCATCAACTACTTTAGATTTATCCAATGAAAATCGAATTGCAGATCAAATTTTACATGCGAAATATAATTTTTTATATGAAGAAGCTAGACGGCGCCATGCTAAATCTAACAATCCATATAGTGTAATTACAAAATAAGTTGTGGTCCATGTTATCATGGACCTTTTTTGTTAGTTAAAGTAAAATTCAGAGTAGGGAGGAAATTATGAAAGGATATTTAATTACTTTTGAGGGACCAGATGGCGCAGGGAAAACTACTGTTTTACACGAAGTTATTAAAAAAATTGGTTCACAATTAAAACAACCATACATTATTACGCGTGAACCGGGTGGTTCTAAAATTTCTGAAAATATTAGACAGATTATTCTTAATCCTATAAATAAAGAAATGGATGACAAGACTGAAGCGCTTCTTTATGCTGCTTCTCGAAGTCAACATATAAGTGAGATTATGGAGCCAGCTTTGAAAGAAGGAAAAATTATTTTTTCAGATCGTTTTGTCGATAGCTCACTTGCTTACCAAGGAAAAGGGCGTGGATTAGGCATTGACGAAGTTAAAAAAATAAATGATTTTGCAACAAGCTATTTAGAGCCTGATTTAACGTTATTTTTAGATATTGATCCGGCAGAAGGTTTAACTAGAATTAAGAGGCTTAGACCTGACCAAGAGGACCGTTTAGAGCAAGAGAAACTAGAATTTCATCAAAAGGTTTATGAGGGATACAAAGAAATTGAAAAGATGTATCCTGAGAGAGTAAAAAATATTGATGCAAGTGTCTCATTATCAGAAGTAGTAGCACAAAGTGTTAAAATGATAAAAAGGCAGTTACCAGAAATATTTAAGTAAGGACTTGAAATTATGAAATTAATACTTGCCGTAGTTCAAGATAAAGATGCAGCTACTTTATCCAGAAAATTCATTGAAAAGGATATTCGTGCTACCAAACTTGCGACTAGTGGTGGCTTTTTAAAAGCTGGAAATACCACTTTTATTATTGGGGTTGAGGATAATCGCGTTAGTGAAGTGATGGATGTTATCAAAGAAAGTTCACATACTCGTGAACAATTTGTCTCACCGAATGTTTCTTCCAATGGTTCTTCTATGCTTTCAAAACCAGTTAAAGTTACAGTTGGTGGGGCAACAGTATTCGTATTACCGGTTGAGGAATTTAAGCACTTTTAATGATTAATTTAGAAAATATTGGTAAAAAACAAACTAACATTTTAAAAGACGCATATAATAATGATAAAATTGCTCATTCTTATCTTTTTGTTGATCCTATGCAAGAAAAAGGGCTGGCGACAGCATATTGGTTAGCATGTTTATTTAACTGTACTGGTGAAAATAAACCAGATGGAACCTGTAATCAATGCCAGCGTATTCTTACCGGTAATCATCCTGATGTTTTTTTGGTAAAATTAGAAGGAAAGCAAACTTTATCTATTGATCAGGTCCGTCCGTTAAAAGAAGAGTTATCTAAAAGTCCTGTAGAAGGTACACGACGTTTTTTCTTTATTGAAAATGCAGAAAAGTTAACTTTAGCAGCTAATAATGCACTTTTAAATTTATTGGAAGAACCTGTCGCCCCAGTGGTAACGATTTTAATTACAAATAATGCTAATCAAATTTTGCCAACAGTTCGTTCTCGAACTCAAATAATTAATTTTTACGATGAAGAAGAAAGTAGTCGGCGAGGTCAATTATTAGAATTCGGTTTAAGTACAGAGGAAATTGAAGATTTAGGCGATACCAGTAATTTAGAACAAGAGTGTAAGTATCTGTATCAAGAGTTATTTGAAAATAACGATTTAGCAATTGTACGAGCTCATAAGCTAGCAGGCTTAACTAATAAACCAAATAGTCAAAAGTTTGTCTTTTATCAATTAAAACAATTTGCGTTAGATAATATAAATAAATACATTGATTTTGAAAAAAATGCACAACTGTTACAATTATTGATGGATTGTGACAAAATGCGGGCAAATAATGTTAATTTTCATAATTGCCTAGATTATTTAGTGTTGAAGTTTGAATGGTAGAGGTGCTAAAATTGGATCCTTTTTCACAGTTATCGCAGTTGCATCAAAGCTTAGAAGAAATGGCCCAAACTGTTGCTGGTTTGGAAAATGATATGCTTGATGTTTTAAAAGAAAATACAGAATTAAAAGTTGAAAATCAACTGCTACGTGACAAGTTAAGTAAGATGGACAAGACTAAAACACCAGTAGAGGGAAAATCTCAATCTGGTTTAAAGTCATTAAAAGACATTTATAATACTGGCTTCCATATTTGTAATCCATATTATGGGTCACATAGAGAAGCTGGCGAAGATTGTATGTTTTGTTTAGATATCTTAGATAACTTTGTAAATCCAGTTCCCAAACCTCATAAAGGAAAAAAAGATGCGTAGACAAAGTAGTTTTAAAAATAATGATGTTGGTACACTTTATTTAGTGCCAACACCAATTGGTAATTTAGAAGATATTACATTAAGAGCTAAAAGAATTTTGACCGAAGCTGACTATATTGCGGCAGAGGATACGAGAACTAGTGGGATTCTATTAGAAAAGATTGGTGTTCACAATCGGATGATTTCTTTTCATAAGTATAATTCTAAAGAACGAGCACCAGAATTAATTAAATTACTTAAAGAAGGAAAGACAATTGCGGAAATCTCTGATGCAGGTATGCCAGTAATTTCTGATCCAGGTTACGTTTTAGTTCAAGAATGTATCAAGAATGATATCCCAGTTGTTTCATTACCAGGACCTTCAGCTTTTGCGACTGCGTTAATTGCTTCAGGTTTTGATGCGCAACCTTTTACTTATTGGGGCTTTGTTCCTAGAAAAGCTAGTGAACAACTTCCATATTTTGAAAAAATGAATGCTTTTCGTGGTACTTCAATTTTTTATGAAGCTCCTCATCGTTTAAAGAAGACTTTAAAAAATTTAGCAACTATTTTAGAACCAGATCGTCAGATTACTTTGGCTAGAGAGTTAACTAAAATTCATGAAGAATATATTCGAGGAAGTATTAGTGAAATTAATGAATATTTTACGGACAATGAGCCTCGTGGGGAATTTGTGGTATTAGTATCACCAAATACAACAGAAGAAGCGCAGCTTTCTTGGGAAGAATTAGTTAATAAAGTTTCTCAGCTAGTGGATGAAGGTAAATCAAAAAAGGATGCCATTAAGCAAGTAGCTAAAGAAAACAGTGTTTCTAAGAATGAACTATATGATAAGTATCATCAAGGATAAAAGATGGAAGTTTTTAAACAAGAACAAGTAATTGATTACGGTGATTGTGATGAACAGGGACGGTTAGAGTTACCATTTTTGATTGAATACATGATGGAAGTTTCTAATATACAACTGTCTAAAGGTCATGCTGGAATTAATGACTTAATGAAGAATAATTTAGGTTGGGTAGTATTGGACTATAACTTTACTATTGAGCGTTTGCCTAAAGCGCGAGAAAAAGTTTACTTCACTACTAAAGCGAGTGGATATAACCGCTTCTTTGTTTATCGTGATTTTGCGGTTGAAGATGAAAGTGGTCATAAAATTATCGAAGTTAAGAGTCAATGGGTTATTTTAAATCTCACTACTAGAAAAGTGACAGTACCCGATCCTGAGTTAATGAAGCGATTTAATAATCCTGAATTAAATAAACTGCCGCGATTTAAAAAAGCGCGACCATTAAAAGAATGGGATAACGGTCAACCTTATCGCGTGAGATATTATGACTTAGATACGAATCATCATTTGACTAATAGTCGTTATTTTGACTGGATGATTGATGTATTACCTAGAGATTTTTTAAACACACATGAACCGTTTTCTTTAAATATTACTTTTAAAAAAGAAGTAAAATATAGACAAGAAGCACAATCTTTAGTAAAAATAGATATAGAAGAGCTAACTACTAATCATGAAATAAAAAATGGTGATGATGTAGCTGCTTTAGCCAAAATTGTTTGGCGCAAGAAATAAGCATGACCCAATAAGTCATGCTTTTTTGGGAGGGATGACTTTGAAGGTGAATACTAAACAAAAAACATTAAAAGAATTAGTATTATTAGGCTTATTAGTAGCAATAAACATTATTTTACAAAAAATTTCATTTGGACCAGCAATGGTAAATGTTGGCCTTGGATTTATCGGTAATATTATGTTGGGATATTATTTTGGTCCTTTTTGGGGAGGAATTGGTGGTCTGTTAACTGATTTGTTAACATCTGCTCTTTTTGGTTTCCAGGGAGGATTTTTCCCAGGCTTTACTTTATCGGCGATTGTTGGAGTAGTAATTTATGGCTTTTTCTTATATCAAAAGCCCGTTAAATTATGGCGTATTGCAGTAGCTACTATTTTGGTAACTATAATTGTAAATATTGTTATGAATACTTATTGGTTACATATTTTATATGGCGTTAACTTGAAAGCTGCTTTTACCCAAAGAATTTTAAAAGAATTGATAGTACCTTGGATTCAAATAATCGTTGGCTATGCAGTTTTAAATGCTTTACAGCGTGTTAAAATAAGAAAGTAATTTAAATTAATGGTTTAATTGATAAATGAGGAGACTCACTTGAAAATATTGAGTATAACAACTGCAACTAATCATTTAAGTGTTGCTTTAAGTGATGATAAAAATATTATTGCAGAAAAGAATGAAGTAGATCAACGTAATCATAGTGAACATTTAGATCCCTTAATTAGTGAAATTTTAAAGGAGAATAATGTAACTTTAAATGATATTGACCGTTTTGCAGTAGCGCAAGGACCTGGATCATATACTGGGTTAAGAATTGGAATCACTACTGCCAAGATGTTTTCTTCAATTTTAAATAAAGAATTGGTGGGTATTTCTACTCTTGCTGCTTTAGCTGAAGGAGTAGAAGATAAAGACAGTGTAATTATTGCGGAAATCGATGCTAGAAATAATAATTTCTTTGCTGGTGCCTATGTAAAAAATGATATTGGGGTAGAAAATATTGTAGCAGATGGCCACTATCACATTGATGATTTGCTTAATAAAGTAAAAAAAGTCGCTGATAATAAAAAAATTATCTTTGTTGGTAGTGATATGAGTAAGTATCAAGATCAAATTAAAGAAATTTGGCCCGATATTCAATATACACAAGCCTTAGGAGATGTAAATCAAGTACATGCAGCAAATATTGGCTTATTAGCACTTGATGCAAGCGTAGTTGATCCAGATAAAATGGTGCCAAAGTATTTACGTCGTACACAGGCAGAATTAGATTGGCATAAGAAGACAGGTAAAGCGTATGGTCCGGATAGTGACTATGTGGAAGAAGTTTAATAATTTTTTGCATCCGGTAGAGTTAGATTTAAGTTTTAAAGATTTTACCTTTACAGTTAATAATTATGTGTTAAAGGTAATGCAAGCTAATGAAGCTCATATTAGTGACTTACTTGCCTTAGAAAAAGAAGTCTATTATGGCAAGATACCCTGGGATGCAAAGACTTTTCAGTCAGAATTAAGTAAGCAGAATACGATTTATTTAGTAGTTTATAATGGGGCTGGATTAGTAGCATTTGCAGGGATGCGGATGCAAGCTCAAGAAGGTCATATTACAAATATTGCAGTAAAGCCTACTTTTCAACGATTAGGTATAGGAACCTATTTATTAAAAATATTGACCGATTTGGCGTATAAGAATCGCGCGGTTCAAATGACATTAGAAGTTAAAACTGATAATTATCAAGCGCAGAGTGTTTATCGCAGGTTCGGCTTTACACCTAATTTTATAAGAAAAAATTATTATATTTCTGAACATGCTGATGCTTTAAGTATGATAAAAAGAATAACAGATGAAGAACAGGAAGAAGTAAATTGACAAAAAAGGATGTACGTATCTTAGCTTTTGAAAGTTCATGTGATGAAACTTCAACTGCCGTAATTAAAAATGGTCGTGAAATTGAAAGCTTAATAGTTGCGACTCAAATTAAAAGTCATCAACGTTTTGGAGGAGTTGTACCAGAAGTTGCTAGTCGTCACCATATTGAAGTAATCACTCAAATTACTAAAGAAGCTTTGGCTGAAGCACATGCTACTTGGGATGATATTGATGCTATTGCGGTAACTTATGGTCCGGGTCTTGTTGGGGCACTTTTAATCGGTGTCAGTGCTGCTAAAGCGGCTTCCATGGCAACTGGAATTCCTTTGATTGGCGTTGATCATATTATGGGGCATATTATGGCGGCTCAATTAAAGGATGAAATTGAATATCCTGCAATGGCACTTCAGGTTTCTGGAGGTCATACTGAAATTGTTTTAATGAAGGATCCAATTCATTTTGAAATTATTGGTGATACTCGTGATGATGCAGCTGGCGAAGCATATGATAAAATTGGTCGAGTATTAGGTGTAAATTATCCAGCAGGAAAAACTATTGATGAATGGGCTCATAAGGGGAAAGACACGTTCCATTTTCCACGTGCTATGATGGAAGATGATGATTACGATTTTTCATTTTCTGGATTAAAGAGTGCATTTATTAATACTTGTCACCATGCCGATCAAATTCATGAAAAATTAGATAAGTATGATTTAGCTGCAAGTTTTCAAGCTTCTGTAGTTGATGTCCTATCATATAAGACGATTCGAGCTATTAAGGAATATAAGCCGAAAACGTTCATTTTAGGTGGTGGTGTTGCAGCTAACCATGGTTTACGTGAACGATTAAATGAAGAAATTGAAAAATTACCAGCAGATGTTAAGCCTAAAGTGATTTTGCCAGATTTAAAACTTTGTGGTGATAATGCTGCAATGATTGGTGCTGCTGCTTATAATTTATATAATGCCGGTAAGTTTAGTGATGAACATTTGAATGCTGATCCATCATTAGAACTGCCATATGCAGATAGAATGTTAAATTAAAAATAATTTTAAATACAGACAAAAAAATCTCTAGAAGATCCAATTAAAAGGAAATTCTAGAGATTTTTTATTTCATCGATTATTATTTATCACCATCTAAAATTGAAGATTTTACGATGACATAGTCAACTAAGCGAATTGAGTTGAGGTCGCGACCACCAGCATAGGAGATTGAAGATTGTAAATCTTCTTGCATTTCACGCAGGGTATCTTTGATAGAGCCACGGAATGGTACCAGCATTTGCTTACCTTCAACGTTCTTGTAAGCACCTTTTTGAACTTCAGAAGCTGATCCCCAATATTGCTTATAACTCTTACCATCAATATCAATTACGTGACCAGGTGATTCTTCGTGACCAGCAAGAAGTGAGCCAATCATGACCATGGAAGCGCCAAAACGAACGGATTTAGCAATATCACCGTTATGACGGATACCACCATCTGCAATTAAAGGTTTGCTTGCTGCCTTGGAACACATTCTTAAGGCGGCTAATTGCCAACCACCAGTACCAAAACCGGTTTTTAATTTAGTGATACATGCACGTCCTGGGCCGACGCCGACTTTAGTTGCATCAGCGCCAGCATTTTCTAATTCACGAACGGCCTCAGGAGTAGCGATATTACCAGCAGTAACAAAGGAGTCTGGTAATTTATCTTTGATGTAGCGGATCATCTTGATTACATAGTCAGAATGACCATGGGCAACATCGATTGTGATGTATTCGGGAACTAAGTTTTCTTTAACTAAAGAATCGATGAAGTCATATTCTTCGTCCTTAATACCAACGGAAATTGATGCGAATAATCCTTTTTCATGCATCATTCTGACAAAATCAGCTCTTTTTTCTGGTTGAAAACGATGCATTACATAGTAGTAATCATTTTCTGCTAACCAAACAGCCAGTTTGTCATCGATAACACTGTCCATATTGGCAGGAACAACTGGTATCTTGAATGTTCGGTTTCCAAACTTAACACTAGTATCAGCTTCCTTACGGCTCTTGATAATACATTTATTAGGAACTAATTGGATATCATCATAATCAAAGGCTTCCATACTAAAATAGTTACTCACAAATCTTACCTCGCTATTTCTTATTGACAGCTACTAATATACGGACTTTTTGGGAAATGTCAAGCTAAAATCAGAATAATATGAAAAACGATATTTAAAAATGTTCGGAAAAATATTGACTATCAGAAAAACTATTGTTAAACTAAATGTCGGTTTTAAGATATTGAATAATTTTTTATGAGGTGAACTTAAATGACAGCAGTTGCAGTTGTAGGTAGCCAATGGGGCGACGAAGGTAAAGGCAAAATTACAGACTTCTTAAGTAAGGATGCGACAATGGCCGTTCGTTCTAATGGTGGGAACAACGCAGGCCATACAATTGAAATTGATGGTAAAGACTTCAAGATGCGCTTAATTCCATCTGGAATTTTTGCAGCAAGTAAGGGTGCTGTAATTGGTAATGGTGTTGTTATCAATCCAGAAGTTATGTTTGAAGAACTTGATAATCTTGAAAAGAATAATATTGATATTAGTAAGTTAAGAATTTCTAACCGTGCACATGTCATTATGCCTTATGATATCAAGCAAGATGAATACCAGGAAGAATCTAAGGTAGCTAATAAGATTGGGACAACTAAGAATGGTATCGGACCAACTTATATGGATAAAGCTTCAAGAATTGGTATTAGAGTTTGTGATTTATTAGAGAAAGATACGTTTGAAGAAAAGCTTCGTGCTAACTTAGAAGTAAAAAATAAGTTATTTACTGAAGTTTATGGCAAACCTGCTCTTAAATTTGAAGATATTTTTGACAAGTATTATGAATATGGTCAAAAGATGAAAAAGTATGTAACTGATACTTCAGTTTTAGTTAATGATGCTTTAGATGATGGAGAAAAGGTTCTCTTTGAAGGTGCTCAAGGTACAATGCTTGATATTGATGAAGGAACATACCCATTCGTTACCTCATCAAATACTATCTCGGGTGGAATCGCTTCGGGTATTGGTATAGGAGCTAATCGTTTAAATACTGTTATCGGTGTCTGCAAAGCTTATACTACTCGTGTTGGTGCAGGACCATTTCCAACAGAATTAAATGATGAAATTGGTGATCGCATTCGTGAAACTGCTCATGAATATGGTACTGTAACGGGACGTCCAAGAAGAGTTGGTTGGTTTGATTCAGTTGCTCTTCGTCACGCTAAGCGTGTCTCAGGGATGACGGGTTTAAGTTTGAACTTACTTGATATTTTTTCTGGTTTTGACACAGTGAAAATTGCGACAGCTTATAAACTTGACAGTAAAGAAATTGATTACTACCCAGCAAGTTTAAAGGAATTAGACAGATGTGAACCTGTTTATGAAGAACTACCAGCTTGGGAAGAAGATATTACTAATATCAGAAATTATGAAGATCTTCCTGAAAATGCCAAGAAGTTCTTGAAGAGAATTGAAGAAGTTACTGGTTTACCATTGGTAACTGTCTCCGTAGGTCCAGATCGTGAACAAACTATTGTATTAAAGAATCCATGGGAAATGTAAATTTATGTTAGAACGCTATACTCGTCCAGAAATGGGCAAAGTTTGGACAGATGAGAATAGATACGAAGCTTGGCTCCAGGTTGAAATTGCTGCGACCAATGCTTGGGCAGAATTAGGTGAAGTCCCAGTCGAAGATGCTAAAAAAATCGCTAAAAATGCTTCTTTTACTGCTGAGAGAGTTGCCGAGCTTGAAGCAATTACCCACCACGATGTGGTTGCTTTTACGCGGACAGTTTCTGAAAGTTTAGGTGATGAAAAGAAGTGGGTACACTTTGGCTTAACTTCGACTGACGTGGTTGATACTGCGCAAGGTGTGTTACTTAAACAGGCTGATGATATCATCAGAAAAGATTTGGCTGAACTTAAAAAGACCATTGCTGAAAAAGCTTTAAAATACAAAAATACGGTTATGATGGGTCGCACTCATGGTGTTCAAGCTGAACCAACTACTTTTGGTCTTAAGCTAGCTCGTTGGTATGCTGAAATCAATCGTGATATTGAAAGATTTGAACATGCAGCTAAAGGTGTTGAGTCTGGTAAGATTTCCGGTGCAGTAGGAACTTTTGCCAATGTGCCCCCTGAAGTTGAAACTAGTGTTTTAAAGCAACTGGGCTTAACGCAACAACCAATCACATCACAAGTGTTACCAAGAGACCTACATGCAGAATATATCGCGATGCTTGCCTTAATTGCGACTAGTATTGAAAACTGGGCAACTGAAATTCGTTCGCTTCAACGTAGTGAAATCCATGAAGTTGAAGAACACTTCCGGGCTGGTCAAAAAGGTTCTTCTGCAATGCCGCACAAGCGCAATCCAATTGGTTCAGAGAACTTATGTGGTATGGCTCGTGTGGTACGTGGTCATGTAGTAACTGCCTATGAGAATGTAGCTTTGTGGCATGAACGTGACATCTCTCATTCAAGTGCAGAGCGGGTGATTTTGCCAGATACAACCATTGCAATTGACTATATGCTCAATCGCTTCAATCGTATTTTGAAGAATTTAGATGTTTTCCCAGAGACAATGCTCAAGAATATGGACCGGACTTATGGCTTAATTTATTCACAAAGAGTGCTTTTGAATTTGATCGATGAAGCAGGCCTTTCACGTGAAAAAGCTTATGATATGGTACAAAAATTAACGGCAAAATCTTGGAACGAACAAAAACAATTTAAGCCACTTGTCGAAAATAGTGAAATTATGGATTATCTTTCTCAAGAAGATATCGATGATGCTTTTGATTATCATTATCACTTGAAACATGTCGATGATATCTTTAAGAAGTGTGGCTTGGAATAAAATTTATAAAAATGTAGTTATGTTGTAACTCTAAATTACAATGTAACTACATTTTTTTTGTGCTTTATTTTGATGGATTTGAAGTAAAAGTATACGAATTTGAAGTTCTCATTTATTAATTTCTATTGAGTTTATGATATTTGTAGTCAAGTGATTGGAGGAAATGAAATTATGGTTTATATTTCAATTATTTCACTGTTAGTGGTGATAGTATTGCTAATTTTAAATAATAAAATTAGTAGAAATGTATCTAAATATGGAAGTTATATTTTGGGGTTGATTACTGTACTTAATTTAATACGGTTGATAGTAACCCGTGAATATTGGGATTTAGCTATGTATGCAGGCGTAATTATTCCTTTGATTACAGGACTAATTTTGTTTGGGATTTATAGATTGAAATTAAAAAGATGAATAATTGAATAAAAGAGACGGGAAGGTATTTCTGTCTATTTTGCTTGTTTTTAAAATATGGTAGCCTAGGGATACTTAATGTGTGGGAGTATTATGAAAATGATCAATATATTTGATGCAGGATTGTTTGTAATAGCTATAATCTATAGACTGATATTGTTTTCTATGTTCAATGATATAAATTTTTTCGCTAAAAAGAATATATTCTTTAATGCAGCATTAATTATACTAACGTGTTTAATTAGATTAATCAGAGTTAACTTAAGTACTGCATTAAGTATGCTTTTTATGGTAGGAGCAGTAGTATGTTTTTACGGTAAAAAAGAGGGATATAGTAATAGTTTGTGTACGATTTTATTAGCAGATTTAGTTACTTATTTCTTGGATTTATTATGGGGAATAATAGGACATTTTATCCCAAATTTAATTTTATTTTATGTTCCATTGACTTTATTATATTTTGTAATATTTTACTTTTTACTAAAGAAGCTAAATATAAAATACTTGCTTAATTCCGAATCTAATCAAGCTCTTTTAGGAACAATACTCTATTCAGAAATTGCATTGCATTTAATTGGCTTGCTATATATTAATCCTGTAGATGGTAAAGTGAACATCTTATTTGTGGGAATTTTATTATTTGGGCAGCTTTTGTTTATGCTGTATCTATTAATATTTCAAAATAAAATACAACAAGCTAAGCTGCTTAAAGAAAAACAGGCGTATTTAACTAACTATATTAAAAACTTAGAGTATAACGAAGAGAAATTAAGAAGATTTGAGCATGACTATAAAAACATGCTTAATAGTTTGAAAATTTCAGCTAGTGAAGAAAATAGTAAGGAACTGCTAGCAAAGTTAGATATGTACTCACAAAATGAGTTTAATACTAATTCTTTATGGAAATTTCATGATTTAGCAAGAGTAAATGATCCAGTTCTAAAGAGTATTTTGATCAATAAGATAAATAAAGCTGATAGTTTAAATATACCTTGTACTTTTGAATGTGTAAGAGTAATAGAAAAGGTAAATAACATAAATATTTTTGATTTAAGTAGAATTATTGGGATAGTATTTGATAATGCAATTGAGGCTAGCCAGAATGATTCTTCACCACAGATAAAGGTTTTTCTATATAAAGATAAAAAAGAATTAAGTTTTTTGATAGCCAATCATATTTCAGGAAAAGTTGATTTAAATAAAATTACTAAAAGGGGTTATACAAGCAAACATAATCATAGAGGATATGGTTTATCAAATATTGAAAAAATAAGTAAAAAGTATCCTGAGATGTTTATCAGGTATGAGATAAAAGAAGATTATTTTGTTTTTAAAGTGGAATTGGAAAATATTGAAGATTAATAATATTTATCTATGTGAAGACGATAAAGCTCAAGCAACTTATATAGAAAGACTGATTAAAACAGCATCAATTATCGAAAGCGATGAGCAGAACACTTATAAACTTGTATTTACGAGTAATTCTTACACTGAAATGATGAATCATATTCAAAATAATGATATTACTAGAGGTATATATTTTTTAGATATTGAATTGGGAGATAAATCCAATGGCATAGATTTAGCAGATGAGGTAAAGCAGCGTGATTTGGCTGCTCAAATAATATTTATAACTAGTCATAGTGAAATGGCGGTGACAACATTTGAACGCCAAATTGGAGCACTAGACTACATTATGAAGATGGACTCTGAAGAAAGTCTTCAAAAGAGAATTACAAATGATTTGAGAAGAGCAAGTCAAAAAATTAGGGAATTAGAGACAACGGAAGAAAGAATGTTCACTTACCAGGTCGGTAGTAGTTTTTATCGTATTCCCAAAAGTAGTATTTATTACTTTTCTACAACTCTTTTTCCTCATCGTTTAAAGATAGTTTCTGCTGGTGAAATTGCAGAATTTACGGGGGATATAAAAAATATTGAAGCTAGACTGGACGGATTCATAAAAGCGTCACAGTCTTATTTAGTGAACCCGGTAAATATAAAAGAAATTAATTCTAAAAGCCGAGTAATTTTGCTTAATAATGGGGATGAAATTAAATATTCATTTAGTGCAGTAAGAAGAATAAATAAACTAAAAAAGGAGTTAAAAAAATAAATTTGATTTTTTGTAAAAAAAGCTTGCATTTTTCTTTAGTAATCTGTATTATAAATAAATGTGTTAAGGATAAATCAAATATGACCCGTTGGTCAAGTGGTTAAGACACCGCCCTTTCACGGCGGTAACATGGGTTCAAATCCCGTACGGGTCACACTTTGGAGGATTAGCTCAGCTGGGAGAGCATCTGCCTTACAAGCAGGAGGTCACAGGTTCGAACCCTGTATCCTCCATA
>NZ_JAAVAU010000010.1 GCF_014803895.1 Lactobacillus sp. | reverse complement strand
CCACCATTTTTCTTAACGGCATCAGCAGCTGCTTGAGCACCTTTTTCATCTGAGTGGTAGTTGATGACAACTTTCATGCCTTCTTTACCGAATCTTTCACTAATAGCAGTACCGATACCCTTGGAACCACCAGTAATAACTGCGACTTTATCTTTTAATTCTGAATAAACCATTTTCTGTTCTCCCTTTTATTTTTAATCAAATATATCCTATTCCTTGGAGTTCACTCCAGGTCAAGAACTTTTTTGATTTCTTTTTTAACTTTCGATAATTAGTATAGTTGACTAATAAAGTAATTAAAATTACCTTGTCTGTATGCTTCTATACGCAAAATGAATAGCAAAAATTTAATAAACCATTGATATATCAACGAAGTCCTTTCACCATATTGTCAAAAATATTACTTATGTGCATCAAGTGTGCATCAGCAAAAAAAGACCGCCCAGAAGTAACTCCCGAGCGGCTTTCTTTGTCTAAGCAAATTTATACTCAGACGTTAACATATTACAATACAAGCATATCACACTTAATCAAATTTTCCCAGGCTTTTCCCGTATTTGTCTTTGCCTACCATATAGCCATAAGTTCCGTTGCTTCTAGGCTGTCTTAGCCATAATCTTAGCGGTCCTTGTAAGGTGGCATCATACTTTACTACGCTCCCCTTAGAGAGTTTGGCAATTGAAGGAGCGTCAATCTGTGGCTTGGTGTGGATATTTAAATCTTGACCGAGTGTAAAAGTACCGGATTTTTTAACCCAAGTAGTTTTTTTCTTAGTAGTAGCTTTATCACCTTGTGCGAATTTCTTCCAGCCCTCATGAGTGGTGTTGACTATATTTCTATCCATGTTATCTCCAGTGAATTGCCAAATGGTGTAAGTAGACCATGGATTAATTGAGAAGTTAGCATTCGGTAGAGTCCAGCTCTTCCAATTCATTGAAGCGTACCATGCTACCCACAAGCCACAATCTTTAGCGCAGTTTGCTACCTGACTGATTGAAGACTGCTGTACATAGATTAGTGGCCACACTCCTGAGAGCTCGTGGTAACGATCTACAAATTTTCTCACATAGCTGGTATCCCCCCAACTACTATTCTGATATTCCTCCCAGTCAACAGCTGGTACAGCTTCACCAACATAATTTTTAGTATTTTTATAAAAGTATTCCGCTTCTTTTACAGGACTACCACCGCTGCAATAGTGATAAAAGCCTAATAGTTTACCAGCTTTTTTAGCTGCTTGATAGTCTCTATCGCAGTGAGGATTTACATAGCTAGTCCCTTGCGTAGCTTTAACCATAGTGACATCAACGCCCGTTTGAGTTGCATAGCTTGATGGTGACTCACTATAAACATCTACCATTTTTAGCATTACTTATCATCTACTTTCTTTACTTCAATTGGTGTAACAGTCTTAGCAGTCACGATGGGTGTTGTTTCTGCTTTCTTAGCACCGTCAACAGTGTCAACGATACCTTGCGTTTGCTCCATGATTGCAACACTTTTTTCAATCTCACCCTGTACATAAGCTTGTGATGGGTGTGGTAAGTGTGCAAGATCAAGCAATTCAATCAAGCCGTTAATCGCATACATTAGCTTATCATCACCAGTACCGCCACGTTTTTCAGCTTGATACACGATTGGAAGTGCTGCTTGTGCAATGATTTTTTCAGCCTTGGCCACAAGATCGCCCTTGATAGCTTTACTTTCAATTTCGGTTTTACGTCTAAGATAGTCCCAAACCACCAGCACCGCCACAATTGAAGCGACGGCTAAGATTAAATCAGTCCATTTTGTCATGATAAAATTCCTTTCTCAATTTTTCGTTTTCTTTGGTCAACTTTTCGTTCTCACGATTGAGTCGCCTATTTTCTTCTTTTATATAGTCTCGGTCGCTCTTTTTATCCCCTTGATTTAGAGATTTATTATTTAAGTAAAAGGTCAGGACACTAGATAAAATTGCCGCAATGATCCCCCATACGTCTCCAGAATGCACCTGACCACCACCTAGCGCTTGTACCACTCAAAGGCAGTCCACATAGTGATGCCGATAACAAATAAATTACTACCCACGTTTTGTGCCCAGTCAAGTTTGCCAGCAAAACTCAAGTGTTCCCACTCTAAGATAGTCACGATAGTAAAAAGACCGACAATTGCGCCAAGCAAAATGCCTAGCAACTTGTTATTTTTACTCTTTGAGAGTGTGTAAACGATAAGTGATACCCCTGACAGTACAATTAGACTGTCAAAAATTGGTGAGTTCATCACCGTCTTAACCTGTGGTGGATAAAAAAAGAACTGCCTTTCAGTTAGAAAAACAGTTCCGCGCCAGATGGCTAATAGTCCTATAAAGATGTAAATCAGATTATGCTTGAGTCGCTTCATAAGCCTCGCCTGTGATTGTCTTATAGTCTTCTTTGTTGATGATGTGTAAAGTATCAACGTAGCTTTTTACGGTTTCCCTAGTAATCCACCCTAAGTCAAACTCTTGCTTATAAGTAGGTACCATGTCGATAGGTGTGAAATTAAAATTAAAGCTTAGCATTACTTATCACCCACCTTTTCAGTATTATTGCTGGTAGTATCTGAGTCAGGAGTTTCTTGAGCGGAATTAATTTTATTGACCGCATTGGTCAGCTCCGTAATCGCGGTGCCAAACTGTGCCATTTGTCCTGAAATTTGACCCGCCATGGCATTAGAGTTTGCCAACATTTTTTGCATAGCTTGCATTTGTACTTGATTTTGCTTATCAGCTTTAACACTTTCATCGTGATCAGCTTTTAAAGTTTTTACGTTCTCGGCAATGTCTTTAACACTTGCGGTTAGAGTGGCTACTTTTTGACCAGTGGATTGATTATCCACATCTACCCATATATTTTTAGCCCAATCAAATTTTCCTTGTTTGATTGATGGATCTGGGGCTGTAGCAACCAAAGGGTATAAGCTGTGATCTAACTCAAATGGTACCCAAACAGGTTCAAATGGCATATCATCAGTAGACCAGTAGTACTGATGTAGTGAATTAGTTGGTTTGGCTGTGTTATCTTGTTTTTCTTCTACAGAAGTAGAAGTTTGTGTTCCATCATCAGCGGTTACAGAAGGCGTAGTTGCTTGTTGAACTCCTTCTTCATTATTTTCGGTTTGTGGAGTAGTATCTTGTACTACTTCGGTATTCTTATCTTCTTCGTTCATTTTTTTATCCTTTCATTGCAAAATAAAAAGCACACTAAGTGCCTAAATAACTGTTAATTTAACTTGATATCCTGCACGGATTGCTTCACTTCCATCCCAATCATCCGTAGCAGTGATCAAATTATCATCACTGCCGTACATCCCCGAACTAAAAGCGTTAATTATTATATCAGGACTAATAGAAAAAAATGCTGTTCTTTTTGTTCATATTGCTCATACGACTTTTTTTGTATTAAGTCTATAGGAATTTTGGCAGTATGGTTTTTCCAGGATTGGTTAGGCCTCTTATATGAGTAAGTAACATAACCTTTTGGATTTAATAGCTTTGAAGTTTGGGTAGCCAAATGGATTCCGATTAGACTTTTCGGACGATTTTCATCATCGGACAAAAATTCTGCATATGTAGTATCTCCATCCTTAGGACCATTAACGTCTATCAAAATTTCGTATCCCCGTGGAAAATATTTATACCATATCAGTTTATCGCCTTTATAGACTTGCAATACTTCATTTTCTTTATAAAAAATTGATTTTACATCCTTATTTCCCACTTTTAACATGTAATCACCATTTTTCTAGCAAAAAACATGTTTAAAAGCTTGATAAATAAGTATACAGAGGGGACTTTACCCCCCCAGATTTCTATGGTGTCATCTGGCTGCACGATCACATTAGCGATAAAAGTATCAGTATCACCGCTATTTCTGGTAACTTTGGTTTTAACCACATAATATTTGCCTTTATCTGTATCAAAATCACCTAAAACTACGCTTGAAACATTAGCACCTGTGACTGGATAAACGTTGGAACCGTCAATAGTTGACATCACTCCACTGTGGGTACTAGCTATATTGCACTTCATTCCTTTATACGATTTATCAAATCCGGTACCACCTTTATAAATCCGATTAACAATTTTATTGCCTATCATAAATGACAACTATGCCACCACCTTTCTAGGTGCAAGCATAGCTAATCCATTGGTACTCAAGGTATTAGCGAGCCTACGCAGTACCCCCCCGATTTTTACATATTGAGCAGATACAGTGAAGTAGTAGATGCCCCGGTAGCCGGTATCGTTTGCAACCTTTCCTTCAACCAGATAAATACATGTATCATCATCGTAATAAATATTATCAATGATTGTTAGATTATCCGACTCTTCTGGCCTTAACCTTTCTCCAGTACTCTCATCAAAGAAAAAATGATTAGTAGCAGTTGTATTACATTGTTTGCCATAATCAGATTTATTAAACCTTTGATTGCCTACGTATAATCGTTTTACTTCTTTATCTCCAATTTTCAATGTCATGCTTACGCCTCCTAACCTGTGATGTAATAAAAAGTGTTTACGTCTTTGGTAGTCAAAGCATCATACTGAGCCTGTGTACCAGTCCACTCTTTTTTTTGGGTTGCTTTAAGTTCGTTGAGTTGATTTTGGAGGGAGCTGATATCTGGTTTTCCTTGCACGCTACTCCAGTCAACGGTTCCAGTAAAGTGGCCATTTGATTGGATAGCTGCAACTTCTGCCCCTTTGTTTCTAAAAGAGAAATGGTTGCTCCCATCATCTCCAAGGTCAAATGCTAAGTCTAAGTTATCATTGCCATTAACAGCGCCATAAATTTTAGCGACATCAGTTTGGCCGTTCCACTGTAGTCCTCCTAACCGGGTCCCCACGGTGTTATCTGACCACTGAAAGACGGCTTGCGAAGAAAATGAGCCACCGCTAGTTAGCATTACTTCATCCTGGTAAGGTATCTCTTTCCACGGTGAAGGAGTACTTCCTTTCCAGTACCGCACACCCAAGTCGAAATTACCTACTATAGGAAACCAGATTTGCGTTTTTGCGTTGTTATCGTACTGAAGGACTATCAACCACCCTCTTTTGTCGCTCAGCCAAGATGGAACATTCGTATTCCTAGGATTAACCATCTTATATCTACCATGAGTAGTAAAGGTGTTCAAATCGGTTGCAGCATCAATAGTGACGTAGTTAATAGCTTTCGCTAGTTGATCGATGACGTTTGCATCAACTAAGGAATTACTCAAAGCACCGGATGAGTTAGTAGTAGCTGTACCATAAGTTGGTTTACGATTTGTTACATCATAAGAAGTTACGATTTTAGAGTTAAAATTATTTTCTTTGACATCGCCATTAGCATCAGGCTTTACGCCATTAACACTTTTTACTTGTCCAGCATTAGAAATTGCGTCATATACATCTGCGGTAGCTGGTGAGTAATCAGTGGCAAAATCACCAATTTCCAATTGCAATTCTTTTACTTCAAAATCATGAACGGTGGCATCTTCTTGCCTGATGATAAGTTTTATAGCATAGCAATCTGGTTGTGTAGTGAAAGTAATTTTCTTGTCGCTTCTTCCTAAAGTATTTGGAAATATCGTTCCACTAAATTTATGATCGTTATATACAGATGTGGTTTTAGATAATCCAGACCCAGTATACTCAACAAAAAAGAATGCTGATTCATATCCCTTTCCTTCGGAACTGCCACCTAAATATTTAAGAAAGAAGCTAAAAGTGTATGTGGTATTTGGCTTTACTGATATCACTTGAGTTACATCGGCGTTAAGTACTTTCACAACTTCGCCATCCCATGTAACACTACCTCCACTTTTTACATTTTCAACTTTCCAATATTTTTGCGACTCCGAATTCATTTCTGACCCACGAATCAAGTTAACGCCACCTACACGAAGTGACACATTACCATTATTATCAGGAGTTATGCCATTGACACTTCTAACAAACTTCGTAAAGTCAACTTTGCTAAAATCCGTTTTGACTGCATCAACTGATTTTTGAAGTTCACTTAGCTTGGAATTCAACGCTGTAGCAGTAGAATTTTCTTGATCAAGTTGCTTCTTCAAGTTATTGATTTGTGTTTGAAAGTCAGATATAGATTTAGACTTCCAGCTATTATAATCGTTCTGAAAATCGGCTAGTTTTTTAGTGAAGTTGTCGTTTGCAGTTTTAATCGCAGCATCTTTAGCACTGTTGATTTGATTAATCGCATCAGTACGGGCTTTATCAGCAGTAGACTTTAAAGAAGCTAATTGTTGGTCTGCTTTAGTTTGAATGGAAGTTTGTTCAGTTTTCCACTCATTTTCTAAGCTTTGATACTTAGCGGTATAAGAATTCAATTCATTCTGCATGTTAGCCAAAGTAGTCTTAGCGTTATTGGCAGCGGAATTAATCGCAGCATTAGCGCTATTTTTAGCTTGATTAACACTATTAGTTAAGTCAGTAGAAACTTGATTTATTGATTGCTCGGATTTTTGGATAACTCCACGCAAATGGTTTTCCAAGGCATTCATGGTAGAAACATAATTGTCATTATTTACATGGATGTTTGCCTGTTCCAAAACATTAAATTTAAAATTTTTAGTAGTATCTAGAACAGTATCGCCACTTTTTATTTCAAACCACGCTTCACCGCTAGCACTATAAACTTGATCTTGCAAAGTATAGTTGAAGCGCCCTGCTTTAGCATCCACAACTTCAAATTTCCCGGATTGCGAATCTGTCCCATCATCTACTACGATTTTTCCCTCAGTTTTGTTTTCACTAAAAATAATCTGCTTTCCGGTTAAGTCATAAGCTGATCCATTCGCATCTAAAATAATGACCGGTAAAACTAATCCTTTTTCTGACTGTCTCAAAGTCCGAACGTTATTATTTATCACTGTAACCGATTTGTTGGTCGGTAAGGTTAGTGTCTCTAGGGACATTAGCGCCCTCCTTTCTTAAGTTATCAATTGTAATTTTTAATTTTTGGTTTTCATTCTTTAATTTTTGATTTTCGACTTGCAATTGTGCAATCGTTACATTACAACTGCCAATTAAATTTGCCATGTTAGTAGCTACGTTTAAAGTTTCCTGTTCCATACTTTTCTCCTATAAGCCGTGATAGTACTTAGAGTCAAAATGTCGCTTGATAAAATCGGTTAAATTGGTATCTATACCACCCGAAGAAATTAAGTGCTCGCTTGAAGAAATCCCTAAGATATCTCTCCAGTTACCAGCCGTTAAAACTTCAGCGCCTTGAATTGTGATGTGGTCTGGGTGTATTTGAGTACCTTGAGCATCATCTCCGCCATTAGTAACTTGGACTTGTCCAGATGAAACCATAGTTGCATAACTTGGAGAAGTTACCCAGATTGCATTACCCCCGTTATCTGGCGCGATGATAGTTTCACCAGGTTTTTGAGTTCCTATATAAACGTTCATGCCATTAGGGTCTCCTGTATGAAGGCTACCATTTACTAAACACGTGTTTATGGTTACGGATTCGATGGTTCCTGCTTTTATACTATCTGCATAAATCATACCTTCACTATCAATTCCAGACCTTAGCCGTTGATTGCCGTTTTCATCGTAAAAAATCAAGCCATTACCAGAAAAACGCATACTGCCTCCGTTACCCGTACTAGCGGCTAAGTATGTTGGCTGTTGCCAGTTAGGGTAAGCAGTAATTACTCCGCTTCCCCCGCTAGTTACCCAATTCTTCAAAGAATCCGCTGTATTAGAAATTGAATCCATACGCGACTCAAAGTTTTTTTGTGTAATCAACATATTTTCTATATTTTTACCGTTCTTACCAACCACAGTATTTGTTGCGCCTAAGTCTTCCATCAGCTTTTTTTCCGCTTGCTTACGACTAGCACCTTCTTGCTTCAACGAGTAATCCCACCGATTAAGTAGGCCTTTCATTTGACCATTAGCCTGATTTGTAGCTTGGCTTACGCGCTCGTTACTTTTTTTATCAGCTGCTTGAAGCAGTAAATGTTCATAAGTTTCAGGGAGCTCTCCGATAGTTAAGCTAGTAAATTCATGAGTTAAGCAGTCCCAGACAGTACCATTAACTTCTGCCTGCTCCTGAATGCCTAATTTTTCAAAGTTGACAAAAACATAATCATATAAACTCAATTGGTTGAAATCGGCGTTGATACCACTCATTTCTTGATAGCTTACGGTCAAGCTAACTGTAGGTTTTCCATACCGATGCTCTTTAAGGTAATTTTGGCCAATTTCTGTTACTTGCTGGATATCTGCCTCAGTCGCAATGAAAGAACCATCGGACTGCTGACCAGATAAATCTTGATCATCATGGCTAAAATAGCTACTTACATCAACCGTATTCACTTTGTCAACGTTAGGGTCCACGCCATATCCTTCAGCATATAAAGGACCGACTACAACTTTTACTTCTTTTTGAGATTGGTCAACATTTGCATAATTAGTTGAAGCAGTATCGCTATCGCTATCAGCTGTATCCTCAGGTGCATTGAGTTGAGACTTATCAGAGTCGATGTTATCTTCAGGTAACCATCCAGTTTTTCCTTTATAAGTTACTTGGATATAAGTTTTACCATCTCCGCCTTTTGCTTCGTGTCCTTTATCAATGGTGAAAGTTTCTCCATTAGGGATTGACCAGTTTAAAGCATTGGTTTTATCGGGTGTCGCGTAAATTTCAACTTTTGAGTTGTCCTTCAATTTATCCTTTAAAATATCGTCAGAAGTTTTTGCCTTAACGCTTCCATCAGCCTTAAAAGAAATCGAAGATGACTTAACCCATCCATACTGTGTATGGTGATAAGTCGTTCCACCTTGAACGATTGTTTTGTCAATAGTCGCCATCCCTTTTTTAGCAGTAACTTTAACTTTCTTTTTTTTCATACTGTAAAAAGCACCATTGAGTACAGTCTTTTTATTTTTTCCTCTACCAACTTTTTTTGTGGCTTTTTTACTCTTACTATTAACAGCCACAATTTTTGTAGTAGCCGTCATTTTACCATTTTTATCTAGATGATATGTAGCAGACTTATCTTTTATCTCCCCGTATCCGTAATTGGTGAATGAGCTATATGATCCTTCTTGATCTAAGGCCAAGTGCGGACCATATAGCCAATTGTGGTCGCCAATTCGATACCACAAATCACCATTTTGATTTCTTTCAACCATATCATAATGAATTCGTGTTCCATTTTTATACGTTTTTCTATTACGATAATGCTTTGGACCGATATCAGGTGAGTAGTACCCATTAATTGACTTACCGGGTTCATATGACACTACAGCATATCCAGACATACTTACACGAGTCCCAGCCCCACTTTCGTCATGCGGGTCGGCGCTTTTAACCGTGATTTTTCCAGTTATGTTACTTACCAAGTAGCTTCCAGTAGTATCAAAGTTAAGCCAGTTCGCATCAATCCATCCTCCGCCGTCATCAGGAGAAATTGGATACCATGAATCTCCGTTTACCGTATTAATTTGAAATTTTTTATCTGGTGTAAAAGATTGATCGGTCACTGCTACCCCTAAGTGCAGTTTTTCTCCATTAGATAAAGTCCTTACGACGTTTTGACCTTCGACAGGGGAATCATAAATTGAAATTTTTCCGCCAGCTAAATATGTTACTGCCACATTAGAAAATGTAGTTGACCAATTGTTCCAGTCAACATTTTTTTCATCAGCAATAGCTTGCCCTGGAGTATAAGTCGCTGTAAAAACAGCGCCTGTATACATACTTTCAATATTTTTATCCATGCTTGCAGACTGTAAATTTTTACCATAGTCAATGATTATTTTTATATCTTTACCAGCATGTTTACTATGATGAATGTCGGTATTATCAAACTCTAACTCACCACCATAGGCTCCTAATAGTGATTGTGTTGCACTATCCCCTTCTTGGTCAGGATCTATTAGTAAAGCGCCAGCTTGTTGGCCAGCTGTGATATTTATGTTTTGTACTGTGTCAACTTCACTATAAAAAGTAAAATCTCTTCCAGGTTGCATTGAATTGAAAACTTGATTCATCAAGTCTGTTGGTGATCCGTTTACAAATTGAATATTTGTAGGAACAGTTGAATCATTTAAAGTTGCACTTATATGCTCTGCATCGACAACAAAATTATCAAATTCTTTCTGAATTTGAATTATTTTAAATTTTTGGTGTACAAATTTGCGATTTATATCTTCCACGATATATTTGTTAACTTCTAACTTTAAAGCATTTTTACCATCACGTGGATAAGTCATCTGTAATGTTGGAAACTGATTCCTGTTCCAGGTCACTTGGCAAGTCAAAGCATCGGATAAAATTGTACCCATGGATGTGAAGTCGCTATTTACACTGTCATATAAGTGAGGGTAATCCATTACATCGTAATATTCTTCATAATCAATTTCAGGTAAAACCCCATTAGTAATCAACACCATCTTATATCAATCGCCTCCAATTAGGTCTATACTCTGCCAGTGATACTGTTGATCCTGTTTCCACAGTTATGGCAATGGTGTTTTTGCCGGGATAAAGAACTGGAGGAACTAAATTAGGAAAATGGGTATTATTATTAAAAATATTATTATCCTGATCATATGTATCGCCTGTTTGTCCGCTGACCCAAAACTCTCCATCCATATTTTCAAATTGATAAGATAACCCATTTATATCTAAAGAAAAATTGCCTTTAGCAATAAAATGCCAATCTGGTAATGCAATTCGTGTTTCGGTATTATATACAACTCCAGTATCGGGAATATTTTGGTAAGTGATACCATCTATGCGATATTGATAAGGCTCACAATAAAAAGAAATACTTCCAGTTACTTTAAAAAAATTATCTGTATCCCAAGTAAAAGTTGGCGTATCTTTAACTACCGCGTTATAGATATAATCAGGGTCTACATCGAATTGCAAATATTGATAGTTGCGTTGCCCAGTAGCTATAGGCGGTGCTAACCAGTCTATAACTTTTCTTTCCCAATCGAATTGTGAAATTTCTGGGGTCCTATACCCGATGACATTAAAAGTTTCTGTTACATTTTGATAAGAGTTATCATCTTGTAAAAAATCGCCACTTCTCCCTTTTATATGAGTAGGCGTCAAGTCGGATATAGGATGTACAAGATTAAATGGATATTGAACCATTAATCCAAAGTCCGTAGATTTATAATCTTGAAAAATCAAGCCTGTCATCTTAGAAGTTTCCACTTAATCCCCTCCTTCTTTTTATCTCTGATGCACGTTGCTCCGCTTTTTCAAACGGTTTAACTACTTCCCATAAGGTACGACCTTCAGGTGTGGTTAATTTGATATTTATATCATCATTCTTAGAGGCTAACCGCTCTAACAACAAGAGCACGGCTTGTCTAAAGTCGTGCTCTTCTTTTTGTTGTTTAGTAATTTCTGATTGATTTACAGCGGTACTCAAACCACCATCTTGACTAGCTAAAATTGCTGCGGTTTTACCAAGTAATTCATAAGCTCTAGTTGCTTTGATTGGTGCTAAAGGAATTGCCATTTCTGGACCAGCTTCTCCAAAAATTGAAGCTTGTGTAGCTATACCACCATTTGCGAAACGACGATGACCTGTTGGACCCCAGCCACCGCCATAATGGATATCATTTTTCCAATTGCTGTCATTAAACAACGCGAGTAATTGATCATATCCATTTTTAATTTTTTTATAGCCTTTTACAGCAAACGCTTCAAAAGTTTGCGGAATAAACTGCAGCAACCCTTGTGCTGGATTACCATTAGCCATATTGATATCCCACACACTGGAGCTTTGGACGACTTGAGCATTACCGCCCGATTCGCTTTGGATCATCGATACAATTTTTGCGATGTCTGAACTGGTTGCAGAAGTATGCATTTGCTCAGCAGCACGCTTAATATAGCTCGTCCAGGCTTTTGCGCTACCAGAAACGTTAGGTAATGAAGAATTACCGTATTTATCAGCTATCTTTTTAATAGTTTTCCAGAAGCCATTGCCTACTTGACTTTTAATTTGTCGTTGTAACTTGGTATTAGCTTTTACATTTTCTGATTTATCATCTTTAGGATGATAACCTCTAATTCTACCAAATAAAATCGGCTTAGCTGGCGCATCATCAATGCTGTCCCATCCGATGTTTGGATGAGAACTTGGTGAGTGTGCTGACCAGTAGGTATGTTTATCTTTAACAATACCGACGTGTTCTCCACCAGCAGGTCCGTAAAATACTAAGTCGTTTTGTCTAATTTCACTGCGTGGAATGTGTTCGACTTGGCTATATTGACTACCAGAAGGTGCAGTTAAAGTAATACCTACTTTTTTAGCGGCGTATTCTACTAAGCCTGAACAATCAAACTCATCAGGGCCTTTGGCACCCAAAACATAAGGCTTACCTTTAGAAACTTTAATTGCTTCTTTAAGTAGGCCACTTACATCTCCACTAGTGTCGTTTACTTTGTCTTCAACCATCTTCCACAGTTGAGACCACCACTCAACACCCTGTTTAACAACTTTATCTTGAGCATGTTTAGCCAAGGAATTTACAGCTCCAGATAACCCGGATACATCACCAAAATTAGCCTTGCCAGTCTTTGTAGGATTTTTCCAATTTTTCTTTGCTTCTTCATAAAGCTTTTTAAGTGCACCAGTACCTGTCGCATAATGAGTGAATCCAAGTAAGCGGCTTTCAGTAGCATTAAGAACTTCTTGCCCTGGTTTCAATAAAAATGGAGTGTTTCTACCTTGAACCACTCCAAACTCTCCGGTATTTCTATCCCAGATTGTTTCCTTATTTTGTGTTTCTGGACTGTCATTGCCATCGTTTAAGATTGCTAGCGTTGGCTTAGTAATTTCACGACGTATTCCGCTAAAAGCACCAGTACCAGTCGCCAACCTTTTGACTTTTGATACAGCATGATTTGAACCGCCAAAATCACTAATGGCGCTGTCAATTTTACCAATTCCTGCGTTTAGGACATCAATAACCTTATTTAGTCCTCTTTTTGCAGTGGAATACATAGAAGTCCAAAATCTATCATAAACTGATTTTACGCCACTATCTAAGCTATTCCAGCCAGTTTTATATTTGCGACTAAAAGAAGAAAATTCACTTTGAACTGATTTTTGACCTGAATTGGAACTACTTTTTATATGTGACCACATAGAAGTAAATTCTTTTTGAGAATTTTTGCTCATAGTCTTCAGGTCACTGCCAAACTTTTTAGTCATCGACTCAAACTGTTTTGAAAAGTTTCCTTTACCTTTTAAAGATTTAACAGCTTCTTCAGCTTGTGACTTAATTGAGCTTCCAAACTTTTCTTTTTTTAGTGTCTTACTTAAAGATTTTATTTGAGAGTTCGTCGAGTTAACTCTTGAGTCTAGTGTCTTAAGTGACTTTCCCGCGTTTGAACTGGATGATGAAATACCTTTTATTTTTCCTCCAGCAGATTTGATAGAACCGCTTAATCTATCAAACGATTTTTTAGCCTTAGATGTACTAGAATAGTTAACTTTTAGTTTGACAGATTTCTTTTTAATTAAGCTCTTAATAGAATTATTTAAACCATTGATTGATTTCTTGGCTTTAGAAGCTCCTGAAGCATTTACTTTAACGTTTGCTGAGTGCGATCCTGCGACATACTTAATACTTTTAGCTAATGAGTTAACCGAAGATGCTCCTCTAACGCTTGCTACAACAGACGATTTAGTAACTTTGTTGGTAGTTGTAGTTCTTGATTTACTTCTAGAACTAGTTCTTTTCTTAGTGGTAGTTTTAGCAGGCGTGGTTAGTTTCTTATAAAGTGCTTCACTAATCCAAATTGCTTCTCCGGTTCTCTTAGCCGAACCAGTTAAAAATGCGCGATCAACTAATTTTTGACCTTTGTGAGAAGATGTTTTTGAACTTTGAGACTTCTTTTTGTCTTGTTCTCGTTCGTGATCACGTTTATCGCGATGCTTTTTGTTGTCATCATGGCGTTTTTTGTTCTCAGTATACTTTTTAAGCGATAATTGGTAGTTCTTTTTGGCCAATTCAAATAGCTTAGTATTACTAATGCTTACAGTTCCCGAAGCTAAATGAACACGATTTCTTAGAAGTTTAGCAGTGTCACGTGCATTAATCACTTCTTGCCCTGGTCTAAGAATTCGTTGGTAATTTCTGATGTTAGGTAATAATTCAATCGTACCGTCTTCATTGATAACGGATTCACGATTATTAGTTTCTGGACTGTCAGTACCGTCATTTAAAATAGCTAGTGTGCCATAGCGACCACGCCAATTTGTACCATCAGCAAAATGAACTCCTTTAACGGCTTTGCCGATTTTACTTCCAACACTTCCAATACCATCTTTAACTTTATCAATGGTTTTAACGATAGGGCCAAAGACCTTATCAAAAGCATCTTTAATTGTGCTAACTAATTTTGAGAACCACGAAGTTACACCATTCCAGGCTTTTTTAAAAGCTCCAACAGTGCTATGACCAATTTTCCCAAAGAAACTAGTTACACCACTCCAAGCTTTTTGGATTCCTTTAACGATGCTAGAAAACCATGAAATTACATTTTTCCAAGCAGATTTAAGACCCTTGGCCATACTGGATCCCAAACGGCTAAACCATCCCGTCATTCCTCTCCAGGATTTTTGAATTCCCTTGCCGATATCGGAAAACCATTTAGTCATCGACTTCCAAGCGGATTTAAGGCCTTTGGCCATATTTTTTCCGAGTTTACTAAACCAGGAAGTCATACCTTTCCATGATTTCTGGATTGATTTGCCTAAATTACCAAACCATTTAGTTACACCGTTCCAAGCTTTTTTAAAGTCTTTAACTAAGTCATTAACCCATTTACGGAATTTTTTATTATGTTTGTAAAGTGAATTAATAGCACCAGCTAATGGGCTAACAAAATATAATCCAATTTCTTTCCAGTTCTTCTTAAACCACTTAAGAAGACTGGAAACTCCGCTTTTAAAGCCTTTCCACATATTGTGGGCTGAGTATCCCATATTTTCAATGGACCAAAAGTTTTTTGGCGGTTTTTTAGCATTCCAACCCTTTTGAAAGTCTTTAGCAGCATCGCCAGCCCATTTACCAACGGCGCCACCAATTTGAGCACCAATTGCAGCACCAGCAGGACCACCAAAGTAAAGTCCAATAGCACCGCCAATACCCTTACCTGCGGCGGTACCTATATCTTCATATTGCTTACGTGATCCAGCTTTATCCTTGATAGCCTTAACAATAGAAGTAGCCGTGTCAACAGCCACGCCAATACCAGCTGCAGAAGTACCAATTTTTCCAGCCGTTGTTAAGTTTTTGAAGCCTCCAGCAGATTTACTTGATTGAAGTAAACCATTTAATTTTCCTGCTCCGGCTCCTTTGCCGAATAAGCCTTTAGTGGTATCAACGCCTTTGGAAAATGCTTTAGAAACAGCATCTCCAGTTTTGGAAGCACTACGCTTAATAAAGTCGAATACTTTACCAATTTTAGTTTTACCGTTGCTAATTTTAATTAAAGATTTATCCCAGCCATTCAAAAGATGTTTACCAATGTCTAATCCTTTAAAGGCTAGTCTTAATTTGTTTACCGCAATAATAAACTTAGCAATTTTTACAGTGCTAAATACAGTAGCAAAAGTAATACCTAATGCCTTAATGGTTCCTTGATTTTTAGTGCTCCAGTCCAAAAATTTAATTAAAGCATCAGTAGCTTTAGTTAATGCCCCAGCTACATTTTTTTCAAACTTTTCACCATCTTTGGTACTTAAAAATTTAGCTAGTTTTTCACCAGCTTTATTCATTACTGGTAAAAGTTTTGCACCTAAAACAATTTTAAAATCTTCCATTGCGGTTTTAGCTTGCCTAATGGAACCTTTTGCAGTCTTCATGTTCTTATCAGCTAATTTTTGAACGTAAGAACCAGTTGTGCCGGCTTTTTCAGTTTCTTTGGTTAGTCTAGCTAATTCTTTGGTATTTCCGGCTAAAATTAATCCAGCCTGCATACCAGTTGTGCCGAATAAAGACTTCATTAAGTCAACTTTTTCGACTTTAGACATACCTTTCATCTTGTCATGTAAGACACCCATAACGGTAGAAAGATTTTTCATTTTGCCACTAGAATCAACTAAATCAGATTTTTTAATTCCTAGCTTAGTTAGAATTGAATTTTTACTACCAATTTTGCCCACTTCACTAGTAAGTGAGTTGATAACCTTTCTAAGTCCAGTACCAGCTTTGTCAGCTTCCAAACCATTGTTCGAAAGTATCCCCATTGCACTAGCTGTTTCAGATAACCTAATACCGGCTTGGTGTGCAGCAGAACCCACATAAGACAGACCTACACCTAAATCACTAAAACCAGTACTGGTTGCATCAGCCGAATACGCCAGCTCATTTACAACTGTTTTAGTATTTTTTAGCATTTCGGTACTACTTTTTGCTTTCATACCAAATGCTTCTAGTGTTTGACTAGATACAGTAGTTACATCGCTAAATTTATCACCGGAAGCAACAGAAGCTTGAAGTTCTGTCTTCATTGCCCCTAGCGCTTGGCTGGAAGTATAACCACGCTTTACTAAGTCTTCATATGCTTTAGCAATATTTTCTTGACTTTCACCGTACTTAATCGACATTGTACGGCCTTGCTCCTGCATTTTAGTAAGGTTCTTAGTTACTTCAGCTTGTTTTTCACCGCCTAAAGTAGCAAGGTTATTGATTTCTTTGTAAGTTTGTTGTAAATCTCCAGCTTTTTTAGCACCACTTACAGCTGCTGCTCCAATTGCACCAATTCCGGCTGCAGCTATTCCTGCTCCAGCTTTAATAGAGTCCCAACCACTTCTAAGTTTAGATTTCATTTCTTCGGAAGCGGTTGTTACTTTTTGAGCACTAAGTGCAAGTCGATTAAATCCCCTAGGATTTAATTGATTTACTTCTTTTTGAGATTTCTTTATAGCTTCAGAATATTTATTAATCGACGTGATAGTCTGGTTAATTTTTGTTTTTTGCTGAATATATGCACGGCTAGCTATACCGGACTTACTAGCAATTTGTGACAGTTGAGACTGTTGGATTTTCTGCTGTTTTGTTAAATTTGCTATTGAATTTTTATAGCTATTTAGTTGAACTCTTGCAGCTTCATAATTTTTATTTTCACTTTTTAAGCGTTCAATGTACGAAGCAGCATTAGCTTGTGCAGTTTGATAATTTTTTTCTAATGATTTTAAACCGCTAGTTTGTTCACTTAGCGCTTTTTTAGAAGCATTAAGCTTAGAATTCATTTTTGCAACTGCACTTGCGGTTTCTGCTACTCTTACTTTTTGATTTTTATAAGCATTGCTAGCTTTACCGGACTCTTTTTCAATTCTTTCTAGTTCTTGAGTCTGAATTTTTTGCTGCTTAGTTAAATTTTCAAGGTTTGAACGATAAGATTTAATTTTTTGTCGAGTTGCCTCAACATGCTTACCTTCACTTTCAAGCTGATCTATATAAGCCTTAGAATAACGATTATTTTCACGATATTCTTTTTGTAAATCAGAAAGACCGGACTTAAAGTAGTCTACTGACTTCTTAGCCCGGTCTTGTTGTTTTGTTAAAGATTCTAAACGTGTACTTGCGCGATTAGTTTCATTTAAATTCTTCTTGATAGCTTCGGTAAAGTTATCATATTCTTGCTTACCTTGCTTGGTTGAAGTATCAACCCTACGCTGGCCTTCCTCCAGTTTTCTTTGATACTGAGTAAGACCTTCTATATACTGCTTTTGCTTTTTTATAGCTTCACCAAGCCCATTAAACTTGGCTTCAGCCGCTTTAGTTGCATCACCAGCCGCTTTCAATTGTGCTTGTTGCGCTCGCCACGCTGTAGTAGTGCCTTGAACTGCCTGCTTTAAATCTTTCAAAGCAGTGGTGGCCTTAGTCCCATTCAGTTCAATGTTAGTAACAATAGAACCAGCTGGTGTTCTTCCTGCCATAAACCTACCCCCTTCTATCTAAACTATCGGCTAAGTCGAATAATGATTTTGGACGCTTTTCACGTGGTCTAGCTTTCATAATTTCGATTAATCGGTAATAATCCGTTTCTTCAAAATCTTCAACACTCATATGACCATTAATAATCATTTGTTGCTCTTGATAGTCAAAATCTTCTATAACATCTTCAAGCGTTTTAACCGGATCATCATCGAATTTAATGCTTTCTACTTTTATTTTGGTCATATCCCAAAATATGACCAATTGCATTAAGTACAATATCGTTCATTGCGTCAAAATCAGCATCTTCGATTTTTTCGCGTGTTACTGATTTAGGAGAAATACCAGTTAAGAAATCAATTTCTACTTCTACAAGCTTTTCCTGTGCTTCCAAAGTCTTGATAACAGTATCCATATCATCAGTATCAGAATTAGCAGATGCTTCAATAGCGCGATTAATCTTAGCCAATTCTAATTGTGTCTTTAACGCATAACGTACATTTTTATTAGTAGTTTTAACGTTAAAACTACCTAAACCTAATCTTTTTGCATTTACAGTTACTAAACTCATATTTTTTTAAATCCTTTCGAAAAAAAGACCGGAAAAACGGTCTTAAAATAATATTTTTATTTATTTTTGCCACCACACCCACCCTGCTTTTATTAACTAAGCATTTGTAGAAGGCTTAGTGGGGGTAATATTTTCCTTAATAGTGCCAGTAATATAACTAATCATTTTATCAAGGTCAAAATCTTTCTCATCACTGTAGAATTTTTCGTATAAAAGCATATCGCTTGGACGTTCTTGTGCCGCAAAAGTTAACGCATCATGTACGACAGTTGGATTTTCTTGATTAGTTTGCAAATTCATTTCACCAGGAGTAAATACACCGTAAGGAAACGCCATATACAAATCGATGTTTTTATTAGCATTCTTAGAGTGAACAATTACTCCACCACGAACTAAGAAATTATCCTTTTTTCCGTAACCACCTAATTGGTCTTTCTTAAGACCTGCAAAATTATCATAAATCAGGTGGGGAATGTCATTAGCAGCCAATGCAACTTGTGGATTGACAGCCCCGACTTGTTGTTCCGCAACAGCATTAGAACCGTAAACTTTTTGTGCTGTTGGTGCTAAACCAGTGATGTTTGCTTGAGTAGCACCGTAAGAAGATGCTAAATTGACGATAAAAATTCCAGCTTTACTACAATTTGTTGCTAAACCGCCTGCTGCTTCATCAGTTAGCAAATTACCGTCTTCGTCATATCTCCAGATGTAATAATCATTTAAACCAGTTAATTCCATAAATTCCTCTTTCTAAATTTCATTATTTGAGTTAGTTGACGTGTATCAGGATCGAGACTATGCCCCTCCTTTTCAGTTAATCGCCAATTTTTTTGCATTAAAAAAGACACAATAGATTTTTCTAAAGTGTCTGCCACGGTCTTACTATGAAGGCCATAAAAAATATTTAATTGTACCGCTTGTTCCGTACTATAAATATCGTCACTACCATAGCTATCTGGTACATCATAAACCTCAGTAACCAAAATATCAGTAGTTTCGGTTGAAGTTTGTTTATCTTCTGGAATAAAAAAAGGATAGATATTATCTACCCCGTCTAATTTTGATGTTCTTAGTAAATTAGCTACTTCTTTTACAATCATAAGCCTGTTACCTCGCGATACTTTTTAGCAATTGCTTGTCGCACTGCAATAGCAGCTTCTTTTTCACTGCGGTCTTTAAAGTGCATGTTTTTTACCTGTTTGGATGACATTTGTTTTTTACCGTTATTAGTAATTTTGGCTACAAAAGCATAATAACGACCTTGCCATCCAACTGCTGTTGAGCCTGTATGCAAACCATTTGCTTCAAATCCCGGCTTGTATGTAATCATATCTGCAATGTGTCGTGTTTTCCGGTGTTTATTACCATGTTTTGCATTAGCATGTCCTGCACTCTTACCGCCTTGACTATAATCAACATCAGAACGAGGGGTATTTTTCTTTAAAACTTTTTGATAAACTTTAGCCCCAGCTCCAGTTATCTCAGATTGTTCTTCTAAACTAAGATTTAAAGAATTTTCGATACTATCGAACCATTTTTCTAATTGATCATCAAAATCAGCCATTCTTTTCAACTTCTTGCAATACAATGCGGTCATAAGCAGTAGGATTATCATAAGGGTCCGGATTAATATTAGTAACTTCATAAATTTTATTACTAATTCTAGCTTTTGTAATGCCATCCCAACTACGGCGCTTATGAGTAAGATAAATTTCAGTATTATTTTTATTTAAGCCTGTTAATTCAATTAATTGATTAGTAGATAAGGAGTAAAGACCACACAAAGCTTTAAATTTCGGTACAAATGTTGGTACTTGTACCATATTTTCATTTTCAATATCATCTACAGTTCCAAACTCAATAATTGTATTAAGTCGGTCTGCATTCTGAAGTTGAACCATCTTCATCTACCTCACTATCATAAGAACCACGTAATTGACCAATAATTTGCTTGGCTGTAGTACTTGAAACAGCATTAGTTGGATGATTATACCAGTTTGCAGCAATTGCGTTGCAAGCTAATGTATAAAGTTTCTTGTAGTTATCGGACTGGTAAAATTTACCATCATCTTTACCTACGGCGCCTTGAACATATAACTCTGCAGCTACCAACGCATCTTTCATTCTCTGCAAGGCGCCATCATCCAATAAATCATCATCAGGCAAGTATCCACAAGCTCTTTTTAGGCCGTCATCAATAGTTAAATAATTAGTCATTATTTACATTACCACCAGCAGTTACTTGTTTACTATCACCACCGGTAATAGATTTAAATGAGCCAACTGCCCAAGCACCGTCGTCGATAACTTCAACATCAAAACGATCAATAAAGCGGAGTAAAGTTGTATCAGTATTAAAGGCATTGCCCCCAACATTAGTAGTAGCAATTTCCATACGTTGACGGTCAAACAATGTAATACCTTGTTTTAAGTCACCGAAGTAAATTGGATGTGAACCAGATACGTCAGGCAAAAACTTATCAGCAATCACGGTTACTTGATGGCCGTCAATTTCTTTAATTTCAGGATTCGTTACATTCGGTTGAATCATATAACGCCCTTCATTATCTCTAAGCTTACTTAATACATTAAATCCAGATTGATTAGTTACCCAAGATGAAGTAGCAATGATCATCGGATCTAAAGTATTGTTTGATAAATCTTTAATATCATCAAAGTTAGAAATTGTAGGTTTAGCTTTAGCCTTACCCATAGCATCTAAAATTTTAGTGTTACGGGTAATAACATCCTTCTTAGCTACCCAATTAGTTAGCCATGCGATAATATTGTCTGCAGTATCTTTAAGTAAAGTGTTAGTAATACGATTAAATCCGGCATATCTATGAATTAAGTATTTAATTACTGTTAATTCTGGATCATCGTTTTCTGGAATTTCGCCACTTTCATCATCCAAGTCAACCATTGGAGTAATATCAGCTAATTTTTCATAAACGCGAGAACCACTCTTAGTTGATACATTTTCAACATTTACCAGACTTTCAAGGCTAGTGAAAGAGCGAGTTAAAGTTTTAATAGCTAATTGAATATCTTCCGGAATAGTTAAACCAGCATTGCCTGCTCCAGTAGTTCCAGAAGTAACCATATTAGTAAAATCAGAAACAAACTTATTTTTAATTTCTTCAGCTGTTTTCTTAGCATTTGGCATTGAAGGCGTTGATGGTAAAGGCTGAGCTTTCATCGTATTCTTAGCTTCTTCATAATTAGCCTTATTAATTGCCTTATTTCTTTCTGCTACTTTAATTTCATTACTTAATTTAGTGATTTCTTCATCAGTAAATGCTTCTGGGTTAGAAGCAAGTTTAATACCCATTTCAGCACGCTCATTTAATAAATCTTGTAAATATTCGCCAGATTTGTCGAATGCGGCCTTTAATTCATTTACGTTCATTAATTTCCCTTTCCAAACAAAAGAGCCAGCTTTTTATCTCTAAGCTGACTCATATTTTTATTCTCTTTTTTTGCTTTTTCCTTATGTAAAAAATCATTAAATTTTTTACGCTTTTTACTATCAAGATGCGGAATAGGAACTGTAGTATTAAAAATTGGTTCTGCTTCATCTGATTTCTTTTTACTCTCTAAAATTCCATCAGCAAATCCTTCATTAACTGCAGTTTCTGCATTCATCCACGTTTCTTTACATAACATGTTATAAATCTCTTGCTTATCTTTACCCGTTTTTGCAGCATAAATGTTAACCAGGCTCTTGTCGATTTCATCTAGGGCTTGTCCAACACTATGCAGGTTATCAGTATTACCTTGAGCCCCACCACTTGCACGGTGAATCATCATTTGCGCCGTTGGTGACATTAAAACTTCATCGGCACCCATAGCAATAATTGAACCGGCACTAGCTGCATCCCCTACAATATGAGCTTCCACATTGCCAGAATATTGAGTTAAAGCAGTATAAATTTCTGAACCCGAAGCAACTAATCCACCTGGTGAATTAATTTCAATTACTACATCTTTTCCATCAGCTTCATCTAAAGCAGCATTAACTCTTGAAGGGTAAATATAAGCGTCTCCCATACCAAAGAATTCCATGAATTTGCCGTCTTCATCGTCAATCACGGGACCCTTCATCTGAATTTTCATTAGCATCACCTCCTTCTTTTATTCGATTTGGTAGCTTGTCAGGCAAATAACCATTCTTTTGTAAAATATCCTGTGCTTGATTTCCGGTTAATACTCCATAACGAGTCATAGTAGTAATTGAAGTAGCAAAATCATCACCTAACGCATCAACCGCCGGACGAATATTGGTGGTGATGGTGGTATTCAATTTGTTATTTAGTTCACTACTAATCGGTTCTACATATCTTTTTAAAGATTTAGCATATTGACCACTAATTTGAGTAATATTAGATTGTTGGTCACCTTGACCATTTAAATAACTATCAGGGATGCCATAAACTTTAGCGATTTGTTTCCCCGTCCAATCGGCTTGCGATAATAACTTAGCTACATCACCTTTAACTTCTAAAGGTTGATAAGTTTCTAAATCGTCTAAAACAATTGGACCACCATTAGAATTATTAACTTGCTTCATGAATTGACGTGACCTTGCGGACTTCTTTTGCCAATCAAGTAATCCACCGCCAGTTACTGATAAAATTCCTGGAGCTTCTACCGATTTATTCAGGGCGTTTAAAGTTAACCTATTAGATGCTTTTTGAATATTTAATTCATTAGCTAACGCCATCAATGGAGAAACACCAGTTTTCCCACCATTAGAAGACATTAAGCGGATATGTATCATATCAACACTAGGGACACCTGTAAGCATCCCTCGCTCCGGTTCATCAAAACTAATGTTATAAACCAAACCTGAACCATCTTCTAGCAGTTGAGGTTCTACTTGTGACGGTCTTAAAAACTCCCAATACAAATCAACACCGTTACTATTTTTCCAACGATAAGCGTACGCATTACCATCTAAAAGTAATTGAGCATACATAGATTGCCAAAAACTGAAGCCATTACTTGTTTGACTAGGGTTATTTAACATTCTTTGCGCTCTGCTTGTAGCGGCTTTAAATTTTACTAATGCTAAATCACCTGATAATTGCGCAATCAAGCTATAAATATCGGAATTTTGCAAAGCTATTTTTGCTGAAATATAGTTACTACTTTCTGAATTATCTTTTAAAAAATCAACCAAATCAGGGTCATTAAGTGAGTAAGTTACTTTTTGTTTTCTTAAATTAAAAACAGGCAATATCAATCACCCCCTCCCTGCGGAGGTAATGTATCAACTACTAAACCTGTTGCAATAGCACCGATACCAACACCAATCCAACCGGCTATTTGTGACCATAAAAAAAGAGCTCCAACAACTGCGCTGAAGCCCACAATATAAAGTAAAATATCTAAGAATTTCCAAATTAATTGCAATAATTTTTTATTCACTCAATCACCTCCTAAAAGTCCCGATTTTGGATTCATAAACCAATCTAGAACTTGCTTTTGTGTCATATTTTCTACTTGTTTACTTTTATCATTAGCAATTCCATAATCTTCAAAATGGTACATGCCTTGATAAAGCGCATCAATCAATGCATCAACGACATCAATTTTCAAAGTAGCCTTATCTTTATCAACTTGAATACCAATCTTATCTTCTTTAATAACTGCATTAAGTAAAGCCTTTTCTAAAATAGGATCATCATCCATTGAAATGTTACTGGTTATAAATTGTTGTTGTAAGAATTTTGTAGGATTGCCTAGTGCTGATGTTCTTTGCTGAACATCTTCAATCATCCACTCAGTATTTGTATTCAAAGATTCAACAATATTTTTAACTTGGTAAGATCCAAAACGGTCATAGCCAAAGAAAATAGGCTTTAAATCGTGCTCTTTTACAAAATTTAAAAGCCATTTATAAACCTGTTCTGGATTAATAATTCCTTGTTCATGTGCAGTAATCGTACAATATTCAGGATATTCCCGATAAGGGATGCCATCTTGTTTTTCTTTGGTTTCAATAGAACCGGCTTGTTGCCAAGGAATGAAACTGTGCTGTGCAATATGGTATTTGGGATTATCGTTATCTAAATACGGAAAAACAAAACCTAACGCCGTATTATCGCTAAACATTGAATAATCTAGCCCTATATAACATTTTCGATGATTAATACTAAAATCACTAGTAATAGCGCGTGCGACATCTTTAAGATTTAAGTAACTAGCCGTTGATTGTTTTAGCCATAAATTCAAATTTTTATTTTGAAACTTATGAAGTGTATTGTTAAGCATTGCTTGATCACGCTGCTTAATTAAATTGCTGGTTCTACGGTCTCTTTCACTATCTGATAAGCCGATTAAAGGATTTGATTTTTCCCATGTTTCAGGCTTAAAAGTTTCATCTAAATCGTCTTGCGCCCAAACCAAACACAACATACCGTCTCCTTCACGGTCATAATCTTTTTCCATGACATTTTGAAGAGTTTGTTGTTCTTTATGAAAAGGACTAGTTGGGTCAGGATAAGCCGAACTGATTTTAATGAATTGGTGGTAAGGGATAACCTGCGCTTGTCCGTCTGTAATATCAGTCATACGATCGTAATCACTTAATGCGCCCGTTTCATCATAAATAGCCAAAACATTGTGTGTTGAATCGTATTTATCAGCCTCATAACTAATTTTCCAGACTTTATTGTTAGTTTCCTTTGCAATAATTTGGTTAGTTTGAATATCTAACCCGGTTTGGTCAGCAATAGACTTAAAAGGTTCAATTTTAACTGCGGCTTCTAACATTTTCTTGACGTAACCAAACAGTTTAGTTGATTGGTCACTAGTATTAGCAGTAACTAAAAAGTCTTTGTTTGTATAGCCTAAAGTGTCATATAAAACTGCCTTACACATTTGAATGCCTGCAATTTGTGTTTTCCCTTGTGACCGTCCGACACTAATGTGAATATCTGTAAATCGGCGTTCATTATTTTCATCTTTCCAACCATTAATCATAGCTAATACAAATTTTTGCCACCCCATTAATGGCAACGGTTCGTGTTTATCCACATCTGGAATAATAGAAGCTATTTTTAAAGTAACTTTAATTTCTTTTAAGTCGTAATGATACGGAAAATCGGTTGCTCCTTGGCGTTGTAAGTCTCTTAAATGACGAAAGCAAGCTAACTTAGTTAAGTAACCAGATATTACTTTCTCATCCAGAATATCAAAACAATATTTAGTACCATCATCTTTATATTTCAAGCGAATATCATTAAAATCATGTTTTTTATAAGTACCGATTACATCATGAGTTTGAGTTAAATCAATCTTCATGTGTCCACATCTTCAAATCTTTTTTATTTTTGAAATATTGTCTGATTGATAATCCGATCACAATTAAAAAAGCTAAAAGATTAAAACCGATTGCTAAATTAATCAATAAATTCATTCACTTTTCTCGCTTTCTTTCCTGTCAATTTTTCCCAACGTAAAATATTTCTTTCAACCCATTTAGGATCTAGTTCCATAACGTATGCTTTACGATTAGAGTTTTCACATGCGATTAGTGTACTACCACTACCACTAAACAAATCGACTACTACATCATCAGGATTACTACTTGCTTTAACAATTCTTTCCATCATTTCAACCGGTTTTACTGTAGGATGATCAAAACATTCTTTTCTTGCCTTACCTTGAGTTCTAAAAAAGTGAAAGACATCGTTAAACTTGTCAAAAGTATTATTAAAAATAAAAGGACTTTTAGGTTTATTGGAAACACGTTTTTTCAAACTTTCCCAATCAACTAAAAAAAAGTCCTTTTCTTTAAAGTAATTTTGAAACTCCAGATAATGCTTTTTAGTTATTAAAGTCCATTCGCTCTTATTAAACCAATGTCTATGCATTTGAGTTCCTGTAATTTGTTTAGTTAAATTTTGTGTTAAGCCTGCTTTCTCAGCTTCATTACGTAAATAATTAAAAACCTCTAAATTATCTGCATCAAAATTTTGGGCTGAATTAAAGTTTTCATAACCTTTTTCAACAAACAAACACAATTCTTTCGCCTTAGCATAACTATTAAGTTGTTTGGAATGCATTCCGAAAGCGTTGATTTTATCCCAAACAAGTAAATTTTTAAAAGTCAAATCTCTGCTTTTAATTTTAGGATAAATATGATTAGCAAATAGCATCATTAATCTTTCGTCCCAGCCCCAACAATACCAAGAACCGAATTGTTTCAAAATGCTAAAACTATTACTAATCCATTTACCATTAAATTCATTAAGTTCTGCATCTTCTAAATCATCGTAAAGAATATCCTTTTTCATACCATATGGTGGATCACATATTACTAAAATTGCCTTATTCCCATTCATTAATGCATTAACGTCATTGGTGTTGGTGGAATCGCCACACATTAAACGATGATTTCCTAAAATGAATTTATCGCCTCTTTTTATCATTCAAAGAACTCCTTCATCATGTCTTTAGTTGTTTTTTTATCGTTAGTTTCACTCTTAAAATCAAGCATTTCGCTTCTAGCTTTAGGACTTAAGCCGAGTTCTCGTCCTATTGAATTCATTTTTGAAAGAGAATCACTCATCATCTGATAAGCTGGATTTTTTCTAAATCCTGCAAAATCTCGTGCTACTATCTCACCATCTACTGGTGAAACAGTAGTTTTAAATATTTTTTGCTGTAAACCATCTTCTTGGATACTAGCATAAGAATTGCGATAGTTATCGTAAGCTGCGCAAAACTCTTCAACCAAAAATTGGTCAGCACGGATAATTTTATCGTTCTTATTTAAATAAGTAGCAAGCTTAGAATAGATGTTTTTGCCGTAAGTTCCAAGCCATTTCGGCGCTTGCGTAGGCACTTTAGGCCTTGATAAATCAACTTTCAACAAATTTGACCCCCCTTTCAAAAAAATTCAAAATTTACTCTTTGACACAAGACGACGGCACTGGTGCGGCTCCCTAGTTAAAAAATCATACCCGGGGGGCTTTTAAATTATCTTTATGTGTAATTACATTCATAAAAATAAATTGTCTCACATCGCTTTTATTTGCGTTCTCGTGTCTTTTCATCTTTTAGTTGTCCGCTTAACTTAGCAATTAAATTTACGTCACTTATCGCTGAATTATGTGTTGGTTTTCCATACAGACCAGTGCCATAATATTTTTCCTCCCACCGTGTCTTCCAATAGTGACAACCGGTGCAACAAACAACCAAATTATCTAAGTCTTTCATCTTTTCAGGATATGCTTCAACGGGTACCACGTGGTCAACTACATTGCCTTCGTTTAAGATACCTCTAGCTTTACAGTATTGACATAAACCATACTGTTTATCGATAACAATAGCTCTCAACCTAGACCAAACAGCCGAATGGTAAAACTTGTTTTGTTCTCGTTTGACGCTATTACGTTTACGAGTAACTTGATTATAATAGCGAGTCTTAACTGGATTTGAATACTTATGCTTTTTAAAATATTCTTTTTTCGCCTGATATTCTTTTTCTTTGGCAATGTGTTTGCTGCAATAATGATTTGGCATCATTGCCATTGCATGACATCCAAACTCGCGACATCTTCGAACCCGTGGCATGTTTCTTCATTCCCTTCAAACAAAAAGAGCAGCCGATTAAGACTGCTCTTTCATTAATTATTTTTTATCACTATACCAATATAACGTATAAATCATTACATTTGTTCCGATAATATTTGCAATTATTCCGATAAGATTCCGATTTCTTTTTAGTCTAAATAAACATGTAAATCATAGTCTGTTTCGATGCCTAAAACTTTTTGTTGGTAATCGAACGCATCAGCAAACGCAAGTTGTGCTCGTCTTCGTAAATCATAATACCTACTACTTTCATAACGAACTGCTTCTTTGCATTGTTGTGAACTCATTTTATAAATATACATATCAGTAATAATAATTTTGCTTGTTTCAGGCAAGCGATTAATTGTATTCCTGATTGCGCGCACTTCAAGTTCGGCATCTAAACCACGGATTAATCTATCTTCAGTGCTATTACCTCTATTAGTACTACCAGGTGCTAATGTCAATTGAGGACTGCGTAAATCTGTAAGAGTTCTACCACTCATAAGTAGTAATCTATCCAGATCTTTAGTAAGAAATTTATGTACTTTATTACAAGTCTTAGGTACGTCTATATCTCTAAAAAGTCCCACAGCATTACCCAACCTTATTATTAAATAATATAATCTTTTACATTGTTGCTATATTTAAGTTGTTCATGTCCATTAGTGTCGATATAAATCGAATTGATAGGCATATCAGGTAACTCATAATTACCCTCTTCAATTTGATATTTCTTTCTTAATCTATTCAAAGCTAATGCGTCTCTACTAGTATGTCCCCATTCACACAAACTGCTTTTAGTTAGAAAGTAAAAAGTATCGTTAAGTTTATATCTAAATTTAGGATAAATTTTAATATGACGGCGACGTGCTACACCTTTAATAAAATGAATAGTGACATTTAATGACTTACTACAATAATCAGCTGAATAGCCTTGTGATATAACCTTAGCTACATCATCAAAAATAGTATGAGTAGTAATTTCTCTTAATTTTTTAAAATCAGAATCACTATTTGGAGCTTTTGCAATTGAGCCATACTTATTTTCCAACTTGTGAATTAAGCTCAGCATTCTCGTGTCTCTCATTATCCCCACTCATTTCACTATCAAACATTGCCGTGTAATTGACTAAATCTATTGCGGTATCATGTAAAGCTTCTTTATCTAAATTATCTTTAGTCACAATAGTCACTAAGCGTGAAGCTTTTTGCA
This sequence comes from Lactobacillus sp., assembly GCF_014803895.1. The sequence goes on along the minus strand of NZ_JAAVAU010000010.1, from coordinate 61,085 downwards.
AGATAGGCCACACACCCACAACCTTTTGACATTTATCAGGAAATGCATCAAGTGCAATTTCATAAGCAGATTTACCGCCATTGTCATAATTTTCACCACGTTGATTTTTTAAGTTAGCTGCTTCTTCAAAAAAATCTTTAATATCCATATCCAACTAAACCACCTTTAATAATTTTGATTGCATCTTCACTACTACGTGCAATACCGTGAATGACTTTATGAGATTGCAAGAAATTATGAAATCTCACTTGATCATCACTCGGCTTTCCATTTTTAGCTTTAACTTCTATATAAAAAATTTTTGTATCTGACCATCTAAAGCCATATAAATCAGGATGCCCTTTGGGCGCACCAGTAGTAAACCAACGCCCATCTGGAAGTTTAAATTTACCAACGTTGATTCTAATAATGCTGCAAGCATTTTGTGACACTGCCAACATAATTTCATTTTGAATATCGTGCTCACTTTTATTCTTCATCATCGCCACCTGGAAGCAATTCCGTTTGACTTGCTTCAAATTGAGCCATGATAGGACCAGCGGCGATATCATTTAAGGCATCTAATGAAATATCCTTAGAGTCAACGCCCAAGGTAATCGTTACCTTTTCACCATTTGCTTGAAACTTGTTGATGTTTCCATTAAATCTAATAATCTTACCTTGCATTATTTATCTCCTAATTTATTTCCACACACTGGACAAAATTTAAAATCTTTAATTGAAATTTTTACGACTATATGTTTTTCAATCCCACTAGTTTGATGCTCAATATAACGCAAAACAGGCTTATTTTTTAAGCTTAAAAATACTGCACTATTTTTGCCATGACTTAAAACCAAATCTCGAGCAGGTTCTTGGCAAAATCTACATCTATTCATGATCAGTTAACTTTAATTCTGCGTTTACAATTTTTGCATTGTCAAAATAGCCGATTAAGAAACTTTTCAAACCATCTAATTCGGTAGTTGTTTTAGCAACGCAACCATCAGTTAATTCTACAAGTAAATAGTTTTCATCGCTGAAGCTTACTAAATAATGAGCAAAGTCATCAACGCCATCGCCATTATCATAAGCTACTACTATATCACCAATACTTAAATTATCTAAATTGGAATCCTTAAAATCATCAATAATTCTCATTTTTTTATTTCCTTTCAAAGCAACTAACAATTCAGGTCTTGATTTTAATTGAGCAATAAAATCAAATATACCGGTCGTTTCAATTACAGCTTCACCGTTAACCGAGTACACATGTTTATATCTAAGCCCATTAGTATAAATGTGTATTTCGGCATACACTGTACTATCAACTAAAGTTATTCTCCAATTACCCAATTCCCAATAAATAGGTTTTTTCATATTTTTACTCCAAAACCACATTTGCGGTAATTTTCTTAACATAGCCATATTCATCGCGTAAAGAATTCAAAAAGCTAGTTAATTTTTCGTCTTTTGAACTCTCAAAAATTAATTTACCGTCAACTAATCTAATTAATCCATATCGGTTACGCTCATAATCTATTACAATCATTCCAAGATCCAGTGAGTCGGTATAATCACCAAACTCAATTAAATCTCCGGTTTGAATTTCTTCGTTAATTTTTTCTCTTTTATCAATAAAAATCATTTAATCCCCGTTAAAGTTTCCGCTAATTCATCTGCTATATCTGAAAAGTCATGAAAGCCACTAGCAGATGGTTTGAAACTCTATAAAGATCAAAATTTTCGTCGTTATCATAAACTTTACATAACAAGATTGTTCCATAACCAATCTTGATTTCTGATTCTTTGGTTTCTTTTGCAAATACAGCTTTCACTTTAAATTCCTCCTATATTCTCCAATGTCCTCACCGGCATTGTATTTTCTGAAAAACTCCTTGATTTCTTCCAAGGGCATATCAGGGGCTTTATCTTATGCCTCCTGCGGTGATTAGGTGCAATTAGTTGTGATTGGTTTGTGATTAGTTTGTGACGACTCAGTTTTCTTACTCTCTCAAGGTTTTATTTACTATTTTTATTCTTTTGTGAACACTTATAAAAAAGAAATAATAATAAATATAAAGAATATATATAAGAAAAAAGGAGTTTATAACTCGACACGTCACGAAATTATATCTTATCCCTTGTCGCTCTAGGACGTGATAAGTTTTTGGGCACTTATCACAGCTATCACACTTATCACATTATTTATTCCAAATTGAGTTTGGATATGGTTCATTGAACGAATTTATTTTTATTCCGATATAAAAATTACCATTTCTGGTGTGCTGGGATTGTATTTTTTCTTTCACTTTGATGCCAAATTTAGTCATAGAATATCCGTCGTAACTACCAGTATTTTTAGCCCATTCTTGATATTTTTGATAAAGCTCACTCGCTTTAACCATATAATCAGGGGTCCTACCTTTAATACACGTATCATTTAAGAATTGCTGTATGATATCCAATTCTTCACGGTAATCATTAGCAGCACTTCTCATGATTTCCGGAACATTGTCTAAACCTTCTTTTTGATACATTAGTGTACCTTGGACAATCCAATTAAGAATTCCTGAATACTCTTTGTGCAGTTTTTCCTTCAAATGCTTATCGACTTTTTCAATGGGAATTTGAACGTTAAAGGGAAAAACTACAATTCTTCGCCAAATTCCGTCGTCCGTTCCTTTAATGGTAGGAAGGTGGTTGGTCTGCATAAGTAACTTAAACTTAGGAGTCATTTCAAATGGGTCACCATATAGTTTCTTTGCATTTATTGGATCCCCACCGGTCATTTGTTTGATTTGTGATTCGTCTAATACATCCCCTTCATTTGGTTCAGACGTAAGAACAAATCTAGCCCCTTCGAGTTCTGCTATTTCAGGATTACTGGCATTAGAACCTTTTTGATTCATCAGTGATTTTACATTTATTGATTTTGCGTAACTTCCTAATAAGTCATAAATCGTATCTGCTAGAGTTGACTTACCATTACGGCCTCCACCGTTAAACATAACCATTTGCTGCTCAATAGTTAGACCCGTAACAGTGTAGCCAATCCACTTTTGAAGATAATGAATTACGTCCTTATTATTTTTAAAGATTTGATTTAGAAATCCTTCCCATACCGGGAACGCTGATTGAGGATGATACTCAGCATTAGCTTGAAGGGAGAACATCATCTTTTTGCTATGTGGATGAAGTGAGCCATCATGTAAATCAATATAGCCATTTTTCACGTTTAGTAGCATTGGATCTTTATCAAAACTTCCATGTTTAACTGGAACATAGTGTTGAACCGTAGCTAACATATTTTGAATCCCGCGACGATTTCGTGTTTGAGAAATAAATTTATTCCAATTTCTTTCTGCTTTGCTAATATCGCTTTTATCCATATCTTCGGAAATAGGCAATTTTTCTTTAAGCATTCTTTCCGGAACTTTATCAGCCATAGTTTCAATTTTTCCCATGTCATCAGATGACCAAACGCCATTTTCATAGATATACCAACCTTTACGTTCACCTGACATGTAACGAACATCATCACCAAACATCTCTACAAATCTCTTTGCATTACCAGTATCATCTTGTGAATAGTGCTTAGGAGCGTCTGGTAAGTTTGGCTCTGTATCCAGAAAGCTCAAATCAGCATGATAATCGTCTGCTTCTTCAACTTCTTGAGAGTAGAAATTGTGTGCTTCACTAGCTGCTTTTTCTAACAGTTCTTGTCCGTAAGTCGAATTGCCACGTTTTGAATTGAATTTAGGGCGTATCATAGCCGAATTTTCAAAAATTTGTCTCATCATAGATACATCCCCAGAGCACCAAAATGCTAAATCATTCGCAAATGCAATATCTGCTTCAGAATGCGAATTATAATGTCCTTCCCAGCCTCCATACATAAACCAAGCAAATCGATCACCAGTTTTTGAACTTAAAGCTTTTCGAATAACATCACCAATCGATAAATTATTAATTGGCTTTGCTACTGCTTCCCTCATTACTGGCTCAGGGTCTTTACCAAAGCAAAATTCATATAACTTCAACATCTCATCGTGGTTTAGCTCTTTAACGTCGCCGGAACCAATGCGGTTACCAGTCATTGCGAAGAACCTACCAGATTGATACATTTCGAATTGGCCTTTTCTTCTGCGTTTACCTGGAATTTTTCCTTTAAAGATGACATGGATTCCTTCGCCCGATTGACTAACTTCCATATAACTATTTTTAGTTAATTCTTTAATTTGTCTAATCAGGTTATCCGGGTCAGGGTCACCGAGTAAGTAACTTTCTAAATCGTCTTTAATGTGATCAACATCTAGGCCAACAAGGCCGTTTTCTAGGTACAATGCTAGTCCATCAGCCCTATCATACTTATCCAGCGCTTTAAGAGCTGTGGAAAAATCAGCCCATGAACTAGGGGCATTTGATTTGCCATTTAATCCTGTGTATGAATTAATTGGAATTTTTGTATTTTTGTGACGCTCTTCAACCCATTTTAAGTTGAAGTTTCCCCATTGGCTTAACTGTCTGAGCTTATCGGGGATTGTAGTGTAATTAAATTCAGACATTTAAGCCTCCTAAAATGGAATATCAGAATCTGAAAGTTCAGTACCTTCTTTGCTATCTTTAAATGGATCAGCTGCAGTGTTAGTTCCTTGAAGTGGAAATTGGGTTGTATGCCAACCATTTGGAAATACTGAATTTCTTTCGGTTGTTTTCCCATTATATTCACTTTTATCTAAAACTAAACTTACTCTAACCGGTTTGTTTACTAATATATCGGTAAAATCATCCCAAGTCGCAATTGATGTTCCTTGTGGCACTCCAATAGCTTTCATAATGCGATTAATTTCGTTGGCATCATACTTGCCAGTCTTTTTACGTTTCCAAATGTTTAAGAAAATTAAGCGCTTATGATACTTACCATTTGTATCCGGCATAGCTTGGTCAAGGTCTGAACGAACTTGTAAGGTAATACTGATATTTTCAGTACCACTAGGAGTTGCATCGGGTTGGGCTTTAGTCACGATGCATTCATAATTACCTTTTGGCAATGCATCGTAATTGTTGTCTTCATCCAAATTTGAGTAATCTGTAGTAAATAATGGTTGTGTCATTTTAATTTTTCCTTTCTATTTAAGCCAGCCGCGTTGTTTTTGCTGAAAATAAATCCAGCCTGGCTTATATCCTTTAACTTTGGCGTACTCTTTTAATTCTTCTACTGAATTCAATTCAGATGGCTTAACATCTAAGTACTTATAATTAGCTACATATTGTTCATCGTCTGAAGTAAATTTTGTTAATTTAGCTTTTTCATCAACTTCAATCTTATCTTTGCGTTCCTCTACCGGGACTTTGAATCCGCAAATTGGACAAATGTTTTTAGATTTCACTGGTTCAAACCATGCATAGCATTGAGGACATTCCCTAATACTAGGACCTTCATTACTAGCATTATTCTTACGCTTTCTAGCTTCCAGTGACCATTTTCTTTCCGTGGCCGGTGCTCCGAAGCTATGAACATTGCCGATTTGGTCAATAATAATTGCTTCTTTTCCAGGTTGATACCTCATGCAACGCATTGCTTGCTGCAAGTACAGTACTAAGCTAGCCGTTGGCCTAAGTAAAACTACGCATCCACAATCCGGAACATCAAAGCCCTCAGAAATTAAATCTACGTTAGATAGTATTTTTATTTTCCCGTTTCTAAAGTCTTCCATGATTTGATCACGCTTTTTAGAGGGTGTCTTACTATCAACATGAATTGCATTAATTCCAGCGTCATTAAATGCTTTAACTACTTCTTGACTAAACTGGATTGAGTGACAATAGATAATTGTTTTTCTATTTTCGCCGTGTTCAATCCAATTTTTAACGATATCTCCACGGATTATGTATTTAGAAAATTCATCCATTGAGGCTTGCGTAAAATCCCCGGTAGACGACTTTTTTAATAATTCACGATTGCCATCTTCACTACACCAGTATTTATAAGGTGCCAGGTGATGATGATCAATCAGCCACTTAACCGCTTTACCTTCAATCATCACATCATAGATTTCACTTAATCCTTGGCCGGATAATCGCCAAGGTGTTGCTGTAAAACCTAAACGCGGTACATCAGAATAGTAATCATATATTTTTTGATACGTCTTAGCTAAACTGTGATGAGTCTCATCCGTAATGATTAAGTTAGGTCTAGGTAAGATAGATAATCTGTTTTTGATTTTGCCAACGGTCATAATAGTGCAAAGCTTCATATCAACATTTTGTTTGATAAATGTTTCTCGAATTTGCTTTACTAATTCTTTTTTATGAACCGTAAACATAACCCTATTACCTTTTAAAGTAGTTAATCTTGCTATTTCAGCAATTACAACTGATTTTCCACTACCCGGGGGACTAACTATAAGAACACTTTGATTTCCATCAATTAAAGCTTTTCTAATTTCGGTGACTAGCTTTTGTTGATAATCAAATAATTTAAACATTAACTATCGCTCTTAGATGATTGTTTAACTTTTTTATCGTAATTATCAGCTGTATCAAAGTTAAATAATTCTTCAACTTTGCATCCCTTACGGCTATCCATTCGATTTTTGGCATAAATTCCATCATTTCCCGATAGAATTACACCTCTTTCACCAGTAGATGGTTTCTGAATTAATCGACCGACAATGTCGCAATGGCCCATTAACCAGTCACGCGCTTTATCACGCATACTTGGCGCATATTGGCTTATCTGTTGACCCGAATCAATGGTAATATCGCGCTGAGCTTCCCATGCAGTAATCAAGATATTCAAATCATAATTCAACATTGAAGCCATAAATCTGATCAAATAATTTACGAATTCGTTGTAATGGGCTATTTGATTATCTAGACCGTTTTTAGACTCTCTAGCTTTTTCGACAAACCATAAATCTTGTAAACTCGTAATATTATCTATGATAAGATTGTCATATTTTTTGTGAGCATCTCTCCACCAAATCGCAAAATTAGCTAAATCTTTTTGGACATTATCAGAATCTAAATTCCAAATAGAATTTTCATCTTGATATATTGTTTTCTTTAATCTGGTATACGATTTATCAAAACTTAATAGGAAAGTTTTGCCTTTTAAGAATTTTCCCAAATATGTTTTACCTACACCGGGTTTACCATAAATCAAAATACGCCAACCCTGTTCTTTTGCTTTTAATGAACTAACTAGTGGCATTGATTTCCCTCTCTTTCTTTTATTAGTTTGGTAGCCATTACATGATTCTTGTCTTTCGATTTTCTTTTAGATGGGCACCGGTAATTTCCTTACCCTTCTTCAAATCTTCATAAAGCTTGGCTTTATCGATTTTTTGAACTTCCTCAAGCTTTATATAGTCAGCTGGAAGTTCTTCACTATTTTCAACAACTACCGAATCCCGGTAGTTTCTAGGTTTAAGTAAGTGGTGAGCTGTCTTGATTTCCTTTTTGCCGGTGTTGTCAATTGCAGCGGTTAAGTAATCCATCAACCGGATATTTTGGTTGTTGAAGTGTTTCTTTACGTCCTGAAGTTGTTTGATTTTTTCAGAAAGCCAATCGATTTTTGCATTGTTGCTTTCAATCCAGCCTGCTACGCCATCAAGCTTTTTATCTCTAGCTAAAGCTAAGCTATCTAAAGTGTCTTGGATAACTTCAGGATCTAAATCCTTTTCTTGAACCGCTTTAATTGCGGCGTTGATTTCAAAAATATTGTTCATGTGTTATAATCTCCTTAGCTTTTATAATTTTTGCGAGCTTTGATATGTCGGATATCAAGGCTCTTTTTTGTGCTTTCAAAACCTTGTAAGATAATGAAGCCGGCATCTAAAGCATTGGAAGCTTTGATTAGTTTCTTTTTAGTTTGGTTCTGCATCTTCATCACCTATATAGCTAATCCAGCTGGTAAAGCGATGATAGCCGCAAGTAGCTTTTTTATTGTTTTGTCACTCATTTGGTTTAACCTCTCATGTGAAGGTATGCACCGAGTAACATCGCAAGAACCACGATAACTGAACCTAATGCCATGCAATCAGTTCCACGGCGACTAAATAGGTGTGTTGGTTTTAAGAAATGATTAACGGCATCATTGAACTTACAAGAAAGCTTGTATCCCCAAGATTGATGTTCAAATGCGATTTGTTTGTTAATTTCAACTTGTTCTTTGTATCTAGGTAGTTCCATTATTTTTCCTCCCGTGTAGCAGTTAACAAAACTAAAAGTTGCTTTTGGTTTTCCAATGCCTTTAGCTCAATTAACAAACTCTGATAACGATTAGCGACCGCAATTAAGCTATTAATTCTATCAGGGTTATGGCTTAACCAACCAACTTCTTTTTCAAGGTCAGTTTTTGTTATTTTCAGCTGCAATAACTTTTCATCGATGTCTTTGGTGAATTGATCTATCAGCTCTTTCATGAAGACCTCCAGTTAATTTCATTACGGTGCTCTTTCATCCACACCGCTGCTTCATCTTCGAAAATCGTAAAGCCGCGTCCAACTCCAGGATGAATATCCACTACCCAGTCAGGATTAAACTTGTAGAAAATTTCATTTTTAACCCACTCTATGCCATGAGGACAACAATATTTCTTAGCAAATTCCTTAATACCAATAGTGCGGCCGATGATTTCTTCAGCTGGTCGATAATCACGCTCTTGCATTATCTCATCAACAATATTTTTGATTTCTGTTTTATCATGCGTATGTTGCATAAGGATCACCTCTTACAATCCGCCACAGTACCAACCAAGTACCGGGCCAACAATCAATATGACAATCAGCAAAATGTAATACACTTTATCAGTCATTTGAAACCTCCATATCAGGTAAGTTATTAACGCAACTTAAGAAGTATCCAACGGGATATTGGTTAGACAGTGCTAAGGCTTTATAGAGCTCATCATGAACAGCACGCGCATTTTTGTTTGCTACAGCGATAGCAATCTTATCCAGTTCCTTATCGCTTACTGAAATTTCACAACTTTCAAACTGAAGCTTAACCATTTGTGCTAAAAAATAATTTTTATTTTCTTTCTCTCTCTCAGTATTGTTAGAGAGAGATTGATTATTATTAGACTTAGTATTTATTTGATTAGTTATTGTTTGATTAGTATTTATTAGTTGCTTGTTTACCGCTGCGGATTTTCCGTCCACGGTTTTACCGTCATCGGTTTTAACCGATATGGTATTTTCCGCTTTCGAAGATTTCCGTTGTGGTAAATGATCAGTTAATATCCATTCGTAACCGTTGAACTGACCTTTAACTCGCTTCTTAGTTCTAGTGAGATAACCGCGCATTTCAAGCTCTTTAAGATAACCTTCAACCTTAGTTCGGCCATCTTTGTCACTATGCTTAACGATTGCACTGATATAAAAATCAAACGTGTCTGCTTGTGCCCACAAATAGCTAAACAATCCGATAGCCCCAAAACTAATTTTTGAGTCATTTAAAACTTGATTATCAATTGTGGTGAAATGTCTGGTGTATTGTTTTTTGATACGTCTCATGATTGTTAACCTCTACACTTAATTGTTTTTGGTCCATTTTGGAACATTAGGGGGTAAAAAAATTTTTTCTATAGGTTTATGGAACAAATGACTTAATTTAAACATTTCTTCCGCATTAAACAATTTATAACCTAATTCTTTATTTCTGTAAGTTTGTTGCGAGATATGCAAGTAATTCGCTACATCATCTTGAGTTAATCCCATCTCTTTACGAAGGGCATATAAATTCTTTTGCACAAATTCACCTTCCTTTAATATTGTTCCTTATTGGAACAATATTAATAATAATTCCAATATGGAACTATGTCAACACTTTTTTTATGATTTAATAAAAAAAAGTTCCAATTAGGTCCAATAATAGTTATAATAAAAATCATAAGGAGAAAAAATATGGCTACCGATTTAAATATTTATATTGGCAATAAGATACGAGCGATACGCAAATCTAGGCATTTAACTGCTGAACAATTAGCAAATAAGTTGGGTGTATCGCGTGCAACCGTTACTCGTTATGAAACCGGCATTAGAAATACTAACCAAGACATTCTATTTAAGCTATCTGATGTTTTAGAAGTCTCAATAGATGACTTTTTTCCAGCAACAGCTTTTAATAGGCCTACGAATGTGGAATACCTAGAAAAACATGATCAGCATATAGTAAGGATTCCCATAATTCAAAATATAACTGATATTCAAAATATGAATGCTGATATATCTGGTTATGTTTCACAATTATTTGTAAAAGAACCCCAAGGTAAGTTTTTTGCCTATTATTGTAAAGATGATAGTATGGCCCCTATTATTCCAAAAGGCGCTCTAGTTACTATCAAAGAACAAAAAAATACTAAAAATGATAAAATAGCAGCAGTTTATATTGACGATGATGATAATTTGATTTTAAGGCGCATTAAGCGTTTAGGAAACCAATTGATGCTAATGGCTGAAAATCAAAAATACGACCCTATTCTTTTAAATGATAAGAATAAAGATCGTATTATCGGTCAAGTTATTAAAGTAAGTTATGAATTATAGTTCTTAATTAAAGAACTATAAAATTTTGTCCATCAACCAGTGACTATAAACCTGAGGCTTTTTTCAGGAGGAAATTATGAAACATAAATTGTTGACTAAATTATTAATTACAGCATCGTTAGCATCAGGCATTGGAGTTACAGCCACCACAACTACACATCACTCCCCTGATACTGTAGAAGCTGCAACAAATTGGTATGCCCCTAGAACAGTAAAATTAACCAAAAATGTGCACATTTATAAAATTAAAATGGCCAAGCATGTTTACCAAACACAATTTATTAGACAAGGCAAGGACCTAAAAAAGGGGACGGTAATAAAAACTGTATCCGGTGGTATGCAATTTGGATGGTTCCTTATCAAAAATGGTTACACTCACTCAGGTCTCAGTTTATACAGCAGAGACTATCGCACAAAAACTTCTGGCTATGCATGGGTAATCGGTAAAATTTATAGCGATACAAAATGGTTTAAAGTAATTAAATAAACAAAAAAAGCCCTGCTCCATAAGGAGCAGGACTCGTATCAGAAAACTAAGTTAATTATATACTTTTATTAAAAAAATACAAGGTCCAATATTTTGAAGACCTAAAAAGATAAATAAAAACTCACTACCACTGGCATGATAATGAGTTCTCACTAAAACTTGTAATATTGTAGACTAATCTAACACGTGAACAGAAACTGGCATTTCTCTCACGCTTTTAGTCTATTCTATTTTATCATAAATGGAGCAATTAAAAAATGGCCCACGTATTTAAACGCAACCCAAAGAGTAAAACTTGGACGGTAAGATTTACTAAACGAGTAAAAGTTTGGGACCCTGATAAGCAAGAATTTAAGTCTGTTCTTACTCAGAAGCAAAAAGGTGGCTTTAAAACTAAGGTAGAGGCAACTAATTATGGCATTGAGCTTGAAGCAGCTGCTTTAAAGGGTATTGATGTTACTAAAAACCCCCTTTTCAAGGATTATTTTCAATATTGGCTTATAAATGTCAAAATTGTAAATTTACGTCGCAATTCGATTAGAAGCTATAATTCTTTATATGGAATGATAAAAAAGCACTCGATCATTCAAAAGCATATGAAAGATATAACCAAACGAGAGTATCAACAATTCATAAATAGCCTGGCTCAAACTTATGCTATCAGCACCGTTAAAAAGATAAATTCCACGATTAGAGCTTGTGTATTCTATGCTATCGATGATGGTATAATATCGAAAAATTTTACTAATCAGGTAAAATTATACGGCAATAAATCAAAAGATAGAGTTGTAGAATATCTTAGTTTAACTCAGTTAAAAACGTTCTTAAAAGCTTGCGAAGAAGACATTCGCCCTAGCTATACTAGTAGATATATGATAATCACTGCAATTCTAACTGGTATGCGTGTTGGAGAAATCGGCGCCCTACATTGGGACGATATTGATTTTAAAAGCAAAACTATCTCAATTACCAAATCTTTTGATTTAGATCACCGAGAAATGGGACCTACTAAAAACGGAAAATCACGAGCAATTGCTGTATCTGATGAGTTACTGAAGTATTTAAAGCAATTGAAAGCTAATAATATGGAATTTGTATTTGGAACTAAGCGTTCTAAATATCCTCCAAAGGCTTCAGATGCCAATAAAACTATAGGAAGAATTTTAAAAAAATATCGCATTGAAAATCAGGGAGTTACCATTCACTCTTTTAGACATAGTCATGTTGCTTTTCTACTATCCCAACATATAGATATTTATGCGATTAGTAAACGCCTTGGCCATAGTAATGTTTCTATCACACTTGATAGATATGGTTATTTAATGGACGAATACAAAAACGAAGAAGATGCGAAAATTATTAAATCGTTAAACAATTTAAAATAAGTGTGCATCAGATGTGCATCAACCATAAACTTCTTTAAGCTTTATAAAGTTTTATTTGCTGTTATATCAATATTTTTAATTCTTAACATCGCTTAAAGTCTCTTAAAATATACCTTGTCTTTATAACAGTATACCTTATACGTATGGTGGCAGAAAACTTATTAGCACTGATATATTAACCTTCAGCTAGTAGTATCAAGGAATAAGCATATTTTGATATAAGAAGTACTTTCTTTTATTTTAAGCAAAAGCCGCATCCCAATAAAGGACACGGCTTTTTAGATTAGTTGAGAAAGTTTATTTGTATTAATTTAAGGAACAGCTGAAAACAGCTTTAACTTAAAGATTAATAAATGCTCTTGAAAAAATGGCCTTATAAAATTCTTTTCGAACTTTTTATTTCAAATTGGTATAGAATTCTTCATCTACTGGTTCAAGCCATTCATTAGATTGGTCTTCACCTGGAACCATGAATGCCAAGTGTGAGAACCATGAATCAGGAGAAGCACCATGCCAATGTTTGGTATTTGCTGGAACGAAGAAACTATCCCCTGGCTTCAATTCAACTGGATCTTGACCTTCAAGTTGAACGTAACCACGACCACCAACAGCAATAAGCATTTGACCACCACCTTTAGAAGCATAGTGAACATGCCAATGGTTAATTACACCTGGTTCAAAGGTAACATTACTGATTGGAAATGCATCATCAGTGATTTGCGCTAAATAGCTTTGACCAGTAAAGTACTGTGCATAAGCATCATTAGATTCACCGATTGGGAAGATGATAGTATTTTGGTAAGCTGCCTTTTCATCTTCAACAGTTTCGTCTGCCCAAACATCCTTAGCGAGTCTAAATGCAGCCCAAGCCACAGGCCAACCTGCATAAAATGCAGCATGAGTAATTATTGCCGCGATTTCCTTTCTAGTGATACCATTCTTTTTACCAATTTCAAGATGAGCTTTTAGTGAAGAGTCAACTAGTCCACGACCAATGAATACTGAAATAGTAATAATTGAACGAGTCTTTTGACTAATATCATCGTTAGCCCAGTTTTCACCAAATAATACATCATCGTTAAAATGTGCAAATTGTGGCGCAAAATCACCTAATTGATCTCTACCGGCGGTTTGATGAATTTCTGTCATAATAAATTTATCCTTTCTAATTTCAAATTACACTAAGTATATAAGTGATGTTTTCAATTGTGAAATATTTATTTCTTTGTATCAATTATAAGTAAAGGTTATTCAGTTAAGTATCTTAACCAAATAGCACCATTGTCATATTTTTTAACATCTTTGAGTTTTAATTGAATTGGATTTTTGCTTTCTCTGCGACCATCAAATAAACTTGGTTGATTAATTCTGCCATCAACAGCAGGTCCAATTACAACACTAATTTCATCAATTAAACCAGCTTCAAGAAAGCCACCATTAATCTTACCGCCACCAACGACAGCCACTCTCTCTACACCAAATTCCTTGGTCAAAATTTCCATAGCATGTACTAAATCAATACGTTTTTTACCAGTAGCAATCCAAGAAATTCCACGCTCATTAAGATAGTCGGTATATTCTTTAGGAGCATTTTCACTCATTAAAATTAAATGCGGTTTACTACTGTTATGATCATCACCCCAAGTAAGTGTACCTCGAGTATCAGTTACAATTTCGTAACTATGGGCGTTGGCATTTACCTTAAAACTTTGGTGACCGATTACTTCAGAATTTTTAGCTCTAAAAAGCTTACCATTAGTTAATTCTGTCGCAGCAGTTACCTTGCCACTGATTCGGCTAGGTGCGTCCAATGAATTTAAAGTGTCATAATAAACATTATTACCTGGAATATCAATTGTCATATCACAATCGATTCTGGCATCTAATGACATCATCATATGGCAAATAATATAAGGCTTGTCCACTAATTACTAACCTCTTTTTTCTTTATAACTTTTACTACTAAGTTTATAAAGAAAAAGCACTTATGTGAAATGCTTATTTTCAAGCTTAAATTATGCTTAGATTGTATTTTTGATGATTATCTAAAAACTAATCTTGACTTCTTACTTATTGTCAGTTATGATGAAAATCAAATCAATATAGGAGGTACACATCATGTTTAACAATCAAGTTACCAAAATGATCAATACTTGTTGTTGTGGATTGCGTCTTGAGCAATCCACGGTTTTGATGTGCCCTCATAAATTGAGGAACCGTTAAACTATCAAAAAATCTGGATAAATTTTTGCTTAAGACGTAATTCATTAAATTAATGAGTTGCGTCTTTTTTTGTTGCTAAAAAAGGAGATAAAAATTATGAAATTTGATACAAAGTTAATTCATGGTGGTATTAGTGAAGATCCTGCCACAGGTGCAGTTTCAGTACCAATTTATCGAGCATCCACATTTCATCAAAAAATTTTAGGTGGTGAGATTAAGTGGGAATATGCTAGAACCGGTAATCCAACTCGAGCAGCTTTAGAAAAACTAATCGCTGATTTAGAAGGCGGAATCACCGGATTTGCTTTTTCATCAGGTTTAGCTGCAATTAATACTACATTTTCGATGTTTTCTGCTGGTGACCATTTTATTATTGATAATAATATTTATGGCGGTACCTTCCGCCTGATTAATCATGTATTTAAGCGATTTGGTTTTAAATTTACAGTAGTTGACATGCGTAATTTATCCGAAATCAAAAATGCTATTCAAGATAATACAGTAGCTGTTTATTTTGAAAGTCCAACTAATCCATTAATGCAAGTTGATGATATTGAAGCCATAGCGACAATTGCTAAGCAAAATGATCTTAAAACGATTGTTGATAATACTTTTGCTACACCATATAATCAACAACCTTTAACTCTTGGTGCTGATTTAGTTCTTCATTCAGCTACTAAATACTTAGCCGGTCATAGTGACGTAGTTGCTGGATTAGCAGTAACCAATGATCCTCAAATTGCTCAAAAATTAGCTTTCTTACAAAATTCTATCGGTAGTGTTCTGGGTCCTGATGATAGTTGGTTAGTACAACGAGGTATAAAAACTTTAAGTGCTCGCATGCGTGTTCATTTAGAAAATGTCCAAGCGGTCATTAAATTTTTACAAAAAGATTCACATATTGGGAAAATTTACTACCCTGGTTTAGATGATTCACCAGAAAGTGAAGTAGCTAAGAAACAAATGAAACACTTTGGTGCTATGGTCTCTTTTGAATTAAAAGAGGGCTTAGATGTTAAAAAGTTTGTAGAGAGTTTGAAATTGATTGATCTAGCTGAAAGTTTAGGTGGAATTGAAAGTTTAATCGAAGTGCCTTCCTATATGTCTCATGGGAGTGTACCTCGTGAAGAAAGAATTAAAGTTGGGATTACTGATGGTTTAATTCGTCTTTCGGTAGGGATTGAAGCTGAAGAAGATTTAATTGCTGATTTAAAGCAAGCTCTTGCCCAATTGGATTAATCAATATAAACGAAAGGAATTTTTTAAAATGTGGAATACCATTATTACAGCTCTTCCCCAAATGATAGTAGCCGGATTACAATTTACCCTTCCTCTAGCTATTACTTCATTTTTCTTCGGTTTAATTATTGCCTTAGTAACAGCGTTAATCCGGATATCTAAGCGTCAAGGAGCTTTTAAAATTTTGAAATGGTTGGCTAGTTTTTACGTTTGGCTATTTCGGGCTACTCCATTAATCGTACAACTGTTCATTGTATTTTTTGGTCTACCCTATTTAAAAATCAAGGGTATTACTCCTGATGGTATAAAATTAGAAGCTTATGTTGCTGGCTTGATTACTTTTTCATTAAATACCGGAGCATATGCTTCTGAAACATTACGTGCAGCAATTAGTTCTGTTCCTGAAGGTCAATGGGAAGCTGGTGCTGCAATTGGTATGGGAAAATTAAAAACTCTTTGGCGAATTATTATTCCCCAAGCTCTCAGAGTTGCTTTACCTCCGCTAGCTAACTCTTTTATTAGTTTAGTTAAAGATACCTCCTTAGCAGCTTCCATTACAATTATGGAAATGTTTGCGGTTAGCCAACAAATTGCTGCAGCCAATTATCAACCATTATTAATGTATAGTTTGGCCGCCGTAGTTTATGCACTTTTCACAACGGTTTTGACTTACCTACAAAAATATTTAGAAAAAGTTTTGGACCCCCAAATAAATCATTAAGCTAGGAGAATATCATGAAATTAATTAATGTGAACCATATTGTAGGCAATAAGCACATTTTAAAAAATATTAATTTAGAGTTTCCTGAAGGAAAAACTACTGTAATTGTTGGTCCATCTGGAGCAGGAAAATCTACTATCTTACGGTCATTAAATTTATTAACCGTTCCTAAAAAAGGTAAATATGAATTTGATGCTCATCAAATTGACTTTAGCCATAAAATCGAGCGAAAAGCTATCCTATCAATTCGGCAAGAAACGGGAATGGTCTTTCAAAATTACAATCTCTTTCCTCATAAATCTGTTTTAAAGAACATCATTGAAGGACCTACACAAGTTTTAAAAGAAAGTAAAAAACAAGCCACTCTGGAAGCTCTGCAATTACTTAATAAAGTAGATCTAAGTAAATACGAAAACTCTTATCCATTTGAACTCTCTGGTGGACAAGCCCAAAGAGTAGCAATTGCTAGAGCTTTAGCAATGAAACCTAAATATATTCTTTTAGATGAACCTACTTCAGCTCTTGATCCGGAACTAGAATTAAGTGTTTTGCGAGTTTTATTACAATTAGCTAGTGAAAAACAATCAATGGTCATTGTTACTCATAATTTATTATTTGCAAAAAAAATTGCTGATAAAATTGTTTTCATTGAAGATGGCGAAATTAACTATGATGGTGACGCAAACACATTTTTCTCAGCAGATAATCCTAATAACCGTATCAAAAATTTTATTTCTTCAATGACACTAGAAAATTTATAAAGGATGGCTTAGACTATGAAACTACGACAAAAAATCTTCCTAACAATTATAGGAACTTTAATTCTGGGGTATGGATTTATTGGAAGTTGGAATGCTATTCATTCAACTAATTCATCCACAGCTAGTTCTTCTCCTAATCAAACCAAAAAGACATTAATAATTGGCTTAGAGGGAACATATAAACCTTATTCATATGTAAAAAATGGTAAACTAACTGGTTTTGAAGTGGAGCTTGGTAAAGAAGTTGCTAAAAAAATGGGTTTAAAAGCTAAATTTGTTCCAACTAAGTGGGATTCATTGATTGCGGGTTTAGGTGCAGGCAAATTTGATGTCGTAATGAATAATATTTCTCGTACACCCGAACGCGCTAAACAATATAATTTTTCGATTCCCTATATCAAATCTCGTTATGTATTAATTGTTCCTAAAAATAGTAATATCAAGAGTTTAAAAGATATTAAGGGTAAAAAGATGGCTGCTTCAACGGGGACTAACAATGCTGCTGTCACTAAAAAGTATGGTGGTATTGTAGTACCAAGTGAAGAATTTTCTAATTCTTTATCAATGATTCGACAAGGTCGTGTAGCTGGCGCAATCAACAGTCGCGAAGCTTGGTATGATTACAAAAAGAGCGGTAATACTGAGGGATTGAAAATTATTGATGTTTCTAAGCAAGAAGCTCCAGTAAGTATTTCTGCTTTATTCAATAAGAAAGATACCGATCTTCAAAAGTCTTATAATCGTGCAATGACTCAATTAGAAAAAGATGGCACTGTGAAAAAATTGTCTCAAAAGTACTTTAATGCTGACATAACTAAATAACTTGAATTCAAAAAAGTAGCTTTAACTCTTATAGAAAAAATCTCCTTTATCAATTACATGGTAAAGGAGATTTTTGTTATTTACATAATAATCTAATAGGTTTTAATGCTTCTCTTAATATTTCAACTTTTATTAATACTTAGTATTTTCTAATACCATGTTGATATACTTGCTTATCTTTTTGTTGGACAGCAGCTACATCAACTAGAGGGTTTTGTTTTAAAACCAAAAAATCAGCATATTTGCCCACCTCTAAGGAGCCATATTCATCGTCTATCTTCATTAAAGTGGCATTTCCTAAACCTGCTGCATGTAGAGCTTGGTAATTAGTAGCTCCTGCATTAACTAACTCTACCAATTCTTCAGCTGTTTCTTCAATCGGATTACCAAAAGTTCCTGCATCAGTTCCTAAAGCTAAGTTAACTCCTGCTTTTATAGTTTTGCTAATATTCCTGTAGTAATCTTCAATTACACTAGTCATTTTATGGTAAGAAAATTCTGATAATTTTCCTTTACCCTTATCAACAATATTTTTAGCAGCAATTAATGTAGGGGATAAAAATGTTCCCTGCTTTTTCATTAATTCAACATCTTCATCACTAATATAAATTCCATGTTCAATTGAATCGACACCTGCTAAAACAGCATAATGAATACCTAATTTACCTTGAGCATGAGCACTAACAGTCATATGTTTTAAGTGAGCATCTTGAACAGCAGCTTTCATTTCGTCTAGTGATAATTCAACATCATCTACTTGATCAGTTTGAGAAAGTACTCCACCAGTTACCATTAGCTTAATATTTTTAGCACCTTTTTTAAATTGAGAACGAACAGCATTTTGTATATCAGAAATTCCGTTTACAAGATGGGATGCATTTTGAGCATGATTTTCACCGAGTAATTGATCACCATGCCCACCCAGGATAGAAATCGGCATTCCTGATGGCATGATTTGTGGTCCTTCAAATGGATATTGAGTTCGCATATTATTAAGTTTTATATCCGTATCAAATGGTACTCCACAGCTTCGAATATAAGTAACGCCACCTTTAAGAGCCGCTTTTAAATTAGCAAAAGCATTGTATATCCCAATAGTTTCAGTTTCTGGAAACCAATTAGTAATATGTACGTGTGAATTAAGTAAACCAGACATTACATATTGATTCTCTAAATCTATACTTTTATCTGCCTTTTTATATGGAATTCCAGTTCCTTTTGCAATAATTTTGCTGGTTGTATCGTCAATTATGAACCAAGCATCTTTTAATATTTCATCTTGGGTTCCCACAAATAAATTACAGTTTGTAAATGCAGTTTTAGTCACAATAAAGGCCACCTTTCTTGAATAATTACTTTTCATAATAGTTTAAAAATATTAAAAGTCAATGATTTTTATAATAAAACTATAATGATTAATTGAATAATACAAGTTTGGTAACTTATTGATAGTTAATTTATAAACTATAACCCAAACAGTTTATTACTTGAATCTCGCTACTAGCTCGTGTAGACTGAAAATAATTCTAAGGAGGACATTAAAATGGCAGATATATTAGTTACAACAACTGAAAATGTTCCTGGCAAAAATTATGAAATTCTTGGTGAAGTTTTCGGCGTGACTACGCAATCCCGCAATGCAATCAGTGATATCGGAGCAGGATTGAAGAGTATGATTGGTGGCGAAGTTCGAGGATATACTAAAATGCTTACAACTTCTCGTACTGAAGCAATTCAACGTTTGCGAGCTGCCGCCCAAGAAAAAGGAGCTGACGCTGTGGTAATGATGCGCTTTGATTCAGGCTCAATTGCCGGGGATATGCAAAGTATTGTTGCTTATGGTACAGCAGTTAAATTTGTAAATTAATAAAGGAGTTCACATTTCAAGTTGTGGACTCCTTATTTTGTATCCTAATATTCATTCTGCTTATTAAATAAGTTACGATAATCACTTTTTTTCAATAATGGTTTAAAAACATCTAAGAGTGCTTTTAATTGCAAGTAAGCAGCACTTTCCTGATATGCATCATTTAAAGCTGCATTAAATTGGTGATAAGTATAATTAGTATCAGTTGCAGTAGATAATTCTTTAGGTTCATGGAACGCCCATTTTCCTTGATAAAAACTAATCAGGGTCTCCGACAGCTTTTCTTGTAATTTATGATATATATCTTCAAGTGCGTCTAATTCTATATCAACTGCCTCTCCAAGACTAATTTCTTCATTTGAAACTATATAATTTATTTGTTGTTGAACTTCTTGGTAGCCATTGAATAATTGGTTAGCGACGGTAATAATTTTTAAACCTAAATTATCTTGATAAAAATCATCTACAGATAAATATTCGTTTTCATTTAAGCCATTTAATCTATCAATCTCTTGAGTAAATGATTTAAAAATTGGATAAGTTCCTAAAAAAGTATATATACTGGTAACATCTTTTTGATCCTTTTGAAGTTTAGCCTTCATACCATATTTACTTAAAAATTTATGAACTGTATTGTAAAGGATAGACAAGATTTCTTGATAAAGATTAACTGCTAATTCTTGATTACGTCTGATTAAGTATGGGCTAAATTCTTCAAGTTGGATTTCCCCTTTAACTAATGAATGTAGTCTGTTATCCAGATCTATATTCTCATCATTAATATAAACACAAGTAATAGGTTTACCCACCCTACCTTCATCATTTTCATAACGAATAAATATATTAGGATAATACTTCGTCCTAACATATCCATAATAAAAGCCATCAGTGGCTAGATAATTACTAACTTTAATAACTAAAAAATGAAAATAATCTAGTAAATCACCTGAATTATCTGAAGTTGGTACATACCATAAATTATCAAGCATTAAGTTAGCATATCTCAAAGAAGATTGTATTTGTTGATCCTTCAACCTATGTTGTCCTCTTTGTTTCAAAGCAGCTAGTTGATCATAGAAGAAAGAGAGCTTTTCTCTTGTAGTCATAGATAAATAATTTTCTTCACCAGCTAAATACTGCTTGAGTGCATAAGAAGAAATATTAAATTGAATTCCTAACTTTTCCCAATCAATTAATTTATCATTAAGTAGTGAAATTATTTTGTCACGTTCTGACATCGAAGCATTTTCCATTTATCATTTTTCTCTCTAATCATATGATTTATATATATTAAGATTACTAGATATTAGCGCAAAGTAAAAGAAAAAAGAAGACATATGTTAGACTTAGTAGTGAAAAAACTTTGACTTATAAAGGAGAGGACGCCTTGATAGAAATATATCATCATAAATATACCTTCCCTAAAGTTTTAACTTTAGGCTTTGTTTTTATAATTTTAATTGGAACATTACTTTTACTTTTACCAATTTCTACTAAGTCTGGCCATACTGATTTTATGACTGCTCTTTTTACATCGACAAGTGCTACTTGTGTAACTGGATTATCCGTAGTTCACACATCTACGCACTGGTCTTTCTTTGGTCAATTAATTATTGCTGTCTTAATGGAAGTAGGTGGACTTGGCTTTATGACATTTGCGGTGTTAATGTCACGTCTTATTCGGCAACGAATGCAAATGTCAACTAAGTTATTGGCTAAAGAAGCTTGGAATTTTGATAATTTATCGCAAGTTAATGTCATTTTCTTAATCCTTCGCTTATCGATTGCAATTCAACTTTTAGGAAGTGCCTTATTATTAGTTAAATTTTATCCACGCTATGGTTTGGCGAAAGGAATTTGGTACAGTATTTTTCATTCTATTGCTGCATTTTGTAATGCTGGCTTTGACTTATTCGATCATGGCTTAGCAGAATATATTAATGATCCTTATGTGTTAGGTGTACTAGCAATGTTAATCATTGCTGGTTCTTTAGGATTTTTAGTTTGGAAAGATATTCTTGATTATCATCGTACCCATCGCCTTTCCCTACATACAATCTTAGCGTTGCGAACTGGGGCTATTATAACTATTCTTTCTATTATTGTTTATTTCATTACTGAAAAAAATTTAGCTCAGTTAAGTAACCATGTTAACTTTGGTGAGCGGATAGTAAATACTATTTTTATGGCTATCACTCCTCGAACTGCAGGATTAACGACATTTTCTTATACAGACCTAAGTGCAACTGGATTAGCCTTTACTACCCTTTTAATGTTTATCGGTGGTACACCCGGTTCTACTGCTGGTGGGATCAAGACAACGACAATTGGTATCTTAACTATTCAAACAATTGCCACTTTGCGAGGTAAACGTGACACTACATTAGCTCATCGTCGCTTTACTCAAGAGAATATATTTCGAGCATTGACTTTATTATTTGTAGCTCTTTTCATCTTATTTATTGCTATTTTGATTTTGATAGAAACTCAAACTTTACCAGAACGTAATCCACTAGGTTCAATTGTTTTCGAAGCAGTCTCTGCATTTGGGACCACGGGAATTTCTGTTGGAGTCACTCAGAACTTAAACTTAATCGGTAAACTAATTATTATTTTCTTAATGTTTATTGGAAGAGTTGGTATCTTTACCGTTATGTTCTCAATTTTTAATACAAGAAAGAAACCAGAGAATTATCGTTATCCAAAGGAGAGTGTATTAATTGGCTAAAAAAGAAAGTTATGCAGTAATTGGGCTGGGACAATTTGGGTCAGCAATTTGTCAAGCATTAGTAGAAGCAAATCAAGAAGTATTAGCTATTGATATTAATGAAGAAGTTGTTGAGGAATACGCTGATATGGTAATGGAAGCTGTAATTGCGGATGCTCAAGATGAAGAAGCTATGCACGAACTTGATATTGGTAGTTTTGACCATGTTTATGTTTCTATCGGTAGAAATATTGCGGCGAGCGTAATGGCGACAATGATTGTTAAAGAAGCTGGTGTACCAGATATTATCTGTCGAGCAGAAAACGCAACGCATGCACGTGTTTTAGAAAAAGTTGGTGCTACTAAAGTTGTGCGTCCAGAACATGATCTGGCGATGCAAATTGTCTTTCATCAGCTTCACCCTAGTGTAATTGATTATGTGGATTTAAATAAAAATCTTACCTTAGCTGAGATTAATGTAGCTAATCCTAAAATTATCGGTAAAACTATTGATGAACTCGATTTTCGTAATCGCTATAATGTTAATATTCTGGCAATTATTAATGAAGACGATGATATTAATCAACTACCACAAGCTACGGATGTTATTCATAATAATGATAAAATTTTAGTAATTGGCAAGCAAAAAGATATCCATCGCTTAAATGAATTGATGAATTGAGGGTTACAATTTTTTTACGAATAGTTATTAATATATTAAAAATATTAAGATTACTCTCAAAAAATCTATCAACTTTTGTGCAATTACTGCAATGAAAAATGCACTAGTTTCTCTTAATAAAATCTAAATAATTTTATAGATACTTTTCTAAAATCTTAATGGGCTAGCAATTTAGTAATTCATATAGTTTTCAACTCAAACAAACTAGTTGAACCTCCTACACAATTTTGATATAGTAGCCTTTAAATTATAAGTAATGAAAGGAAGTATCAATGGCAGAGAAATTTTTTACACGAGAAGAATTGTCAGAATTTGATGGTGAAAATGGTCATAAGGCCTATTTTGCTGTAGATGGTACTGTTTATGATGCAACTGGAAACTCACATGTAGGTGCTAGCAAAAATCACGGTAATCTAGCTGGTAAAGATATCACCCAAATTTTACAGCATGCTCCACATGGCGCTGCTGTAATAAAAGGTTTACCTGTTGTTGGTAAACTTTCTGATTAATTCTACCTTCCCCCCAAGAATCAGATTACTATTAATAATAAATTTATAGTCAGTTCGCTTCGAACTGGCTTTTTCTTCATGTAAAAAACCTTAGGCTCAGCACCTAAGGTCTTTTAGTTAGTTTTTTTCATTAAAATCAATCTGATCAATGTCAATCATCCAAGCTATTGCGATAGATTTTTCACCCAAGTGAGTCGCAATTACAGGACTAAATTCCGCTACGTCTACTGGCATCCCTGAAAAATTCTCTTCAATAAACTCTTTAATACCTGATGCTTGCTTAGCATCATTTGAGTGGAAAACGAACAAACGCAACTTATTCCGGTAGGAAAGATTACCTGTTCTTTCTAAAGTTAATTCTTCTACTTTAGAAACAGCTCTCTTGAGTGAACGAATTTTATCAAAAGCAACAATCTTACCATCTTCAAAAGTAAGAAGTGGCTTAATATGTAGCATTGTACCAATAAAAGCACTCGCATTACTTAAACGTCCACCACGGCTTAAGTTTTTTAAATCATCTACAACGAAGAATTCATCAATAGTACTTCTAATCTGGTCCAGACGATTCAAAATATCCTGAGGTTCATAACCTGCTTTAATCATGCGCGCAGCAGCTAAAACTAAATAACCTTGTAAACGCACAGTCATCTTAGAATCATATGGGTATAAACCATATTGTGGATTATTACGAGCCATGGTCTGTAAAGTTTCATAAAAACCGGAAATTCCGCTAGAAAGTGTAATTGCAATGATTGCATCATAACCTTCATTATGAAGCTTATCAAAAAGCTCAATCATTTCTCCAATTGCAGGTTGCGAAGTCTTTGGGAAATCTGCTCCAGCTCTCTGCATATCGAAGAGTTGACTTGCTGTAATGTCAACTCCTTCCAAGTATTCCTTATCACCAACAATAATTGGAATAGGAGTGACGATTACATTATTGTCCTCAGCCTCTTTTTTAGTTAAAACACTAGTACTATCGGTAACTAATGCAATCTTCATGTAATTAAACCCCTTCCGCTTTAATGCTTATCAAAAATTGATTATAGCATACCATAAGACTTTTTTTAAGCATATTAATTGCTTTTTGTATTTCTAAACATGAAACTAGTTTGAAAAATAACATTTATCATTACTACTATGGTAGTAATGATTACAATCGGCGTAAATGTATCAAACTTTAGTGCTAGCAAATATCCTACTAATGTAGTTATCGCAAAAAAGACCATTAGGCTCAAATTATTCGACATTTCTTTTTTATTATAATAATTACTTAAAGCCAAACCAATATAAAATAAAGCAATACCACCGTATAAAAAGCTTACTGAGAATAATGGATTGGCACTTTCCTCGTTAATAAATTTCAAAGAAACTGTAATCATGCTTAAACCAAACAAGATAAAGTAATGCAAATAGATTAACTTATTCCCAGTTTCATGTGCACGATTTTCGTCAATCATATGATCAAATTCAACAATATAAGTAAAGAATAAGCCAACAACAATCACAAAAATCAAAAGTGATTGAATTGAAAAGTTTTGTTTAGTAAAGTAATCTGCTATTCCTACGATTGTTTCACCAAACATTACAATAATTAAAGCCGTTAATCTTTCTAGTAAGTGTGAAAAGATAATTGGATGATTTTCCGTATATTTTCCTGTAAAACCAGGTAAGATCCAACTAACGATAATTCCAATCAGAGCTATTGCCAAACCCACTTTATTTTCAATCAAGCCCCCAATTAATAAACAAATAGTTCTAAAAATTAAAATCAAGGCAAAAGCCCGTGAGATTTGTTTATCAACTAAATTATCGGTTTTAAAATAGACAATCAAGTATTGAATCATCAATGTTAATGACAACAAGCCTGCTGCTAAGAAGAAAGTCTTCAAATTGTGATCATAAGTAGCTGTAAACGAATTTGACATGTATAGCACGATTGCCATATTAATAAACGAAATGATCACGTCTGTCCATGAAGAAGTCCCATAACGATTGGTAAAAACTGTTTGTACCATCCATGAATTGATAAAAACAATTATAACTAAAGCAAAAATCCCTAAAGTTAGTGGATTAATTATTCCATTATGCAGATGATGGATCAAACTAGTTGCTCTTGAAATCATATAAACAAAAACTAAATCATAAAATAATTCCACGAGTGATACTCTTTTAGTAAGTATTTTAGCCATTATTATCCCTCCTAATAACAATTATTATTAAATACTATTTTTATACGGGATTCCACTATCTTTTTTCTTACTTTTCAAAAAATAGTATAATAGAAAAGATAACTTTTAGAGGTGATAATTTATGGCTTTTGATGGCTTATTTATACATAGTTTATTAACAAATCTTTCTCCTGCTTTAGTTGGAGGAAAATTAACAAAAATTTACCAACCATTTACACATGATTTAGTTTTAAATTTTAGAAAAGATCGTAAGAATAAGAAGTTGCTAGTTTCCGCAAATGCACAAAATCCACGCTTTTATTTAACGACTGAATCTATTGCTAATCCCGATGTAGCTCCTACTTTTGTAATGGTTTTAAGGAAGTATCTCATCGGCTCTATTTTGCAAAAAATTGAACAAGTTGGAGTTGAACGTATTGTCAATTTCTACTTTTCTAATCGTAATGAATTAGGTGATGAAGTACAATTAGTACTTTCTGTTGAATTAATGGGGCGCCACAGTAATGTGATTTTGTATGATCAAAATACTGGTAAAATCATTGACTTGCTTAAACGCATTAACCCTGATGAAAATCGTGCACGTTTACTTTTGCCACATGCACCGTATGAATTGCCACCACTTAACCCTGGAATCAATGGGTTTACATTAACAGAAGATAAGTTCAATCAAATAAAAGCAACCTATCCTGAACCTAGCGAATTTGTTAAACGATTCAATGGCTTAGATGGTGATGATCGTCGAGAATTTATGGGATATATGGAAGATGACTTTAGTTTTAATACGTTCACTACCTTCTTCGATCATTTTGACCATCCCAAGGGTTATGTTTTACAAACGCCTAAACACAAGGATCGCTTTTTTATTTACTTACCCTATCACTTAGACTTAATTTTAGTAAGTTCAAATGATAATGTTAACCAGGCTTTAGAAGATTTTTACCGTGAACAGGCTAATAAAGATTGGGTACGCCAAAAATCTAAAAAGATTGAAAATGTTGTTTCTAATGAGCGCAAAAAACTCAGTAAAAAAATTATTAAATTACAAAAGCAACTTGATCAAGCCGAAAATTCAGAAGGATTTCGAGTTAAGGGAGAATTACTTAATACTTATCTTCACCAAGTTAAGCCTGGTATGGAAGAAATCATATTACCTAATTACTACGAAAATAATAAGGAAATCCCAATTAAGCTTGATCCCGCACTCTCTCCTGCTCGGAATGCGCAAAAATATTTTACACGTTATCAAAAACTTCGTAATTCAATTAAGCATATTAATGAACAAATTAAGATTGCTAAAGAAAATCTGGCCTATTTTGACTCAATTCAAACAGCAATCGATAATGCTGAACCTGAAGATATTGACTCAATTACCGATGAATTAATGAATCAAGGCTATATTAAGAAGCAAACAGCTCATCGTCGTAAGAAAAAAATTACTGAACAAAATTTAAATACTTTTAAACTATCTGATGGAAAAAAAGTCTGGGTAGGCAAAAATAATTACCAAAATGATTGGCTTACTCTTAAGAAAGCTGATAAACGTGATTATTGGTTCCACGTTAAAAATATGCCTGGTTCTCATGTTATCTTACAAGATTCTGATCCAAGTCAACAAGATATCCGTGAAGCTGCTGAGATTGCTGCTTACTACTCTAAAGGGCGCCAATCAGGACATGTACCAGTTGATTATGTTCAAGTAAAACGAATTAAAAAGCCTAATGGTGCCAAGCCAGGGTTCGTAATTTATACTGGGCAAAATTCAATTGAAGTAACACCAAATGAAAAAGAAATCTTAGCTAAACGAGTAGATTAATTACAAAAAAAGCATCCCAAATGGGATGCTTTTTTATCACCTTATAGAGGTTGAGTTGTCATAGCCATTGTTTCTAGAACTTGTAAAATATCATCAGCAGATTGCAGACTTGAGAATACAGGAATATGGGTACTTAACGCTTGATCCTTTATTATAATTGCATCTTGACTAGCAGAATCGGATAAGCTAGTAACATTGATAACTAGACTAATTCGGTGCTGTGCTATTTTTTCTAAAAGACTATCGTTACCATTTTGAATTTTTTCAACAATTCCCGTAGTAATTCCCTCTTCTGCAAGAATATTAGCCGTCCCTTCAGTTGCTAGTAAAGTAAAGCCTAGTCTATGGAAACGAGCAGCAATTTTTATTGCTGCATTTTTATCGGAATCTTTTACAGAAATAAAGACTGTTCCATAACTTGGAATAATTAAATCACTTGCCTCATACCCCTTGTATAAAGCAAAAGGTAATCTTTTCGCACGTCCAATTACACTACCCGACGTTTTCATTAAAGAGTCAAAAGTATTTTCACCGTGATAGCGTAAATATGAAAATACAGGCATCTTTACGTGAATTAGTGAATTAGATGGCCAGACATCATTCTTTAAACCTAATTCTGGTAATTTTTTACCTAATAAAACTTCAGTAGTGATAGCGGCAATATCTTGATGAAGTGATTTACTTAAGAAAGCCACATTATGCCCAGAATAAATTTTAACCTGTAAAACATAAATTTGATCTTTAGCTATCAAAAAATGCAAATTTATCGGTCCACAAACGTGCATTTGACTAGCAATATTTACTGCAGCATCTCGTAAAAGACGTTGGTGAGTCGTACTTAAATTTTGCGGTTGATAAACTGCAATTGAATCAGATGCATGTGATCCAGTTTGTTCAAAGTGCTCAATAATTCCTGGTAAAGTTACATTTTCACCATCAGAAATAGCGGTAATCTCATATTTATGACCTTCAATAAATTTAGATATAGTCATTTTATCTAATTCATTTTCAGAAATATACTTTTTTAAAGCTGGTACATCAAATACCACCGCAGATTTTTGTTTTTTGGTGTTGCTAATACCACCAATTAAAACTGGAAAACCATATTGTTCAACAAATTGATCAATTTTATCGAGGTGAGATGTAGTAAGGGCTGGAACAGGATTTACGCCCGCATTTAAAATTAAATTAGTTACATTTCCTTCCAAAAGTTTTCCAATATTTGGTTGGCCAATAATTTTCAAACCATGCTTTAACAATTCTGAGCGATATTGATTAATTTGTTTACCAGAAAATTGAGTCATTACATACTCAATATTTTCTTTTTCAGCCACATCTAAAATATTTTCTAAAATTAGGGGTTCAAAATATACCCGATCACAAACATTATATGAGGCACTTATACTTTCGGGATTATTACTAATAATAACCGGGCTAATACCATTCTCTTTGAGTGTCTTGGCTGCATGATAAATCATATAATCAAATTCACCAGTCAATGAGACCTGAAAAGGTTTTAAACCTAAGATTAGACACTTTTTGTCATTATTAAGAGGTTTAATTTCATTTTCTACACCATAAGCTGAATAAACAGCATTAACTTTAGGTTCTTCAAGTCCAGCAGTACCATCAATACGAATATAGCTAGGTTTTATTTTCCATTCTTTTAATAAAGCTACAACTTCAGACTCAGTTTTATTAGCAAGATAAGAAATTAATTTATTAGAGAAACCATTACGTTTAGCTTTGAGTAATAAGTTTTCACTTAAAGTTTCAGCCTGTAACTTCTTCATTAAAATTATCATATGATTAAATTTTTGTAAGAATGCAGGATGAATATGTAAAGTTTGATGAAGTGTAGTGTAAGGAATATTTTTAGCAATTGCAGCAGCTAGGATAATAATATGATTCTCTAAAGGTTGTTCTAAATCTTTAATAATTTCTGTTTCACTTTTTGCATACTCTTGCTTAAACACACGTAAATTATTAGCGAAATTGGTTGTAGCCTGCAAAGCTTTCATAAAAGCTGCTTCAAAACTCCGCCCAATACCTAATGCAGTTCCTCCTGAAGTTGGCTTATTACTTAATTTGTAATGATTATAACCTGATTCAACAAATGACCAATAAGGAAGTTGGACGCTAAAGGCATCCTTTACAGGCTCAATAGCTGCATTCAACCCGGATTGTGGATCAATAATTTCATTCAGGTTATAGCCAAGAGCAATTTTAGCAGTAATATAGCCTACACTATATACCCCACTCCGATAAGCAATCAAACTAGTATGAGTTATACGAGGTTTAGCACTCAAAACTTTAAAATTAAAAGTTTCACCATCTTGCTTAACAGCAAAATGAACTGATAAGCAACCATGAATATTTAACACATTAGCCAACCGTTTCATATAGTTTCTAAGTTGCTGCATTTGATTATTGTTTCTAGTAATTACTGGCGAAACTAATAATGAATCTGCTGAATTAATTTTAACAGGTTCTAAACTTCCGGTATTATTGATGAAACAAAAATTCCCATTATTATCTCGAACAACATCTAAAATGATTTCTTCCCAATTAGATAGATCCTCATCCAGAACATAATTTCTAAAGTCAAAGTGATCCATCTCACGTTCTTGCTCAAAATATTTTTTTAAACTTTCCCAATTAGTAAAAGAACGATAAATATCACGACGATATTTTAATTTTTTGGTCAACAATAATGGATAATGAACCTTTTGAAAATCACCTTCTAAATCTTCATCTTTATCTAATAACCATTGCTGAGCAGTGGGAATAGCATGGCGTTCTAAAAAATCGTGAAATTTTGTATGGTCTTGCAACTCTAGTGCCAATTGGTTAATACTCAAAAGCTTGATTTTCATATCTTGTAAAATACCGTCATCAAGCAATTGTTTAGTCAATTTTAAGGCAGGTTTACCTCCACAAGCTGTAAAAATGGCATCTGGCTTCTCCATACGAATAATACGTTTTAGAAAAGTTAATGTCATAGGTTCTAGGAAAACCTTTAAATTTTTACGTTTGTCTGTTTGAACTGTAGCCGGATTAGGATTAATCAAAACCACCTGAAGATTTTCTTCTAAAAAAGCTTCTAGTGCTTGTTCACCCAAAATATCCATTTCAGAAACTTCACCAATAATTGTTGGTCCAGCACCGATTATCAAAACTTTATTAAATTCACTATGTAATGGCATAATTTACTCCATCATTTGCAAAAATTGATCATAAATACTTACCGCATCAAAATTTCCCGGTGAACCTTCAGGATTAAAAGCTGTGGCAATACATTTATCATTTTTTATTCTATAGCCAGCGATTAAATCCGACTTAAGATCATAATAAACATCAGAAAAATTGACTGTAATATTTTCCGGTAAAACTAATTGACTAATATTCATAGCAGTTTGCCAGATACGATGAGTCTGTTGTTCAATCACTGGAAAATTGCTCCCATTATAAGCTGGTTGTAGATTGAATAAGTCGAAGTCTAGATAATTACTTAAACTTAGAAAACCTAGTCCAATTACTAAAATTGGTAATTTACCATAAAATTTATCAAAGATTGGATTAAGATCTTTAGCTAATTCTTTAGCACTTCCTGGACCATTTGAAATAACTATTCCATCAGCACGAATGTTAATAATATCATAGATAGAAGCATTATATGGCAGAACGACACTATTTATTTTTCTTAAAGAAAGCTCACGTAATAACGAGTGCTTTAATCCTAAGTCAATAACTGCAACTGTTTTGCCAATATTAGGTGCTGCGTATGGATTAGATGTTGAAATTTGAGCAGTTTTATTTTTAGGTAAAACTAAGGCCCTAATTTGATCAAATGCATGTTCATCATCTGTATCCATAATAGATGCTTTGATTCGATGTTGGTTCTTCAATTTTTGGACAAGGGCCCGAGTATCGACACCATAAATTCCTGGAATCTTTTTTTCTTTTAAAAAGTCGTTCAAATCTTGGAAACTACTGCTATGAGAAATATGAAATGCAATATCATTAGCAATAATTCCTTTTACTGAAGGATTGATGGATTCATAATCAATAGCGCTGATTCCGCTAGCTCCAATCATCGGTGTGGTAAAGGTCAAAATTTTACCAAAATTAGCTGGATCAGAGATAGCCTCTTGATAACCAAAATTTGCAACCTGAATAGCAAGTTCACCTGTGGCAGTAGTTGCAGCACCAAAATCATGTCCACTAAAGGCTGTACCGTCTTCCAGAATTAAGTATCTTTTCATGAGAAATCACATTTTCTTATTTAGTCGTAAATTATCTAACTGTCTTTGGAAAATAGATGGAATTGGACAAGAAAATTCTAGCCATTCACCAGTAGTTGGTTGTTCAAAGCCAAGTGTTTCAGCATGTAGAAATTGACCGTTCCCTTTTAAAGTCTTTTTTGGTCCATATAAAGGATCCCCAGCTAAGGGATGTCCGATATATTTCATGTGAACTCTAATTTGATGAGTACGTCCAGTTTCAAGTATACATTTAACTAAACTATAATCTTTGAATTGCTCTAAAACTGTGAAATGTGTTATAGCAGCTTTACCATTTGGATTAATCGCCATCTGCTTCCGATTAACTGGATTTCTGCCAATTGGGGCATTAATTACTCCACTTTGTGTTTCAAAATTGCCATGTACTAATGCTAAATATTCACGCTTATTAGTTTTAGTCGCAAGTTGTCGCTCTAAACTTTCTCTTGCTTTATCATTTTTAGCCACCATTAAAAGACCTGAAGTATCTTTATCAATACGGTGAACAATTCCTGGGCGAAAACCTTCAGGGCTTTGAGCTAAATCACGAGTATGATAAAGCAAACCATTAACTAAGGTATGATTGGGATGCCCTGCTGCAGGATGAACTACCATCCCTTGTGGTTTATTGACAACAATAACATCCTTGTCTTCATAAACAATATCTAAATTTAAATCTTCAGGCTCTAAATTTAATGATTCTTTTTTAGGAATTTCGACATTGACCTCATCTTGAGGAGAAATTTTATATGACGGTTTTTCTTTTTTACTATTAACTAGAATTTTGCCATCATCGATTAATTCTTTTACCCTTGTACGGCTAAGCTCAGGAATCTGTTCAGAAATGTATTTATCCAAACGTCCTGTCTCATTTTCGACAAGTAAGTCATATTTTTTACTCATGATGTAGTTTGTTCCTTTTTATCTTCAAAAAATATCAAATAGATGAATACTAAGATAATTCCGACGGTAATTGCACTATCAGCAATATTAAAAATATTAAAGTTAATAAAGTCTAATTGAAACATATCAACTACATAATGTAATCGAATTCGATCAATAAAGTTGCCAATAATTCCACCTAGAACTAGTGCTAAACCAGTATCAAATAATTTACTTTTATATTTAGGATTAAAAAGATAGTAGAGAACTACTGCAATTGCAACTACAGTAATCACATAAAACAACCACATTTGACCGGAAAAAATATTCCATGCTGCTCCATTATTTCTTAAATAATTAAATGAAAGAATTCCTGGAATAACTGTCTTGGTTTGTCCGATTTCAAAATTATTATGTATATAATATTTCAACCATTGATCTAATGCCACAATAATTATTGAAATCAATAAGTAAAGTGCTTGTTTTGCTTTCTTCATTTTTTAGAATAAACCTGAAATCTTTCCGTTATTATCGACATCAATATCTAAGGCAGCAGGATGTTTAGGTAAGCCTGGCATATCTAAGATAGAACCAGTTGCCACAACAATAAAGCCTGCACCATTTTTAAGTGAAAGAGATTTTACATGTAAAGTAAAATCTTTAGGAGCGCCAAGTTGCTTTTTATCATCAGTAAATGAAGCCTGGGTCTTAGCAATAATCACTGGAAGTTTATCTTTAGCTAATTCTTTAATTTCTTGAAGTTGTTTTTCAGCTGCTTCTGAATATTCTACTTGATTTGCACCATAAATATTTTTAGCTATTTTTTCAATTTTTGTTTTCACAGAATCTTCAGTTTCATAAATTGGAGTGTAATTACTTTCTTTTTCAGTTAAAGCAACCAACTTTTTAGCTGCTTCAACTCCACCCTTTGAGCCTTCATCATGGTAAGAAACAACTTCACATTCAAATCCTTCATTTTCCACTAGTTCTTTTAGTTTAGCGATTTCAGCGGGAGTATCTGTTGCGAATTTATTAATTACAACCATTACAGGGATGCCATATTTTGCCATATTCTTCATATGACGATCTAAGTTAACAAATCCCTTTTCTAAGGCTGGAATATTTTCTTGTTCTAAATTATCAGTCTTCTTTTCAGTTTGGTACTTTAAAGCACGCACAGTTGCTACAACAGCTACAGCATCTGGTTTTTTCTCTAAATGTTTAGAAACAAAATCCATAAATTTCTGTCCACCTAAATCTGCACCAAAACCAGCTTCAGTTAATACGTAATCACTTAAATGAAGTGCTAAATTAGATGCAATGATTGAACTTGCACCATGAGCAATGTTGGCAAATGGTCCACCATGAACTAAGGCTGGAGTATGTTCAAGTGTTTGGACTAGATTTGGCTTTAAAGCATTTGATAGTAAAGCTGCAATTGCTCCTTCAAATCCCAATTGCTTAACAAAGACAGGATCGCCTCCACGAGTAAAACCAACTAGCATGTTACCAATTCTAGTCTTAAGATCATTAATGTCCTGAGCTAGGCACAAAATTGCCATTAATTCATTAGCTACAGTAATTGCAAAACTAGTTTGTCTTTCAATTCCGTTAATGCGAGAACCTTGACCGATTGTAACTTTTCTTAAAGTTCGATCATTTACGTCAACTCCACGCTTTAAAACAATTCTATCGGGATCAATATCTAAGGCATTATCTTGATAAATGTAGTTATCTACTAATGCTGCTAAGGTATCAATTGCACTGGTTAAGGCATGCATATCGCCAGTGAAGTGTAAATTGATATCTTCCATTGGAATAATTTGTGCATATCCCCCACCAGTAGCGCCACCTTTAAGACCAAAGACAGGTCCCATTGATGGTTCACGTAAAGCAATTAAAGTGTTTTTGTGAAGTTGATTATTGATTGCATCCCCTAAACCAATTGTAATTGTAGACTTACCCTCACCTGCAGGTGTAGGAGAAATAGAAGTTACTAAAATTAACTTACCTAACTTTCCATTTCTTCTAAACTTATTAATAGCCTCCCATTTGATTTTAGCTTTATCATTGCCATATAATTCAATGTCTTGACTAGTAAGATCCAATTTTTCAGCAATTTCATTAATGGGTTGAACTTCGGTTCTTTGAGCAATTTTAATATCTGATTCCATTAAATATTCTCCTTTTTCTTATTACTTTTGATACACATTACTAAGTAGTTATGATAGTTATCTTTTATTTCGTAGAAATTGAATATTTTCCATGAAGTACGTAGTTGAGGCTTCCCTATCTTACTAAGTGAGTGGTAGGGCAATTTAAATGAATACTGTCCTTCTTTGTCTTTGAAGTAAGAAAATACCCATGTATAAATTAACCAAACCACAAAAATTATACTTAAAGTTAAACAAGGTAGACTCAAAGAATTGTCTTTTTCATAGCCAAACACAACTGCTACAAAAATTAAGCTCAGTAACCAAGAATAATAAATAACTCCTGGTACGCCTAAAAAGATAAAATGTTTTTTCATTAGAATTTAGGTCCCACCTTATTTCTGATTTACATCTCATTATAACAAAAAATATAGATGACTGTTTTTTATTACTGGTTTTTGTTTTAAAATATAATGTATATAAATACAAAAAAACATACTTAATAAATGGAGGCCTTCTATTGATGAAGATTGGTGTCTTAACAGATAGCTCAGCATATTTAACTAAAGAACAATGCGAAAAATATAATATTGGAGTAATTCCTATTCCTATTATTTGGAATAAAAAGACTTATCGTGATTTAATTGATATTGGATTTCATGAATTTTATGAAAAATTAAACACTTCTGAAGAATTACCAACTACTTCTCAGCCTTCAATTGGTGATGTTCAAAAATATGTTGACCGCTATGTTGAAGAAGGATACACCGATTTAATTGTTGTTACTATCTCTAGTGGCCTTTCAAGCTTTTATAGTAATGTTGTAAGTGTGGCAAATGAAGAAAAACGTATCAACATCCATCCTTTTGATTGTAAGATTACTTGTGCTGGCCAAGCTAATGCTAGCTTACTTGCTGCTAAGTTAATTCAATCAGGAGCCGATATTGATTTAATTATGCACGATTTAAAAGACTTGCGTAACACCACTGATGTACGTTTTGTAGTTGATAATTTAAAACACTTAAAGCGTACGGGTCGTCTATCTAATGCGGCAAGTTTTGTAGGTACTTTACTAAAAATTACACCTATTCTCTCGATGGATGTTCAAGGCGAGGGTCATATTTCTGCTATTGCTAAAGAAAGAAAATATAAACGTGCTTACAACCATATTCAAAATGATTTTGCAAAATTGACTGAAGGACTATCTTATCCAGTCCAAGCTACTATTTTCCATGCCGATGATTTAGAAAGAGAAAATGAATGGCTAACTGACTATAAAGATAAATTTTCAAAGATAACTTTTTATTCAAGCATTATTGGACCAGTAGTCGGGGTGCACGTTGGACAGCATACAATTGCGATGATTTGGTGTCGTGATGTCAATTCTTACTTTGATAAAGATGGCAAGCCACTACCAGCAAATAAAATACATTCAGAACCACTTAACGACTAGTGATTAAATTATAGGACCTTGTGAGGTCCTTTTTATTTTTAATTTGTTAAAATACACTTATAAGCATCGTGTGTGAATATGAAAAGGAAAATTCAATGAACAAAAAATGGATTATTTCTAGCTTAACTAGTGCGGCGCTCTTAACTGGAGGCCTTTTTTCTCAAAAAACTACCCCTCTCCAAGCAGCAACCAAAACTTTAACTATTAAGCAAAAAACTCCCTTGTATACTACCAATGGTAAAAAGACTGGTGAATATGTGGCTGCTAAGACAGTATTTACTTACAGTTCTAGTAAAAAAATTAAAATTGGTCAAAAATATTATCTTGCTTACTACCTTCCTAAAAAGAAAGCATGGGTTTTAAAAGCTAATGTAACCTTAAATAAAGCGACCTCAAAGAAGGTTTATCGTAAGTCTAGTTTAACCTTACCTACTGGCTATACTCGTAGTGCTTTACTGGCAGCTTTTAAAGGTAATCCTTCTAAAAGTTTTAAAAAATCTTGTGTTGAAGGGATGAATGATAACAGCTTTTCACGCATCGCAAATCTGTCCGAAAGCAAAAAAGATGATACAACTAAAGTAAATTTAAACAAATTAACTAGCGAACAAAAAAGGGAGCTTTCTGAATATATTTTAAGATTAATTAATCAAGCTCGAACTCAACTTGGGTTACCCGCTTGGAAATATAGTTCAAGCGCTCAAGCCTTAGCTAATGATATTGCTAGTGAATATGTTAAAGGTAATTGGAGTATTTCAGATCAACGAGGTCACTATGTTGCTGGAATTACTAAAGCTTGTAAGAAAAATGGATTTTCTGGCCCCTTGATTGAAGATAATTACGTTGAAAATATGGCTGGATTTCTATCTACTAAAAACACCCTTACTATTACCCAGATAAAAAAAGATATTTATTTCAGCTTAAAGCAAATGATTTTTGGTTATGCTGGTAGTAGTGAAAGTGAGCGCAACAACCCCAGTAAGTATATAGAGTGGCAACATGCGGCTTCTATTTTTAATACCCAAGGTTCAAGTCATGATGGGGATTGGGATTATTTTGCCTTTAGTATTTCTAATAAAGGTAAAGCATATAGCTTACATTTTATTTGTATCCCTAGCTTTGCTGTAAAACAATATCATCAGGGAACTTGGAAGTAGTTAGTTACCATATAAAAAAGCAGCACTTAATGTGCTGCTTTTTGTTTTTTAAAAATGCAAATTAAATAAACTTACAATAACAAAGGTCATCCCACTAGCAATTACTGGACCAGCTGCGACACCTTTAAAGGCCACTACCCCAATAATTGTTCCTAAAACTAATGCTACCGTAACTTGAGGGACTGCTGCTAACTGGTTTACACCATAGCGGGATAAAATTGCTACCGCAATTCCCGCAGCAATCGCAATCCAACCTGCTGGGGTTTTAAATGTATGCCACAAATCTTTAAAACCAATTTGACCTGTAGCAATAGGAATCAAAATTGCTACTGAGATAACTGTTACACCCCAATTAATTCCTTTGGCCTGAATGATTGGTAACCACTTTGTAGTAAAAGGCAGTAGTTTTAATCCCATTACTACTAGGGTTGCAATAATTAGAGACATATTCTTTCCTATTAAAGCAACAACCAAAACTAGCCCTAAGAATAGCCAACTTTCCATATTTCCTCCATTAACTACCTATTATTTTTGATTAGCCCAGTATTGGTAGTAGTCAGTTCGTAAGTTACCATTGAAGAACTTACGTTTTTTAGTGGCTTTTTCACCAAAGTACTTTTCAAATTGAGAATCGGAAGTTAAATAGTACTGACTAAAGCTAGTAAGTGGGCGCAAAGTTTGTCCCATTTCTTCATAAATCTTTTCGGCAGCTTGTCGATCCTTTAAACGTTTACCATATGGTGGATTAGCAACAATTACCCCATTTTCTAAATCAGTTGTAAAATCTTTTACAGCTACTTGTTTAAAGCGAATATCTTGTAAGACGCCGGCATTATGAGCATTGACCTTGGCAATTTCTAAAATAGATTGGTCAATATCACTTGCCCAGATTGGTGCATGATCAGTAATAATTTCACTCTTAGCTTTTTCGATCATCTCTGGGTGGAGCTTTTTATCAAACCAATCAAAGTCATCAAAAGCAAATCTACGCCACATTCCAGGAGCTACATGTTTAGCAATTAAAGCTGCTTCAATTGCTATTGTCCCTGAACCTGTCATTGGGTCGATGAAGGGATGGCTTCCATCAAATGGGGTTAATTCAATTAAACCTGCTGCAAAGTTTTCCTTAAGAGGTGCTCCACCATGTTCTACA
This sequence comes from Lactobacillus sp., assembly GCF_014803895.1. Next base: position 22,064 of record NZ_JAAVAU010000010.1, on the reverse strand, counting down.
CGATAACCACGTTTAAATAAACTTTGACCTGTGGTATCTAAACTTAGACGAACCATATCTTTATAAATATGCACATCTAGTGGATATTCTGATCCACTTTCTGGCAAAAAGCCACGACGACGATACTGATCAGTCATTTTATCAACGATAGCCTTTTTAACGATTGATTGAACATCTGGTTCTGAATGTAATTTACTACGTACACTACGTCCTTTTACAGGAAAACGGGCATCTACTGGCAAAAGAAGTGCCCAATCGTAAGCGTAAGTTTCATTATAGAGAGTATCAAAATCAGTCGCCTTGAATTCTTTTAGTAAAATTTTTACTCGATCGGCACTACGTAACCAAAGATTCGTTTTAACAATATCTTCTTGTGTACCTTCAAAGAAAACACGACCATTTTCTGTTTGAGTTTCATATCCTAAATTTTGTAATTCCTTGGCTACAACACTTTCAAAGCCTGCGCCCATAGTAGCATATAAACGATATTTTTCCATAATTTAAAAACCTTTTACTCCATAAAAAAAGGTTGAGACAATGCTCAACCTACCACACAAGTTTCTATAAGCCACGTTTTGTTCCAACAAGACTTGGCTGATCTTGTTTTCAGCAACCATCTATCTTCATAAAATGACCTTGTCTTTAGTTCAATTCCATAGACAAGACGCCCCTACCAAATTTGGGTTGCCCACTTGCAGGGTTTACCTCGTTCCACCAATAAGATTTCTCCTATTGCTACGTCACTGTGGCACTTTTCAGGATAGTCACGCATGTCCAAAATGGATTTAGCGCTTTTTCCGCCGTGATCTTACGATCCCCCAGCTTATTGGGCTGAGTACAAACACTACGAGCATCGCAGCTCGTGTGGGCGTGGACTTTCCTCAGCTAGCATAAAGCTAACCGCGATTGCTCAAAACCTGTAGTACCATTATAACATAACTTCTTTTGATTTATTCAAAACTATTTCTATTATTTGGTATTTTTATTTTTAATCCAAGATAGATTAGGTTTGGACATTGTTAAGACTTCTCGCAATAATTTATTCTTATTCTCTGCATCTTCAATCTGAAGTACCGTATTAATTCCCAAAGTTATAGATATTTTTTGATATGCTAATGAATAATCATTGGGAAGTAAAGTTTTGATAAAAGCCTGGATTTCTTTTAATTCATCTTTTATAGCAGAATTTAGTTTAAATTGACCAATGTATAAGTTAGATACAAATCTGTTTACTACATTCAAATAAACACCTATTACGTATTTATTTAAATTATTACTTGTATACTTTCGACTAGCTTTAACTACCTGTAAAAATTCTTCTTCATTTAATAAGCCACTGAAAGCTACAGCTTGTCTCATTGAATGAATATTTATCGGATTATTCAAAATTTTCTTCTTTTTTTGTTGTAAAAGAAGCGTATCTTCCTTATCTAAATCAGGTATTATTTCTTTATGATATATGTATAGATACAATATTGTAGCCAGATAATGGGAAGCACTAATTTTTATCTTCTGTGCTTTTAATTGTTTATAGAAGTTCTTAAAATTTTCAACAGTGATATCTTTTTGAATATTATTCATATACTTACTGTCTAATATTCCATCATTTAGTACATCAAGCATATTCAGGGGAAGATAATTTTTATTAATTATTTTAAAAAATATATCAGCATCTACCTGATGCACTCCCCGCTCAATTTTTGAATAATATGATTCACTTATAATTCCTTCACACACTTCTTGTTGAGAAATACCAGCGATTTCTCGTGCAGTTTTTAAAATTTGATTTGCTTTCATTTTATTATTTTATATATCCAAAATAAGGGTTATCTTCAATTTTATCTGATTCATTTGCAAGAATTAAACCGATTAATTTCTCTGCTTGGGATATTTTTTCATAAGTTTGACTATCTTGATTAATTAAAGCATTAATTTTCTTGGCCTTAATTCCAAATCCAAATAATGAGCCAAAATCTGCTTCCATAAGTATATCATCAATTAATTTTAATGGTTGTGCGAAGGAATCCTTTGACGAATGCCGTTTTAAAAGTATCTCACAGTATACAAGCAACGCTTCAACATATACCTCTAAAAAAGTAAGGGATCTTTTTTGTCCCTTTTGGTAATTTTTCCATATTTTTACTAAATAAAAATTACTTTCATTACTTTCTAAAAACGGTAAAAGCATTCTTAATTGATTCAAACTACTCAAATTCCATACTTCAATTGAACGCAAAGTCATAATTTGCTTATTAATATATGACTTCATATTATTACTTACTTTATCAATATCAACTTGTTGTAATGAAAGAAGAGCAAGATTTGCAGTATTCAATAACTGCTTATTTGTAAAATTATTCTTAATTTCGTTCGTAAGTTCCTTTAACGCTTTTAAATTTTTTGAAAGAAAAGCTAGATTAATTTCAAGATATAATTGCCCTTCTTCTCCATTACTATTAAACAATAGTTCATATAAAAAGGTTTTAACATCTATTATTGAAGAATTTCTACCTAGAATTTCATATAGTGTATCGATATCTATTTTATGGATACCTCGTTCGATTTTTGAATATGCAGAAACAGATAGTACTCCTTCACACATTTCAGATTGGGATAATCCCGCTTCTTTTCTAATGCCTTTTAAAATTTCTCCAATAGTCTTATTCATAAATCCCTCTAATTAAAGTTAATTTATTAGTGTAATATATTATATTACTTTACAGGTAATAATACTAATGAAAGCACCAAAAGCACTATATAGAAAAAATCGCTAGAACTTTTAACTATTCTAGCGATTTTTTTCTTATTTTTTCATTTGTTTGGCCAAACTCTTACTAGGGTAATAAGTACCATGTACCTTCCAACCAGCAAAAGTAATAGTGTAAGTTAATACCCGATATTTGTGACCATTAATCTTTTTGATACCAGATCTAAAGCACCCATCTCCAATATTAGCAAGCCATGGAATAAAAAAGATATATTTTTTACCATTAATTTTTACATACTGAGCGCCCATTAAATTACCTACGCTATTCATCATCTTATTCTTTTTCTTACCGCTATGAGTTTGAGCATAGTAACTGGCTTTATTTCTTGCTTTCATAGAAGAAATTTTATAGACTGTTTGCCCATTAAAAGTATGGGTTGTCATTTTTACTGTCCTCCCTAGACCACTATCATAACTGTACCAAGTACCACGGTAAGCTTTAGGAATAGTAAATTTTGCTCCTCTACCATAAGCTGCAGCTTCCACTTGATGATTACTGTGCATCCCTAAAAATAAGAATACCACACTGAACACATTTAAAAATAATATAATTTTCTTTGTTAATTTATTCATTCTTATCTTCTTCAATTATTTACCTTTTAATATAGAATCACCAAATTAATTTTGATAATTTAAATCAGCAAACTTTTCATCTTTATATTGTTTAGCCAACTCTGGTGATTTCCAATATACACTACTTGTATAAAGACCAGCACCGTATGCACCAATAATTACTGGTTGTCCTTTTTCAGTATGATAGCCGTAATAACTACCGTCTCCTGCACCTTGGAAATAACCTCTAACATTGATATATTTAATACCATTACTATTTATAAATAGTGCACGACCATAGTCTTTAGCAGCAACTACTTGTTTTTCACTTGGAATAGTTGGTAACTTATCAATATTTACTTTATGTAATTCTGTAGAACCGTACTCTGTAATGATTTTTGAGCCCTCAAAAGTAATTTCTTCTTTCTTTCCTTCACTATCATATCCATACCAAGTTCCTTGGTATTCACTTGGAATTTGGAAAAGTCCTTCATCACCTGGAAGATTAGTTTTTGATTCTTTACTAGTATCTTGAGATTGATCATTTTTAGTTGAAGTTGAAGATTCATTTGAAGAACTTGATTGACTACTTGAAGTAGAATTTTGATTTGTAGAAGTTGTTACTTCTTGAGATGATGATTGTTCATCTTCAGTTGCTGTTGAAGAACTATTTTCTTCTGATGTGGAAGAACTACTTTCTTTAGTTAGAGATGATTGTTTTTCTGACGTACTAGTAGATGTTTGAGAAGAACGACTAGGACTTACTTGATTTTTATTTTGACAAGCTGTAGCTCCTAGACTTAATAGTACTAAACCACTAAATAAAATTAATTTTTTAGACATTTTATTAATCCTTTGTTTTTTATTCATTTTTGTTCGATAGATAATATTATTTTTAACATCTATTACTTTATTACTACAAATAACGTTAGTCTTAAAATTTGCCAAATTGAAACAATACATTCGTTATAAAAATTAGTTTATTTAAATCAAATGTAATTGATATATTATGGGGCATAAGATTTATCTTAGATTTCACTATTAGTATAAATAATATAAAAAAGATAAAAGCCAAGTATTGTTCTACTCAGCTTCTATCTTTTTTATTAGAATTTGGTGATATTAATAGTACACTTCTTACTTTAGAATCTTTAAAAGATAACCATTTTTCATACTACTCATCTTCATAATCAGAAAATGGAGTATAGGAAGCAATACTACTAATTGGAATATGGATAGAAGCAGAATCTTCTGGCACAAAAGTATAAATGCTATAATTACCGTAACTATTAAAAGTTATGTCAGGATCTTCGATTTCGATTGTATCACCTGCACTATATGATATCTTTCCGTCATCTGATTTCACTGGACTGCTTAAAGTTACTTTAGCCCCTCTATAGTTATCATCGTAAACATATTTGTTTACTAAATTCTTATATTCTGAAGATTCTTTATAAGTGTTGTAGGAGGTACTGAAAGTGAAATCAGCAGCAGGAATCATACCTGAACCATCAGGTCCTATAACTTCTATATAATATTTACCATCCTTATCTTTATATACGTCTGCATAACTATGATATTCAGAATAAATACCATCATTATCAGTAGGATCAGGTAGAATATAGAAATCTCCTTTAGCTATAGAAGTGGTAGTATCGTCGTCATTATATTCTTTGGTATCACGAATAGCTACTAATGCGCCTTTATGAGCATTATCAATCCAACTTTGATATTTTTTTGTCATAGCATCAGATGTATTATTAGTATTTATACTGGTTTTAGTATTAGTTTTATTATCGGTTTTAGTAGCGCTTTGTTTCTTAAAATTGCCAACAACTATATACTCACCTGGCGCAATTCTATACATTAACTTCCCATTAATAGTATAAGCACTGCCATAAGTAGTTACTGCTTTACCTTTCTTAATACTAGAGGCAGCTTTTTTCTTACCCTTTGAAGTGTAAACGTAAGCATTATGAGTTAGTGTACGCTTAGTACCATCAATAGATCCAACTTTAATGTATTCATTTTTACCTGAAATCTTGTAAAACTTAGAACCGTTAATGGTAACTTTCTTACTTACTTTGACAGATTGGTAAGATTTTGCCATCTTTTTCTTACCATTTGCGCTCTTAACGATAGTCTTACCATCTTTTTTATAGTAGTAAGTGTTGTGCATTACTTTCTTTTTAGTAGTTGCAGCTTGAACTATTGAAGTTGTATCTTGAGTTGAGACTAATGTAACACCTGCTGAAATTAAAGTTAAAGCAGTGGCACTAGCAAAAACAAACTTTTTAATTTTCATATATACTCCCTTAATTAAATATTATTTTTAACAGGCATAACTTTACCCTTAAAAATAACATTTGTCTCAAAATCTGCCAAAGTAAAATAATACATCAGTTATTTAAGTCAATTTATATAAAATTGTTATCATAAAAAGCCAACTCATTAGTTTGAGTTAGCTTTTTATGATAGAGTATTATTTTCTTAGATACTTAACTAATGATAGAGATAATAGTTTTGAACTGCATCTAAATCTTTTTTATAGTCAGTATCACTTTCATGTAGTACTTTTGTGATATCTGTATCATAAGTTACTTTTTTAAAGAGTCCACGTTTAGTTAATTCTCGTTCGGTGCCTAATAAACTATACATACCTCCATTAATTCCATTGGCTTTTTGTTCTTTATATTCGCCTGTTTGAGGAACCAAAGCATCTAAGCCACCATCATCTAAATTGTTGGTATAGTCCTCTGGTGGAATCCATTTGCTTAAAGAAACATCACGAATATCTATACTAGTCCCTTCATCATCCCCACCTTCATCGATTTCCATGTTTTCAAGCCATTGTTTATATTTTGTGAAATGAGTAAGATAGATTGAACTACCTTTAGGAAAATTAATTTCTCCATGAAATACTCCGGTTTCATACCAGTCATAACTCATATCATAATAAATAGTTGTATCTTTAAGTGCCGTTATTTTATAGCCTTCAGCATCATCAAGACCTTTTAATTTTTCGCTCCAANTTTTTTTATAATCATTCTTCGAACTATTAGTTTTAGTAGCTTTTTTTGTAGTTTTACTTTTAGTGGATTTTGTCTTACTTTTATCGATTCCACTTAAATTACTCAATTTTACAAATTGATTTTTACCAATTTGAGCGTAGGTCTTTCCTTTAATCTTAACAATTTTTATTACTTTGGCAGTTTTATTTTTCTTTAAAACTGATTTTTTAACTCGTTTTCTCTTGCTATTATAAATGTAGGCATTATGTGTTAACTTGGCAGTTTTGCCAGCTGTAACTTGGGCTGCATTCACAATAGTATTATTTAAGACGCTAGTGCTTAATCCAATTGTAAGTAAACTAATTCCAGCTAGTGTTAGAACCTTCCTTTTCATTCTTTTTTCTCTCCCAAATTAAACAATCTCACCAGTCTTACTTCCAAGAAAGTCCCCCATATACTAACTTTGTCTTGTATTTTTNATTATATTTAGTAATCGACTTCTTTTCAGTTGATTCTATTTTGTTAAAGTTTAAGAAACCTTTCCCAGTACCACCTTTTACAAATTTAGATTTATCACTTGCTCTGATAAACATATAATGTCCATTTTCTAATAAAATTTCAATGTATTTTCCACCATACATCGTCACTTTTTTACCTTGTACATTTAATGTTGTTTTCCCTTTAAGTTTAACTATTTTATTGAAATTATCACATTTATTTATTGTATATGGTTTTAGATAATCGAAAAATCCAACTACGCTTCCTTTCTTTAAAGTCATTGCCGCTCCAGGTAATATGACACGATTGGATCCATTATCTGCTTTATTATCAGTAGATACTACCCAGTATAATTTTATATCAGACTTTGCACGATAAAGAGTAGGTTTCTTTAATGAAAGAGGATTATAATAGAAAATTTTTCCCGTATCATCTTTTTCATAATAATATTTTTTACCATTAGTTTTAGTATATCCATCAATTTGCGCAATCCGTATATCAGGAGTATCATCATAATAATCATCAGGCTTAAGGAAAGTTGCAGGTGAAGTAAAAGTACCTATTCTATTCAAATTAATAGTTTTTTTATGGTATGGACCCCATAGGTACTGTATATGTGAGGTCTTATATTTAACTAACTTACTTTTTGTTGCAGCTTCTACTACGTTTCCTTTTGTAAAATTCATAGTTCCACTAGTAGCAGTAGCAATACCTAGTAAAGCCATCGCTACTAATCCTAAATACTTCTTTTTCATTTTTTCTCTCCCAAATTAATATCACTTTTAACAGTTATTACTTTACTCTTAAAAATAACATCAATCTGTAAATCTGCCAATTTAAAATAATACATATGTTATATATGGAAAAATAAGCCAAATAAGGAATCAAATTTCAAATAATCTAGAATCTGCAGACGATATAATTCTTTCATTTTGGCTAAGGGATATTTTTTTACGATCCAAATTAGTAAGTAAGACTTTCTACAATCATGACTACTATTATTAATTCTTACCTTGTATATTATTAATAATAGTTTTGAAAGTTCTAGAAGCATCAAGCTTACTGATGTGCGGTAATGCGTGAAAATAAGAAATAAACTTAGGGAGACCAGTATTATAATAGGTATTGAATCTAAACATTTTAATATGTGTTCATAGTGATATTGTTCTTTCCAGACAATTAAAAGATTAACTAAAAGGAGGAAGTTACGACTTCCTCCTTTCTTTTTATTTAGAAAACAAAAAAGAACCGAATCATATAATTCGGTTCTAAAAATAAGATATTTTTTAATGAGAAATTGGTATTGGTCATACGCCTGATAGCCATTAATTCATGATTATTATGTTCTTTAGCTACAGTTCTAGAGCAACTTTTGCATTATAAACTGAAACTTTAGTGGGTTGTACATTTAGAATATAACCATCGTCAACTAACCAATGAGTGTACTTTAAATAAAACCATAATAGTAGACCTTATTAATAGCCTTGTAATCAATATTTATGGATTATTTTTTCTGTTTACGTGAAAATGATAAACCTAAACTACCTAATAGTATAGTAATTGCGCCCATGAGGCTTAACCATATGCTTGAACGTGTACCTATTTGTGGTAATGTATTCGTCTTTGAATCTTGTTTAACATATATAGATGAATTTTTGGAGAAGTTATAATTAGTAGTATGTGTTGATTTAGTTGTATGCTCAACTGAAATCGGCAGATCATTATTTGATTTAACAGATACTTCAGCTTTAGCTCCAGTCGTATTCTCAGTTACAGCATGTTTATCTTGCGTTGTTGGAATATAGACTGTTGTACCAGTATGTTTAGATGGATCATCTTGGGTTGATGACATATCAGAAGCAGTGCCGGTAGGTTTAGATAAATGATCTTGGATTGATGGACTATTGGATGCAGTATCAGTATGTTCGGAATTACTCTGGGTTGGTGGCATAGTAGATACAGTACCAGTATATTCTGGTAGATCATCTTGAACTAATGGAATACCAGAAGCGGTGCCGGTATATTCTGGTAGATCATCTTGAACTAATGGAATACCAGAAGCAGTGCCGGTATATTCCGGCAAATCATCTTGAACTAACGGCATACTAGAAACAATGCCAGTATATTCTGGTAGATCATCTTGAACTAACGGCATACCCGAAGCAGTACCAGTGTATTCGGGTAAATCATCTTGAACTAATGGCGTACCAGAAGCGGTGCCCGTATATTCTGGCAAATCATCTTGAACTAATGGGATACCCGAAGCAGTTTCAGTATATTCTGGTAGATCATCTTGAACTAACGGCATACCCGAAGCAGTGCCGGTATATTCTGGCAGATCATCTTGGATTAATGGAATACCTGAAACGGTGCCGGTATATTCTGGCAAATCGTCCTGAACTAATGGAATCCCAGAAGCAGTGCCGGTATATTCTGGTAGTTCATCCTGAACTAATGGAATCCCAGAAGCGGTACCTGTATATTCCGGCAGATCATCTTGAACTAATGGGATACCAGAAGCAGTGTCGGTATATTCCGGTAAATCATCTTGGATTAATGGGATTCCCGAAGCAGTTCCAGTATATTCTGGCAGATCATCTTGAACTAACGGGATACCCGAAGCAGTGCCCGTATATTCTGGCAAATCATCTTGAACTAATGGGATTCCCGAAGCAGTGTCGGTATATTCCGGTAAATCATCTTGGATTAATGGGATTCCCGAAGCGGTGCCAGTATATTCTGGCAGATCATCTTGAACTAACGGGATACCCGAAGCAGTTCCAGTATATTCTGGCAGATCATCTTGAATTAATGGAATCCCAGAAGCAGTGCCAGTATATTCTGGTAGATCATCTTGAACTAATGGGATTCCCGAAGCGGTGCCAGTATATTCTGGTAGTTCATCTTGAACTAACGGGATACCCGAAGCAGTGCCGGTATATTCTGGTAGTTCATCTTGAACTAACGGGATACCCGAAGCAGTACCGGTATATTCTGGTAGTTCATCCTGAATTAATGGAGTACTAATATCACTTGAAGTAGGTACTTGAGTATCATCATAATTTTGAATCTTAGGGTTAATTAAAATAATATCATGAGTTTTACCATCATTAGTTGTTGGCAAATCTTTTGAAACAAGTACATAACCTTGATTTTCAAAATTATTAAGTTGTTTTTTATAATCAATAGGTGTGTTTAATGCACCATATAATTTATCTGTTGCTAACGGCTTATTTGTTTCATAATCAACATAGTTAATTACTGTTTCAACCGAATTGTTATTTGCATTAGGTGCATCTTCAAAGTTTGTATCTTCTTTCGGCTTAATTACCGTAATAGCGATTTTATTAGTTTCATCTGTTAACTGATCAGGTAGTTCACTTGAGACTAATATGTAATTATCTGGAATCATTAAATCATTATTTGTAATTTTTTGACCAACTTTTCCTGTATATGTTTGTGACGCAATTGCTTTACCGGTTTCATAATCAAGATAATCAATGTTGACTGTCACTTTTTTATCAACATTAAACTTAGCATTAGTTAATGCTATGGGATCAGTCAAATCAGTATCAGAATCAATTGATACTATATAGTCATCGCCGACTTTTGCCTGTTCATCTGCAATAACCTTATCAATATAATTAGTTTTAATATAGTTAGCAACATCTTTCTTATCCGCAGCATCAATACTATAAATAACAGGAATAGTGGTGGTATCACCATTAGAAAATGTGATAGTATTTTTCAAATTTTTATAATAATCATTATCATATACGCTACTATCTTGCGGATTTATTACAAATACCGAATTTCCAGTCTCCCAAGGATCAATATTCATTTCAGTAAATGAAGAAGAAAGGCCATCTTGTAGACCTTGATCCCAACGTACACGCCATTGACTTACGTTAATGTACTGTGTCGAGTACATTACATTCCAAATATCGATTGGTTTATCATCGTTAATACCTCGTAATTCCCAATTCGTTAAACCATCCGCATCTTTTAAGTCAATGTAATCAAACATACGTCTGATATTTGCATTATTAGGCATACGCCAATTACCTAAAGATGAAACATCGGTGATAGATGTAGCTTCGAACATTGATTCACTGTCTTCAACATTAGTCATATCCCATTTGGCTAACGCACTAATATCTCGTAAATTCTTATCATCCAAAAAAAGAAAAGATACATTGGTTACATTACTCATGTTCAAATCTTGCAACCCATCAGTGTTACTGATAGCCAAATCTTCCAACATTCCCTGCATATCGGTAACTACTGATGTATCTAATGCATTCAAATCAATTTGCTGGATATTAGTTTCATAATTTGGTCTATGAATATAATGCTCATCATCAGTTGATTCATTATCAATTACTTGATAATCAGGTGCAAAAGTAAATGACCAATCTGAGCCAGTGGCTTCTATAGTGCTATTATCGGTCTTACTGATTGCAATAGTTTGAGTAGCCTTCGTTATATCAGTATTGTGAACAAGGTCACTCATTGTTTTACTACTAATCTTAGCGGTAGCACCTTCGTTTAATTTACCTGCTTTGATTAAATCAGCAGAATTAGGAATGATAATATGAATTTTATCTGCACCAGTATAGCCCGTAATTTCCGCATCATTTAATGTCCAGTCGTCAACGTTTAACTTTCCCCAGATAGCGGGGTCATATCCACCATTATCAGAAAATTCTGCTGTATTAGTGTTATGTTCTAGATTACTTGAAGCTTCACTGTTGCTAGCATAGCTTTCATTTGCGGCTGTCGTATTACTATCACTTGCTGAACTAGGTGTATTTATAGTATTACTTGACTCAGAATTGTTTGCAGCATTAGAAGATGTAGCCGAAATTGAATTTGCATAAGTATTCGTAGACGATGAGTCAGAGTTATTTGTATTAATATCAGCTGAAGATGACGTTGAACTATTACTTGAACCATAATTACTATTATCTATCGCTAGTAGCTGATGATGCAATTATTTCAGTACTTGGCTTGTTAGAGGCGCTATCTGTATATCCTCCCGTATTATCTAATGTAGAAACAGTTTGCGTATCATTAGTTGCTGCGTTAACGGGTTGGGCAGTAGTCACAATAAAAAATGAACCTAAGCTGACACTTACTAGTCCAATAACTTTTTTACGTAATGAAAAACGATCTGTTTTCTTTTTTTGCATTTATATTTGTTACTCCTTAACTATAATGTTGCAGTTTGATCATCGTTGTTATCCAAGGCTTAAATGTTATTTAGGTGAATGCTGTTTATAACCATACCACTTAAGGCGTTACTCTTAATCATGTAGCTGTAACTGAACCTAAATACTTCTTTTTCAAAGCAAATGTTAATTTTAACAGTCATTACTTTACTCTTTCAAATAACATTCATCTATAAATCTGCCAACTTGAAATAATACATATGTTATATATTGATGATAAAAAGAAGACAGAGTTCTCTCTATCTTCTTTACTGTGTATTAGTTAAATATTATTTTTTGATGCTTAACTTACTTGCTGGAATCCAATTATTAGTCCAAGTAATCTTATAGTAAGTCTTACCCTTAATAGTACGTTTTTCATTAAAGTGATATTGCTTAGATGGCTTAATAACTTTTCCATTAGATTTACCATTTATATCAACTGCCTTAATAGATTTCTTGCCCTTAAGTACAGCCTTGATTTTAACTGATTGAGTCTTGAGCTTAGTATTAGCTACTTTAACAAATTGATTTTTACCAACTTGATAATACTTCTTACCTTTAATAGTAACCACTTTAGCATTCAAAGGTTTAATAGTTTTACCACGTCTAATAAACTTAATATTAACCTTACCTTTAACTACTTTACCATTCTTATCGTAAACAAATGCATTGTGAGTTAACTTGATAGTAGTAACTTTTGAAGTTTTTGTGCTTGTTGCAGTTGTTTTAGTTGAGGTAGTTTCAGGTTCTTTAGTCTTATCTGCTGAAGTATTAGTATCTTTGTTAGATAACTGTTCTTTATTGTTTGAATCATTTGAGATTAGATCAACGATAGGGACTTGAATATCTACAGTATCTTGACTATTTTCGGCTTTGTTGATAATATCCTCAAGTTTGGAATTGGCATCATCTAACTTAGTTTGAGCATTTACTACTGCAGTATCTGCTTTTTCTTTATCTCCCTTTAATTCAGCTACTTTTTTAGTTTGTTGATCTAAACTAGTTTGAGCTCCATTTAACTCTTGTTGAGCAGATTCTAAAGATTCGCTAGCTTTTGCTAAAGCTGAAGGCGCATTTTTTAATTCATTAACCTTTTGTTGAGCGTCAATAACCTTAACTTGTGCTTCTTTCATTTTGGCGTCAGCATTATTAAGCTTGTTTTCGGAATTAACTAATTCTTGTTGAGCATTTTCAAGGGCAACTTTAGTTTGCTCATTTTCTATACCTGCCTCTTGTTTTGCCCTTTGTAATTCATTTACTTCTTGACGCTGTTGATCTAAGTTAGCCTGTGTTTCGTTTAACTCTTGTTGAGCGTTTTCTAAAGAATTATTAGCTTCTGCTAAAGCTGACTCTGCATTCTTTAACTCAGCTACTTTTTGTTGAGCTGCTGTAAGCTCTTTTTGAGCATTATTTACTTTCTCCTTAGCATCATTTACCGTGTCTTGTAAAGTAGTTAAGTCGTTTTGAGCGTTTGTCAGAGCAGTAGCAGCCTTCGCTTTATCATCTTCTGCTTTAGATAAGTCACTTTCTGCTTGAGATTCCTCAGTTAAATCCTTTGTCAGATTTTCTTTAGTATCTGAGTTATCAATAATAGTTTCTAGGTTACTTAGTTTATTTAAAATATTTTGATTATTTGTAAGTTCGTTTGTAGCTTCTTCAAGCTTAGATTGTGCAGTATCTAACTTAGTTTGGGCATTTGTGACCGTCTTGTCTGCTTCATCTTTTTTCTGTTTTAAGTCAGCTAATTTTTTATTTTCTTGATCCAATTTAGATTGTTCCGTCTGCAACTCTTGTTTAGCTTTTTCTAAAGCTTCATTAGCTTTTGCTGAAGTTGAAGGCGCGTTCGTTAAATCAGTAACTTTTTGTTGAGCTGTTGTCAGATCTTTTTTAGCATTATTTACTTTCTCTTTAGCATCATTTACCGTGTCTCGTAAAGTAGTTAAATCGTTTTGAGCGGTTGTCAGAGCAGTAGCAGCCTTCGCTTTATCATCTTCCGCTTTAGATAAGTCAGCTTCTGCTTGAGATTGTTTAGCTTTTGCCTTAGCTAAATTATCTGCTAATGTTTTCTGATCGTTAGTAAGATTATCATATTTTGATTGAGCATTAGTTTGAAGTTGGGTATCTTGTGATAGACGATTGTTAATAGTCTCAACAGTCTTATTAATCTCTTTTAATTTGTTATCGGCTGTATCCAAGTCTGCGGACAACTCCTCAAACTTACTTTCAGCGGAAGTTGCAGCAGCTTTTTTAGTATCATAGTCTTGTTTATCCTTCTCTAACTCTGATTGGTTAACAGGATTTTTTGTATCAGCAATTTCCTGACTCAATTTTTCTTTTTGATCTTTATAAGAAACCACTGGTGTCAAATCAACTTTTTTATTATCCAGATAGTCAACTACTGATTTAGTAATATTGATAAAGTGAACTTGAGAACTAGTAATTTGGTTATAGCTGGAACCATCAAATGTAACTGGAGTACTTCCTAAATTGCCAACTGCTACACCTACTAATTGGTCTCCTCCATCTGCAAACTCACTACTAGAGATTCCTACCACACCTCTTGCATGCGCTAATTCCATTTCTGACTTTTCAGGACTTACATTTCCTTCCCTAGTTGGTAAAATTAAATCTACTAGACCTTTATATATAGTTTGTTTAAGACTGTTTAACGTCACAGGTTCTGGAGAAAATGCCTCTGAGCTACTTTCCCAGTGTTCACTCTCTGCCATATCTTCATATGGCTGATTTATTCCATCATTATCTGTAGGTAAATCATACTCAGAGGCGACTTTATTAATCATTGCTGAGTCATGCCAACCGCCCGTCCATTTTCCGTTTTTGTAATCTTCTGCGTAGCCCTTTAAGATATCTTGAGTAAATTGAATACTTCCCTTGGTTACTTCAGCATCGCTCCAACCAAATTGATTTCTTACCTTAGATATTAAATCAGCACTAAAGAGATTTAAATTCTCTATATCACTTTCAGAAAGATTATTTACATCGACCTCTTTATTATCAGCATCAGAATTACTGTCTTGATAGGCATTCTTTTCTGCATCTGCAGCTAAAAAGTCAAGATCATCTTGAGTTAATCCACCATTGATATAATCTGTATATGCCTTTTTGTATTTTTCGACATCTGAAATTACAATAGTATTTTTAGTTTCTTCTTCTAGGTCTTTTAATTGATTTTCTTTACTTTGGATAGTATTTTGATATTTATCATCCTTATCCTTCAGTTTACTATAATTAGTTTCAGCATCTTTTGCTTTTGCGTTAGCAGTATCGCGCTCTTTTTCTGCTGCATCTTTTGCACTTTTAGCTTTATCATATACAGCTTGTTGATCAGTTTGATCTTTTTGAGCTTTACTTAAGTCGTCATTATCTTGTTGAACTGCCTTATTTGCATCGTCCAACGCTGTCTTAGCTTCACTAATACCTGTTCCATCTACTGCTTTTTGAGCTTCAGAAACTGCTTTATCTGCATCACTTTTAGCAGTAGTCGCTGTATCAACGTCAGCTTGGGCTTTATTTACTGCTTCTGATTTTGTAGTAATATCCTTATTTTTATTAGTCAGGTCCTGTTCGGCTTTTTTCTCATTATCATTCGCTTCATCCAAAGCTTTTTGTGCTGTATCAACAGCATCATTAGCTGCTTTTACCTTACTTGGATCCTTAGCTTCACTTAATAAACTTGCCGCTGAATCAGCTTTAGTTTGAGCATCTTCAAGAGCATTTGACTTAGTATTAACCTCTGTTTGGACTGTGCTTACTGCTTCACTTTGCATGTTGTAGTTATTATTTGCAACTGTTAAGTTATCCTGAGCACTCTTTAGATTATTAGTTGCCTCATCTACACTTGTTTGTGCTTTTTCTTTAGTCTTTTGAGCATTATCTACATTAGTTTGCGCAATTTCTTTCGGAGTTTGAGACTTCGCAACAGTTTGATTAGTTGTAGTATCTGCCTTTACAGTATGATTATTTAAGTTAGTAGTTGCGAGAATAGTAGTTGCCAACGCAGCTGTAGTTAAACTGGTAATTTTTAATTTTTTCATTTCTTTTCCTTCTCCTGAATTATCTATTATTTGTGACCTTAATTACTTTACTCTTTCAAATAACATTTATCTCGAAATCTGCCAACTTGAAATAAATTATAGTTATTTAATAAAGCTTTACACATTCAGTAATTGATTAAATTCTCTTGTTAAATTTCCTAAAGAAACTTGGACTCTAATTTGTTCAACTTCCTGTAAGTTTTGTTCACGTTCTGCCAATAGATAACGACCTACTATTTTTTGTAGAAAAATATCTTTACTTGGCTCTAAATCTACCAACACTTTTAAAGCCTTATCTTGTAAAGATTTATCTCTTTGGCATCCCTTATTTAATAAAAATGCTATCAAGACATCCGCAAATAATTTTTTAGTGATATGGGACATCTCAACCTTCTCTAACTTAAGGATTACAGGCTTAACAATCGATGAAAAATTTTCTTCTTGATATAATCTTAAAACTACTAGTAAACACCATAAGAAATTATCGTTCCAAGTTTGAAAATTAAAGAGAAGTTTTTTCACTTTATTATTTTTAGCAATTTTTTCTCCTGATAAATCTTTAAGCATAGCTGTAGTTAAGATATCTAATAATTTGCTATTGATCTCTTTATTTTCATAAACTTTCTCTAAATTGACTGAATCTTTATTGAAAAAATAATATAAAGCATTAGCTTGATATTGTCTTATTGTGCCTGTTACCGTGGAATATTCATTGAGAAAAGCAGTTATCGATATATTATTAATTTTCAAAATTTCTTCTAAGCATTCTGTAAAAATTCCTGTTCCCTTTTTCTCAATTCTTGATATTGATGATGAACTTAGTACATTACAACCTATATCTGATTGAGATAGTCCCAAATTTGTTCTAAGCTTATAAAATTTTTCATAAATTTCCATTAGTTATTATCCCTTCTAAATTTATAATTTAGGTAAATCTTTTAATACGTCTCCACAACCAGCAATTTTTACTAGTTCCCTTATTTGTTCAATCTTTAAACTATCTTCATCAATTAATCCCCGATAGTATTGAGCAATTAATTTATCAACTGCCAGTAGTGGATATGGAGGGAATTGTTCAATCAATTTAATTATTTGCTGGGCTTCATCAATGAATCCTTTTTCATAAAAAATCTTAAGATAACTAATGGCTATTTGAGCTAATTTTCTTACTTCCAAAGCTTTATTTTCTGGTATATCTTTTTGATTTAATTGCACAACTACATTTTTAAATTGATCATAGTTGATAGAAATATTGCCTAAATCAGATTTTTCATTAGTAATATTCTCATTGAAGAAATCTTCCAAATGAATACCATTTTTATTAAGAATCGCCAATAAATCCACAATATTTATTTTTCTAGTTCCTCTTTCTACCCTTGAATAAAAAGATTCACTTACTATTCCTTGGCTCATCTCTTCCTGTGTTAATCCTAAAAATAGTCTGAACTTCTTTAAACGTTCCCCAATTGACATTTATTTCATCCCTTCTGCACTTTTTATGATAGTGATTTATCAAAAAAAGTCAGAAAATCTTCTATATCGAAAATTTTTTGTGCATAATGGCAATTTATATAAAAACAGATTATAAATATAAACTAGATTATTTAATTTTTTAATATTAAATAACGATTGCATAATAAAAACGCACCTCTTTAAAAGAGATGCGTTTTATAATTATTTTTTAGTTTACTTTATAAGTTTTATCTTGATTGTTCATTCTTTGTTCAAGGTTATAGACTTTTCTTTCTAGAGTTGAAATTCGCTGAATCATTGCTACATTAGTAGTGATTTCATTGTTATTTTCTTCAATAGAGTAATTACCACTCGGAATAGACTTAGTAGGCTGATATGTCTTCACATCATCGTCTTCCCTGTCTACTGTTTTACTTATATTACTTTGATTTTTCTTAGCTTGATTTAGCTGATTTGTTAAATCAGTAATTTGGTTTTGTAAATCAGTGACAATCTTTTCATAATTTTCGTAATCAGAAATTATTTGATCTAAGTAAGCGTCAACTTCTTCTTGATCATAGCCTTTCATTTTAGCTCTAAATTGCTTTTTTAGTATATTTTCAGGTGTTAATTTAATATCTTCTAAACTCGCCATTATTTCCAGCTCCTTTATAGTATATTTTAGCAAAAAAATATGTCGCATTAAAACGATATCAGTACCTGTTTACAAACTTTTTGCAATTATTTTAAAAGTTATTTTCACTAGCTTCTAAATATTCTTGGGCCGAATCTTGTAAGTCATAAAAATCTATTAATTGAAGTTCAAAGGACTTATCTTTTTGGCTGTTTTTGATAAAGTCATAATCGTAGTGTGGTTTCCCAGGATGCTCTGTATCATATACAAAAAGAGCTTGATCAGTATGGTTAAACATAAATTGCTGGTAATTTTTTAGTTGTTGGGGATTTTGGTATGGTTGATTAGAAACCGCTGCATAAAAATCAACTTCTTCTTTTAATTCTTGATAATGTAATTGATTTTTTTCATTCCATCGTTGAGAAAAATTAGTATACGGCGTAATCATTGCAATTCTTAAGTCATAATCAGCTGCTAGTTCTGCTCCTGCTTCGATTGCCCATTGTTCAACGCCTAAATTAGCACCCGTAATTATCCAATCAAGTTGATTGTTATCAAGTAAAGTTTTAAGTTGTTTTTTTAAGGCATACTTGATCACTTCAATCCGCTTATCATTGTCATTAAAAATGTTTAACTCATAACTGCGATAACCACTTACCCATAAACGTTGCATCAACATTACCTTCTCTTCATCTTTTTCATTATTATAGCTTAATTTGATATAATGCTAACAGGAGTGAATGCAATGGTCAAATATCCAACGGGGACTCTGACAAATTATAATAAAGATCAGACTACCCTCTTTAAACCTAAAAAAAATCGTCATCGTAAAGATGTTATCTTTTCTGATCGTGGAATGAACTTAGAGCAACAAATTAATGAATCTAATAAGTTCTATTTATTAGAGGATTTAGCCGTTGTCCATAAAAAGCCTACTCCCGTTCAGATTGTTAAAGTTGATTATCCCAAAAGATCTCGTGCAGTAATAAAAGAAGCTTACTTTAGACAAGCTTCTACTACTGACTATAATGGAGTATATAAGGGTTTCTACCTTGATTTCGAAGCTAAGGAGACCAAAAATAAAACGTCTTTTCCATTAAAAAACTTTCACGAGCACCAGATAATCCACTTAAGTCGTTGCCTTAACCAAAAAGGCATTTGTTTTACAATTATTCGTTTTGTGACACTTGATCGCTATTTTGTAACTCCAGCAAGTTTTGTTATTAAGGCTTGGAAAACTCCAAATAAGAGTTCAATGACATTGGGTGAATTAGAAAAAAACTCAATTGAAATTAAAGTTGGTTTCCGCCCAACTCTACCTTATTTGGAAGCTGTAGATCAATTTATATTAGATAGGAATTAGGTATTATGGTAAATAATAATAAAGAAGATTCTTTAAATAATAATCCTGAAACCTCACGTATGGCAAGTCTGCATCCTAATGAGAAAAAACATAAAAAGAAAATTTGGAAACAAATTATCAAATGGGCTTTTATTGCAGTCTTATTAGTCATCGTTTCTGGTGTAGGTGTGTTTGCATATTATGCTAAAGATGCGCCAAGTATTTCTCAAACTCAATTGCAAAGTGGTGGAACCAGTAGTTTATATACAACTGATGGTAAATTTTTATTATCACTTGGATCGGAAAAACGTACTTACGTTAAAAACAGTGCAATTCCAAAACAGTTAAAAAATGCTGTTGTTTCAGTAGAAGATCGCCGTTTTTATAAAGAAGGCCTGGGTCTTGATCCAATTCGTATTATGACGTCAGTTTTACTTAATGCTAAAAGTAAAGGCGTAGCTGCGGGGGGATCAACAATCACCCAACAATTAGTTAAGTTATCAGTCTTTTCTACAGATGCTTCGCAACGAACGTTAAAAAGAAAGGCACAAGAAGCGTGGCTTTCTATGAAGGTAGAACGAGAATTTAGCAAAAATCAGATTTTAGAGTTCTATATCAATAAAGTCTATATGAACTATGGAATTTATGGTATGGGGACTGCTGCTAATTTTTACTATGGTAAAAGCTTAAAGCAACTTGATTTAGCCCAACTTGCCCTTCTTGCCGGAATGCCAAATGCTCCTGTTACATATGATCCATATGTTTACCCCGCAAAGGCAAAATATCGGCGAAACGTTGTTTTAAAATCAATGTATAAAAATAAAAAGATTACCAAGGCTCAATATAAAAAAGCAATCAATGAGCCAATTACTAAAGGCTTACAACCTAAGAAATCTACTGTAGATTCAACGTTAAGAAAAATTGATGATCCATATATTAAAGAGGTAATTGCAGAAGTTAAAAGTAAAGGATTTAATCCTTACAATGATAATTTGAAAATTACTGTTAATATTAATCAAGCTGCTCAAAACAAGCTTTATGAATTAGTAAATAATGGCGAAGTTCCTTTTACTAATGATCAAATGCAAGTCGGAGCAACTGTAGTTAACCCTCAAAATGGACATGTAATTGCTATTATTGGTGGTAGAAAACTTCCGTCCGTTCAATTGGGACTTAATCGAGCCGTCCAAACAAGTAGGTCAACAGGATCAACTATCAAGCCTGTTTTAGACTATGGACCGGCTATTGAATATCTTAACTGGCCTACTTCATATCAATTAAGCGATACGAAATACATTTATCCTGGTACTAATATTCAACTATATGACTGGGATAATACTTATAAGGGTAAAATGAGTATGAGAGAAGCTTTGGTACAGTCGAGAAATGTTCCCGCTGTTAGAGCTCTCTC
Organism: Lactobacillus sp.; assembly: GCF_014803895.1. Next base: position 1,129 of record NZ_JAAVAU010000010.1, on the reverse strand, counting down.
TAAAGTAGGTGTAAGTAAAGCTTCCCTCTTCGCTCGGAAAATGGGAGTTAACGTCCCATCTGATTCTGGATTATCGGTTGCTATCGGGGCAGATGCTTCATCCTTGCAGATGGCTGGTGCCTTTGGAGCTTTTGCTAATAATGGTGTCTACCATAAGCCACAATTTGTATCTAAAATAGAAACCCCGGATGGCATTACTAGAAAATATGATAGTTCTGGTACTCGTGTAATGAAAGAATCTACAGCATACATGATAACCGATATGTTGAAGGGTGTCTTTACAAGTGGTACTGGTAAGAGTGCTAAAGTTGATGGACTATATGAAGCAGGTAAAACTGGTACGGTTAAGTATTCCGATGAAGATTTGGTAAAATATCCACAATATGCTAACTCTCCAAAAGATGCTTGGTTTGTTGGATATACTAAGCTCTTCTCTATCGGAATTTGGACAGGATATGACAATTTGAAAGATGGTACCCCATCAGGTGTTGGTGAGACATCGGCTCAAATTCTTTATAAAAAGATGATGAAGTATTTGATGCAAGATCAAAAAAATGAAGATTGGCAACAACCTAGTTCGGTGGTTAAACGTAAAATAGTTAATGGTACTGAAGACGAAGTAGCTACTTCAAATGCAAGTAATGCTACTTGGCAATTATTTGTAAAAGGTCATGCTCCTTCTGATCCTGAATCAGCTGTTACTACTACAAGGAAAAATGAAGATGACGATGATGCTGAAGTAACTACTCAAAATGACGATGATACTAGCGCAGCTGGTAATAATGATGACGATGATAAAACTTCATCTGAATCAAGTCACGAAAGTAGTAAGTCAAGTGATGATGACAATGATGAAGAGTCTAGTAGTTCGTCTAGCTCTGAAGAACATCATGAAGCACAATCAAGTAGTCAACAACAAAGTTCTACTACTCATAGCAGTACTGAGGAAAATAAACAAAGTTCAACTGACAATAATACTCACTCGTCTCAAACTACTACAACTGATGACGATAATGATTAAGTAAAAAAATGAGTCTGGGAAAAAACTAGCTTCCTAGACTAAAAAATAAGAGCAAGAATTCTATTTTTAGAAATCTTGCTCTATTTTTGTGTCTTCTTTTTGTTAAAA
>NZ_JAAVAU010000009.1 GCF_014803895.1 Lactobacillus sp. | reverse complement strand
AAGCTTCTTAACGCCGAAAGTAGTTGGTGGGAAACTGCCTGCAAGGTTAGGTAGTCGCCGTGCTTAATGGAGAGAGGACCTTTGTCCTCTTTTTTTGTGTGTTTATTGGATTAATATTTACAAAATGATATGAACCCCGAAATTCGGACAAGAATTTCGGGGTTTTTATTATGACTAAATTATCTAAACAAGACAGAATCGATATTTATAATAATTGGAAGTATTACGGTAAATCAATCAAATCATTAAGCCAAGAATACAATACGGCTCTTAGTACAGTTAGATACTTGATCAAACGCAATTTTAAGTCTGTGATATTAAACAGAAAGTGGTATTTAGATGTGGCCGAATTCTGTTTAAATAGTAAAAAGCTTTATCTGTTACCATCATGGATAGCTGTAGTCAAAAAATATCTTATATACTCTAAGTACTCTAAGTCGTTGGCTGGTCTTAAGGCAAGTAATAGGTATGTTAAAACTAGTTTATAAAAAGTATACAGCTCTTAACAGGTCAGTATGCCATCCTAATCAAGACTATTCTCTTTTAGCTGTGGTCCAAAGATCATGCTAAAGGTATATAATCGCTTTGAATGTCGGAATGTGATAATGAATCAAAAAATATGTCCTAATTTTAGGTTTCATATCATTTAAAAGGTTTTTATTGTTAGTATAGATTTAATTTTAAGTTATTAAAAAATTTTATATATATTAGTCCTTTATTATTAAATAAGCTAAAAAAATGTTAATTTTTCAGGGTGTTTTGCAAGCATTTTCATTCAATTAATGGTATTATAGTAAAAGTAAACGTATACATTAGAATTGCTAAAGGTATTCGTACATTTTTTGATTAAGGGGGAAATCAAATGGTAGGAATTATCCTAGCTAGTCATGGTGGCTTTGCTGATGGTATTTTTCAATCTGCTGAAATGATTTTTGGTAAACAAGAAAACTTAGCACACTGTATTTTAAAGCCTGATGAAGGTCCGGATGACATTAGAGCTAAGATGGAAAAGGCAATTGCCTCATTTGATAATCAAGATGAAGTTTTATTCTTGATTGACTTGTGGGGTGGTACACCATTTAATCAAGCAAACAACTTGGTTAAGGAACATGGTGGTGATTGGGCAATCGTCTCAGGAATGAACTTGCCAATGGTAATTGAAGCATTGGGACAGCGGATGGCTTCTGAAAAAGCTCAAGATATTGCTAGTGCAATTGTAAAACCAGGTAGAGATGGGATTAAAACTCAACCTGAATCTTTAATGCCTAAGGAAGCAGAAAATGGTGTTAAAGAAACTGAGAAAAAACCAAAGGGTGCTATTCCTGAAGGTACTGTCTTGGGAGATGGTCATATTAAATATGGTTTAGCCAGAATTGATACTCGCTTATTGCATGGACAAGTAGCAACAGGTTGGACTAAGAGCATTAATCCATCTCGTATCATTGTTGTTTCTGATAAAGTTGCAAAAGACAAACTTCGTAAGTCTATGATTAGAGAAGCTGCACCAGCCGGTGTACCAGCTAATACTATTCCAATCAAAAAGATGGTTGAAGTCGATAAAGATCCACGTTTTGGGGATACTAAAGCCTTAGTATTGTTCGAAAATCCTCAAGAAGCTTTACAAGCTATCAAGGATGGTATCGATATTAAGGAAATTAATTTAGGTTCAATTGCTTATTCCGATGGTAAGGTTAACGTTAACAAAGCAATAGCGATGGATCAAGCTGATGTGGATGCGATTAAAGAAATGCAAAAGCTAGGCGTTAAGTTTGATGTGAGAAAAGTTCCATCAGACAGTCCAGAAAATATTGATCATCTTTTAGCTAAGGCTGAAAGTGAATTGAAGAACAAATAAAGTTTTTTAGGGGGAAAATAAATTGAATGCTATTCAGATGATTCTGGTAGTGATCGTAGCCTTCTTAGCAGGTATGGGTGGTATCTTGGATCAATTCCAATTTCAACAACCACTTGTTGCTTGTACGCTTATAGGTTTAGTTACTGGTAACTTAACATTAGGCGTTATGTTAGGTGGATCACTTCAAATGATTGCTTTAGGTTGGGCTAATATTGGGGCAGCCGTTGCACCTGATGCTGCGTTGGCATCAGTAGCTTCAGCTATTATTTTAGTCCAAGGTGGTCAAGGACAAAAAGGTATTGGTACAGCGATTGGTATCGCTATTCCATTAGCTGTTGCCGGTTTGTTCTTGACTATGTTGGTTCGTACTGTTTCAGTTGCTATTGTTCATATCATGGATAAGAAAGCTGAAGAAGGTAACTGGCGTGCAATTGATATGTGGCAATATGTGGCTTTAGCATTACAGGGATTAAGAATTGCTATCCCAGCTGCTTTACTTTTAGCTATTCCTGCAGATCTTGTTCGTAAAGGTTTGGAAGCTATGCCATCTTGGTTAAACGACGGTATGACCATTGGTGGTGGTATGGTTGTGGCTGTTGGTTATGCAATGGTTATTAACATGATGGCTAACCGTGAAGTTTGGCCTTTCTTCGCTATCGGGTTCTGCTTAGCTGCAATTAAGGAATTAACTTTGATTGCTCTTGGTGGTATTGGTCTTTCATTAGCTCTTATGTACTTGGCATTGGAAGGCTCCGGTAAGAATAACGGCAGCAATGGCGATAATGGTGGATCCGGTGATCCTCTTGGCGACATTCTGGATGATTATTAAATTAAGCGAGAGGAGGCTAAATAATGGCTGAAACAGTAAAAAAAGAAAATAAAGTTACATTAACTAAAGCAGATAGATGGAAGGTAAGTTGGCGTTCAACTTTCTTGCAAGGTTCATGGAACTATGAAAGAATGCAAAACGGTGGTTTTGCATTTAGTATGATTCCTGCTTTACGTAAGTTATATCCTAACAAAGATGATATGAAGAGTGCGTTAAAGAGACACTTGGAATTCTTTAACACTCACCCATATGTAGCTGCGCCTATTCTTGGTGTTACTCTTGCTTTAGAAGAAGATAGAGCTAACGGAGCTGACGTTGATAATCAAACTATCAATGGTGTTAAAGTGGGTATGATGGGACCTTTAGCTGGTGTTGGTGATCCTGTATTCTGGTACACTGTTCGTCCAATTATTGGTTCATTAGGTGCTTCACTTGCATTAAGTGGTAATATCATCGGTCCTATCATTTTCTTTGTTTTGTGGAACGTTATCCGTATTGCTTTCTTATGGTATACTCAAGAAATGGGTTACAAAGCAGGTACTAAGATTACGGAAGATGCTTCAGGTGGTTTGTTACAAAAAATCACTCGTGGTGCCTCAATGATGGGTATGTTTGTTATTGGTGCTTTAATTGAGCGTTGGGTAACAATTGATTTCAAACCTATTGTTTCTAGAGTTCCACTATCTAAAGGTGCTTATATTGATTGGAATACTGTTCCTTCAGGTGCCGAAGGTATTCGTAAGGTATTGACTGAATGGAATATGGGTAAGGGCATGGCCTTAGAAAAGATTAAGGAAACTACCTTACAAAATAACTTGGATGACTTAATTCCAGGTTTGGCAGCTTTACTTCTTACTTTCCTTTGCATGTGGTTATTGAAGAAGAAAGTTTCACCAATCGTTATCATTATTGGTATCTTCATTGTTGGTATCGCAGGTCACGTAGTAGGCTTATTCTAAAAATGATAATATTTTAAAGCAGTCTACAAAGACTGCTTTTTATTTTATAAAGGAAAGACTAGATGGTTCAATCATTAAATACAAAAGCTGAATATGTGGATCCAGGAACTTGGTTTCGTGGAATGCCTACATATGGAAAAATTATGATCGGAGATAAGGGATTTGAATTTTATCGAGATAATAATTTGAATGACTATGTTCAAATTCCTTGGAATGAAATTACTATGGTAGTTGCTGATGTATATTTTGGTGGAAAATATATTTCACGCTTTAAGATTTGTACTAAGAAGGATGGTCAATTTTATTTTGCATCTCGTCATACTAAAGCGACGCTACGGGCGATTAGAGAACATATTCCGGCTCAAAATATTCGTAAAGCACTAACTTTTTGGCAAAAAATAAAACGTGGAATTATGAGAAAATAATATAACAGAATAAGCTTAGGTGATAAAAAGCCTAAGCTTATTTATTTAATTACACTTAAAAAAACGCCATTTACCCTTGGCAGTAAGTATTTCATGTATTAAAATATTTTTAATGTAATATTTATGAAACTAGTAGTTTAGTATGATTACTAGTTTTTAATAAGGAGTTACAAAATGAAGAACAGAAAATCAGTTCCCGGCTTGCAACGGTCTATGACTGCCGGGCAGATGGAAATGATTTCACTTGGGGGTGCCATTGGTGTAGGTCTGTTTATGGGAGCTACAGCAACGATTAAATGGACGGGGCCGTCAGTATTATTAGCTTATCTGTTTGTAGGAATAATTCTCTATGTTGTAATGCGTGCCTTAGGAGAAATGCTCTATATCAATCCTGGTACTGGATCATTTGCAGATTATGCAACGGAATATGTTCATCCAATTGCTGGATACTTAGCTGAATGGGCAAATGTTTTTGAATATATTGTGGTAGGAATGTCAGAAGTAGTTGCAGCTACAGAATATTTGAAATTTTGGTGGCCAAATGTGAGTGCATTTTGTTCAGGAGTAATTATTATTGCTTTCTTATTATTAGCTAACTTGGCTAGTGCTAAAGCTTATGCATCACTAGAATTTTGGTTTGCTATGATCAAAGTTATAACAATTATTTTAATGATCATTTTAGGCTTTTTAGTTATATTTTTTGGTGTTGGTAACGGAGGAAAACCAACAGGTTTTAGTAATCTGTGGTCTCATGGAGGCTTTTTTACTGGAGGATTAAAAGGCTTTTTATTCTCAATGTCAATTATTGTAGGATCTTATGAAGGAATTGAATTATTGGGAATTTCAGCAGGTGAAGTTGCTAATCCTAAAAAAGCTATTGTCAAATCTGTAAAATCAGTCTTATGGCGTATTTTAATTTTCTATGTAGGTGCAATTTTTGTAATTGTAACTATATATCCTTGGGACAAATTAAGTAGTATGGGATCACCATTTGTAACTACTTTTGCAAAGGTTGGTATTACAGCAGCTGCTGGTGTAATTAACTTCGTAGTTTTAACTGCTGCTTTATCTGGAGCAAATTCAGGAATATATTCATCTAGTAGAATGCTTTTTAAATTATCTCATGATGGAGATGCACCGAAGACATTTGGTCATATTTCAAAAAGAATAGTGCCTAGTCATGCAATTATGGGTATTACCGGGGGAATATTTTTAGGATTTATTCTTAACATGTTAGCAGCTACACTCAATAAATCTACTCAAGATTTATTTGTTATTGTGTTCTCCTCATCAGTTTTACCAGGGATGGTTCCATGGTTTGTAATTTTGTGGGCAGAATTAAGATTTAGAAAGAATAATCCTGATTTACTTGAAAATCATCCATTCAAGTTACCTCTATATCCATTCTCAAACTATTTTGCTTTTATCATGCTATTCTTAATTGTGATCTTTATGTTCATTAATCCGGAAACGCGTGTTTCTGTCGCTGTTGGGGCAGGAGTATTAATATTGGCAGTAATTATATATTTAGTTCGTCATGGAAAGGACAGCCATAATGAGTAAAAATAAAAATAGTGCACCGAAATTAAAACGGTCAATGACTGCCCGTCAGATGGAAATGATATCGCTTGGTGGAGCGATTGGTGTAGGTCTGTTTATGGGATCTACTTCAACAATTAAGTGGACAGGTCCATCAGTATTATTAGCGTATATTTTTGTGGGTATAATTTTGTATATTGTAATGAGAGCGTTAGGAGAGATTTTATATATTAATCCTAGTACTGGTTCATTTGCAGATTATGCTACTGATTATATCTCACCATTAGCTGGCTATTTAGCCGAATGGGCTGCTGTATTTCAGTATATTGTTGTTGGAATTTCAGAAGTAGTTGCAGCTACAGAATATTTAAAATTTTGGTGGCCGAATGTAAGTGCCTTTTGGTCAGGCGTTATTATTATCATTTTCTTACTTTTAGCCAATATTGTTAGTGCAAAGGCTTATGGTGCACTAGAATTTTGGTTCGCCATGATTAAGGTTGTAACAATTGTTTTAATGATTATTTTGGGATTACTAGTTATTGTTCTTGGAGTTGGTAATCATGGTCATCCGATTGGTTTTAGCAATTTGTGGTCCCATGGTGGCTTTTTCACTAATGGTATCAAAGGGTTCTTTTTCTCAATGGCGATTATTGTAGGATCTTATCAGGGTATTGAATTGATTGGTATTTCAGCAGGTGAAGTTGCTAATCCACAAAAAGCAATCGTAAAGAGTGTTAAAACGGTATTATGGCGTATTTTAATTTTCTATGTAGGTGCAATTTTTGTAATTGTGACGATTTATCCATGGAATCAATTAAATGCTATGGGTTCTCCTTTTGTAGAAACTTTTACGAAAGTTGGAATTACTGCTGCTGCGGGGATTATTAACTTTGTAGTTTTAACTGCTGCATTGTCTGGAGCAAATTCCGGAATATATTCATCTAGTAGAATGCTTTTTAAGCTCTCTCATGATGGTGAAGCACCAAAAACTTTTGGTCATATTTCAAAAAGAATAGTACCTAATCATGCGATTTATGGTATTACCGGGGGAATATTGATTGGTTTTATTCTCAACGTTATTCTTTCAATGGTAAATAAGACGATGAGTGAACTGTTTGTAGTAGTATACAGTTCATCAGTTTTACCAGGTATGGTTGCATGGTTTGTAATTTTGCTAGCAGAATTAAGATTTAGAAAAAATAATCCGGACTTAATGGAAAATCATCCATTTAAATTGCCTCTTTATCCCTATTCAAATTATTTTGCTTTAATTATGTTAGTAATTATTGTTATTTTCATGTTTATCAATCCAGAAACTCGAGTTTCAGTTTCTGTGGGAGCAGGAGTTTTAATATTAGCAACTGTGGTGTATTATATTCGTCACCCTAAGAAAAACCATTAATAAATATAGCCTCTTACTTGTAGTAAGAGGCTATTTCTTGTATATTAGAGGCGATAGAAGAATGGAGGATGAATAATGTCTAGACCAATTATTGGAATCTCAGGCTCAGTGATTATTGATAATGGTGGAATCTTTCCGGGTTATCGCCGTAGTTATGTAAATGAAGATTATGTAGATTCTGTTGTGCAAAATGGTGGGGTACCATTTATTATTCCCTTTAATGAAAACAAAGAAGTTATTAAAGCTCAATTAGAAAGTATAGATGGACTAATTTTGTCTGGTGGACATGATGTTGATCCTCATAATTATGGTGAGGAGCCCGAACAAAAGTTAGGCAATATTTGGCCTGAGCGTGATAAATTCGATATGTTGCTGCTGAAATTAGCAGAAGAAAAACATATACCAGTATTAGGAATTTGTAGAGGAGCACAAATTATTAATGTTGCTCATGGTGGTAGTCTTTATCAAGATTTAAGTTATCGTGAAGAAAAAACGCTTAAGCACTCTCAAGGACAAAATCCAACTTTAGTTACTCATACAGTAAAAACTATACCTGGTACAAAGATTGCGGATCTTTTGAACAAAGAAGAATTACGTACTAACTCATTTCATCATCAATTAATTAAGAAAGTAGCTCCTGATTACAAGATTTCCGCTCGGTGCGTAGACGGTGTAATTGAAGCAATTGAAAATAAAGATGCATCGGTGATTGCTGTTCAGTGGCATCCAGAAATGTTGCATAGAGTTTCTAAGATTCAAAATAACTTATTTAAATATGTGATTGAACAGGCTAAACAGTAAATAAAATTAAGGAAGATATTTATAAATGGGTAAAAGGGAAAGTGATAAATTAGGTTTTTGGTCAATAGTTTTGCTAGCAATTAATGCGATTATTGGTTCAGGAATCTTTTTAACACCTGGGAGTGTTGTTCAACAAGTTGGCTCCAGGGCTTTGTTGGTTTATTTAATAGCTGCGATTTTTGCCTCTATTTTAGCAATTTCTTTTGCATCAGCTGCTAAGTATGTAACTAAGTCAGGAGCTGCCTATGCTTATTCTAAGGCAGCTTTTGGTGACAAAGTAGGATTTTATATGGGAATTCTTCGTTACTTCTCTGCTAGTGTTGCATGGGGTGTAATGGCTGTTGGGGTAATTAAATCGACCATTTCTATTTTTGGTGGTAATCCAAACAAGATGATAAATGTAACCATTGGCTTTTTGATTTTAATGGTAATTATTACAGTTATTAACTTGTTTGGTCAAAAAGTAGTTAAGTATGTTATGAATTTGGCAACTATTGGTAAATTAGCTGCGTTAGTATTAATTATTATTGCTGGAGTCGTACTTTTAATTGTTACGGGGGCTTCAAGCAATTTAAATGAAGTAGATCAAATCACACAAAATGGTCAAAAAATTGTGCCAAATTTAACAACGACCGGTTTTGTAATGGCAATTGTTTCAGCTTTTTATGCTTTTACAGGTTTTGAATCTGTGGCGTCTGGTTCTGATGATATGAAGAATCCAGAAAGAAATTTACCACGTGCAATTCCTTTGGCAATTTTGGTTATTGCAGTTGTCTATATTGGTGTTGTAGCTGTAGCTATGATACTTGATCCTAAGGCATTGATGACGACTACTCAAGTTGTAGCTATTGCAGCTATTTTTAAAAATGAGCTCTTAAGGGATGTTATTTTGGTTGGTGCGCTTGTATCAATGTTTGGTATTAATGTTGCTTCAAGTTTCAATGCACCAAGAATTTTAGAAGCTATGGCTAAAGAAAATCAATTATCTACAGGCTTGACTAAAAGAACTAAAAATAACTTCCCAATTAGAACATTTTTTATCTCTATAGGATTAGCAATCTTAATTCCTATGGCTTTTGAGTATAATATGGTTAACTTAATTACATTAAGTGCAATGGTTCGTTTTTTAGGATTTATTGTAGTTCCAATTGCTGTAATTAGATTTTATCAAGGTAAAAGTAGTGCACCAATTTTAAATGCGACAAAAAATGTGTGGACTGATGTAATAGTTCCAATTCTCTCAATTATTGTGGTAGTATTCTTGTTAGTAGAATATGATTGGAAGTCACAATTTGGTATTATGAATACCCAAGGCCAATTTATTGGTATTAATTGGTATGCCATTGCTATGATGGTTTTTGGCTTTGTATTATTGCCTTTGATTATGTTTTGGGTTTCTAGGAAAATACAAAAGTAAAAATGACAGATAAAAAATTGTAGGATTGCTAATAATCCTACAATTTTTTTATATCCAATTTTTATTTATAGCAAAGCTATTTGGGCTGCTTTGCATTTTTTAATCATCTCGTCAGGCCAGATACTGGTTTGTACTTCACCGATATGGGCTTTACCTAAAAGCAGCATACAAAGACGAGATTGTCCGATTCCGCCTCCAATTGTATAAGGAAGTTTCCCATCAAGGAGCATTTTATGGAAAGGTAAGTTTGCTCGTTCCTCTACGGCAGCTTTCTTCAATTGTTCACGTAAGCTTTCTTCACTAACACGAATACCCATGGAAGAAATTTCAATTTTCTTGTTAAGAGGCTCAAACCAGAAAAGTAAATCACCATTTAGTGACCAATCATCATAATCTGGTGCACGTCCATCATGGGGTTCACCGCTACGCTTTAACTTGTCACCAATTTTCATTAGGAAAACTGCTTTCTTTTCTTTGGTGATTTTATCTTCACGTTCTTCTGGAGAAAGTTCTGGCCAACGGTCTTCTAATTCTTGTGTGGTTACAAAATGAACCTGATCAGGAAGTCGGTAGACAGAACCTGGATAACGACGAATCAGTTCGGTTTCGACTTCTTTGATAGCGGTGAAAATTTTCTTTACGGTAGTTTTTAGAGTTTCTTCAGTACGTTCGTCTTTAGAAATAACTTTTTCCCAATCCCATTGATCAACGTAAATTGAGTGGAAGTTATCAAGATCTTCATCACGACGAATCGCATTCATATTGGTGTATAATCCTTCATGCATTCCAAAGCCATAACGCTTTAAAGCCAGTCGTTTCCATTTAGCTAAAGAATGTACAACTTCAATAGTTTCATCTTTAGGCATGGCCTTCATATCAAATGAAACAGGACGTTCTATTCCATTTAAGTTGTCGTTTAAACCGGTCTTTTTTTCTACAAACATAGGTGCAGACATTCTTTGCAAATTTAAAGCAAAGCTAAGCTTATCTTGAAAAGTTTCACGAATAAAAACAATAGCAGCTTCTGTATCGCGAATATTTAATGTTGGATGGTAGTTTTTAGGTAAAATTAATTCCATGTTTTTCTCCTTTAAAATAGTGTCGGGAGAAAAGAAAAGCCCCTCGCTCCCTATTTAAAAGGGACGAAAGGCTTTTTTCCGCGGTACCACCCAGTTTGTCTAAAATAGACCGGCTTTATAGGGCACCAACATGCCCTACTGGTATGGTAACGTTCCAGAGACGGCGCCACCTACTGTAGAAAGTCTAGTTTGATGGGCAACTTTTGGAAAAAGTGTTTTTCGATAATTCAGGGTCTGCTGGCTTTCCACTGACGCCAACTCACTGGAAGAAATAAACTATGTACTCGTCTTTTTCATAGCTTTTTAATTTTTATATTGATTATATTTAATAATACTTTGCATAAAAAATCAAGTAAAAATTATATATATCTTTTTTCCTTTCTTTTCTGTTATGATGAATATTGCTGATTAAAAAGGAAATCCTAGGGGGACAATTATGGCAAGTAAGAAAAAATTATGGACATTTTTAGCAGCTTTGGCTTGTGTTTTTTGGGGTATATCAGGACTTTTTGCAAAAGGACTATTCAATATTAGTTCAGAAATTACACCAATTTGGATTACCCAAGTAAGAATGATTATTAGTGGTGTGCTACTTTTAATTTTTGCCCAAATTACTGGTAAAAAACCTATGAAGATAATGAAAAATAAAAAGGATGCAAGTACAGTAATTGCTTATGGGTTATTAGGTTTATTACCCGTGCAATATTGCTACTTTATTGTAGTACAACAAGCTAATGCGTCAATTGCGACAATCTTACAATTTGTAGGTCCATTTTTTGTAATGATTTATATGGTCATTTTTGAGCATCAAGTTTTAAGAAGATTAGATGTACTAGCAGGAATTATAGCGTTTGTTGGAGTATTTTTCTTAGCTACACATGGCCGTTTTAATCAACTTTCTTTGTCTCCTATAGTTTTATTTTGGGGATTCTTGTCTGCCATTGGAGTAGGAACAAATACTTTGATTCCTAGAAAATTGCTTAATCATACTTCTAGCCTGGTTGTAACGGGATGGGGGTTGTTGATTGCTGGAATTGCCTTAGCCATCGTACACCCAGTCTGGCCACATTTACCACAAAAATCTATCAGTATGATAGTCTTATTGATGACTGGCGTAATTGTTATCGGGACTTTGATTCCATTCCAATGGATGATGGGTTCATTGCGTTATATTGCTCCATCAACTGCAACCTTGCTTGATGCCTTTGAGCCAGTCTCTGCAACTATTGGTTCAGTTTTATTCTTTGGTTTAGTGATGGCACCAGTTGATTGGGTTGGAGCTATCATGATTATCTTGGCTGTGATGGCGTTAAGCTGGCAGCCGGAGAAGAAGGATGACTGATGAATATGCAAAAAATTGTTCTTTTACTTGTAGGAATTATTTTTATTGTTTTAGGTTTGGGGTCACGAGGTTATCAAAAACGTCAACGTGAAAAAAATCCGCAGAAGTTGTCTGCTAGATATGGCCTTGTCTAGGGCATCTGGTTTGGCGCAGTTTTTGTGCTAATGGGTGTTAGACTTATTATGATTATTTTTAGTTAAGTTAATAGAAAATGAAACTACCAAATAAGTTGAAAAAAAAATGACTAGTTTGGTAGTTTTTATTTTTCATAGCTAAGCTCTGTGGTAATATATTAAAAATATTTATATAAAAAGGAGTACTTTAATATGAATAATTTATTTACATTCTTTTTTGCTGCCTCGAACTTGTGGAATTCACATAAATGGTTTAAATTTCACTAGGATAAAAAATGAATAATCTGCTTTTTATTTACACTTTGTTGGCTTCAGTTATTTTTGATAGCTGGGCTTTTTTTGAGATTACAAAAATAAAATTTAAGTTAAAATGGAAGAATATTATTTTTATTGTTCTGTTAATTTTATTTGCTGTGCTGTCTGTATTCGATCCACTAACGCTTCTGGGCTCTAATATTTTAGAACTTATCATTTTTACTCAATTTTTTAGAAAGAAGAGTAATATTTATGTTTCTCTAGGCACAGCATTATTAATACTTAGTCTTGATACAATTGAAACAATTTTTTTAGGTGCAATAGATAATAATCTATATGAATTTCTATTTTTAAATGTATGGCTTACAATTTTATTCTTTTTAATAAAGAAGTATAGTCCGTATATAAAAAAACAGTTGATAGGAAAAAATAAGATTGTTTTCTTATGGTTAGAAATATATTTTTATGCTGTAACTACTGGAATGGTATTGAAGTATAAATTAGGTGATAAATTCATTTCTGTAGGTTCATTTTTTGGAATCTTTTTGATACTCCAAGGGATATTCATAATTGGTGGATATATTGAAATGGTAAGAATTCAAAACGAAATGTTGAAGAAGAAAACGAAAGAAGAACTTGAGAAAAAATATCAGCAACAAAAGAAGTATGCTCACTATTTAGAAAAAGATGAGGATAAATTACGCAGTTTTAGGCATGATTATCAGAATATGTTTAACTCTTTAAAATTGAGTGCACAAAAGGGAAATTTGAATGAAGTAGTTAAAAAGTTGGATCAATTTACGAAAAACAATTTAGATAAAAACGCATTACTTAAATATCAAAATTTAAATCACATAAAAGTTGATACTTTAAAGAGCTTATTTATTACCAAATTAACAGAGATGTCCGATTTAGAAATTAAATATCAAGTTGAATGTACTAAAGAAATTTCTAAAATTCCCCAGGAAATAGATGAGTTAGATTTGTTAAGAATCTTAGGAATTGCATTGGATAATGCAATTGAAGAGTGCACGGGTGAAGAAAATTCTTGGATAAAGATTATGCTTTACAGTAGTGAGAATGATTTAGAAATAGAGATTCGAAATAGTGTAAGTGAAAAGAAGCCTAAAATGAATCAATTGTTTCAAAAGGGATTTACAACAAAACAAGGTCATCATGGATTAGGCTTATATACAATTAATCAAATTAATAAGAAATATCCATGTTTAGATATTTCTTATATGGCTAACAGTGAATATTTTGATTTTTATATGACAGTTGAAGGTGATAAATAATGAATTATCAAGTGATTGTGTGTGATGATGAGCCCATAATTGTTCAAAATATTGCTAATCAGGTAAATATTGCCTGGGAAAATATTCAGGATGAAAATGAACGCTTCAAGAATAAGTCTCTTGACGTTTCTCTAGTTGCTAACTCGTTTGAAGAGGTAGTGGGGTATGTTGTAGCCCAGGATGTGAAAAATGCTATCTATTTTTTTGATATTGAAATTGGAAAAGATGGAAATAGTAAGACGGGCGTGGATTTAGCAGATTTCATCAGGTCGAGGGATGCAAACGCCCAGATTGTGTTTATAACGGCATATGATAAATACGCCCCATTAACTTATGAACGCCGAATTGGAGCCATTGACTATATTAATAAAGACCAGGCATCAGAGCAGATTGTAAAACGGATAACACAGACTTTACTAAATTGTGCGGATAAAGTGGATGAGAGTATTGAAAATAAAGTACAATATTTCTCTTTCAAGTGGGGTAGACAATATCAGAAGATTAAGATTAGTGAGATCTATTATTTGGAGAGTAGTTCTTTAAATCACAAGGTTGATTTGGTGTTTTCTAGTGGAGAAAGTAAATTTTCTGGAACTATTTCTAAAATTGAAAGTGAAAATAATTATTTGTTGAAAATATCACAGTCTTGTTTAATTAATCCTGCTAATGTACAAAAGATTGACTTTAAAAATAAAGAAATTTTCTTTCCGGATGGTAGTAGTGTGTATTATTCAAGAAGTAATGCAAAAAAAGTAATAGAAAAATTTAAACCGAATAAGTATTAAAAAATGCAAAATATGTATTTTTTCTCCTAAATGCTCGTCTTTTTTGTAGAATAAATTATTCACTTAAGTGTACTTAGGAGGAGCTATTGAAATGATTGCAGATAATATTGCTAAACTGTTGCACTTATCTAGTAATTGGGAAACAATTTGGATAATTACACTTGTAATAATCGTAGTATACAACCTTGTTATCAGACTTTTGATAAAGAGAGGAATAGTTAAGGAGAGCGCTACTGTAAATGGGATAATATGTGCGTTAGTGTCTTGCCTGCTAGTTTATCAAACACTTTTTCATCAAGAGTGGCCTTTATCAATTTTTGCATTAATTTTTCTAGTATTGACGCTTTACTATTTTAGAAAAGTTTACTTAGAAAGAAAAAAAGAAGGGTGATTAATTTCACCCTTCTTTTTTCTTTATTTAAATAAACTCTGTGCAATTTCTTCTAAGTATTTCTTATCCAGTTCATCAAAATTACCAAACTTAGTGGAGTCAAAATCAAACACTCCCCAGAGAGAATTATCCTTGAAGATTGGTACCACGATTTCTGAATTAGAAGTACTGTCACAGGCAATGTGACCAGCAAATTTATGAACATCTTCGACAATTTGAGTTTCTTGCTTTTCGGCAGTGGTACCACAAACGCCGCTACCCATTTGGATATGCACACAAGCTGGCATCCCTTGAAATGGTCCTAAAATCAACTCACCATTTTCATAACGATACACCCCAGCGAAATTAACATTATCTAATAAATTAAACAAAAGCGCAGAAATATTTGCAGTATTTGCAATCCAATCACTTTCATCTGCAACTAATGCTTGTGCTTGGCGAACTAGTAACTTGTAATTATCTTCGGTTGTTGCTGCCATAGTGACCTCCTAATTCTTCTCAATCTTACTATGTTTGTAGCCATAGAAGAAGTAAATCAATAATCCAAATGCAAACCAAATTCCGGCAAAGATGTAGGTATTCTTAGATAAGAAGCACATCATTCCAATACATGCTAAACCAGATAAAATTGGAATAACCGGGTATAGGGGTACCTTAAAGCTACCTTGTGGGATATCAGAGCGATGACGCAATTTAATTACCCCGAAAGAAACAAAAGTAAAGGCAAGCAGTGTACCAATTGAAACCAAGCTAGTTAATTCATCTAATGAGAACAAGCCACCCATTAAGGCAATCACAATTGTGACAATCCATAAGGAATTCTCCGGTAAACCACTCTTGTCAATTTTTCCTAAAAATTTAGGTAATAAGCCATCACGACCAATTGAGTAAATTAAACGTGAACTCGAGTAGATCATGGAGAGCATCATGGTACTCATTCCTAATAGCGCTCCGATAGAAAGTAGGTCTGCTAGCCAACCTTGATGAACAGCTTTTAAGGCATAAGCTACTGGGTTAGCAACATCAAGGAACTTGTAATTAACCATTCCTGTTAATACAATAGATACTCCCATATAAAGAATAGCAGCTACAATTAAGGTTCCGATAATCCCAATAGGCATATTCTTTTTAGGGTTTTTAACTTCGGCAGCAGAAGCCGAGACAACGTCGAACCCTAGAAAGGCAAAGAATACTGTAGTGGCTCCGTGTAAAACGCCATTAGCATGGTAGGGCATGAATGGAGTATAATTCTTTGGCTTGATAAAAAATAGTCCTACACCGATAAAAATAAAGATAATCGCAATCTTAATAACTACCGCTACATTGTTGAATTTCATTGAAGCTTTCATTCCGTGAGAAAGCAAAATCGCAACTAATAGAACACTCACAACGGCCCAGAGATTAATATAAGTTCCATTGGCAGGATTATATGATCCCTCTAAAGCATGAGGAATATGTAAACCGACACTGTTGATTAATGAGTTAAAATATGCAGCCCATCCGCTAGAGACAGCGGCAACTGAGAGCATATATTCAAGCACTAATGCCCAGCCAAGTACCCAACCAATAATTTCACCATAAAGGATATTACCATATGAATAAGCGCTCCCGGCAACGGGAATTGTTGAAGAAAGCTCGGCATAACATAAACTACATAATCCACATACAACAGCCGCAATTAAAAATGAAACTGTAACAGCAGGTCCAGAGTTTTTAGCAGCAACAGTCCCGGGTAAGATAAAGATACCTGTCCCAATAACTGCGCCGATACCTAGAGTTAATAAGTCAAAAGCCCCAAGCGTTTTGACAAAGTGTTTATCAGTGCCGAGGTAACGCTTGAGGCTTTCTTTTCTAAATGGATTGAACTTCATTTGCAGTTCGCTCCTTATATCTTTCTAAAATCATCTTCACAATTGCATTACCTACGTTAACATTCTTTAATAAAGGTCCATGTGAGTAAGAACCAATTAAATTTTTATAACGTAAACCCTCAACTTTGTCTTGTGGATTATTTCCATATCCTTCAATCATTTTGCCAAAGGGATGCAATTTATTAGTATCATCAAAGTAAGTTTGACCAGAGTGATTTTCAAAAGCTTTAACTTCGCCCCATTCAGTCATGTAACGGGTGTCACCAATCATACGTTTATCAGCTTTAAAAACTGTATGAAGTGGTAAAATACCAAGACCTTTAATAGTTACACCGCTGTTAGTTTTATAGTAGTCACCCATTAATTGGTAGCCACCACAAATACAAAGCATAGGATTACCATTGGTTACGTATTTTTCAATGGTATCTTTATGGCGTGGTAAATCCTTTGCGACTACAGTTTGTTCAAAGTCTTGACCTCCCCCAAAAAATAGAAAGTCATAGTCATTAGCATCAAATTCATCGTCTAAAGAAATATTGTCTACTTGAGTCTTGTAACCTTGCTTGGCAAGTAAGTAACTAACGACTTTTACATCGCCAGAATCACCGTAAGTGTTCATCAAGTCTTCGTATAAGTAGGCAATTTTAATAGTGTTATTTGTCATAATTTTCATCCTTACTAAGTGTTGTTGATAAAAGTATAACTCAAATTAATAGATAAGCCCAAAGCCTAGTTTCATCTATTATATTAAAAGATGATAAATAATGCTATATTTTTTTAATGTTTATGAGGAGTGGAATACTTATAGCAGTTTTGCTTATAATCGACAGACTGTAATTTTAACAAAAAAGCTGACGATATCGTCAGCTTTTTTTGTATATTACTAGTTTTTTTCTTCCATAATCTTTTGAGCAGCTAAGTGGTTGATTGGTCCATAGGTTGAACCAACTTCGATTGGGTGAGAAATTGCTTCGTAAGTAAAATCTTTAGCAATTTTTACTGCTTCTTTAAGTTCAGTACCTTTTGCAAGTTCTGCTGTAATTACAGCAGAAAGAGTATCGCCAGTACCATTTACACGGTTAGTAGCAAAATATGGTTTGGTGAACCATGCTTCACTACTGTCTTCTAAGAGAAGATAGTCTTTTACTTCAGTAGAATTTTCATCGTGATGTCCTTTTAAGAGGACATTGCGAGCACCCATATTTTGAAGCATTTGAGCACCACGCTTAATCTCATCATCATCTTTTAGTTCTAAGTCAGTAAGTTTTTGGGCTTCATAAAAATTAGGTGTAATAATCGTGGCAAGTGGAAGCAATTTATCTAAGAAGGCCTGATATGCATCATCTTCTAACAGGGTAGCTCCGTGTTTAGTAATAATTACAGGATCTAAGACGATATTTTGCATTTGATACTTTCTTAAGTTATCTGCTACGACATCAATAATTTCTTTATTAGCAAGCATACCTGTCTTAGTTGCTCCAATATTGAAGTCCTCGTTTAAAACGTCAAATTGCTTTTGAATAAAGTCAATTGGCATTAATTGTTGTGCAAAAATACCCTTAGAATTGCCAGCAACATTTGCAGTCATCAATCCCATTCCGTAAACACCACGAGCATAAAATGAGTGTAAGTCAGCAGGCATACCTGCACTACCATCACTGTCGTGACCTGCAATAGTAAGAGCTTGTATTTGTTTTTGAGCCATTATTTTTCCTCCTTTAACCTTGGAAATACTTAATCTTATCTTCACATATATGATGGGGGTTTTGCAACAGGTAATAATTTTGAGCAAAAGTATTTTTAAGATAAAATTAAATATAAGAATTAAATAGAGAAAGGAATTTTTCTATATGGCACATGATCGTTTAATTACTTTAGATGGAACTGTAAATTTTCGTGATTTAGGTGGCTACACTAATAAAGATGGCCAACGTATAAGATGGAATAAAATTTATCGCGCAGATTCATTGAGTTCACTGTCTGTGAATGATAAAGAAAAACTTGCAAGCATGAAAGTAGCGATAGATTGTGACTTACGGTCGACTAATGAACAAAGAATAGCACCTGACCAGCTATGGGACGGTGTTAAATATGTGGATTGTCATGTTTATGCAGAAGATAAAGATGGGAGTTTGGAAGAAGAGAAAGATCGATCAGTCTATAAGTTTTTACATCATATCCCAAAGGTCGGGGAAAAGGGGAATTTCTTAGGTGAAATTTATCAAAATGTAATTCTTAGTCCTGTTAGTCAGAAATCTTTTGCCAAAGTATTCGCTCATTTACTGAATTTACCAGAAAATGAAGCTTTAGTTTTTCATTGTAGTGCAGGAAAAGATCGGACAGGGATGACAGCTGCTTTAATTTTGACAGCTTTAGGCGTTGATGAAAAAACGATAGCCCAAGACTACTTATTGACTAATAAACTTTATCCTTTTGGTTTTAAAAAGCAAATTCCTAGTGATTCTGAAATGATTGATTTGGTTAATCGCATGAATATTGCTCAAGGTGAAGGAGCTGCTATTAAAGGTATTACCCGGACAATAAATGAAGGGTTTGGTGGATTTGAAAAATATTTCACTAAAGTATTAGGCTTTACTAAAGAAGATTTGAAGAGATTTAAAGAGTTGTATTTAGTCTGAAAAACATCTAATTACTCACTATAAAAGTTAAAAATAGGGTAACTTCTAAGAAGTTACCCTATTTTATTGCGATTAGTTAGCGTTAGAAGATTCTTTTTTTAAAAGTTTAACTGGTAGTTTATAGGTTGAAATATTTAACTTTTTATTTGGATTGCTAATTCTTTCTTTTAACAGGTCAACCAATAATTGAGCAATAGCTGAAATTGGTTGAACAATTGTTGAAAGTTCAGGATAGTAAGTTTGAATAAAGTTAGTACCATCAAATCCTATAACTTTTAAATCATATGGTACTTTGATACCAAGTTTTTTAGCTATATTTAAAACTAAAATAGCGGTTAAGTCATCGGATGCCACTATACCATCGACTTCATGAGATTGGAGTAATTCTTTAATAGCCATTTCTTTTAATTCAGGTGTTTCCCCGAATCTTACAGGGTAAATATGCTCGGTTAAGCCTAACTTATTGATTGTTTCCTGATAGCCTTCTAAACGACGTTGAGTTGGGTGCCCGTCGAGAACTGGATTACCAACAAAATAGATATGGCGAGCTCCATTATCATAAAGCTCTTTAGTAGCTAAATAACCACCTTGAAAATTATCTGCTGTAACAATTGGAATATTACGGGAAAGTTTTCTATCAAATGAAATAATTGGCAGACCTGTATTTTGATATTCATCAATTCCTAAATTGTGAGCCCCAGCAATAATTCCATCAACTTGATTAGCCATTAGCATTTGTAAATAAGTACGTTCTTTTTCTTTATCACTGCCAGCATTACAAAGAATGGTTTTGTAACCTGAATTAAAGAGTTGCTTTTCAATTTCGGCAACAAGTTCACCAAAGAATGGATTAGAAATATTAGGAAATATTACCCCAACTAATTGAGTTTTTTTCCCTTGAAGAGAACGTGCTACTGAATTAGGCTGGTAATTTAGAGCTTTCATAGCTTGCTGAACTTTTTTACGTGTCTTTTCACTGATATAGCCATAATCATTTATTACCCGGGAAACAGTTGTAACTGAACATCCAGCAAGTTGCGCAACATCTATTAATTTTGTCATTTATTTTCCTACTTTTTAATTTTAGAGAATTGAATGCATCCTCCATAACTTACCAGTATAGTTAATATCTTTATCAAAAGAGATCGTCCGATTTTCCTCGTCAGTGAAGAAGCGTAATGTAATCACATGACGTCCATTGTTAACAAAGATTTCACATAATGAGCCGTCCACAAAGATATCTAGATCGAGTTCTTGATTATCTTCGAGAGTAATCATGCGGGTTGTACCGTAATCTGGGTTTATCGCTGGGCCATGACTGCGGTCAACAGTTAAATGAGCCTTATTACCAGTACTGAATTTAAGTATTAAGCCCGTATTTAATTCAGAGTCAGAGTTCAAGTGGAGGCTTGCATTTTGACCTGCTGCAATTTTTAATTTTAACTCATATTGACGCTTAACATCAGAACTGATGAGCTTTTTATCAGAAATGTTAACTTCAGAGTAGCGCAAGTTTGTCATTGCAGGAACTGGATGTTGGTATAATACACCATCTTTAATTTCTAATTCTTTAACTTGACTGTAGCAGTTAGCCCAGCCCTCTTCATCAGTTACCGGATAAGTTGAATCAGGTAATCCTACCCAAGAAATTGCATAGGCACTACCATCTGGTGCATTGAATGCTTGGGTTGCATAAACGTCAAAACCATCATCTAAATTTTTTGGTTTTAATTGTGTTGAAAAAAATTTAGCATGTGATAAATCAATGTCATTTCCAATTAAGTACATATTAGGAAAGATATTATCATAATTTGTAATTGATTTATCTAATCCTTGTGGACAAAAGATTAATACTGGTTCACCGTCAACAAAAACTAGATTAGGGCATTCAATCATATACCCCATTTCTTCGGGTAAATTAAGATAGCCATCTTCATGCCAGTTAGTTAAATCTTCTGATTCATAGACATCAATTTGGCCGGTTTTAGTTTCTTCATCTTGAGCACCTAGAATCACGTAGAACTTACCGTTATGTTCAAATAATTGAGGATCGCGGAAGTGCTCAGTTACATGGTTAGGTGGTAAGATAGCTGCTTCATCTTTTTTAGTTATTTGGTTATGCTTGTCCATTTCAGCAATCAATTGGTAAGGTGTTCTAACCCAATTTTCATCCCGATGATTACCGGTATACATTAATAAGAGTTTACCATCATGTTCCATCGCTGAACCAGAATAGGCACCAGCGTTATCTTTATCCATATCAGGGTCGATGGCTTGTCCTAAGTAATGCCAGTGAACTAAGTCGTCAGACGCATAGTGAGTCCATGACTTTAAGCCATGAACTGGTCCAAAGGGATATGATTGACAGAATAAATGGTATTGACCGTTGTAGTAAGAAAAACCATTAGGATCATTCATTAATCCTGAGAGGGGATGCATGTGATAGTGCATCTGATAATCAGAAGTAGCTGCTTGAGATTGCAGTTTTAATAAGGTTGCAGCATCCCAGTCGTTATATTTTCTGTATCGTTGTTCACGAGTCCATTCCATAATTATCCATCCTTTTTATGTAAACGCATTCTTTTATAAAGAAATAGTATGATAAATAATAAAACATGTCAAACGTATATCATATATAAAAATAGTTGTGGACTCAATAGCTCCCCCCCAAAATTTGAATTTTTAGGTTATTTTCTGATAAACGCTTGACACATTACGAGAATACGCTATCATAGAAAATGTAATAAATATTTAAAACGCTTACAAATAAGGAGGAGGAATTATGGATCATAAAAAAGATGCTGAAGTTGTTATTAAAGCAGTTGGTCGCGATAACTTAGTGGCTGCAGCTCACTGTGCAACTCGGTTACGTTTGGTTTTAAAAGATGATAGCAAAGTCAACTTAAAAATGTTAGATAGCGATCCTGATATTAAAGGGACTTTTAAGACTAATGGTCAGTTCCAAATTATTATTGGACCTGGGGATGTTAATAATGTCTATGATGAATTAATCAAGATGACTGGGCTTTCAGAATTATCTACTGAAGATTTAAAGAAAGTTTCTCAGAAAAATCAAAAGTTTAATCCGGTCATGGCTTTTATTAAGTTATTGTCTGATATCTTTGTACCAATTATTCCGGCTTTAGTTGCTGGTGGTTTATTGATGGCATTGAACAACTTTTTGACTCAGCCAGGTTTATTTGGCCCTAAGTCAGTTGTTCAAATGGCTCCAAGCATTGCTGGTTTATCTGAGATGATTCAAGTAATGTCGGCTGCTCCATTTATTTTTATGCCTATTTTAGTTGGTATTTCAGCTGCTAAACGTTTCGGTGCTAACCAATTCTTAGGTGCTACCATTGGTATGATTATGACCACACCTAATTTAGCTGGTGCAGGTAAATATTGGGATATTTTTGGCTTACATGTTTCTCAAACTAATTACCAATACCAAGTTATTCCAGTTTTAGTTGCTGTATGGCTACTTGCTTTCTTAGAAAAGAGATTCCACAAGTGGTTACCTTCGGCTGTTGACTTTACTTTTACACCGTTACTTTCAATTATGATTACTGGCTTCTTAACTTTTGTAATTATAGGGCCAGTTTTCAAAGGCGTCTCAGATGCAATTACTGATGCAATTGTATGGCTATATGATACTACTGGGGCATTTGGAATGGGTGTGTTTGGTTTAGCATACTCAGCAATTGTTACTACGGGTCTTCACCAAAGTTTCCCAGCAGTTGAAACACAATTACTTGCTCAATTTGCGCAAGGAAAGGGAGCAGGTGATTTCATCTTTGTTGTTGCATGTATGGCTAATGTTGCTCAGGGTGCCGCAACTTTTGCAATTTACTTCTTAACTAAGAATAAGAAAGTTAAGGGCTTAGCTTCATCATCTGGTATCTCTGCTTTACTTGGTATCACTGAACCGGCATTATTTGGTGTTAACTTGAAGTATAAGTTCCCATTCTTTAGTGCATTGATTGGTGCCGGCGTTGGTGCTGCTTTTGCAGGACTAATGCACGTAACTGCTGCTGCATTAGGTTCAGCTGGTTTCTTAGGTTTCTTATCAATTGTGCCAAAGGCTATTCCAATGTGGGCACTTTCTGTAGTAATTAGTTTTGTAGTTTCGTTTGTAATCACTTTCTTGTACGGTAAGAAACATTTCAAAGAGGATGTAGTTCCAGAATCTGCTACAGTTAAGTCAGCAGGTGATGAAGTGGAGCAACAAGAAAAAGCTCAAGAAATCATTAAGGCTAATGATGAGTTACATGATGAAATCATTGCTGCACCTGTTTCTGGTGAAGCAGAAAGTTTGACTAAAGTTAATGACCCAGTCTTCTCTACTAAAGCAATGGGTAATGGTGCTGCTATTGTACCTACCGAAGGAACGATTTATGCGCCAGTGACTGGTGAGATTACTGTTGCTTATGATACTAAACATGCTTATGGAATTAAGTCTGATAAGGGTGCAGAAGTTTTGATCCATATTGGTATTGACACTGTTAACTTAAAGGGTGAAGGCTTCACTTCTATTGTAAAGCAAGGTCAACATGTTGAAAAAGGTGATAAGCTTGGGACAGTTGATTTAGATGTTGTAACTAAAGCAGGATATGATCCAACTGTTATGACTATTGTTACTAATACTGCTAATTACGCTAATGTAGAGCGTATTGATGGTAAAGAAAAGAAGCATGGCGATGATTTAATTGCTGTAACTAAACGCTAGGATAATACCTATATATATTTATATTGTAATACTTACTTATTTTCCCCCTCTATATAAAAAATACCTACGATCAGATGATCGTGGGTATTTTAGAATATTGCTTTAGATAGATTAATTTAAATTGTAATGAGAAGAATAATAAAAAATATACTAATTGAGTTGTAAGTAGTGAGGTGTAATGTAATGAAATATTCTTATATTCAACAAGTTAACAATTATTTTTTCAAGCATCAAATTAATACAAAAGAATTCATTGAGTCATTGCAGTTGGATGATGACCAATTTAACGAAGAATCAATCAATATTCAAGATATTTGGCAAATATTAAAAGAAGAGCAGCGTGATGAGAATCTTGTTTTTCAAGTATTAGCATTCATACTCTTGCAAACCGGTTTACTTCCTAACTGTCAAAATAGTGAAAGTAAAGACTATTCTAAATCAATCGATTGGAACAAAAAAATCTCTACCTTAATTCAGTTTGGTAATGAACATAAAGATGTTTTAAAAAATGGATTGTTACGTTTATCTATTACGTCACAGGGATTAATTAAGGTTGAAAGAATTGGAGAAAATGAAACTATTGTTGGCTACTTTAATACTAGTAGTGGTGCGTTAGGATTTAATTCAGTTACTGATATATCTCAAAATTATCTCGTGGGTCAATTATTACCAGAAGGTTTTATTATTCGAGTTAACAAATAGATTATTATTACTCTGTTTTGGTGAGCTAAAAAATCTCTAAAGTATTGGCTAGATAATTATAAATAAGTTATTGTTATAATGATTTGTTGATAATTTTTAAGTCTGTAAGTCAGCTATTTTAGTAGTTGGTAGTTAATAAGCAGAAAGTGGTCAAAATGTACACTATTAGAGATATTGCCAAAAAAGCAGGTGTTTCACCATCAACGGCTTCAAGAGCCTTAAATAATAATCCGAGAATTAGTGAGAAGACTAAAGAGAAAGTTAGAAAAATTGCTTCTCAGATGGAGTATCAACCAGATTATGCTGGTAGAAATTTAACTTTAGGTGAAGCAAATATGGTTGGAATTGTTTTTCCAGTGACTGGTGAATCTGCTCCAGCTAATCCTTTTCATATTGATTTAATGCGAGGAATTAGTAGTGAATTACAACAAAAGAGCTACGAAATGTTGGTGGCTATTGCACCTAGCCAAGAACAATTATTAAAACAAGTCCAATCAATGGTGAAACAGTCTAAAGTTCACAACTTTGTGATTTTTTACTCGCAACAAAATGATCCCATTATAGAGTACTTAGCTGAGAAAAAATTAAATTTTGTAATAATTGGTTCTTCTAATAAATATAAATTTGTTGATAATGATAATGTAGCTGCTGGATTTTCTGCAACAGAATATTTGTGGAAGAATACGCAAATAAAGCATCCCGCTTTTATCGAATCTGGTAATCGTTGGTCTTATGAAATTGATAGAGAAAAAGGTTATCAGAAATTTATGGTAAAAAAGGGAATCAGGCCTGAAATTATTACTTTAAATCTTGATGAAGATACTCTAAATAATTATTTGAAGAATAATTCTAGCATTGATGGATTAATCTTTTCTGATGATATTTTATATTTACAATATCTGCATACATTGAAAAATGATAAGGAATATCCTGTAATCTGTTTTAATAATAGTAAGCTGCTAGGGATGCTCATTGGAGAGACTTTACAGGTAGATTTACAGCCTAAAAAATTAGGAAAAGAGGCAGTTAAAGTTTTATTTTCTCAATTAAAAAGTAAAATTATTCCTTATAAGATTGACTGAAAAGTCAATCTTTTTTATTTATTTTTGTGCAAACGGTTGCATAAAACTTGGATAGGTGCTACAGTAAGAAATATAGAAATATGAAAGCGCTTTTTAGAGTAAAAATAAAGGAATGTTAATGATGAGTCAAGAAAATAAAACAAGTATTGGCTTGCCTACTTTACCAAAAAGTACAATTTGGATGATAAATTTTGGCTTTTTGGGAGTTCAGACAGCTTTTACTTTACAAAGTTCACAAATGAGTCGTATTTTCCAAACCATTGGTGCGGATCCGAATAACTTAGGTTGGTTTTTTATTTTACCACCTTTGGCTGGTTTATTAGTTCAACCCATTATTGGATATTATTCAGATAGAACCTGGCTTCCTAAGTTAGGTGGACGCCGTCTCCCTTATCTATTGCTTGGGATGATTGTAGCTGTGATTGTAATGCTTTTGTTACCAAATGCAGGTAGTTTTGGCTTTGGTTATGGATCTCTAGCTGCATTATGGTTTGGGGCTATTACAATTGCTTTCCTAGATTTATCTTCTAATGTTGCAATGCAACCTTTTAAGATGATGGTTGGAGATATGGTTAATGATGACCAAAAAAGTTATGCATATGGGATTCAGAGCTTCTTATCAAATACTGGAGCAGTTTTAGCTGCAATCTTTCCATTTTTGCTTACTATTTTTGGGGTTCCAAACACTGCTGCTAAAGGTGTGGTTCCACAATCGGTAGTTATTGCTTTTTATGTAGGAGCTGCAATTTTAGTAATAACTAGTTTATTTACGGTGTTTAAGGTTGATGAATATGATCCAAAAACTTATGCTATGTATCATGGTATAAGCGAAGAAGATAATAAAGAAGGTGGAAATTGGATTCAACTTCTAAAAGAAGCTCCAAAAGCATTTTGGACAGTAGCTGTAGTGCAATTCTTTTGTTGGTTTGCTTTCCAATATCTTTGGACTTATGCTCCGGGTGCAATTTCTCAAAATGTATGGCACACCATTAATCCTTCTTCTGCTGGTTATCAAGCTGCTGGTAATTGGTATGGGGTTTTATCAGCTGTTCAATCTATTGCCGCTGTTGTTTGGTCATATGTTTTAGCAAAGGTACCAAATAATCATCATAAATTAGGTTATGCTGGAAGCTTATTACTTGGTGGATTAGGATTTATTTCAGTATTCTTTATTCATAGCCAATGGTTACTAATTGTTTCATTTATTTTAATTGGTATTGCTTGGGCTGGGATGAGTACTTATCCATTAACTATTGTGACAAATGCTTTATCAGGTAAACACATGGGAACTTACTTAGGATTATTTAATGGGTCAATTTGTCTTCCACAAATTGTTGCTTCATTATTAAGCTTTGTTTTATTCCCATTATTAGGAAATTCACAAGTAAATATGTTCATTTTTGCAGGAATCGTGTTAGTATTAGGTGCAATTTCTGTTAACGGAATTAAAGAAACTTACGTTAATTAACGAAGAAAAGAGGATTATATTATGAAACGTACTTTTAATGTTGCTCCATGGAATGTTGATACAGAAAAATGGGCTCCTAAAGATAAGCGTCTTCAAGAGTCTATGACTAGTATTGCCAATGAGAATCTAGGTATGCGTGGATTTTTTGAAGAGGGTTACTCTGGTGATACCTTAGAAGGAGTATATCTTGGTGGTGTGTGGTACCCAGATAAAACTCGTGTAGGTTGGTGGAAAAACGGATATCCACAATATTTTGGTAAGATGATTAATGCTGTAAACTTTATTAAAATGCTTATCAAAGTTAATGGAGAACAACTTGATTTAGCTAAGCAAACTCCAGAAAAATTCAAGTTAGATTTAGATTTAAAGCGTGGTGTCTTTACTCGTAAGTTTAACGTTGAAATTGGTGGAGCAAAGCTTAAATTTACCTTTGAACGTTTTGCAAGTATAGTTCAGAAAGAATTAGTTGGTCAAAGAGTTATTGTTAAGAACTTATCAAATTCTCCAGTAAAAATTGAAATTAGTAATATCATTGATGCTGATGTTTATAATGAAGATGCCAATTATGATGAACAATTTTGGAATATTTTAGCTAAAAGTGCAGCAGACACTCATGCAGAAATTATGTCCCAAACTAAGGAAAATGATTTTGGTGTTCCGCAATTTATGGTAGGAATGCGTACTAGTGTCAAAACAAATTTGAGTCATATTAATGATGCAGTTGGAGAAAAAGATGTTAGAAATGTTTTTTCTGGAGAAATTGCAGCTGACGAAGAAATAACCTTTGAAAAGCGTAGTTTAGTTGTAACTTCACGTGACTTTGATACTCAAGAAAAAATCGATCAAAGATTAGACGATTTAATGACAACTGTTGATGCACAAAAATTTGATGAACTTTTGGAACCTCATATCTCTGAATGGCAGACACGGTGGGATAAATCTGACATTGAAATTGCTGGTGATGAAGAAGCTCAACAAGGTATTAGATTTAACCTCTTCCAATTATTCTCTACATACTATGGTGATGATTATCGCTTGAATATTAGTCCTAAGGGCTTTACTGGTGAAAAGTATGGTGGTGCAACTTATTGGGATACTGAAGCTTATTGTGTGCCAGTTTATCTAGGTGTTGGGGATCCAAAAATTGCCAGAAATCTTTTAATGTATCGTTATAAGCAATTACCAGGAGCTTATATTAATGCTCAACAACAGGGCTTAAAGGGTGCACTTTTCCCAATGGTAACTTTTAATGGTATTGAATGTCATAATGAATGGGAAATTACTTTTGAGGAAATTCACCGTAACGGTGATATTGCTTATGCAATTTATCTTTATACTAACTATACTGGTGATAAAAGTTATGTCCTTCACGAGGGAGCCAAGGTTTTAACTGAAATTTCTCGTTTCTGGGCTGATCGTGTTCACTATTCACAGAGAAAGAATAAGTACATGCTTCATGCTGTTACTGGTCCAGATGAATATGATAATAATGTTAATAACGACTGGTACACTAACTTACTGTGCCAATGGACTTTAAGATACACCCTAGAAGTTTTGGATGAAGTAGATGCAGAAACTGCTAAGAAGTTAAATGTCTCAGAGGATGAGAAGCGTCGTTGGAAGGGTATTGCAGACAATATGTATCTTCCATATGACAAAGAAAAGAATATTTTCCCAGAAAATGATGGTTTCTTGGATAAGGAATTAAAACCAGTTTCTGAAATTCCAAGTGATCAATTACCACTTAACCAAAATTGGTCATGGGATAGAATCTTACGTTCACCTTATGTTAAGCAAGGGGATGTTATTCAAGGACTCTGGGACTTTATTGATGACTTTACTCAAGAAGAAAAGAAGAATAACTTTGACTTCTATGAACAATTTACTGTTCATGAATCAAGTTTATCTGCCTCAGTGTACTCAATCATTGCTTCCGATATTGGTTATCACGATAAAGCTGTTGAATTATATGAGAGAGCAGCTCGCCTTGACTTAGATAACTATAATAATGATACTGAAGATGGCCTACATATTACTTCTATGACTGGGAGCTGGCTTGATATTGTTCAAGGATTTGCTGGAATGAGAGTAAGAAATGGTGAACTTCACTATGCACCATTCCTTCCGAAGAAGTGGGATTCATATAAATTCCGTCAAGCATTCCGCGGTCGTGTTTTGGAAGTAACAGTAGATAAGAAGGGTACTCATATTGAGTTAATCTCAGGAGAACCATTAACTATTGACTTAAATGGTAAAAAACTTGAATTAAAATAATTGGAGGAAATTATGGCTTTTACTGATATTCAAGGTTTTGCAATTGATTTAGATGGCGTGATTGCCGATACTGCAAAATTTCATGGGCAAGCTTGGCACCAAGTTGCAGATAAGGTAGGTACAAAATGGACTGAAGAGCTAGCTGATAGTTTGCGTGGTGTAAGCAGAATGGATTCTTTGGAACTCATTTTAAAAGCAGGCGGTCATGAAAATGACTATACCCAAGAAGAAAAAGAAAAGTTGGCTAAAGAGAAAAATGATAATTATCTTGAATTGGTAAAAACATTAACTCCAAATGATATTTTGCCAGGGATGAAAAAATTCTTAGATGATGCTAAGTCTAAGGGCTATCATCTAGCTTTAGCTTCTGCTTCTAAGAATGGTCCAACAATTCTTAAGTATCTAGAGCTAGAAGATTACTTTGAAGGTAGAGTTGATCCAGCTAAGTTAAAGAAAGGAAAGCCGGATCCAGAAATTTATTTACAAGCTGCTGAAATAATGAATTTGACTCCTGAACATGTAGCAGGTATTGAAGATGCTCAATCGGGTGTTGACTCAATTAATCGTGCTGGTGAAATTTCAATTGGAATCGGCGATAGTCTTAAAAATGCTGATGTCAAGTTTGATGACACCGACAAGTTAACACTTGATGCGTTAGCTAAAAATTTGAATAAATAAAATATATTTTTGCTTTTAATGGTCCCACTAAGATAGATAATTCAAATATAAAAGTTTGAATTAATCTCTTAGTGGGATTTTTCATATAAAAATCGAATAACTTATATATGAATTTAGTATTTTCATTTTAAGAAAAACTAAAGCACAATAAATTGGATAATTGTAATAAAATTTACCAGTTTTTTTCTGACTAAATGGTAACATAGTAATATAATTTTTCGTTTAGGATAAATTAGAGTAAGGGGAGTTACTATGTCGGTGCATAGACCTGGCCAATATATTTGGGTATTGGTTGAGTTACCTAATGGAAAAAGAGAATGGTATTGCGTTAGCAAGGTTTTAAAGAAGGCGCTTTTGTGGGAAAAGAATGTCTGTCATAATCATTTTTGGCGTAATACATTAAATGGTAAATACCTAACTATTGCCCGTAGTAAGTATGTGCATAATTATGCTTTATTGACTGTCGGCCGAGTTGTAAAGGTAAGGATTAAGAATAAACGCGTTTCTGATTGGCATTGGACGAGGAATCAATTTATAACACCCAAGCATTTGGATGATTTAAGTGATGCTTATAATTATTTAAAGCATGATTATGATTGGTTTAATCGCCTACGGATTAAGCATGCGTTAAAAAAGTGGCAAAAAATCTCACGTGCGCGACGTAAAAAACTCGCGGCAAGAAAGGTAGTTTAGATGGAACAGTTAAATCGTTTAGGTAAAATTATTACAACTATTTTTGGAATATTTATTGCAGTAATATATTGTGTATACGCTGCTAACCCATTAACTAATGGTTTAAATTCTTGGCGTATTTCTTTATTTATAATTACCGCAGTAATTTATCTAATTGCTAGTCTTTTTATTTGGCGTCAGACTAAAAAGATAGTGTTCTTAATTGCGATTTTGCTGGCAATACTTGTCACTATCTTTATGATTATTTATGTACCTTTCTTTCATGGTTACTTGATGATAGAAGCGATTGGTTTTTTTATTGTCTATTATTTGAGTATCTATCTCTTAAGATTTACTAATTTTAAATATAAGTCAATTATTAGTCTAGTTTTAGAATTTTTAATAGTAATTGTTGTAATTTGTTTTTCTTAAAAAGAAGTAGTTAAAATGACATTGAAAGTAGTACAAGATGATATAACTAATTTGAAAGTTGATGCTATTGTTAATGCTGCTAATAAAACCTTACTCGGTGGTGGCGGTGTTGATGGAGCAATTCACGCCGCTGCGGGGCCAGAATTATTGAAAGAGTGTAAGCCCCTGAATGGATGTGATACTGGCGAAGCAAAAATTACTAAGGGCTATAAGCTTTGTGCCAAATATATTATTCATACGGTGGGCCCAATTTATCGCTTTCATTCTCCGACTGAAAATAAAAAACTATTAGCAGCTTGTTACAGTAATAGTTTAGAGTTAGCTCAAAATTATAATTGTAAAAGTATCGCATTTTCTTGTATTTCAACTGGGGTATATGGTTATCCTAAAAAAGAGGCAGCTACGGTAGCAATTAAAACGGTTAAAAAATGGTTAATTGATCATAAAAGTCAGATGGAAGTTATTTTTTGTGTTTTTGATGATACAAATAAAATAATATATCAAGAAATATTAGATTAATTATAAGGATGAGATGTTGATGAAAGTTTGGCTTTTTATTTATTTATTATTTGGTGGAGTACTCGGTGGGCTACTTTCAACAATTGCGAGCATGGCGTCTTTGGCAACTTATCCATTCTTGCTGTCAGTTGGAATACCCCCAGTGTATGCCAATACTACTAATGATGCGGCTTTAATTTGGGGTGGTGTTGGTTCAACTGTAGCTTCTTTGAAAGAACTATCTGGTCATTGGAAACAAGTTTGGTTTTATTCAATATTTACAGTTATTGGAACAGCTTTGGGATGTTTACTGTTGATTAATTTCCCAGGAAAAGTTTTTGAAAAAATTGTCCCCTTCTGTATAGCTTTTTCAGGAATAACAATTTTATTTAGTGGAAAAATTAATTTAGCTGTTCAGGATGATGATTCCAAGAGTTGGATTAAGGTAGTAGCTTTATTAAGTATGCTTGTGGTAGGAGTTTATGCTGGATATTTTGGGGCAGCTAGCGGTGTTTTAATGCTAGTAATTTTAAACTTTATTACTGATGATGATTTTTTGACAGTTAATGCTATGAAAAATTTAATTGGTGGTTTATCTAGCTTGGTAGCTCTGATTATCTATATGTTTACTGAAAAAATTTATTGGTCTGCTGCAGTTCCAATGGCAGTTGGCGTATTAGTAGGTAGCTTTTTAGGGCCAAAGATTATTAGACATATTCCGGTAAAAGTTATTCGTATTACTATTGCTATTTTGGCTTTAATCCAAGCTGGTTATTTTGCTTACACTGCATATCGTTAAACTAAGTGTCAATGAGGAGGACTGAATGAGTCTCAAATATGCGCAAAAAGGCCAAGTAGCCTTGTTTACGTTGTTATCAATCATTAAGGCTTGCAATATTTTATTCGTAGCTTATATGATTAAGTTGATGTTGAATATTGCTTCTTCAGGTTCACATGATATTATGCGTTTGATTAAGTTAGCTGTAATTGCAGCAATTGGTCAATTGTTTTTTATGTGTAGCAATTTTATTTATGAGCGTGTAAAGATGACCATTATTAGAGATGTAAATATGGTATTCAAGCGTGCTAATTTACGTTATTTGGTGGATCAAGGTCAAGTAGATATTAAACATGGTTTATCTTTAATGACCAATGATTTAAAACAAATTGAGACTAATCGTGTTACTGCTCAGTTAGATATGATTTATCAATCATTAACTTTTATTGGTTCATTAGGTTTTGCTTTAATTAATTCTTGGCAAATGACTGTTGTTTTTGTAGTAGCCATGATTGCCCCAGCTTTGGTTCAGATTGCTACTAGTAAAATTATTACCAAAAAATCAGAGGTATGGGCCCAAACTAATGCTAATTACACGCAAAATGTATCTGATTCTTTAAATGGTTCACAAGCTGCTAAATTATATAATGTTAGATTCAATGTTATTGATCGCGCTATTAATTCTGCTCAGCGGATGGAAAATGCTTTGAGGAGTATGAATATCACACAAGCGTGGTCATTGGAACTTATTTATTCTGCCGCTGAATTGTTTTGCTTTATTATTCCATGTACCATTGGTGGAATAATGATGATGCGTGGTCAGTTAGCGGTTGGTACATTAGTAATGATTGTAGATTTAGCTTTAAACTTTATTACTCCGGTAGTGACGGTCTTTAATGAGTTTAACCAGGTAAAATCAACTGTACCAATGTGGGAGAAAACTAAAAAAGCATTATCTTATGAGATGGATCAAGATAGAGAGCGCAAGGTTAAATTTGATGAGTTAAAGGTTGAGAATCTTTCCTATGTTACTCATGCGGATCATCGTAAGATTTTTAATGATGTTAATATGGACGTTAAGCCAGGTGAAAAGGTACTTTTAATGGCACCTAGTGGCTGGGGAAAAACAACCTTGTTACGCTTAATGTTAGGAATAAAAAAGCCTAGTGAGGGTAAGATTTTAATTAACGGGCAAAACGTGACTGGTAATTGGGAGAAGGCACATGATTATTTTTCCTATGTTAATCAGAAACCATTTATGTTTGATGATACATTACGGTTTAATATTACGTTAGGGCGTAAGGTGAGTGATAAGAAGCTATACGAAGTTATTCATGAAGCTGGTCTTGAAGAATTAGTGAAAAAGGAAGGGCTTGATCGCCAAATTGGTACTGGTGGGAATGGTCTATCAGGAGGGCAAATTCAAAGAATTGAAATAGCTCGTGCACTTTTATCACAGAGACCAATTTTGCTTGCTGATGAGGCAACGAGTGCTTTAGATCCAACTTTATCTTTAGCTATTCATGAGACGTTACTCAAAAATTCTAAAGTTGCGGTAATTGAAGTAGCTCATAAAATTTCTCCTGAAGAGCTTGATATGTTTGATAAAATTTTAAAATTAAATAAGGTTAATCAAGAGACAGACTAAAATAAAAGCATCCTCTAGAGGATGCTTTTATTTTAGTTAATTTTTTCAAAGAAACGCGTAAATATCTTATCTTGTTCCAGATTATCAAGTTTATCTGGACGCCATTGTATACCTTGCATAGTATGATCTTGAGATTCGATGGCTTCGATAATTCCATCAGGTGCAGTTGCAACAATATTGAAGTTAGCTGCAATATTTTTAATTGCTTGTTTGTGATGACTATTAATATAGGGATGGGTCCCAATAGCTTTAAACAATTCACTTTCGGGAGTTATATCAATGTGATGGCTCGGTTGGGTTAGTGGAGTAGGTTGATAGTGTTGAATACCCGCACCTGAATTTTGAGCGTATATATCTTGGAATAAATTTCCTCCAAAAGCAACATTCAATAGTTGCATACCTCGTCCAATTCCTAAAATAGGGACACCAGCTGTATTGGCCTTTTTTACTAGTTCCATCTCAAATTTATCACGATGAAGGTCAGTT
This sequence comes from Lactobacillus sp., assembly GCF_014803895.1. The sequence goes on along the minus strand of NZ_JAAVAU010000009.1, from coordinate 43,774 downwards.
TTACTAAGTTGCGGAACGGGTTCTTCATTGTAAAAGACTGGAGTAATTGGTTCTCCGTCAGTTAAAAGAAGTGCATCAAAATTTATTTTAGGTTCTGGAACTGTTTTTAAACTTAGTGGAGCAACAATTATTGGTAAAAATCCATGTTTAATTACAATATCAATAAAACTACGATCAACAGTGATTTTATTATTTTCAATATTAGATGTAATTGCGATAGTTTTCATAAATAAATCTCCATTCATCTATTCACTTTTGTTATCGTTCAAGATAAAACTGTTTTAACAAGTATACACTACTAAAAGTGAAAAATTATATTAATTTTTTGTTTAGTTAATGAATTCGTAATATTCCCATGCTAGGATAAAAGTGATAAAAAGTAAGGAAGGTAGTAATATGCGGGAGTCTAAGGAATCAAACAAAGGAAGGTTAACGCGTGAAGAATATCGTCAGCGGGTCGAAAGAAACTCTAAATTAAATGTTTGGGACATATGTTTGGATCGACCTTATGTTTCTGTGTTTTTTATTGTTCTGGCGCTCTTTTTTATTATGACTAAATGGTGGATGGGGCTATTATTTTTGGGGATAGCATTTATTATTAGTATTTTGGCTATTGCTCATAGTCGTAATCCTAAAAAGATACTTAGTATTGAATTTAGGTTAGGTGGTTCACGCATCTTAAACTTATTAAAGGCTATTCAAATTGGTGCTTCTTTATTACTATTTTTAGCAACTTATATGCGTCAAGTAGTTTCAATTAATTTTCAAACTGCGGGCTCTCAGGACGCCTTAAATCTGATTCAAGGAGCTGCGGCAAGCACAAATAATGTCTATGCGGCGGAAGGTGCCAATGCTGTAGGGGTTTTAAATAATTTGTTAGGAGGTTCTCTGTGGGGAACTTATCGTTATGCTGCTAGTAGCGCACAATTTATGAATGATCCTGGTGGTCGTGCAATCATGATTTGGGTTTTCTTTTTAATGTTGGCTCCTGCAATTTGTGTATTAGCACAATTTTTTAGAGAACCGTACTCCAGAAGAGCGTTATTAGTTGGTTCAGGTGCATCAATGGTTTTATTTGCATTAACTCCGATTTTGATTCGTTATTGGGCAGGTATTTATGCGGTTGATCATCAAATTAGTCAGGCTCAGATTAATCAAGCATTTAGTGTTGGTTATATGGCGTATATTGCAATCTTTTGTAGTATTGTGGTATTTGTAATTGCAGTTTACCGTAGTATGAAACAAGATATTTTTTCAAAATAAAAAGGTACTGTTACTAAAACAGTACTTTTTTTATACCAAAAAACCCTTTCGGAAAATTGACCGAAAAGGTAAAGTTAAGGAAAGCTACAAAATGTTGTTTAAATGAAAGCGCTTTATACGCTTTCAATGATATTATAGTAGACTATAGTTATAGATGCAATAAAAAAGGGTGAAGATTTTGAAAAATGATCCATTAATTTTTGAATTAGCTATCGCACATGATAAACCGTCTAGTTTTCGGAAAGATAAAAGTCATGTGTGTCCATTTTGTGATGTAGAACATTTAACTGATATTTATGAGAAAAATGGTCCTATGATTTGGTTGCATAATCGTTTTCCTACTTTGAAAGATACATTACAAACCGTACTAATTGAGTCTGATGATCATGAAGGAGATATTACTAATTATTCTCAAACTTATAATCGTGAGCTTATGCATTTTTCCTTACATTGTTTTGATCAAATGTATAATGATTCACACTTTAAGTCAGTTCTTTGGTATAAAAATTTTGGCCCGCTTTCAGCTGGATCGCTTTCTCATCCTCATATGCAATTAGTCGGGTTAGAAAAAGAAGATGGTTATAAGTATATTCAAGCTAATAATTTTACGGGAATACCCGTTTTTCAGAACGAGAATGTTGAAGTGAATTTTTCTACTCATCCTGTGCAGGGTTACCAAGAAATTAATATTAATTTACTGGACCGGAGAGGAATAGATACTTGGGCTGATTGGATTCAATATGGAGCACAATATACATTAGAAGAAATGTACAGTGGACGTTGTACTTCTTATAATCTCTTCTTTTATCCCCGATATGATTCCGCTGATGGAATTTGTTGTAAGATTGTTCCTCGTTTTTATGCTTCTCCCTATTTTGTGGGCTATAAACTTTCTCAATGTAATGATGAAGAAACACTTTATCGGGAAGCAAAAAATTTGCAAAAATTTATTGAAAAGAAGTGATACTAATGAGGGCTGCTTTTTCTGATATAAAAAAATATTCACAGGAATTTAAAAAACATTGGCTGCAATATTTCTTATTATTTCTTTTATTAAATTTAGTAAATCAATTTATTGTAATTCCAGTTTTTAGGTATATTACTACTCTGGTATTGCAGGCTGGGGCAATTCCTTTTATTTCTTATCAAAATATAATTACAATTATTACAAGTAATACCCTAGATTTTATTTTACTGATTCTTGAGTTGCTAGTTTTAATTATTGTAATTTATGGTCAATTTTCTTTCTTATTGTTGGGTATCAATAGTATTAGAAAAAATCGACTGGATTTTTTGCAATTAATAAAACAGACTAGCATCTCATTGAAGCATATGCGTATAGGTTCTATTTTATTATTGTTGGTTTATTTTGTTTTAATTGTTCCATTTGCAGATGTGGTCTATCGTACTCCGCTATTAGCTAAAATTCAGATACCGGAATTTATTATGGACTATATGTCAAGAAATATTTGGCTTTTGATTGGTTTGATCATTTTCTTTGCAATTGCGACTATTTTTGGTTTGCGATGGGTGATGACATTACCATTGATGACTTACCAAAAAATGAAAACATTGGCCGCAATGAGGAAGAGCTGGCAGCTAACAGCTAATAAAAAATGGTGGGAATTGATTAAACGATTAATCATAGTTGCTGTTTTAAGCATCTTAGTTTTGGCGATTGGGTATGGTGTGATATATCTAATTCAACTAGTTTGGGATGTCTTACCTAAATCGATTGCTTTTATTGGGGCAAGTATCAATATGTTGCTGATCCAAGTTATCGCAGAAGTTGTTTCTGTTTGGGCAGGCTTGGTTGCTTTATTGGTTGTAACTCAGCCAATTAAAATGCCTGCTATTTCCATTCAACAGCAGAAATATAATTCTAAATTATTTTATATTTTAACTGGTTTTTTAGTAGTAATTGCGGCTGGGGATACAATCATTAATAATAATTTTTATCTTCACGGCGTTAATCTGAAAAAGCCTGTCACGATTTCTCACCGAGGTGTAAATAATCATAACGGGGTACAGAATACAATTGCTGCTTTAAAAAAGACAGCCAGATTAAAGCCAGACTATGTTGAAATTGACTTACACGAAACTAAAGATAATGAATTTGTAGTGTTACATGATGAGAATTTGGAAAAGTTAGCTGGAGTTAATAAGACACCAAAAGAATTAACTTTAAAACAATTAATGCGGTTAATTCTAAAAGAAGATGGTCATACTGCAAAGATTGCTAGTTTTGATCAATATTTAAAGGCTGCGCAAAAATTAAAGCAGAAGCTTTTGATTGAAATTAAGACAACACCTAAAGATTCGAAAAATATGCTGAATAATTTTAATAAAAAATATGCTAATACTATTTTGAAAAATAATTATCAAGTGCAGTCGTTGGATTATCGCGTAGTATCCGGACTGCATACAATCAATCCTAAATTATTTGTGTTGTATATTCAGCCATATAACTTCACTTATCCTCATAGTGTGGCAGCTGGCTATTCCATGGAATATTCAACTTTAAATAATGATTTTATCTGGCAAGCTCATCTGCAGAATCACCCTGTTTATGCTTGGACTGTGAATACTGAGGATATTATGAAGAGAATGATGTACATTCATGCAGATGGTTTGATTACTGATAATGTGAAGTTAGCCAAGAAGACAATTGCAGATTTTGAATCAAAGCAAAGTTATGCCAGTCGATTGAGAAATTATATTTTAATTTTTCCAACAGTGACTAGTTATGAATCATAAGAAAAAAGTGGGTACATTGCGTACTCACTTTTTTCATGATTAAAATTCAGTTGGACCTAAGTCATCTTCTGGGCGGTGGGCTTCAAGGCGAAGGCCGTAGATATTGAAGTCTTCATCATCGTCATCACGGACTAAGTTAATTGTGATTTGGTCACCGTCTTGGGTAAACTCTAATTCTTTACGAGTATCGATCCAAATCGCACGTTTAATTTCTGGAACACCTTTAAGGATGATTTTATCTTCCAGTGGTTTGTGAATGAAGATGTAGATTTGATATGGAGCAATAGCATTTTTGTAGATATAAGCATTGCTATCAGTAGTAATATCTTTAGTAGGACGAGCCTCATAGAAGGCGTGGCCGAAACGACCGATCCATTGACGTAAGTTATCCATTGCTGGTACTTCATCAGCATTAATTTGCCCATCTTTGTCTAAGTCAATTTCAAAGTAAATATTTCTCAATTCGTCACGGGCAATCATTAATTTAGTCAAAATATCGGGACCTTCTAACTTGAGAGCACTTCTTCTTTGGCAAAACTTGAGACTATACTTCTCACAAGATTCTTTTACAAGTTTAGCCTGAAGTGGATCTCCGCCACTTACGCTCACACCGCGAAAGCCACAGTCACGAGCGTGGCGAACTAATATATCAGCGTCAATTGCACCATTATTGGCAATGTTGTATTGTAAAACGATACCAATATTTAAGTCTTCAGGGTTGTCTGCATATAATTTATCAGTCATAATACTGCCTACTTTCTAAAATAAGTGTCATCATAATTATAAAGGTTTTTGGAGGAAAAATAATGAAAATTGTCATCGCACCTGCTAAAAAAATGCAAGTTGATCAAGATAGCTTTGCAGTAGAGACAAGGCCGATATTTTTGAATAAGGCACAGATTTTGTGGGATTTTTTAAAAAGTAGAGATTTTAATCAATTAAAAGAAATATGGAAGGCTAATGATAAAATTATACGTGAAAATATGACTCGTCTTGAGTACGAGGAGTTAGATAAACGGCTTACGCCAGCCCTCATGGCTTATAAGGGAATTCAGTATCAATATCTCGCAGGTGATATTTTAGAACAAGCTGGAATAGATTATTTACAAAAAAATTTACGCATCCTATCGGCACTTTATGGAAGTTTGCGTCCATTTGATGGTATTATTCCTTATCGTTTGGAAATGCAGGCAAGAATGACAGGATTTCGCGATTATAGTCTGTATCATTTTTGGGGCGAAAGTATTGCTCAGGAAATATTTAAGGATGATGATACCGTGCTTAACCTTGCTTCTAAAGAATATTCAAGATTAATTACACCTTATGTAAAAGATAATCAACGTTTTGTTACAGTTACTTTTTTAGAAAAAAGAAAAGATGAGTGGCGCCAAATTGCTACACATGCCAAGATGGCTAGAGGGGCAATGGTTCATTTTATGGCTCAAAATCAAGTTGAAAATATTAATGAATTACAGCAGTTTCATGATTTTAATTATCAATATGACCAAAAATCTACAGAAAATGAAATTATTTTTAAAAAATATAATAATTAGTGTTATAATACTCTTGAATATTGGAGGAAAGTTTTATGACAAGAGCAGAATTAAAATCTAAAGCTAAAAGTCAATTGCGTGGCAATTGGGGTTGGGCAATTTGTTTATTCTTGGTTGGAGCTATTATTACAGGCTTAATTACAAGTATTAATGCGGCTTGGATTGAACCAGTTGCAGATAAAGAAAATATTGTAAACATGGTTCAACAGGTGGTAACCCAAGGTGCTAGTTTGCTTAGTTTTGTGTTAGGTTTAATTACTACCATGATTGGTTGGGGAATAACTTATACTATTTTGCACTTTGTAGATAGTGGTGAAAAAGAGCAAGTTTTCAAGGGTACTTTCAGTGGTTTCACAGGTGGAAGAATAAAGAATACTTTCCTAACTGCTTTACTTCAAGAAATTTTTATTACTTTGTGGACTTGTTTGTTTATTATTCCTGGTATTGTAAAAGGATATTCTTATTCAATGGCTCCTTACATTATGAAGGATATGTTTGATGCAGGTCATGAAATGAAAGCCACTGAGGCTATCACTGCAAGTCGTAAATTAATGAAAGGTCATAAGGCTGAGCTATTTTTATTAGATATTAGTTTCTGGGGTTGGGATATCCTTGGTTTAATTACTTGTGGAATTGGTTTCCTTTGGATTACACCATACTATCGTCAAACTAAGGCTAATTTCTATCGTCAATTAGCTGGAGATAGATACTTACAAAAATAATTATTTAGACGAGTTTTGTGCTCGTCTTTCTATTTAGCGTTAAAATAATAGTTGTAATAATTAATAATAAAAAGAAGGATACTATTATGCATAAAAACAAATTAATTAAAGTAGTTACTACTTTATCAGCTGGGGTTTTATTAAGTGTGGGATTTGGAATGACTAGTACTCTTCACCCCGTTCAAGCTGCAAGCAGTCAGCAAACTACTAATGATTCAACTCTTGCGACAAATGTAGTGGTAAAAAATGCTAAACCTACTTTATACGGATTCACTTCTGGTAAAGATGCCAAAGCCGTATCTTTTACAAGTAACTATACTGCTGGTCAAACTATCAAGGTTCTTTTTAAATTGGATTTAAATTATAATAAAGATGGGCAAGATACTAAATTACCAGCCTACTATGTAGAGAATGAAACTAAAGATGGCGTAAGCTACATGAAGTTCATCTTAGCTAGTGATGTAGAAGGTACACCAAATGTACCTGATTATGCTCAATATAAGATAAATTTAGAGGCTAAGCAAAAAGAAGAGGCTGCAGAATTCCAAAAGACTCATAAAGTAAAATACATGAGTTTGCAAAAAAATTCTAAGAAGACTATTTATTATTATACAGGTTACCGTAAATCGGCTAAGAGCAAGAAAGTTTACTTTAAAGCTACTAAATCTAAGGTAAAGGCTAACACAATTAAAGTAGACTACACGGTTAAGAGTGGAAAAACCACTTATGGTCACCGTTATGGAAAGAGTAACCAGTGGGTTAAGATGAGCCAGTATAAGATAACTAAGGTAACATACACTACTAAATAATTATTAATCTATTATTAATCTATAGTGATTTTTTGTTAATATGCAAAATAAGCTAATTTCCTAGGAAATTAGCTTATTTTTCTTTTTTAGTAAAACTGTGTAGGTTTTAAAAAATCAGTAACGAATTTTAAGGCAGAGCTAGTATACTCACCACTAAAGCTGTGGTCAGCACCTTCAATTAAGTGGAGAGTACTATTTTGATAAATTTTATGATACTTTTTAGATGCGTCTGGACTCACTACTGTATCGCTGGTGCCATGCACTAAGCAAACTGGACCAGTGAATTTTTCAGCCGTTTCATAAATTGGTACAACTTGAGCAACTCTGAGGTAAAGCCCCCCAACAGTAAATTTACCTAATCTAATAGAATCAGGAATATTTTCTGGATCATAATTAATCCCTTGGAGAATCCCCTTTTGAGCATCGCTTTTTAAAGTTGCAGCAGGTGCTAAAAGAGCAACTTTTTTAATAATATTGGGATAAAGACCGGCTAACATGGATGCTACAACGCCGCCTTGTGAGTGACCAACTAAGTAAATATTGCGTACGTGTGGATCAGTACGTACATAGTCTAAAATTGCTTTGGCATCAGCTACTTCATTAACAACTGTCATATTTTTAAATTCACCATCAGATTCTCCACAGCCATTAAAGTCAAAACGAACGCTAGCGACATTTTCTTCCCATAATTTGTTAGCTAGTTCCTTGATCAAAGGTTCATTTTTATCTGCTTTAAAGCCATGGAATAAGATTGCCATATCATAAGTTTCACCAAATGGTTCAAGACGTTCTCCAACTAAAGTTAGTCCATCTCTTTCAACTTCTACTCTGGACATAATATGAGCCTCGCTTTCTTTCTATAATTCCATTGTAATCTTTTCAGGCTTTAGTAATGCTAAAGTTTGCTTTAAGAAATAAGCTGGACTTAAAAATTAAGTCGTATGTTTTAGTAGTCCGCCATGATTGCGTTATACTGAGTAAGTAATTAGTGATATGAGGAGGGCTATATACGTGGAAGTTGTAATTTTGCGTCATGGAACAACTGATTTAAATAAAGCTGCAATGATTCAAGGATCGAGTGTTGACCCAAGCTTAAGTGATGAAGGTCGTGAGTATGCGCAAAAAGCTGCTAAAAACTTTGATGCAAGTGAATTTGATGCAGTTTATGCTAGTCCACTTAAGCGCGCTCAAGAAACAGCTCGTATTTTTGTTGGAAATGAAGTCCCAATTATTACTGATAAGCGTTTAGAAGAATTAGATTATGGCTCTTGGGATGGAAAGTCTACGCATGACTTAAAGAAAAAATATCCTGATGCATTTGATGCACAAGGATTAACAACTGATGGAATGTACAAATATGCTGATAATATTGAGACTAGAAAACATTTTGAGAAACGCTTAGCAGAAATTTTTGAGGAACTTTATCAAAAACACCCTGATAAAAAAATTTTGGTTGTTTGTCATGGCGTTGTAGCACGGATGATTTGTGCCCATTACTTAACTAATGGAGATATTTCCTATTTTTGTCAAATGGCTAATTGTGGCTTAGCAAAGCTTTATTTTAAAGATAATTTACGTCGATTAATTTTTTATAATCGTTCACTTGTGTAATGAAAAAGATTTAGCACATGGCTAAATCTTTTTTTGTAGTTAAAGTTGACACCGTGTCATCTGAGTCCTATACTAAATCATAAAGTGACACAGTGTCACCAGGAGGTGAAAATGGTTAAGTCAACATTTCAAAATTTATCAGTAGAGAAAAGAAAACGAATTGAACAGGCATTACTAAATGAGTTTAGCCATTATTCATTAACTAAGGCTCAAGTATCTCGCATTGTAAAAGATGCGCAGATTGCTCGGGGAGCATTTTATAAGTATTTTGATGACCTAAATGATGCCTATCGCTATATCTACCATCAGGCAATTCAGGAAGTTCACTTAGGTTATCGTGGTTTAACAAAAGAGTATAATCCTGATCTTTTTTATCAAATGACAGTGGATTTTATTAATAAGACAGAACAAAGTCCCTATCGAGAGTTAATTAAGTTTCACATCTTAGAAAATGATACTCAATTTCAACCTGATCCTAAGCGGTTAAATAGCCAGTTGCTACTGGATGCCTCTAATTGGAGCGCTATGGTATTAACACATGAGGTAATTCATTTAGTCTTATTTGACCCAGAGCATCGCAAACAAAATTTAGAACGTTATCGGCAGAGTCTTGAATTATTAAAAGGACGGTAAGTATGTTTTTAGCACTTAAAGAAATAAAATATGAAAAGTTAAGGTACGGTTTAATTACCTTTATGATTTTTTTGATAGCATTTTTAATTTATATGCTTTCATCACTAGCAGTTGGACTAGGGTCTGAAAATACTCAAGCTGTAAAAAGCTGGGATACTGAAAGTGTAGTATTAAATGAAAATTCAAATGTTAGCTTGAGTCAATCAATTTTGACAAAGGATCAAGTTAAAAAGTCCGATTTAGGTAAAAACGAAGCTTTAGTGGGTGAAACCCCGGCGGTAGTAAAACACAAGGGAAGTAATACTGTTTCAGCTCAGTTTATTGGACTTGATCAAGACCAATATATTTATAAGAAGTTAGAAATAGTTGAGGGTAAAAAAGCTACTAAAGCTCATGAAGTAACGGTTGATAAGAGCTTAGCTGATAAGGGATATAAGATTGGCGATAAAATTACCTTTAATGGTGGAAAGGTAAAGTATACAATTGTTGGTTTTGTGAATAATGCCAAAATTAATATTGCGCCAATTGTTTACGGTAAGCTATCTACTTGGAAAAGTTTACGTAATCTTTCTCCAAATGCAGTGGCGTCTGGGGTTATTTCTAAAAAGAGTAATTTTAAGCTCAATACAGAGGATGTAAAGACTTATAGTGTAGCTGCCTTCATTAAGAAGCTCCCAGGTTATACTGCTCAGAATATGACCTTTGAATTGATGATTGGTTTCTTGTTTGTAATTTCTTTAATTATAATTGCAGTTTTCTTGTATATTTTAACAATGCAAAAAATGCCTAACTACGCAGTACTCCGTGCTCAAGGTATTCCTACTAAAACTTTAGTTGGTGCTACAATCAGTCAGTCTTTAATTTTAACAATTAGCGGTAGTGTTTTAGCATTGATTGTCATGTTGATTATGGTTCAGGTAATGCCTTCAGCAGTTCCAATTGATTTTGCACCTTGGATAATGGTTACTGGGCTTGTAGGAATGATTATTACCGGGGTAATAGGCGGATTAATTCCAATTAGATCAATCATGAAGGTTGATCCTGCTCAGGCAATTGGCTAAGAAAGAGGTAGGATATGGCTATAATTACTTTAAAAGATGTAAGTAAAACTTACGGTAAAGGTGATGCGGAAGTGCACGCCTTAAAGAATATTAATTTTACCGCTCAAAAGGGTGAAGTTGTTTTGATTGTTGGACCATCAGGAGCTGGAAAAAGTACTTTTTTAACCATTGCTGGAGCAATCCAACGTCCAACAAGTGGTAAGGTTGAAATTGATAATCAAGATATTAGCAATTTAAAGGCAAAAGATGCTAATAAGTTACGGTTAAATAAAATAGGTTTTGTTTTGCAAGCTTATAATTTAGTTCCATATTTAACTGTTACCCAACAATTTAAGTTAGTTGATAAAGTTAAAAAAGATAATTTGAGTAAAAAAGAATTATCTGATTTGTTAAAAAAGCTAGGAATTGATAATTTAGTTAAAAAGTATCCTAAGGAATTATCTGGTGGTCAGAAACAACGTGTTGCAATTGCTCGTGCTCTATATGCTCAGCCCCAAATACTTCTAGCTGATGAACCCACAGCATCTTTAGATAGTGCAAGGGTTGAGGAAGTAGGACAAATGTTCCAGGGTTTAGCGCGGCAACAAGAAAAAGCTATTCTTTTGGTAACACATGACATGCGATTGGAAAAATATGCTGATCATATTTATGAGATGCTGGATGGCAAGCTAATAAAGAAAAAATAAACAGACTAAAAAAGGTAGCCTATTGAGCTACCTTTTTTGTGTAATTAAAGATTGGGATCCATTGTAAAGCTTAATGGTGAATCAGCAGTTTGGTCAGTAATCAATTTTGCAATTAACTTTTGGTAATTCTTAACTGCAACATCAGCCAATTTTTTATTAGCTTCATTTACTAATTCAATTTTCTTGCTTTGGTCAGTTTCTCTGGCTAATTTACAATCGTATTCATAACGGATTCTGTTTAAAGCAAAATTTGTCTCTTTTTGAGTATTACTCAATGGTTTTGCATATTTGCTCCAATTTCGATCAACTAAGACACTTGCTTGTTTAAATACCCAATACGCAGAGTTGCTAGTATAAGTTTCTTTACCGTATTTAAACATGGCTGGAACTTTAGTACCTTGGGGGTAGAATGGAATATAAACACTTTGAGCGGCAATTCCCATTGCTAGCCAGTGCACCATATCTTCGTCACGTAGTTGAAGTAAGTGAGATTCTTGAGTAGTGGCAACAGCAATAGGACGGAACGTTGCTTGTCCCTTATTTTTGGCATTTGTTAAGTCATATTGAGTACCGTTATGGTGATCACTAAGTACGCGTTGTGCATCTTGGATAGAAATTGGATGGTCCGGTTTTTGTAGGAAAGAAATCTCAAAACTTTCGGGATCTTGTTCAAGAGATGGTGTAAGTAATTTTTGACCAGACCAAACGCGTGGGGTGTTATAAGCTAAATCGCTGTCGTCATGAGTTCCAAAAATCATGCGGAAGTTAAAAATTTTGTCTTGGGGCCAAAGATGATTATTATAGACAAATAGTTGTAAGTCAAGGGATGTGATAAAATTCTTGTCATCATTAAAATCAACTTCTTGAATTGCTAATTGGTTAGCAACAACAGCATAGCTATCGTCTGGGATACGTTGAGCAACATAGTGATGACCTGATCCAATTTCCATATACCAAGCTTCGTCCTTATCAGCGAATAGAATTCCATTCGCTTCAGCAGCTCCATGTTCTTCAACGATTTTACCTAAGCGTTCAACACCTTCACGTGCTGTTTTAATATATGGCAAAACGACAGTAACCATCGCTTCTTCTAAGATACCTGTTTCTTCATTGAAAGGATCAATAGCTTGAACACGGTCGTTAGCATAGGCACTTTCAGTTGCAGACATTGCAACGTGATATTCATTGATGCCATCTTCTTCAAAGACACCATATTTATCGGTCCATTCAGGAGTAGATGAATAGGCTAAACTTTCTGCAGGTAATTTGATAGAAAACTTATTATCTTTAGATTTAAAAATATTGTTTTCTTTAATTTGGTGTTGGTTGAAAGCCAAATGCTTAGGCCATGCTGTTTTCGCATCTTCATTACGACCAATGATGACACTACCATCTATGCTAGCTTTTTTACCAATTAAAATTGAAGTACAAGATGAACGTCCCGGTTTATTAAGCATAAAGTTCCTCTTTTCCGTTAACATTTAGAAAAAATCTTATATAATAAAATTGCTACTTTAAATTATAATTAAAAAATAGAAGAGGTGCAAAAAGATGGCAGAGTCTAATGAAAATAAAAGAATAACTATTGATTTAAATTATAACGATGGAAGTTTAAATTTAAATTTTTCAGATAATTTAACTGATGAGAGAGAAAAAGGTTATATTTTATCAGCAGCTTTTTTCTCATTTGCTGCTAGTCAGGGCATTACTAAGGAACAAATGCTTGAGATGGTAGACGAACAGTATGGTAAATTTTTTGAAGAAAATTAATTGAAATAATATTTTTTTCGGAAAATCGCGTTAAAATAAAAATATGTTATTTAATTGGTGTATAATACAAAAAGAACACAGGTTATATAGCTAACAAATTGCTATCATAGCCGGTGAGTTAAAAGATCAATTTTATAATAAAATTTTATTGATTTGCGAGGGATAGTAGAGTGGCTAGAAAAAAGGAAATTGATAAGAAAAAGATATTAGATGCAGCTTATAAGCTTGCTATTCGCAGTGGTATGGAAAGTTTAACTGCTAGAAATATTGCTAAGGCAGTTCATTGTTCAACTCAACCAATATATCTAGAATTTGAAAATATGAATGATTTACATAATCAAGTTCTAGAAAAAATTTCTAATGAGTTAAAATCTAAGACACTTCAACAAAGTTTTACTGGGGAGCCTTTGATTGACTTAGATCTTTCATATATTTACTTTGCTAAAGATCACATTGGTCTTTTTAGAGCAATGTTTGTGGATAGTAAATTTGGTACAGATATGATTTCCAATACTTTAATGGAACTAGGTCTAATGAAATTTAAAGAACAATTTGGTAATGAAGGATTGGACGATGAACACTTACGCCATATCATTGTTTCTAATTGGATTTCTGCAACAGGAATCGCGGCCTTACAAATAAACCAAATGTCTAATTTATCTCAAGATCAAATGATTACTGTTTTGAAATCTCAACTTCATGATGCGATTTCTAATGATCGTTTAAAGATTAAGTCAGAGAAATAAGTAATAAAAGGTATGAAAATACCTTTTATTTTTATAGAAAGCGAGATTAGAGAATATGAAATTTCTTGCTATAGTTGGTAGTAATTCAGATAATTCAAAGCAACGACAATTAGTTGAATTTATCGAAAAACATTTTAGTGATAAGTATGAATTCGAAACTGCTGAAGTAGCTGATTTGCCTCTTTTTAAAGAAGGGATGCAAGAACCGGATAGTGTGAAAAAGATGGCAAAGCAAATTACAGATGCGGATGCGATAATCATGGCCACTCCAGAAACGCAACACTCTGTTCCATCTTCACTAAAAAGTGCGATTGAATGGCTATCTTCCGCTGAACACCCATTTAAGGGAAAGCCATTAATGGTAATTGGTGCTTCTGACCAACCTCAAGGATCTTCTAGAGCACAGGTACGTTTAAAAAATGTCTTAGCTTCCCCGGGAGTGGGAGCAATTGTCTTTAATAATGATGAATTTATGATGGGTAATGCTCATCAGCAATTTGATCAAGATGGTAACTTACCTGAAGGGACTGTGAAGTTTTTAGACTACTTCTTTACTGAATTTGATGATTTTTATCATGTAGTTACTGGCTATAAAAAAGTAAAGGAGGAAGAAAAATAATGAAATTACTTGCAATTGTTGGTACTAATGCCGACTTTTCATTTAATCGTTTAGTACAACAATTTATGGCTAAACGTTATGCTGATCAAGCTGAAATTGAAGTTTATGAAATTGCGCAGTTACCAAGATTTAAAAAAGAAGCTAAGGTTGATAGAACTGTAGTTGATTTTAGAGAAAAAATTCGTGAAGCTGATGGTGTAATTTTCTCAACTCCTGAATATGATCATGGCATACCTTCCTCTCTCAAGAATGCAATGGAGTGGACGGGAAAGCATGCTCCAGGTAATGGGGATGTTTTTAGAATGAAGCCTTCAATGGTGATTGGTGCATCTTATGGTATTCAGGGAGCAGCTCGTGCTCAAGAAGATATGCGTGAGATTTTACTTTCACCAGATGTATGTTCTAATCTTCTTCCGGGGAATGAAGTTTTGATCAGTCATGTAGCTGATAAATTTAATAAAGAAACTGGAGAATTAACTGATTCAGCTGATATTGAAGCATTAGATACTGCATTCGAAAACTTCATAAAATTTATTAAACGTATTTAATGAAGGGGCCTCCTAATTAGGCCTTTTTATTTTTGGGAGAAAAGTGTTGTATATTTAAAAAATAATAAAAATAGTCTAAAATACCGATAAAGAATATTTGGTATTTTAGGAGGTTATAATGGGGAAACCATATGTTTTACCATTACAGGGAGTCCCAAACCCACGTGATTTGGGAGGATATGTTGGTTTAGATGGTCGTAAAGTTAAAATGCATCACTTAATTAGAACAGGTAAGATGTATAATTTGCCAGAAAGTGATGTTAAATATCTGGAAAATTATGGTGTTAATCAAGTAATTGATTTACGTACTGAAAGTGAAATTAAAAAATGGCCAGATACTCGGATTCCTGGTTCTAAACACTTTAATATTGCTATACATGATGATAATAAGTCAGGTGTTGATAAGCGTTTAGCTCACTTGCGTGCAACCTATGATAAAGATGAATATGCTGGATTTAAAACAATGTGTCACCAGTATACTAAGTCAACAATGTCTGAACATGCACAACATGCTTATCATCAAGTTTTAGAAGCTTTAGCAAATAATGAATCAGGAGCAACGATTTTCCACTGTTCTGAAGGAAAAGATCGCACTGGTTTAGCTACAGTTTTTATTTTATATATTTTAGGTGTTGATATGGAGACGATTCGTCAAGATTATCTTTATTCTAATTATATGCTTGATGACTACCGCGCTCATATGGATAAAAAAATTGTTAAAGAGGGCGGTAACTATATCTTACGTGCGGCTGTCCGTTCATTGGGGAGCGTGGCTAATGAATATTTGGATACGGCCTTGATTTTAATGGAAGAAAATTATGGTTCAATTGATAATTATCTCAAGGAAGCATTAGGTGTAGATGACGCGTTAAAGAGACGTTTACGTGACTTATATTTGGAAAAATAAAAATGAAAGAAAATTTTTCTCAAAGATCAATTAGTAAAGTTGGTAAAGGATTAGGAACAGTTATCACTTTACAAATTTTCGGTGATGAAAACGAAAAGATTTTAAATGAAAGTTTTGCCTTAATTGCTGGTTATGAGGATCGTTTAACAGTTAATCGAGACCACTCAGAAGTAATGTCAATAAATCATGCAGCGGGTCAATATCCAATAACTGTTTCTAGTAGTACTTATAAGTTAATTAAGTTAGCTGTTGAAGAAAGCAAAAAAAATTATGGCTTTAACGCTTTGATTGGCCCTGTTGTAAAAGCTTGGCAGATTGGATTTAATGGAGCACATATTCCTACTGATAAAGAAATTAAGTCTAAGATGAAGTTAATTGATCCTGCTGATGTAGTGTTAAATGACGCGGATCAAAGCGTTTTTCTTACCAAAAAAGGGATGGAATTAGACCTTGGCGGAATTGCTAAAGGGTATATTGCGGATAGAATTCGTGATTTATGGCGTGCTTATGATGTTCGTGCAGGTATTATTAATTTAGGAGGAAATGTTTTATTTGTAAATTCTTCTCCTAAAAGAGCCAATGGTAAGTGGATTTTAGGCATTCAAGATCCACGTCAAAAACGTGGCGTAAACTTAACGACTGCCACAGTTGACGAATGTTCGGCAGTAACTTCGGGTACCTATGAACGCTTTTTAGAAATTGATGGTAAAAAATATCATCACATTATCGATCCCAAAACTGGCTATCCCGTACGAACTCATGTTGCAGGGGTAACTTTGTTTACTAGAGATTCAGTTCAAGCTGAGCTTGAATGTAAACGATTATTTTTTGCAGGTCATCCAATTGAAGGATGGCGAGACAAACAAAGAGGGCGTTATGGTGCAATCTTTGTTTATGATGATGAAAAAATTGAACGCGTTGGTGTATAAAAAAGACTTGCTCCTAAAAGCAAGCCTTTTTTATGGTTTTATGTAATTTATCCGACAGTTCGACTGATCCCAAAAATTGTCTTAAAGACCCCATTAGAAAGACCTGGAGTGCTATAGATAATCCATCTTAAAAATGGTGCATCCACGGTTTGTTGAATAAACCATTGATTTTGAAAAATAGAACACATAGAAAGTACTACATATACCACAAAATATGACGCAATAAAAGAAACTAATGCACCAAGTACACTGTCAAGTAAGGTGCCAAAGCTATTTTTGTTTGGATCACGTTTAGGTAACCAATTTTTGAAAATTTTAACTATATTTTTTCCAATAAACCAAATAATAAAAAATGCAAAAAAGCGATAGCCCATTAATTCAAGTGGTACATTACCGGAAGTTGGAATTACTTGACCAGAAAATTGTTCATATAACAAATTACCAAAAGGATTTTGACCTAAAATAGCTGCTGCAAAAACTAGAGCTGAAAAAATCATATTGATAATTCTTTGGGCAAATCCTGCTTTGTAGCCAGAATAAGTTTCATAGCCTAAATAAAGTATAACTAAGATAGTAATTATCATCTGTTTTAACCTTCCTTTGGCATTAATTATAATCTTAGAAAATAATTTTAGCTAAAAAAGATAAAAGTCACTAGAGAATTTTGACGATTCTTAAAAAATACTACATAATTAAGTACGTTAAGTTATCGATAAAATATATTGTCGTAAGCTAATATTTGCGGTAAATTATGTAGTGTGAAACAGGTTTCACAGGTGAATTATGAATCCAGAAATTTTTGCAGAAAATTTAGCTCATTATGGTTATGAATTGAGCGAAAAACAAAAACAACAATTTGAAATATATTATCAAGAATTGGTAGCAGTTAATGAGAAAGTCAACTTGACTCGAATTACTGATAAAGATGAAGTTTATGCTAAGCATTTTTATGATAGTGTAACTCCGTTATTAGTCTTTGGTGACTTATTTAAAGGAGATAAAACGCTTTGTGATGTAGGTGCCGGAGCTGGTTTCCCTTCATTACCAATGAAGATTTTACAACCAGAGTTAAAGATTACGATTATTGACTCTTTGGGAAAGAGACTTAAGTTCTTGGAAAACTTGATTACTAAGTTAGATTTGAATAATGTAACTTTGGTACATGCTCGTGCTGAAGATGCTGGACAAGATAAGAAGTTACGGGAAAAGTTTGACTTAACCACTGCTCGAGCTGTTGCCAGAATGAGTGTATTGAGCGAATATTGTTTACCTTTTGTTAAGACGGGTGGATATATGGTTGCTCTTAAGGGGCCTAAAGCTCAAGATGAACTTAAAGATGCTACTCAGGCACTTAAAACATTAGGTGGCAAAGTAGAGCGAGTTGAAGAATTAACTTTGCCTGATAGTGATGATGAACGAACTTTGATTGTTATCAAAAAGATTGCATCAACTCCTAAAAAGTATCCACGTCAAGCTGGCACTCCTAATCGTAAACCACTTTAATATTGGAGGAAAATCATGGGATTATTCTTTGGTAGAAAAAATACTGTTCCTAAATATAAACAAATTCAAGAAATCGAGTTAGATAAAATTGTTCCTAATCCGTATCAACCTCGGCATACTTTTAGTGAAGAATCTATTGATGAATTAGCGCAAACCTTGCAAGAACAAGGCTTACTTCAACCAATTATTTTGCGAGAACATCATGGTGATGATGCCGAATATGAAATTATAGCAGGTGAACGTCGTTATCGTGCAGCTAAATCACTGGGATGGGATAAAATTTCGGCTATTGTTGAAGAAATGGACGATGAAAAAGTTGCTTCTTTAGCAGTTATTGAAAACTTACAAAGAGAAGATCTTAACCCAATTGATGAAGCTGAGGCATATGTTAAATTAATGGAAACTAATAATTTAACTCAAACTGAATTAGCTAAACAAGTAGGTAAAAGCCAATCTTATATTGCTAATAAGATTCGACTTTTGAAGTTGAATGATAAAGTACAACAATTTTTAATTGATGGTAGCCTTACCCAGCGTCATGGTCGTGCTTTGTTAACCTTGCCAGCTGACGAACAAGAACGTGCGGCTAAAATTATAATTGATGACGGTCTTAATGTTAAAAAGACTGAAGAAATGGTCAAGGATATTGATGGTTATCTGGCATCAAAAGATGACGCTAAGGAGCCAGTAAAAAAAGTTGTTAAGAAAGAAAAAGTTATAGTTAATACTAAGCCAACTAAAGACTTTAAAGTTCAGATTAACACCATT
This sequence comes from Lactobacillus sp., assembly GCF_014803895.1. The sequence continues at coordinate 24,889 of NZ_JAAVAU010000009.1, read as the reverse complement.
AAAAAAGCAATTAAGATGGCTAAGGATTCAGGTATGGACGTAAAATATACTGAAGATAAAGAGCAAGATTCGTATAAGATTACCATTGAAATGCTTAGAAAGTAGGGCAATAATGGTTCAAATTATTTCTGTTGCCAACCAAAAAGGTGGGGTGGGTAAAACAACCACAACTATCAATCTTGGTGCAAGTATTGCGCAACATGGTTATAAAGTATTACTTGTAGATATTGATCCGCAAGGAAATGCTACTTCTGGTTTAGGAGTGGAGAAATCTTCGGTAGATCAAGATATTTATAATGTTTTAATTGATGAAGTACCAATTTCTGAAACAATTCACCATACTTCAACTGAAGGATTAGATGTTGTTCCAGCAACCATTCAATTGGCTGGTGCGGAGATGGAATTAACTTCATTAATGGCGCGTGAAACGCGCTTAAAACAAGGAATTGATGAAGTAGGACAAGACTATGATTTTATTTTAATTGATTGTCCACCTTCTTTAGGACAACTGTCGATTAATGCTTTTACTGCATCAGATTCTATTTTGATTCCTGTGCAAAGTGAATACTATGCTATGGAAGGATTGAGTCAATTACTTAATACGATTAGATTAGTTCAAAAGCACTTTAATAAAGATTTAGATGTTGAAGGTGTACTTTTGACGATGCTTGATGCTCGTACTAATCTTGGAGCAGAAGTGGTAAGAGAAGTGCAGTCTTATTTTAGTAAAAAAGTTTATAAGACAATTATTCCAAGAATTACTAAACTGGCTGAAGCTCCAAGTTATGGTAAGCCAATTACTGAATATGCTCCTAAATCACGGGGAGCTAAAGTTTATGACGAACTAGCAAAAGAGGTACTGACAGCTCATGACAAAAAATTCTAATGAACCAAAGAAAAAAGGTTTAGGACGTGGACTTGAAGCTTTATTTGAAGAAAGTCCGCAAGTTCAAGAAGCTGAAGAAGTTAAAGAAATTTCTTTAGAAGATATTCGTCCTAATCCTTATCAACCGCGTAAAACTTTTGATGATAAAAGTTTGAAAGAACTTTCTGAATCTATTGTAGAAAATGGGGTCTTTCAACCAATTATCATTAGAAAATCAATCAATGGCTATGAAATTATAGCGGGTGAACGCCGTTTTCGAGCATCTAAGTTAGCTGGTAAGACTACTATCCCTGCAATTATCCGTCAATTTGATGAAGCGCAAATGATGGAAGTGGCGATATTAGAAAACTTACAAAGAGAAGATTTGACACCTCTTGAAGAAGCGCAGGCTTATGAAACTCTTCAGAAAAATTTAGGTTTAACTCAAGAGGAAGTTTCAAAGCGTTTAGGGAAATCTCGTCCCTATATTGCTAACTATTTACGCTTGTTGACTTTACCACAAAAGACTAAGAGATTGCTTCAGCATGGAGAACTATCTATGGGACAAGCTCGAACACTGTTAAGTTTAAAAAATAAAGATGGTATTGATAAATTAGCGAAAAAGGTAGTTAAGGATGGGATAACTGTTCGTAAGCTTGAATCTTTGGTCAATCGGATGAATGAAAAATCCCAAGATAGTAAGCCGAAAACAGTTAAGAAGTCTGCTTTTATTAGAGCAAGTGAGTCAGAATTAGCTAATAAATTTGGCACCGCCGTTAACATTACTGAAAATAAAAAGGGTAAGGGTCATCTAGCAATTAATTTTGGCTCGACTGATGAATTAAATCGTATTTTAGATTTATTAGGTGTAGATTTAGATAAGTAATATTTGATTGGAGGGATTTTTCATGTTTCATTTAGCGGATATAGTCCAAATGAAGAAACCTCATGCATGTGGTGAAAATAAATGGGAAATCTTGCGAATGGGTGCAGATATTCGAATCAAATGCATGGGATGTGGTCGGATGATTATGATGACTCGTGCAGATTTTAATAAAAGACTCAAGAAGGTCTTGCACACAGCAAATGATCCGGTGAATACTAAATTTGAATATTATGTACCTAAAGAAGATATTGCTATACCCCATTTTGATAAATTAAGTTAAAAGATAAAAAAGGAGAAAATTATAATGGCATTAACTGCTGGTATTGTTGGGTTACCAAATGTTGGTAAATCTACTTTGTTTAACGCAATCACTAAAGCTGGAGCTGAAATGGCTAATTATCCATTTGCTACCATTGAACCAAACGTTGGTATGGTTGAAGTTCCTGATGAACGTTTAGCTAGAATTCAAGAATTAATTCCTGCTAAAAAGATTGTTCATACTACTTTTGAATTTACTGATATTGCTGGATTGGTAAAAGGTGCTTCAAAAGGTGAAGGTCTTGGTAACAAGTTCTTGGAAAATATTCGTCAAACTGACGCAATTGTTCATGTAGTACGTGCATTTGATGATGACAATATAACTTCTGTAACTGGTAAAGTTGATCCAGAAGAAGATATTAATACAATTAATTTGGAATTAGCGATTGCAGATTTAGATGCAGTTAACCGTCGAATTGGCAAGGTACAAAAGATTGCCCAACAAGGCGATAAGGAAGCAAAGGCTGAAATGGCGGTATTGAATAAATTGAAGCCAGTTCTTGAAGAAGGTAAGGCAGCGCGTTCAATCGACTTTAATGATGATGAAAAGAAAATTGTTAAAGGTTTATTTTTACTTACTTCTAAGCCAGTTATTTATGTAGCTAATATTGCTGAAAGTTCCATGGCTGATCCGGAAAGTGATAAGTACTATCAAATCGTTAAAAAGCATGCTGAAAGTGAAAATGCAGAAGCATTAGGAATTTCTGCAGCAACTGAAGAAGAAATTGCATCAATGGATGAAGATGAAAGAAAAGAATTTTTAGAAATGGAAGGCGTAGAAGAATCTGGACTTGACCGTTTGATTAAAGCTGCTTACCATATTCTTGGCTTAAGAACTTTCTTTACTGCAGGTGGTCCTGAAACTCGTGCCTGGACTTTCCACGAAGGAATGAAGGCTCCTCAAGTTGCTGGTGTTATTCACTCTGACTTTGAACGAGGATTTATTCGTGCTGAAGTTGTTTCATTTAATGATTTAAACGAATTAGAAACATTGCAAAAAGTTAAAGAAGCTGGAAAACTCCGTCTTGAAGGTAAGGATTATGTCGTTCAAGATGGTGATATTATTGAATTTAGATTTAATGTTTAGGAGCTTCGAATGGATCCAAAAGATCAAAATAAAAATGAAACAAAGGAAAATTTAACTGCTGAAGATAAAAATGCAGCTAAAGTTGATGAACAACAAGCAAGCTTACAAAAGAAAAATAAGTTTGCACAAACAGAAGAAACCATCAAAAATACTAATCCTAAGGAACTTCGTAAAAAGTTAAGCAACAAAAATTCTGATTATGTTTTTCGTTTAGAAAAAGCAATGTTAAATAGTGAAAATGTAGCAATGGATCAAGTAGAACCAGCTATTGACTCAATTTTGCCTGAAATAGTTATTGCTCAATATAAGGGAATACCAGCAAGTACTCTGTATAAAAAATCACCTACAGAGAAAGCTAAAGAATTAGCCCATCCTAAAGCTAAACCAATTAAAACTAAGTTTTGGATGCAAGTAGTAGATAACTTGCTCTTATATTTAACTTTCTTCTTAGGTATGTTCGGAGTAGTTCAATTATTTATGCCTAAAAATAAGGCCACTCAAAGTGGAGAGATGGGTATTGTAACTTTGCTTTCTGTAGCTATTTTATTTGGTGTATTGATGGCTTACTACAATAACTTACTTGCCCGTGATAAAAGTGAACGTCCTCCAATGTGGAAAATGATTGGAATTGCTGCAATTGTCTTAATTGTCATTTTCTTATGGATTACTCTAACTAGCTTACCAGCCTTTAAACCATTTAACCCTGTAATTAATCCGTGGGTAGAAATTGTATTGGCTGTTATTGCTTTCGTTGGTCGCCGTTTCTTTAAACAAAAGTATCATGTAGTTGATCCATTAAAACAACGCGCTCAAAATCGAAGTCGTGATTAATTAGCTTATTTCACTTATAAGGATTAAAATAAATGTAGTATAATAATTAGACGCTTTGCGTCTTTTTATTTTTATTCATTTTTATGATAAGAAAGGGAGGGAAAATAATTTGATCAAGACCTTGAAAAAATCAATTCGACAATATAAAACATTGTCATTGATTTCACCACTACTGGTTGCGGGAGAAGTATTTATTGAAATGTTTATTCCGTATCTAGTAGGTCTATTGATTGACAATGGTATTATGAAAGGAAATATGGCCTATATTACAAAGTGGGGTCTTATTTTACTTGTTCTTACGATTGTTTCTTTAATATTAGGTGCAGGTGCTAGTTATGTTTCTGCACATGCAGCTGCTGGTTTTGCAGCTAACCTTCGTAAGGATATGTTTTACCATATCCAAGATTTCTCATTTGAAAATATTGATAAATTTTCAAGTGCCAGTTTGGTAACACGGTTAACTACTGATGTAACTAATATTCAAAATGCTTACCAAATGTTAATTAGAGTTGCAGTTCGTGCGCCATTAATGTTGATTGTTTCAATAGTAATGTCGTTTATCGTTAGTCCGAAATTAGCTTTGATTTTCGTTATTTTAGGACCAATCTTAGTTATTGCACTTTTCTTAATTGTTAGAAATGCTTACCCATATTTCCCTAAAATTTTTAAGGGATATGATAAGTTAAACCAAGTTGTTCGTGAAAATGTGCGTGGTATTCGCGAAGTTAAAACTTATGTTCGTGAAGAATCGCAAATTGAAAAAGCTGAAAATGCATCGGGCGTTATTTATAAGCTTTTCTCAACCGCTCAAAAAATTATGTCATTGAATTCTCCAATTATGATCGGGGTTTTAGATTTATCTATGCTTCTAATTTCTTGGTTTGGTGCTAAAGAAATTGTTGGTGGTAGTTTACAAACTGGTCAATTGGTTTCAATGTTCTCATATTCAAATTCTGTTTTATTCAGTTTGAATATTTTAGCAATGATTGTTACTCAATTAGTTATTTCTCAAGCTAGTGGTAACAGAATTGCGGATGTACTTAATGAAAAGCCAACTATCGAAGACCCAAGAAAGCCATTATATGATGTAACTAATGGTGATATTGTCTTTGATCATGTTACTTTTAAATACGATTCTGATGAAAAGCACCCAGCTTTGGATGATATTAATTTACACATTGCGCCTGGTGAAACAATTGGTATTATCGGTGAGACTGGTTCATCTAAGTCCACTCTTGTATCAATGATTCCACGACTTTATGATGCGACTAGTGGAGCTGTACGAGTAGCTGGCCATAATGTTAAATCTTATGACTTAAAGGCGTTACGTGATAAAGTTGCAGTTGTTTTACAAAATAATGTTTTGTTCTCAGGTACCATTAAAGAAAACCTTTTATGGGGTAATGAGGATGCATCTGATGAAGAAGTTGTTCAAGCAGCTAAGGTCGCACATGCCGATGGCTTTATTAGAGAATTGCCAGATGGTTATGACACAATGGTTGAACAAGGTGGTAATAACGTATCTGGTGGTCAAAAACAACGTTTGACCATTGCTCGTGCACTTTTGAAAAATCCTAAGATTTTAATTTTAGATGACTCAACTTCGGCTGTTGATACCACTACTGAGCGTGAAATTCGTGAAGCTTTACGTAAAGACATGCCTAAAACTACTAAGATTATTATTTCTCAAAGAATTGTTTCTATTAAGGATGCAGATCGAATTATTGTAATGAATCATGGTAAGATCGAAGATATTGGTACCCATGATGAATTAATGAAGAGTAACGAATTGTACCGTTCAATTGCTACTTTCCAAGAAGAAGGGAAGTGATAAACTTGGATCAAGCTACAACAAATTCTAAACCAAAAATTAACCATAAAAGAACTTTGGGCCGTTTGTTAAAACTTGTTTACAAAACTAGTCCAGTGATGTTTATCGTTTCAATGGTCAGCATTATTCTTAGCGCAGGAGCAACTGTTTATGGTTCATTGTTCATTGAACGATTGATTGACCAATATATCACTCCTTTGACTAAGCAAAGTAATCCTGACTTTACACCATTGTTGGATGCAATCTTAGTAATGGGTGGCATCTTTGCTATTGGTGCTTTAGCTAGCTATTTGTTTACTGTCTTAATGGCTGTTTTAGCCCAAAAAGTTCAATTTAATGTTAGAAATCATATGTTTGCACATATGGAATCACTTCCTGTTGCTTATTTTGACCAAAATAACTATGGAGATATCATGAGTCGTTATACTAATGATATTGATACCTTAATGCAAATGATTTCTCAATCCATTCCACAATTCTTAAACTCTTTCTTGAGTTTGTCTTTTGTTATTGTGGCAATGTTTACGTTAAGTTGGCAGCTTACTGTTTTTTCATTGATAGTATTCGCTCTTTCAATTGGAATAGTACGTTTTTTAACTGTTAAGTCTAGCTTTTACTTTAAAGTTCAGCAGAAAAAGCTTGGCCAAATTAATGGTTATGATGAAGAAATGCTTAATGGTTTAAAGGTTATTAAGGTTTTCTCACATGAGCAAGCAGCCAAAGATGGTTTTGATGACTTTAATGAAGAGTTGCGTATTGCATCTGGTAAAGCTAATACTTATGCAACTGTCTTGTTCCCAATTATGGGTAATATGGGTAACTTACTTTACGTATTAATTGCCTTCCTTGGTGGTGCAGCTGCAATTAATGGTTGGGCTCCACTAACTTTAGGTGCAATTGCTTCATTCTTGCAATTATCTAAGTCTTTTACACAACCAATTTCTCAAATTTCTCAACAATTGAACTCAATTGTGTTGGCTTTAGCTGGTGCTAACCGAATCTTTGAATTAACTGACGAACCTTCAGAAATTGATAACGGTGATGTTATCATGTCTGAAAATAAGAATGTTGAAAATTCTTGGTTCTGGGATGTCCCTGAAAAAGATGGAAGCATTAAAAAAGTTCCAATTAAGGGTCATATTGTTTTTGACCACGTAAACTTTTCTTATGTTCCCGGACATCAAATTTTGCATGATATTAATATTGATGCTAAGCCTGGTATGAAAGTTGCTTTGGTTGGTGAAACTGGTGCTGGTAAGACTACCATTTCAAATATGTTGAATCGGTTCTATGAAATTGAATCAGGTAAAATTACTTATGACGGTGTACCGATTGAAAATATCCATAAGGACGACTTACGTCACTCACTTTCTATCGTCCTTCAGGAAACGCACCTCTTCTCTGGAACGATTATGGATAATATTCGTTTTGGTAAGCCAAATGCTAGTGATGATGATGTTTATCAAGCTGCTCGTTTAGCCCATGCAGATGAATTTATTCATGAATTAGACGACGGTTACAATACTGTAATTGATGGTGATGGTGGTGATTTGTCACAAGGTCAAAAGCAATTGCTAAGTATTGCCCGGGCAATGATTGCTGATGAACCAGTAATGATTTTGGATGAGGCTACTTCAAGTATTGATACTCGTACTGAAAAAATGGTTCAAGCTGGGATGGATAATTTACTTGCGGGCCGAACTAGTTTTGTTATTGCCCACCGACTTTCAACTATTGTTAACTCTGATTTAATTTTAGTTCTTGATCATGGTCATATTATTGAACGTGGTAACCATGAAGAATTGCTTAAGCAAAAGGGTTACTATTACCAACTTTATACTGGTAAGAAAGAATTACAATAATAAATTAAAAAGCGCCTTAAGGCGCTTTTTTTGTCTGAATGATTTAAAATATAAAAAAATTTATTAATTTTTTTGTTAAAAACAGTGTTATTGCAAGCTATTTCAGCCATATTGAGTACAATAGTAATAATGAGTTAACCCAAATTAGAGAGGAATATATTTTTTATGAAAATCTTAGTTGTCGATGACGATAAAGAAATTGTTGAATTATTAAGTATCTATCTAAAAAATGAAGGTTATGAACCTGTTGCCGCTTATAGTGGTAAAGAAGCTTTAACTAAACTTTCTACTACCCCAGATATTGCCTGCATGATTTTAGATATTATGATGCCACAAATGACAGGGATTGAAGTAATCAAAGAAGTTAGAAAGGATTCTGAAATTCCTATTTTGGTAGTATCGGCTAAGACTAGCGATATGGATAAGATTCAAGGTTTGATCACTGGTGCTGATGATTACGTCGTTAAGCCATTTAACCCACTTGAGGTAATGGCTCGCGTTCGTTCTTTATTGCGTCGTAGTCAAAAAGAAGTTAAAGATGACAAGCCAGATATTTTAGAAGTTGGCCCATTAGTTATTAACAAAGATTCGCATGAAGTTAAGACAATTGATGGTACACCAATTCAATTAACTGCTTTAGAATTTGGAATTTTATATATGTTATCTAGTCATCCTAACCGTGTTTTTAGTGCGGAAGAAATTTTTGAGCGAGTATGGCAACAAGAATCTGTTGTTTCTGCTAAAACAGTTATGGTACATGTTTCTCACTTGCGTGATAAGATCCAAAAGGCAACTAATGGTGAGGAAGTTATTCAAACTGTTTGGGGCGTTGGCTATAAAGTAGAAGCATAATTTTTTATGATGAGAAAAGAAAAAGTAAAGCTAACTACGCGAGAAAAAAGTGAACTTTTTGGTGAAGGCGTTGTAACAGTCATTTTACTTTTATTGTTAAATTTATCAGTTGTAATTTTGATTAATTTAGCAGTGTTGAATAATCCACGTCTAGAAAATGGTATCTTCTTTTTAAAAAAGAATATTACTTTTGGAGGTGGTTATCATCTCTGGTCTTGGCAAAGACTATTTGTTATTTTTATGTTAATTGGGGATGCCATTATTATTTATTGGCGCTTGATGAGACGATATCATCAAATGCAGTTGAATCATGTCATTCATGAATTGCATTATATTGCCAATGGCCATTTTGAACATCGAATTACTTTTGCGGTAAGACCTGATTTGCAAAAGGTAGTAGAATCTATTAATGCGTTAGTTGATTCTACAGTAAGTGCGATGGAAGAAGAACGTCAGATTGAAAAATCAAAAGATGATTTAATTACGAATGTTTCTCATGATATTAGAACCCCGCTGACATCCATAATTGGTTATCTAGGGCTCTTAAAAAATGGTAAACCTAACACTGAAGACAGTAAAAAATATGTTGATATTGCCTACTTTAAAGCACTTCAGATGAAGTCGTTGGCAGATGATTTATTTGAATATACTAAATTAAAATCAACTAATAATAAGTTGAGTATTGCGCCGTTACATGTAAATTCAATGTTAGAACAAATTGCGGCTGGTTTTGAATTGGAAGCTGAAAAGAAAGATATTAAGCTAGAAACAGCTTGCCGACCAAAAGATTTGGTGATTGATGCGGATGCAAAAATGATCGTGCGGATGTTTAATAATTTGATTTCAAATGCCTTAAAGTATGGTCATGGAGCTAAGAAAATTGCTTTAATTGCTAATAAAGTAAATAATAATACGGTCGAATTGAGAGTTGAAAATGATGGTGAACCTATTCCAAAAGAATCGCTTAAGAAGATTTTTGAAAGATTCTATCGTGTGGAATCATCTCGTAATGTTAAAACAGGTGGAACTGGGTTGGGATTAGCTATTACTCAAAGTATTGTGGAATTACATAACGGAACAATTAGATGTGAATCAACGCCAGAGTTGACTAGTTTTATCATTCGCTTACCCTTGAGCAATACCTCAAACAAAGTAGTGAAATGATGTGCTATAATTAGGCTGAATTGATTTAAATTTGGGGAGAAACAATGAGCGAATCTAGCATTTCTTTAAATACTTGTATATTAATTTTGAAGGAACACCACTTGTTAAAATCAAGTGCTGTACAAGATACTGTTCCTACTAAGATGGATTATATTTCATATGATTCACGTGATATAAAAACTAATACATTATTCTTTTGTAAGGGAGCTGGTTTTAGACCAACGTATCTCTCAATGGCTAAGGATAATGGAGCCATTTGTTATGTAGCAGAGCAGCCAACACCAGAAGGAAAGGGAATGCACGCTTTAATTGTGCGCGATGTTTCTAAAGCAATGGCCTTGTTATCTGCTGCCTTCTTTGGTTTTCCGCAAGATGACTTGTATGTTGTGGCCTTCACTGGTACTAAGGGTAAGACTACTTCAGCATACTTTTTAAAGGGAATGCTTGATCAAGTTAATGGTGGTCGTACTGCCTTGATTTCTTCGGTTAATGATGTAGTAGGTCCGCGACCAGAAGATAGTTTTAAATCTAGTTTAACTACACCAGAATCCTTAGACTTATTCCGTGATATGCGCACAGCTGTTGATAACGGAATGACACATTTGGTCATGGAGGTATCCAGCCAAGCTTATAAGAAGAATCGTGTATTTGGTTTGACTTATGATTTGGGATTTTTCTTAAATATTTCTCCAGATCATATTGGGCCAAATGAACACCCTAACTTTGCGGATTACCTACATTGTAAATTGCAATTAATGGTAAATTCACGTAAATGTATTATCAACGCAATGACTGATCACTTTGATGAAGTATATGCCGCAGCAACTACGACAACTCAACCTGATAGTATCTACTTGTTTGCCAGAAATGACTTTGAAAATCCTAATTTAAAGGCACCGATTGATTTCCGCTTTGAATCTGTAGAAACCGATATGGCAGAAACTAAATTTAAGTTGTATTGTGCTACTGAAAAAGCTAAAAAGTTACCAATTGCTGGTGAATATACTTTACAAATGATTGGTGACTTTAATGAAATCAACGGAACTGCAGCTATTATTGGTGCGGGTCTTGCTGGTGAAAGTTACAAAGATATTGCCAAAGGTGTACGCCACGTTACTATTCCTGGTCGTATGGAGACGTTACCTTCAAAGGAACATGGTACGGTTGTTGTTGACTATGCACATAATAAGGCATCTATGATGGCTTTAATGGGCTTCATGCGTAAAGAATTTAATGATCCTAAAATTATTGTAGTTGTCGGTGCTCCTGGCGATAAGGGTGTATCTCGTCGTCCTGGTTTTAGTGAAAGTTTATCGGCTTACGCAGATAAAGCATTTTTAACTACTGATGATCCCGGATTTGAGGATCCAATGGATATTGCGCAAGAAATAGATGCTGGAATTGATCATGAAAAAGTTGATGTCACAATTGAATTAGACCGTGAAAAGGCAATTCATGATGCAATTGCAATGGCTGGTAAAAATGATATTGTTTTGATTTGTGGTAAGGGAGCAGATCCATACCAAAAAATTCGTGGTATTGATACTCCATATCCTACTGATATCCGTGTTGCAGAAAGTGTCATTCACGAGCTCGAAAAAAATAATAAAGATAAGAAAGATTAGTTAGGTAAAAATATGAAGCACTTTTTCTCAATTATTGGTGGTATGGGAACTATTGCCACTGAAAGTTATGTGCGTTTAATTAATCATCGTGTGAAAATTACTAAAGATCAAGATTATTTGAATTATATTTTGGTTAATGATGCCCAAGTTCCAGATCGAACAGCATTTATTAAAGATCATTCTAAGCCTAACTTTTTCTATGATTTAAAAGATGATGTTTTAGGTCAGGCTAAGTTAGAGCCGGATTTTATGTTGATGCCATGCAATACAGCACATTACTTTTATGATGATTTAGCAGCTTTAACTGACATTCCTTTCTTACATATGATGCGAATTGCAGTACATAATTTTATTGAAAATTATCCTAAAGAAGAAAAAATTGGTTTGATTGCAACTGAAGGATCAATTTATGATCATTTATATGCCGATGAATTAGAGCGTGTTGGTAAAAAGGCTGAACTTGGTGGCCCTGAAATCCAACCAATGGTTAACAAATTAATTTACGATAATATCAAGGAAAAAGGTATCGTTGATCATGATCTTTATCATAAGATTTTAAAAACGATGCATGATGAATATGGTTGTAATGTTATCTTGCTTGGGTGTACAGAATTATCTTTAGCGCAAGAAAAGGCTCCAGATCATCCATATAATGTCATTGATCCACAATCGATTATTGCGGATGTTTCAATTGAGTTGGCTTTGAAAATTAGAAATGGAATGGATCCTAAAGAAGCAACTGCTAAGTATATGTATAAATAATAACAAGGTCTCTAAGTGTAAGTACTTAGGGACTTTTTTTGTATTAGGGCTGGTTATTAAAAATAATGACTAAAAATGATTATTTTTGAAGAAAAATGACTAAAAAGTATTGATTTTGATGATGTAAGCGTTTATCATAGTTATTGAGGTGGTGAAAAGCTATGCTGACTGAAGAACGTCAACGGGTAATAACAGCCTATATTAATGACAATGATTTTTGTCGTGTAATAGAATTATGTAAATTGACTAATTCGTCAGAATCAACAATTCGTAGAGATTTGATTGATCTAGAGAAGCGTGGAGTTATTGTTCGTGTACATGGCGGTGCTAGGTCATTGCAGGACTATTCACGTGATGTTGAACAAGGTGTGCGTTTTAATCTTAATGTTGATAAAAAACGTGAGATTGTTGAGTATACAGTTAAACAACATGTTCATCCTGGAGAACATATTTTTCTAGATGCAGGAACTACAATTTATGAAATGGTTCCTTTTTTGAAAAAAATTAAAAATATTTATGTTGTGACTAATGGCATTGATATTGCTTTAGCATGTATTGAGGCTCACATCCCGACAAGATTAGTCGGCGGAGAAGCCAAGTTTGAAACTCACGCAATTGTGGGAAGTACAACTTTACAGGAGATGGACGGGATGAATTTTTCAACTGCGTTTATTGGTGCTAATGGCTTATCACAGGATGGAAAATTTACAACCCCAGATCCTGGTGAAGCTGCAATAAAGCAAGCTGGTGTTAAACAAGCTAAACAAGCATTTGTTTTGATGGATGACTCCAAAATCGGCGTTGCTAATTTTGCTAGCTTTGCAAATGTTGATGAAGTAACGCTCATCACCAATCAATTAGACAAAAGTAAAAAAGAATTTTTACCAAAAAATATCAAGCTTGAGGAGGCTAAATAATGATTTATACAGTTACGGTTAATCCGGCTTTGGATTATGTAATGCAACTACCACGAGTTAATGATGGTGAAGTTAATCGTTCAGAAGATACTCAATTTTTAGCTGGTGGTAAAGGAATCAATGTTTCACAAATTTTGAACCAATTAGCAGTTAATAATACTGCATGGGGATTTGTTGGTGGATTTACTGGTAAGGAACTTATTCGCCAATTAAACGTGAAGAATATTGTTAGTGACTTTGTTACTATCAGTGATGATACTCGTGTAAATGTTAAGATTCACGCACAAAAGGAAACTGAAATTAACGCAGCTGGTCCTAACATTGATAAGCAAGAAATTGCCGCATTTAAGGCTCGTTTGGATGACCTTAAAGAAGGAGATATTGTTGTTTTAAGTGGTAGTTTAGCTCCAAGTTTGCCAACTGATTTTTATAAACAATTATTGCCAACAATAAAAGAAGCTGGGGCAGAATTTGTAGTAGATACTACTGGTAAAGCTTTACTTGATACTTTGGAATATAAACCTTTAGTGATTAAGCCTAACCATCATGAATTAGCTGACTTGTTCCATACTAGTTTTACTAATACTAATGAAATGCTTGAAGCAGCTAAGAAGTTATTAGATATGGGTGCACAAAATGTCATGATTTCTATGGCTGGGGATGGTGCTTACTTAGTAACTAAGGACCACGTTTACCACGCAAGTGCTGCTAAGGGTATCGCAGTTAACTCTGTAGGTGCCGGTGACTCAATGATTGCTGGTTTCGTAGGTACTTACTACAAGACTAAGGATGTTGTTGAAGCATTAAAGGTTGGTTCTGCATGTGGTGGTGCGACTGCTTTTACTGAAGATATTGCGGTTAAGAGCCAAATTGAAGCAGTTTTACCTGACATTAAGGTTGAAGAAGTTAAATAATTAAATTTTTAAATATAGAAAGGAAAACTTATGAAGATTGAAGATCTCTTAAGTCCTGATTTAATGATTATGGACCTTAAGGCAACTAATAAAGAAGATGCCATCAAAGAAATGGCTAATCTTGAAGTTGCTCAAGGCGTAGTCAATAATGAAGAAGAATTCATTANATCTATCTGGGCACGTGAAAATGAATCTACTACTGGTATTGGTGATGGAATTGCTATGCCACACGCAAGAAATAAATACATTAATCGTGCTGCAGTTTTATTTGCCAAAAGTCCTAAGGGAATTGATTACAATTCATTAGATGGTCAACCAGTTCACTTATTCTTTATGATTACTGCTCCAGATGGTGCTGATAACACTCACTTACAAGCTTTAGCTAAGTTATCAAGTTTACTCATTAATCCAGATGTTGTAGCAGCATTAAAGGCAGCTACTAAGCCAGAAGAAGTTATTGATATCTTCAAGAAGGCCGAAGCAGAAAAGGATGCTCAAGATAAGGCTGATGCAGAAAAGAGAAAGGCTGAAGCTGCTAAGGCTGCTAGTCAACCTGCAAGTGAACAAAAACCATTAATTGTTGGGGTTACTGCATGTATCAATGGTATTGCCCACACTTACATGGCACAAGAAGCTTTAATTAAAGCTGGTAAGCAGCTTGGTGTTGATGTACGTATAGAAACTAATGGTTCTGAAGGTGTTAAGGATAAGTTAACTCCAGAAGAAATTAAGCGTGCTAAGGGTGTTATCATCGCTTCTGACAAAAAAGTTGATATGCCACGTTTTGATGGTAAAGAATTAGTTATGAAGCCAGTTGTTGATGGTATCAACAAGCCAAAAGAATTAATTGAAGATATTTTAGAAGATAAAGCACCTATTTACCACGCAGATGCTGCAGCTTCATCTTCTGATGATGCCGATAAAGAAAAACAAGGTGTTTGGGCATCTATCTACAAGAATTTAATGAGCGGTATCAGCCACATGCTTCCATTCGTTATTGGTGGTGGTATCTTAATGGCCATCTCCTTCATCGTAGAAAACTACATGGCTGGTGGTAGTAAGAATCCTGCATTTATTTTCTTAAACTCTGCTGGTAATTTAGCTTTTGCCTTCATGGTTCCAGTTTTATCAGCTTATATTGCTGAATCAATTGGTGATTTACCTGCTTTGATGCCTGGTTTTGTTGGTGGTTATATGGCCGCAATTGTTAACGGAACTAATGGTTTGCAAGTTAACGTTCAGAGCCATGCAACTTCTCCAGCTGGTTTCTTAGGTGGTATTGCTGCTGGTTTCATTGCTGGTTACTTGATGGTTGGTCTTAAGAAGTTATTTGCAAAGCTTCCTAGATCTATTGAAGGTATGAAGCCAATGCTTCTATACCCAATTTTAGGACTACTTTTGATTGCTTTGATTATGTACTTCATTATCAACCCAATCTTTAGTACTATCAATCTTGCTGTTACTCACTTCTTGAACAGTATGGGTACTGGTAACCTTGTAGTCTTAACTATGATTTTAGCTGGTATGATGTCAATTGATATGGGTGGACCTTTCAACAAGGCAGCTTATGTCTTTGCATCAGGTGCATTTGCTAATGATCCTCATTCAGCTACTGCTCAAGTTATGATGGCTGCTGTTATGGTTGGTGGTATGATTCCTCCATTTGCAACTGCTATTGGTACTACTTTCTTCAAGAACAAATACACAATGGAAGAAAGACGTGCTGGTGTTGCTAACTGGGTTTTAGGTTTCTCATTCATTACTGAAGGTGCTATTCCATTTGCCACAGCAGATCCAGGTCGTGTAATTCCATCATGTATCATTGGTTCAGCTGTAGGTGGTCTGTTAGTTGGTTTATGGCATATTCAAGTTCCTGCACCTCACGGTGGTCTTTGGGTATCCCCACTTTCCAACCATATCTTGCTTTACTTTGTAGCAACTATTGTTGGTTCTATCGTTGCTGGTTTAATTATGAGTTTCTGGAAGAAACCTGTTAGCGAAGACCCTAACGAATAATGTAAAATTAAAATTATGTCTAAAAGTACTACTGTTAAAAGTAGTACTTTTTTAGTATGGTAAGATAAGTAGTGCTGGAGGGACATTATGATTAAATTAATTGCTACTGACATGGATGGGACTTGGCTTAAAGATGATAAAACATATAATAAAAAATTATTTGCCAAGGCTTTTGAATTAATGCAAAAAAATAATATTAAATTTGTGATTGCCAGTGGTAATCAATATGAAAATATTTTTTCGCGTTTTCCCGATACACATGATCAAATGTATTTTGTGGCTGAAAATGGTGCCTTAGTAGCTCGTGGACGTCAAATTTTAAGAATTGACGATTTAGATGATGAGCTTTACCATACAATGCTTAAAATTGTTAAAGAATATGATTATCCAACTGCAGTTTGTGGTTTAAATAGTGCATATTTATTAAAAAAAGATGGACCAGAATGGTTTGAAGAAAATAAAAAATACTTCAAGAAGTTAAAAGTAGTTGACAGTTTTGATGAGATAAATGATCGTATTTTTAAGGTGAGCATGGTAACTGGTAAAGAAGATATGCAACAGGTGCTTACACAATTACGTGAAAAATATCCCTATATTGGTTTTGTTTCTGGTTCTGAAGATACAATTGATATGGCAGCTCCTAGAATAAATAAAGCTCTAGGCCTACAGCATTTAGGTCAAAAACTTGGAATTAAACCTGGTGAAATGGTTACTTTTGGCGATAGCGGTAATGATGTTGGGATGCTTAAATATGCGGGGCAAAGTTTTGCAATGTCGACGGCTCTTCCTGAAGCAAAAAGAGCAGCTCATGAGATTATTGGTTCTAGTGAAGATTCAAGTGTACAAAAGAAAATTATTGACCTACTGAGCAATTAAGTGATATACTTGCCCGTTAACAAAAAGTAAGAAAGGATGTGCAAAATGTCTGATATATTAACTGTTAAAGATTTATCTATGCGTTTTGAAGATAAAACTATTTTCTCTGATGTAAATTTCTCTTTAGAAAAGGGATCAACTACAGCTCTATTAGGAGCTAATGGGACTGGTAAAACTACAATTATTAGAATTCTCATGGGAATGTTGCAACCTACTAGTGGAAAGATTAACTTTGCCTCTGGAACTAAAATTGGATATGTTCCTCAATTTAGAAATATCGATGATGATTACCCTCTTTCAATTCGAGCCTTTGTTGAATTAAACACACCTTTATTTAAAACTTCTAAGGTAAAAGAAAGAGTTAATCATATTTTAAAAGAAACTAATTTAACTGAAATTCAAAATACAAGAATGGGGGAAGCTTCTGGAGGTCAAAAACAAAGGGCTTACTTGGCTCAAGCATTAATTGATCAACCTGATTTTATTATTTTGGATGAAGCAACTGCTAGTTTAGACCCCATGGCTAAAGTAGAATTAATGGAATTAATTGATCACTTGAATGAAAAGCACCATATGACTGTTTTATTTACAACTCATGATATTCCTTTAGCACGTAAATATATGAAAGACTACTTGCTATTTGAAGATAAGACTTTAATTGGCGGTAAGATTGATGATTTATCTGGAGAGGTGGAGAGTTAATGTTCGCTTATGATTTTATGCGATATGCTTTTTTAGCTAGTACATTTATTGCGATTACCTGTGGTGTGGTTGGAGTGTACGTTGTAGCACGTAGCTACAGTTTTTTGGCTCATACTTTATCAGAAATCGGTTTTGCCGGTGGTGCATTTGCAGCATTTTTAGGGTGGCAGCCATTATGGGGAATGCTTCTTTTTACACTACTGGGTTCACTCGGAGTAGGTGGACTTTCCTTGCGTACTGATCAAAAAGAATCTGCCATTTCATCAATTTCTGCCTTATTTATTGGATTAGGTGTTTTATTTTTGGCAATTTCTGGTGAGAATAGTCGTTATGCTACCAGTATCTTGTTTGGTAGTATCATTGGAGTAGATCGCCAAGGCGTTATTCAAATGGTGATTTTATCACTTATTGTTTTAGTTTTAATTTTTTCTGTTTTAAAAGGATTAAATTATGACTCCTTTGATCATATTGGTGCGGTGAGTCACCATATGAATACTGGATTGATTTCGGTAATCTTCTTACTTACTTTGGCAATGGCTGTAGCAATTGGTTCGCAAGTTGTAGGATCTTTATTAGTATTTATTTTACTTACTTTACCAGCTTCTACTGCGCGGTACTTAGGGCGTACAGTGCCTGCAATGCTTGGCTGGTCAGTTGGGATTGCTCTTGTTGGTGTGTGGGCCGGTTTAGTCATCGGCTATTATACTAATTTGCCAGTCACATTTTTTATTTCAATGATTGAAGTAGTGATTTATTTAACAGCTTACTTTGTTCATCGTATTAGAAAATAGATTTTACCGCTAGGAAACTAGCGGTATTTTTATGTCTATTTCCTAGGTAATAATTTTATTATTTATTAAAAAAACGATAAAATAAATATATGACTTTATTTTGAGGGAGCAGAGAAAAATGTGGCTTAAATTTGGCATTGCGCTGATTCCAATTCTTTGGTTGATTATTTCCCTGGGAATTGTGAGAATGCCAGCAGCGCGTGCATGTACAATTGGTTTATTATTGACTGTTATTTTAGCAATAGTTAGTTTTAAGATGTCGGTTGTCAATGCCCTGACTGGTGCTTTAGAGGGTATTGTGATGGGTATTTGGCCTATCATGTTCGTAATTGTAGCAGCTTTATTTGCGTATGAAATTACAACTGCATCTGGGAGTATGAATACGATTGAGCATATGCTATCGTCGATTACAACTGATAAAAGAATCTTAGTGTTAATTATTGCTTGGGGCTTTGGAGGTTTCTTGGAATCAATTGCTGGTTTTGGGACAGCAGTAGCGATTTGTGCGGGAATTTTAATCGCGCTTGGTCTTGATCCAATTCAGGCATCTGTTATTTGTTTAGTTTCAAATAGTACTGCTACAGCATTTGGTGCAATAGGATTGCCAACTTTAACATTAGGTGAGGTGACTAACTTAAATTCAACTCCATTGGCTTATATGGTTACTTTACAATTGGTAGTTTTAGTAGTCTTAGTACCATTTATTTTGGTTATTTTGACTGGGAAGAGTATCAAAGCAGTAAAGGGAATTGGTCTCATTACTTTGATGTCTGGATTATCGATGGCAATTATTCAAGTAATTGTGGCTAAGTTTACCGGAGCTGAGTTACCTGCCTTAGTTGGTTCAATTGTTTCAATTGCAGTAACTGTTTGGTTAACAAAAATTAAGCAAAAGGGACATGAAGAAACTAAGTCAATGCCAAGTGTGAGCGAAATGATTAAAGCATGCTCTCCATTTATTTTAGTGTTTGTATTTGTCTTGCTTGCCTCGTCTCTATGTCCACCAATTAGTAATTTTTTATCGAGTGTGACTACTAATTTAACTATCTATACTGGTAAGAATCCTAATAATGTACCAATTAATTGGCTTTCCTCACCAGGTACGTTGATTTTACTTGCTGGTTTTATTGGTGGAGGAATTCAAGGACTCACTTTAAAAGAAATGGTTCATATCCTTGGACAAACTATCCGAGGAGTGGGAAAGACAACAGTAACTGTGTGTGCAATTGTTGGTCTGGCTAAGGTTATGGTTTATGCAGGAATGACTGAGGCACTAGCCGTAGCTTTAGTAGCTTTGATGGGGCCGGTATATCCATTAATTGCTCCATTAATTGGTGCTTTAGGGACTTTCTTAACAGGTTCTGCTACATCAGCTAATGTATTGTTTGGTAATTTACAATTGTCAGCAGCTCAAACTTTAGGAGTAAATCAGTATTGGATTGTCGCCTCTAATATGACTGGTGCTACTGCTGGGATGCTTTCTCCACAAAATATTGCCGTTGCAACAGGCGCAATTAATAAAGAAGGATATGAAGGCGCAATTTTAAAGGAAACTGTTAAATGGGGAAGCTTATACTTAGTAGTTGCTTGTGTATTTTTATATGCAGTAGGGTTTCTTACTAAAATGTTGTAAAAAGAAAAAACGTATTCACTTAAGAATACGTTTTTTTATACTTAAAACTTGCCAATTAAGCTTTCAAATTCATTTAAACGTTTTTCAAAGGTAGTAAATGCGTTTTCTAAATAATCTGGTTTTGTCATATCAACGCCAGCCCGCTTCATAATTTCAACTGGGTAGTCTGATGAGCCTGCCTTTAAAAATTCAATGTAAGCCTCTTTTTGGGCATCTGTGCCATGGACAATATTATTAGAAAGAGCAGTTGCTGCGGCAAAGCCGGTTGCATATTGATATACATAGAAATTGTAGTAAAAGTGAGGGATGCGAGACCATTCCATATCAATATCACCACCAGGTTCAACGCTATCACCGTAGTAACGTTGATTTAACTTACCATAGAAGGTATCTAAAATCTCTGCAGTAAGTGGCTGCCCTTGAGCATCGGCTTCATGGATAAACTGTTCAAATTCAGCAAATTGCGTTTGACGGAATAAAGTTCCTTTAAACGAATCAAGGTAGTGATTTAAAATAAATGCCCGGGTCTTAGGATCAGTAATATGGTCTAGGAAATATTCAGTTAAAATATTTTCATTAGTAGTGGAGGCAATTTCTGCTACAAAGATTGGGTAATTACCATAAACATATGGTTGAGTATTTCGAGTATACCAGGAATGAACTGAATGGCCAGTTTCGTGAACAAGAGTGTAAAGATTATCAACATCGTCTTGCCAGTTGAGAAGTTCATATGGATCAGTGTCATAGCTTCCGCCAGAGTAAGCGCCTGTCACTTTACCTTTTGATTCAACAACATCGATTACTCGATTATTGAAGATATAGTCAACATGTTTCAAGTAATCTTGTCCAAGTGGAGCTAGAGCTTTTTTGGCTTCTGCTTTAGCTTGTTCAAAATTGCAAGAAAGTGAAGGCTTACCAGTCAATGGTACATACATATCAAACATTTGCAGATCTTGAAGACCAAGAATTTTTTTACGTAAATCAACATAACGATGAAGGAGATCAAGATGTTTATTAACTTGTTTAATTAAAGTATCGTATACAATAGTGGGGACGCCATTAGCACTTAATGCGGCTGCTCGTGCTGAGTCATATTTATGAACGCGGGCATTGTAATTATGAGCTTTAACTTCTCCGGCAAGAGTTGATGCTAAAGTGTTTTCAAATTGTGCATAAGAGTCGTATAAGGTATGAAAAGCATTTTCTCTGACATTACGATCTTGTGATTGAATTAAAAGAGAGAAAAGTCCATCAGAGAGTTGAACCATTTCGCCATTTTCATCTTGAGTAAAACCGTATTCCATATCTGAATTAGTTAAAACATTAAAAGTATTAGCCGATACGCCCATAGCATCACTGGCATCAGCGACAAGCTTTTCTTGGTCAGCATTTAAAGTATGAGGACGTTTACTAGTTATCATATCTATTCGATGGCTATATTCAGCAAGACGCGGTTCATCTTTTTTAAATTGTTCTAATTTTTCTGGTGAAATACTTAGAATCTCTGGGTCAACAAAGGCAGCTGCAGCACTCATTTGAGTAGCAAGATTTTGCACTTTGGCTACATAACCTAAATAGTGACTGTTACTTGTATCAACATCACTGGACATTGTTGCATAAACATAAGTTTTCTCTAGGCGACGTTCTACTTCAAGTATTTCACTTACACCTTCATATAAGTTTTTCCCTGATTTAACGAGGGTGCCTTTTAATCGGGTAAGATCTTGAATATCATTTGCGACATTATCATATTCGTGTTCCCAAGCTTCATCAGTAGGGAATATGCGGGTTAAATCCCACGTAAGATCTTCATTAACTTCATTTCTATTTGGAATCATGATATTTCCTCCTTAAAATTGTGTTAAGACTAATTATAATGCACCCGAAGACCCTTGCGAAAATATAAATTTTTCTTAATAATTAGTATATTGAACAAAAGGGGCAAAAGTGACAATGGATCCACGAAAATCAAAAAAGAAAAATAAAAAGCTAAAACGTAATGGCTTTTTTGCAGCAGAAGAAGCCAAACTAAAAAAATATAATGGTTTTTCCAGAATATGTGGTCTGGTTGTGATTCTATTAGTAGGTTTTGGAGTAGCCTATTTTGCCAGAATGTATTTTGCAGCAATGTCATCTGCTCAGCAAGCTTATCAGGGGAGTCAAAATACATCAACTGCGATTTCTCAAAGAAAACCAGTATCTATTCTATTATTAGGTGTTGACCAGGGGATAGAAGGTCGGCATGACAAAGGAAACTCTGACACAATGATTTTGCTAACTCTTAATCCCCAAAAGCAGTCTGCCACTATGACATCAATTCCGCGAGATTTATTGGTTGATGTTAAAGGAGATGGTTCCAATGGTGGGAAATACTTTATGTTTAGGGTAAATTCAGCCTACCAAGTAGGTGGTAGTAAGGCATCAGCTGCAACGGTCAAGAGTTTGTTAAATGTACCGATAGATTATACTATGGAAGTTCAAATGGATGCTTTATCTAAATTAGTTGATGCTCTTGGTGGTGTTGATGTAAAGGTGCCATTTAGTTTTAGTTATGACTGGTGTGATTTCCATAAGGGAATGCAACATTTGAATGGGCGCCACGCTCTAGCATATTCACGTATGCGTAAAGATGATCCAAAGGGTGATTATGGCCGTCAAATGCGTCAAAGACAGATTATTCAGGCAATTGTTAAAAAGGGTATGAATATTAAGTCAATCGATAATTATCGTAAAATTTTGAAAATTTTCTCAAAATATGTAAGAACTAATTTAACATTTAATGACATGATGAGTATTGCTTTACACTACCGTAGTAGTGCAAATAATATTAAGAGTGGATATATTCAAGGTCATGATGCCTGGATTGGGGATGCTTCTATGCAAGTTGCTTCCACTAAAGAATTACAAAAAATCTCTAACTTAGTCAGAACTAATTTAGGTTTGAAAAAAGAAAAACTTAATAACGAAGAAACTCGTCAAAATAGTTTACAAAAAAATATTAAGTGGTCTGATCCAGATGCCTTTAAGAATTATATTGTCTATGATAAAAATTCGGATACTATTCCTTATACCAATAGTGCTTACGGTGACTCATCTTCTTCAAGTAGTAGTAATTAAAACAAAAGTGTCTGGGAAAAAACTAGATACTTAAAATAGAAAATCCGTTAGAACTTGTTTGTTCTAACGGATTTTTTCTATACATTATCTTCCAGCCTTGATATTATTAAATCACCACAAAATAAAAACAAGAAGGTGGAATTTCATGTATCAAAATTATATCACAGGTCAAACTACTTTGACACTCAACTTAGATTTCTCTATTCCTAATAATCATTTAGCCAGAGTAATCAGCGATTTCGTTGATACCATACCTGATGGAGTCATATTAGACGATGACAAAGCAAAGACTGGTAGACCAGGCTATCATCCAGCTATGATGTTAAAGATTCTGCTCTTTGCTTACTCCAGACATGTTTTCTCTGGTAGAAAGATTGAGAGGATGTTAGAAGAAAATCTACCAATGATGGTGATTGCTCAAGGTCAACACATCTCCTATCACACGATCAATAATTTTAGATCTAGTGAGCATGCCAATCGCTTGATCAGAAAGAGTTTCATCTACTTTACTCATCTTTTACAAGAAGAAGGACTACTTAGAGAAGGCTCTTTGTTCATCGATGGCACTAAGATAGAAGCTGATGCCAACAAGTATACTTTCGTTTGGAAGAAAGCTATAGAAAAGTATCATGCCAAACTGCAATTAGATGCTCTCAAGCTTTATGAAGACTTGGTTCAAGAAAAAGTGACTAAAGCTATCACTGAAGAAGAGGCCATGACCAGTAAAGGTATGACGATGATAGCTAAAGAAGTCAATAAAGAAATCGAGCAACTCGATCAAGAAATAAAAGCTGAACCCACAGTTATTCCCGGTGGCTCAACTAAAAAACAGAGAAGACGTAAATTAAAGAAGCATCTACATAAGCTGAATAAAGATTACGTACCACGAGCAAGAAAATATGAGCAGGCCAAACAGATCTTAGGTGAACGCAATAGTTTTTCTAAAACCGATCATGACGCAACCTTTATGCATATGAAAGAAGATCATATGAGAAATGGGCAGCTCAAGCCAGGCTATAACATTCAAGCAGCTACTAGCAATCAGTATGTTATCGACTTTGCTTTATACCATAATCCAACAGATTTTAGAACTCTTGAACCCTTCTTGAGACAAATGAAGTCTAGAAAACTACTGAATAAATTTGATAATATCATTGCCGATGCTGGATATGGTAGCGAGTACAACTATTCAATGCTGGAAGACAAGTACGAAGATAAAAAGTATTTTATTCCGTATACCTTGTATGAGAAAGAACAGACACGCAAGTACAAGAACGATCCTAAGAAATTAAGCAACTGGTACTACAACGAAAAGGACGATTACTACATTGATTGGCAAGGCGTTCGCTTTAATTTCAAAGGATATCGCAAGCGTAAAAACAGAATTACCGGTCTGGTATCCGATCTTAAGATTTACGAAGCAGACGAATTCCAGCTGACCGAAGAACAAACTCGATTGGCTAAAACCAAGAGCGGTCGTCAACGACAAGTTCAATACAATCCAAGCTGGCAATATTTTAAAGAAAAAGCAAAAGAAACTCTTCGAAGCGAGGAAGGCAAACACATCTATGGCATGAGAAAAACAGATGTCGAGCCAATTTTTGGTCATATGAAGAGCATATTTGGCATGCGCAGAACACACCTAAGAGGCAAAAAGAAAGTAGAAACAGACGTTGGATTGATGTTCATGATGATGAACTTAAGCAAATATTGGAACAGAAGAGTCCTAAAAGGGACTATTTTAACAAAAAGAAGACACAAAAATAGAGCAAGATTTCTAAAAATAGAATTCTTGCTCTTATTTTTTAGTCTAGGAAGCTAGTTTTTTCCCAGACTCTTT